>NZ_DASQCC010000011.1:0-40343 GCF_035634895.1 Actinophytocola sp. | reverse complement strand
GCCGACCCGCGGGTGTTGACCGCCGCTCGCGGTGGATGGAGGTCGGCGTTGTTCCTGCGGGCCAGTCAGCCGTTGAGCAGGAACCTGGTCAGCTCGGGGCGTTTCGCGGTGCGGCCGGTGCCGGAGGAGATGCCGCGGAGGCGGCGGCCGAGCCACGGGCCCAGGAAGCCGCTCAGCCACTGCAGCTCCGTGCGGATCGCGGTCAGGCGAGGTGGGAGGGGCAGGGCCGGGAGCGGGTGGGTCCAGGAGTCGTCCGCCCCGGGGAGCTCGAGGGCGTGCGCCATCGAGTCGGCGATGCGCTGGTGGCCCGCCGGGCTCGCGTGGAGGCGGTCGGCGGACCAGGTGCGGGCGTCGGTGGTGACCTCGAACTCGAACGTCTCCACCACGCGGACGCCGTGGCGGGCGGCTGCCTCGCGGATACGGGCGTTCAGCGTGAGGACGCGGGGCAGCAGCGGGCGGGCCAGCGGGGCGATCTTGGCGACGTTCGGGAACGCGATGGTGCCGACGGTGGCACCCGCCCTGGTCAGCGACGCGAACATGGCCTCGATGTGCCCGGCGGTCGCGTCGAGGTCGAAGCGCGGGCGGAGGATGTCGTTCAGCCCGACCACCACGGTCGCGAGGTCGGGACGCAGCTCCAGCGCGGGCGCGAGCTGCTCGGCGTGCACCTCGCCGGCGAGCTTGCCGCGGACGGCGAGGTTGGCGTAGAGCAGCTCGGGGTTCAGCCCGGCCAGCCGCGCCGCGAGCCGGTCGGCGAAGCCGCGGTAGCCGTTGACGTCGTCACCGTCGCCGATGCCCTCCGTCTGGCTGTCGCCGAGCGCGACGTAGCGGTGGTACGACTGCGTTGACATCGACACTCCTCGACACTCCTGCTGGCTCGTCCCGGCCATCGTATCGCCGGGGTTTACCCTCCCTGACGTGCGGCGAACGGCGCGCCTCCCCGAGGACACGAAGCTGGTCCTACCGGTACGAACCGGTCAGACCGTACGCGAACACGCGCTCACGATCGCGATCTTCGCGCTCACGGCGGCGCTGGCCGGCGTGGGCGTCGCGACGACCGGGTCGGTGGTGTGGCTCGTGGTCGGGTCGCTGTGCCTGGCCGGGGTGGTGCTGGAGGTGCAGCTGGTCCGCGCGCAGGCCTGGTTCGGACCGCTGCTCGCCGCCGACAGTGACCACGTGTGGGTCCGCGCGGGCGGGTTCCTGGCGCCGCGGTCCGTGCGGCTGGACTGGGCGGAGGTCACCTCCGTGACGCTGCACCGGTGGCGCGGCCGGCGGAAGGAGACCGCCCGGTACCTCTCGTTCGACCTGACCGACGAGGCCACGGCCGGGCTCACCGCCGACCCGCGGCTGGCGAGCCGCGCAGGGCGGCTGACCCGCGTGTTCGGTTCCCCACTCTCGATCGCCGAGCAGAAGGGGCTCCTGCTCGACAGCGTCCTCCGCGAGCTGCGCGACCTCGCTCCCGACGGCATCCTCTTCGCCGAGAAGGAATGAACGTACGTTTGCGCACGAACGGCACGGTTCTGGCTCGCACCGCTCAGCTCCGCCGTCGACGCGACGCGACCTACGGCGTGGACAGTTCGAGGATCGCGATCTCGTCGGCCGTGTGCACGGCCGACACCGCCAGGCCCGCGTTCTCGGCGAGCACGGTCAGCTGTCCGACGTCACGTGTGCGGAGGCGGTCGGCCGAGGCCAGTGCCCGGGCATCCGCGAGCTTCTCGATCACGAACACCGCGCCGTCCTCGCCGGCGGCCGTCGCGCAGTTGCGCAGGATCGTCCGTGCCTCCTCGTCGCTCCACTGTTGGAGCACCGAGCACAGCAGGTAGCCCTCCGCGCCGGTCGGCAGTGGGCCGAAGAAGTCGCCGGCCACGGCCTGCCCGCGGTCCGCCACACCGGCGGCCGCCAGCAGTTTCCGCGCGGCCTCGGCCGGCTCCGGCAGCTCGACGACGGTGCCGCGCAGCGTCGCGTACTCGTTCAGCAGGGCGATCACCAGCGTCCCGTCGCCGCCGCCGACGTCGACCACGTGGCCGAGCGTCCCCCAGTCGTAGGCCGACACGATCACCGGCACGTCCGTCACCTCGCAGGTCACGACCGTCGTCGCGGCGCGTGCTGAAGGTGTGGGTTCGACCTGTGGCATCTCCTTGTCTGCCATGGCATCTCCCTTCATCGCCCCCAACCTACGACCGGTGGGCAAGATCCGCAGATCATGCTGCGCCCGTGGCGAACGCGCTGGCGGAGACGCGAGACACCTGACGATGCTGTCGTGGTGACCGACCACGCTGACGATGCCGTGCGCGACCGCGGGATCGGACCGGTGACCGACCGCGTCGCCGTGCTCTCCGACGTGCACGGTGTGCTGCCCGCGCTCACCGCCGTACTCGCCGAGCCGGACGTCCAGGCCGCCGAGCTGATCGTGCTCACCGGGGACATCGCGGCCGGGCCACAGCCCGTGCGGACTCTTGATCTGCTCGGCTCACTGGGTGACCGGGCGGTCTGGGTGGGCGGCAACTGCGAGCGCGAACTGGTGGCCGCCGCCCGCGGGAACGCCGTGCCCGAGCCGATCTCGGCCTGGGCCGGCACCCAGCTGCGCACCGAGCACGTCGAACTTCTCGACGGGTTGCCGAAGACGGCGACGCTCCACGTGCGGGGCCTCGGCGAGGTCCTGTTCTGTCACGCGACCCCACGCGACGACGAGGAGTTCGTCCTCGTCGACAGCCCACTCGGCCGGTGGGCCGAGGTACTGGACGGCGCGCCGGACACGATCGTGTGCGGGCACACCCACATGCCGTACGTCCGGCTCGCGGACCGGCGCACGATCGTGAACCCGGGCAGCGTCGGCATGCCGTACGGCACCACCGGCGCACACTGGGCGCTGCTCGGCGGCTCGGACGGCCCGGCGATCCAGCTACGCCGCACCCACTTCGACCGCGCGTCCGCCGCCGACGCGATCGAGGCCGAGTGCGACTTCCCGGAGGTCGCCGAGTGGACCCGGTTCTACCTGCGCGAACCCGCGTCCGACGCCGAGGCCCTCGCGGTGTTCACGCCGTGAGTGGCCGCCGGCGTCTGGACTGAGCGAGCAGCGGAAGCGCCCGGGAGCGAAGCGACCCTCGCCGAGCAGCGCAGGGAGGGAAGACGCCGGATCAAGGCCACGAACCGCCGAGCGGAGCGAGGCCATTCAACGCCGAAGTCACGGCCCACCGACGAGGCCCTCGGGTAAGAAGTCCGCCAGGTACGGGTCGACGGCGGGCGAGTCCGGTCGCAGGCCGTGCCGAACCCACGCGGACCGCTCGTGCACCAGCGCCGGCAGCTCCCACACACAGCCGATCAGCGGCTCGGTGAGCGGCGTGAACACCGGCTCGGCCGTCAGCGGCGCGTTGGCGGCACGGCAGTGCAGGATCTCGCCGTACACCCACGCGTACAGGTTCAGCCAGATCGCGTCCACGCCCTTGTGCAGCACGGAGAACGCGACTCGCGGCGTGGCATCGGCACCGGCGGAGGACGGCAGCAGCTTCGGCAGGTACGCCGTCGCCGCCAAGACGATCGCGCCGTCCAGCACCGCGGACGTGACCGTCACCAGGTACTGCTTGACGCGCCAGTCCCCAATCGGCACCACACCGCCCGGTCTCAGGTAGCGCTCGGAGAATCCCATGAAACGCACCGTAGACTGGATGGTGCTCCGGTGGCGCGGGTCAGCGGCGGAATGCCGGGTACAGGGCGAGCACCGGGTCGTCGTCGAACCAGCGGACGCGGAGCCGGTCGCCGACCGCGGCGGCGTGTTCGGCTACTGCCTGCGCGCCGGCGAGGAGCGCGTCGTTGGCGAGGCGGCGCCAGCGGTCGGTCAGTACGTGGGTCTCCGGCGGGGTGTCCGACAGCAGCGACGAGTGCGTCTGCGCCGCCTCCGGCCTGCTGAAGAACTGCCAGGTCGTCAGCCACACCCAGAACAGCTGCGCGTCGAGCAGCATCGGCAGCAGCACGCCGTCGTCGTCCAGGTCCGGCCACACCGCCCTGACCTCGGCCCGCCAGCCGGCGAGCATCGCGTCGGTCATGCCGTTGGGCAGCCCGAACGGGCACCAGCACGACGGGAACGGCACCCGCAGGTACGCCGCGTCGAAGATCGCGTTGCGGACGCAGCCGCCCTCGAGGTCGAGGAACCGCACGCCCCGGTTGGTGATCAGGTTGTTGTCCGGGCACGAGTCGGACGGGCTGAACGCCCGGTGGTGCCCGGTCTCGAGGAGCTTGCGCGACCGCGCCGCGCACTCCAGCACCGCCGCGGAGGTCTGCACGCCCAGCTCGGCCTCGAGCAGTGCCGGCAGGTCGTTCAGCGCCGTGGCGCCGTCGGTGGCGAGCGGGTCCTTGAAGTCGGGCACGGTCAGCCGCCGCTGCAACGCGTCGAAGTCGGCCTCCCGGCCCGCGGTCGTGGCGTGCAGGCGGCCCAGCGAGCGCGAGTAGGACAGCAGCGCCCGTTCGGCGGCCCGCGCGTCGGTGCCGAGCAGCTTGTCGGCCAGCGTCGGCGCGTGCCCCAGGTCCTCCAGGACGACGAGCCGGCTGCCCGGGTAGTGCGCGAACAGCTCCGGGCACATCCGGTCCTCGGACGCGAGCGCGGTGAACAGCTGGTAGCTGGCCGCCTCACGCGCGAAGCTGTCGCAGTGCTCGTCGAGGGGCTGGAGGTAGCGCTTGAGCACCAGCGTGCGCGGTAACGAGAACGGGCTGGTCGCGACCCGTACACGCACCACGCACGACCGCTCGGAACCGCCGAGGTCCTCGGGGTCCGTCAGTTTGATCCGAGCACCGAACCTGCGGCCGAGCACCGCCTCGGCCGCGACCACGGTCGCCAGTACTTCGGGATCCGCATCACCACCAAGTGTCGGTGGGTCAGCGGCGGTTTCCACACTCATCTCCTCCGACCCTACTCCCGCTCGTAGCACCGACCGTAGTCGTGTCCATCGATCAAGTAGCCACGGTTTTCGGGATAAATAACGAAAACAGGTTCATGACAGGATCGTTTCGACACCCGTCAGCCGTTGGACAGTGGACGGCCAGAGTCGACGGTCGTCCAGGTGGCACGTCGCATGAGGAGCACCACCGTCGCGGCCACCACGATGCCGGCGAGGTTGACGACGAGCTGCCCGATCGACCCCGCCACCCGGCCCCAGTCACCGAGGATGGCCGCCGTGCTCGCGTAACCGGCCGCCGGGACGGTGGTCACCGAGATGAACACGCCGACCAGGGCGGCGGACTTCGCGGAGGTCATCGACAACATCCCCGCCGCACCGGCCAGCAGCGCCACGATCAGCGACCACGGGCCGACGTCGTAGACGAAGTCCACCTGGTGGTGTCCGATGAGGGCGGACGCGTCGAACAGTCCCGCCCAGTTGCCCAGGGCGGTACCACCCGCGGTGACCAACATCGCGAGCGGGAACCCGACCGCCAGCACGACCGACGCGCGGCGCACCAGGTCCCAGCGCCGTCGGACGAGCCCGACCGCGATCGCCGCGAGCGGCCCGAACTCCGGGCCGACGACCATGGCACCCACGATCGTCACCGGCGAGTCCGTGATCACACCGACCGCCGCGAGCAGGCACGCGATCGCCAGGAAGGCCAGGAACGTGGCGTTGAGCCGGGACTCCTCACCGGAGCGCCCGAGCAGCTCCTCCCACACCACGGCGTCGGCGCCGTCACCAGGGGCGTTCTCCTCCGCCCGGTCCGCGGCGTCGGACAGCGCGGTGTCCACCTGCTCCAGCGTGATCCCGCCGGTGTGGTCGAGGCCCAGCCCGCACAGCACGGCGACGACGTCATCCGCCGCCTCGCGTGCGATGTCGGCCTCGACCACGTCGCCCGCCGGCACGACGGCCGCGCCGGGCAGCAGCACGATGTGCGCGACGCCGGGGTGCGCCCGCAACCCGGCGACCACGTCGTCGGTGTGCTCCGGCGGGCTGATCGCCCGTAGGTGCAGCACCCGTCAGGCCTTGGGCGGCGCCGGCTTCGCGTCGACGCCCGCCTCCTTGCGCTGCTCCGGGGTGATCGGGGCCGGCGCGGAGGTCAGCGGGTCGAACCCCCCGCCGGTCTTCGGGAAGGCGATGACGTCCCGCAGTGACGCCTCGCCGGCCAGGAGCATGACGATGCGGTCCCAGCCGAACGCGATGCCGCCGTGCGGGGGCGGGCCGTACTTGAACGCCTCCAGCAGGAAGCCGAACTTCTCCTCGGCCTCCGCCGCGGAGATGCCCATGACCTCGAAGACCCGCTTCTGGACGTCCGCGCTGTGGATACGGATCGAGCCGCCGCCGATCTCGTTGCCGTTGCAGACGATGTCGTAGGCGTAGGCGAGCGCGTTGCCCGGGTCGGCGTCGAACCGGTCGATCCAGTCCGAGTTCGGCGAGGTGAACGCGTGGTGCACGGCCGTCCAGCGGCCCGCGCCGACGGCGACGTCACCGGCGCTGCGGGCGGCCTCGGCCTCCTCGAACATCGGCGAGTCGACGACCCACACGAACGACCAGGCCGACTCGTCGATCAGTTCGAGGCGCCTGCCGATCTCCACCCGGGCCGCGCCGAGCAGCGCGCGGGCCTCGGCCGGGTTGTTGGCCGCGAAGAAGACACAGTCGCCCGGGTTGGCGCCGGTGGCCTTGGCCAGGCCATCGCGCTCGGCCTCGGACAGGTTCTTGGCGACCGGACCGCCGAGCGTGCCGTCGGCGCCCACGAGGACGTACGCGAGGCCCTTGGCACCCCGCTGCTTGGCCCACTCCTGCCACGCGTCGAGCTGGCGCCGCGGCTGGTCGGCGCCGCCCGGCATGACGACCGCGCCGACGTACGGGGCCCTGAACACGCGGAACGGCGTGTCCTTGAAGTACTCGGTCAGCTCGGTCAGCTCCAGGCCGAACCGCAGGTCGGGCTTGTCCGTGCCGTAGCGGGCCATCGCGTCGGCGTAGGTCATCCGCTGGATGGGCCGCGGGATCTCGTAGTCCGCCAGCTCCTGCCACAGGGCGGCGACGATCTTCTCCCCCAGCGCGATCACGTCGTCCTGCTCGACGAAGCTCATCTCGATGTCGAGCTGGGTGAACTCCGGCTGGCGGTCGGCGCGGAAGTCCTCGTCCCGGTAGCAGCGGGCGATCTGGTAATACCGCTCGATGCCGCCGACCATCAGCAACTGCTTGAACAGCTGCGGCGACTGCGGGAGCGCGTACCAGGAACCGGGCTGCAGGCGGGCGGGCACGAGGAAGTCACGGGCGCCTTCCGGAGTGGAGCGGGTCAGCGTGGGCGTCTCGACCTCGACGAACTCGTCCCCGTGGAGGACGTCACGGGCGATGCGGTTGGCCTCGCTGCGCATGCGCATGGCGCGAGCCGGGCCGGACCGGCGCAGGTCGAGGTAGCGGTGGCGCAGGCGGGTGTCCTCGCCGACGGTCAGGTGCTCGTCGAGCTGGAAGGGCAGGGGCGCGGCCTCGCTCAGGATCTCCAGCTCCGTGACCAGCACCTCGATCGCGCCGGTCGCGATCTCGGGGTTCTCGTTGCCCTCGGGGCGCTTCCCGACCTCGCCGGTGACCTTGACGCAGTACTCGGCGCGCAGCCCGTGGGCGCGCTCGGCCATCTCACCCTCGCGGAACACGACCTGCACGACACCCGACGCGTCACGGAGATCGACGAAGATGACCCCACCGTGATCGCGCCGGCGGGCCACCCAGCCGCTCAGCGTGACGGACTCTCCGGCGTTTGCGGCGCGAAGCGTCCCGGCCTCGTGCGTGCGGATCACGGTGTGCTCTTCCTGTTGGCGGGTAGATGGTGGTAAAGGCTAGCCAACGGCCCACCCGTTCCGTCCAGCAGGTTTCCGACTCCGCGGTCACCGTGCGCGCCGTCGTGGTCACGCAGGCGTGGATTCGCTACCGCAAGCTCTCCGGTGTCGGATTTAACGTCATAGCTACCTAGGCAGGACGTTACCCCGTAGGGTGTTGGTTACCTGATGGTAGGTAAGGCAGCTGGGGAGAACGCGAGGAGACCACGATGGGTGGCGGCGCGACGCGCGAACCGGTCAGGGAGCTGCATCGAGCCGGCGACGTCAGGCGCACGCTCCCGCACCCTGTGGACAACCTCGCCGCGGACGCGTTCCCGACCGCGCTGCGCACGGCCATCCAGGCCAGTGGGCTGAGCCTGGACCGGATCCAGTACCGGTTACGGGCCCGCGGCGTGTCGGTCAGCGTCACGGCGCTGAGCTACTGGCAGTCCGGCCGGCGCAGGCCCGAGCGGGCCGAGTCACTTGCCGCGCTGGGGCATCTCGAGTCGGTGCTCGGCGTCGCGCCGGGGTCGCTGATCGCGTTACTCGGGCCGCCACGGCCGCGCGGGCGGGTGCAGCGCGAGTCGTCGCGGGTGCCGATTCCTTCGCTCTTCCCGGCCAGTGAGCCGGTGTCGAAGTTGCTCAAGCAGATCGACTTCACCACCGAGACGGCCCTGACCAAGCTGTCGCAACACGATCGGATGGACATCGCGGCCGACCGCGGCGAGCGGCGCATCGCCGTGCGGCAGGTGCTGCGTGCCGAGCGCGACGGCATGGACCGCACCGTGATGGTCTACGACCTCG
The DNA here is from genome assembly GCF_035634895.1 of Actinophytocola sp. GTDB lineage: Bacteria > Actinomycetota > Actinomycetes > Mycobacteriales > Pseudonocardiaceae > Actinophytocola. The sequence goes on along the minus strand of NZ_DASQCC010000011.1, from coordinate 31,786 downwards.
AACGGCCCGGCCGCCCGTTCCCCGACGTCGTCTCGCTGCAGTCGTGCAAGATCGGCCGGGTCGCCCGCGACGAGGACGTCGGCATCATCGTCGCCGAGATCATCCTGGACACGCCGCTGGTCCGCGGTGAGACCGCGATCGTCGACTACGCGCTCAACTTCCCCGGCCCGCCCTACTCCCGCGGCGACGACAGCTACTGCCGCCGGTTCACGACGCCGGTGCGGGAGTTCGTGCTGGAGCTGCAGTTCGACACGGACGCGCTGCCGGCGTACTGCGAGCTGTACACGGTGAACCCGGAGGAGCAGACCACCACGCGCCGCAAGGTCGAGGTCACGCCCAACGGGCAGGCCCACGCGGTGGCACTCGACTTCGGACCCGGCACGTTCTGCGTGCGCTGGGACTGGCCGCGCGACCGCGGGTAGTCCGGGTGCGCGGCCTGTCCCAACAGGACGTTGGACCGGCCGCGTGCTGTCCTGCTAGCTTCTACCGTGTGACTGCCGGGTCGGCCAATGGCCGCTACCGGAGAGGCCTCCCGGCCGCTCCGTGAACCTCCGGCGGGCCAGAGGCCCGCCACCGCCTCCTGTATCGCGATTCCCTCGGGGACAGCGGAAGGAGGTGAAGTACATGTCCCAGTCCACTGTGTCCAGTGAGGCGTGGCAGGAGTTCCTTGCCGACGTTCGTGGGCGCGCCTTCGAAGCCACCATCGACCAGCTGGTGCCCTTCGGCGCGCTCGTGACCATCGAACCCGGGATCCCCGGCCTACTGCCGGCCTCCGCGATGACGGTCGAGCCCAAGGTCGGTGCGGTGGTCGCCGTGCGGGTCGTCGAGATCGACGAGCAGCGGCGGCGGGTAAGCCTCGCAGCGGCGTGACCGACACTGTGCGAGGGCAGGCGCCTGCCCTCGCATGGTGTTTGATGGCCTCGCTCCGCTCGGCGGTTCGCGACCTCGACCCGACATCTTCCCTCCCTGCGCTGCTCAGCGAGGGTCGCTCCGCTCCCGTCGCCTCCGCTGCTCACCCAGTCCAGACGCCGGCGGCCACTCACGGTGCTGGTTGGTTTCGTCTGGCGATTCTGGTGTCCGCGGTCCTGCGCTGCTCAGTGGCCGCTCATGGTGCTGGTTTGGTTCGGTTCGCTTTGCGGGGGTTCGTGGGGTGTGGTCGACACTCACAGGAGTGCTAGCTGTTCCTGTACAACGGGTTCGTCCTTGCGGGTGCCTTCGGTCAGGCTGCCTTCCGGCCAGTGTGGTTCGGCGGGGTTCGCCTCGCGGTCGGCCTTCTTGTCCAGGCCGTGCCTGCGTAACAGCGGGCCGACGCGGGTGCCGAGCCAGCGGCGGTAACCGACGTCCGCGTTGGCGCCCTTCGCGTAGATGCGGCGGTAGGCCGGCACCAGGTGCGGGTGCTCACGTGCCAACCACGCGGCGAACCACTCGCGTGCGCCCTTGCGCAGGTGCAGCGGCAGCACCGTGACGCCGGTCGCGCCCGTGTCGGCGATCGCCGCCAGCAGCGCGTCAAGCTGTTCCACCGAGTCGGTCAGGTGCGGCAGTACCGGGGCGACGAATACCCCGCACGGCAACCCCGCCGCCACGGCCTTGCGCACCAGGTCCAGGCGCGCCTGCGGGCTGGCCGTGCCGGGTTCCAGGCTGCGCTGCAACTCCCGGTCCACCAACGCGATCGACACGCCGAGCCCCACCGGCACGTCCTTGCTGACCGCGGAAAGCAGCGGCAGGTCCCGCGACAGCACCGTGCCCTTCGTGAGGATGCTCAACGGCGTCCCACTGTCCGCCAGCGCGCGGATGATCCCCGGCATCAGCCGGTACCGGCCCTCGGCACGCTGGTACGGGTCGGTGTTGGTGCCCATCGCGACGGGTTCGTGGGTCCAGCGGGGTGCTCGTAGCTGGCCGGCCAGTACCTCGGGCGCGTTGACCTTGACGACGATCTGGGAGTCGAAGTCGTTGCCCGCGTCCATGTCCAGGTATGTGTGGCTCTGCCGGGCGAAGCAGTTGTGGCTGACCACGCCGTTCGCGATGAAGTCGCCGGTGCCCGTGGTGATGTCGTACAGCGTGAGGTCCAGGTCCAGCGGCTCGATCGTGGCCACCGTCAGCCGCGTGCCGGAACGCAGGACGGTGCCGGTCAGCTCGCCCGTGGTCGTGTGCGCCGGGTCGGTGGTGTGCAGGAACCGCAGGTGCTCGGCGAGCGTGCCGGCCACGCGCATCCGGTACAGGCCGCTGCGGCCGCCGACGTCCTCCAGCACGTACTCGAACCCGTGACGGCGCAACGCCTCCGCAACGACCGGCAGTGCCGTCCTGCCGGTGCGGCCCACCCGCATGCGCCCGTGCGCGAAGTCACCGTCCACATCGAACACACCGGCCAGGAAACCCTTGTGCCACTCCTCGCTCGGCACGGCGGGATGCTCGATCGGCAGGCTGATCGCGTCGTCCCCGTTCAGGTACTCCCGCGCCCTGGCGAGCACCCGCGGGTCGACCGGATCCCCGTACCCCGCGGCGACACCGGCCAGATAGCCGCAGCGGTACTCGACGCCGCCCTTCGGCGCGAGCGCGAAACGGCCGGTGCCCACGAGTCGGTCACCCGGTTGGATGACCTGTCGCCGGTCCCCGCACGCGCCGCCGGCGACGTGTCGCCACCCCTGGTCGGTGAGGAAGCGGTGCTCGCCGCTGGCGATGAGCTGGGTGCCGTCCCGCAACGTCAGGCGGTAGGCCGGTTTGACCGTCGTCCAGTGCGCGAGCACCCGCGTCGTGACGTACCGGCGTCGGCCGCCGGTCAGCTCCGTGCCGTAGATCCGGTCCCCCACCCGCAGGTCGGCGATCGGCTTCGCCCGGCCGTCGGCCATCAGGACCGGCGTGTCGCCGGCCAGGCAGTACCGGCAACCGTGGCTGCATCCCCGGTACGGGTTGACGGTCCACTGGAACGGCAGCCGCGACTGCCCTGGCACGCGGTTCAGCACGGACTTGGCCCGCACCTCGTGGAACACCGTGTTGGCGAACTCCGGGGTGCGGACACTGCGCATCAGCCCGGGTAGGCCGGGCAGGGTCTGCTGGCCGTCCGGGTCGCTTTCGGAGCCTATCCGCTGGCTGTCCCATCTCACGAACACAGTCGAACATGTGTTCGATCTTTTGTCAATTCATGCGCACCAGGGCCGTGGACGGCGCCGCCACCAGGAACAACACGACCGAGTTGGCGCAACGACGACTGTTGCCATGATCGACCTGGCACACTTCGGTCACCGCCCACCCTGGACGGAGCGAGCGGGCGGGGCCGGGTTCAGTTCCCGGCCGTCTCCGCGGCGGCAGCCGGCTCGGGCGGGGTGGTGTAGGCCGCCTTCACGCGGTCGGCGGCGGCCCTGGCCGAACGCTCGTCGCGGCCCGCCGCCACGTCCGCCGCGTACCAGAGGTCGGAGCTTCGTGACATGAACTCGATGCCCGCCGGACTGACGTGCCATGCCGCGGCCGTTTCCGGGGTGACCGCCGACTCCTCGTCGGACAGGTACTGCGCCATACCGAGAAGTGCCATGTCCCAGCCGATGCCGACCGCGCCGGGGCCGAACTGGGCCCACAGGTCCTCGTCGACGTGGGCCGTGTGTTCCAGCTCCAGGCGGGTCCGTCCCTCCGCTTCCGGCACCACGCGGGTCTCCAGCCAGCTGACCTGGCCGCCGTACTCCCAGGTCACGAAGAAGCTCTTCGGCGGGTCGCACCGCTCGATGGTGCCGCCGGCGTTGCCCTCCAACTGGTACCGGCCGCCCAGCCTCAGCTCGCCCGTCACCGGAAGGAACCAGCGCGGGATGCGTTCCGGGTTGGTGCACGCGTCCCACACGTCGTCCGGGTCCGCCGTGTACGTCTGGGTCACCGTCACCAGGCGGGCCTCCCCCGGGCCGAACACGCGCGTGCCCACCTGGCGGCTCACCGCGTTGAGCTGCTGGGCGACATCGATCATGGATGGACTCCTCTGGTCTCATTGGGTGTGGGACCAGCACAGTATCCAGTGTTGCTTATATAAGTCAATCCTAAATAGGAGTGCTCGTGGACCTCGTCGAGATTCTCGGGTTCGTGTCCGGCGCCTTGTGCGTGTGGCTCGTCGCCATTCAGAACGTGTGGAACTGGCCCGTCGGGATCGCCAACAACATCGCGTTCCTGGTCCTGTTCTGGACCTCGGGGATCTACGCCGACTCCGCCCTGCAGCTCGTCTACCTCGCGCTGGCCGCCTACGGCTGGTGGGCCTGGCTGCGGGGCGGCGCCGAGCACACCACCCTGGCGGTCACGCGGACGACCGAGCTCCAGTGGCTCCTGCTCGCCGTCATCGGCGTGCTGGGCACCACCGGGCTGCTCGCCTACCTGGACATGATGACCGACTCGACCGCGCCACTGCCCGACGCGGCCACGACCGTCCTGTCCCTGCTCGCCACCTGGGGCCAGACACGCAAGAAGCTCGAGTCCTGGTGGCTCTGGATCGCCGCCGACCTGATCTACGTGCCGCTCTACGCCTACAAGGACCTCTGGCTCACGGCCGCGCTCTACACCGGTTTTCTCGCCCTCTGCGTCTACGGCCTGCGCAACTGGCAGGCCGACTACACCCGCGCCGCGGCCGGCAACCCTGCCTCGTCCGCCACCGGCCAGGTCAGCGGGTCCGAACCGAGCGCCACCAGTTGAGCCACCTGCTCACGGCACCACGGCGACACGTCGAGCTCCCCGCCGGACACCAGGCTCACGAACAGCGGCCACGACATCCACCCGTACTCGTCGACCTCGAGCGGTGAGATCACCGGCGAGGCGTCGGTCACCGCGCGGAACACCGGGCACAGCTCGTTCTCGACGATGCCGTTGGCCATCACCGCGCGGTAGCGGAACCGCGGCAGCAGCAGCTCCACCCGCGGCGCCGGCAGGCCCAGCTCGTCGGAGAGGCGGCGGACAACGGCGTCCACGAACGACTCGGACGGCGCCGGGTGACCGCAGCAACTGTTGGTCACCACGCCCGGCCACGTCTTCTTCGCCCTGGCCCGCCGGGTCACCAGCAGCTCACCGCGGGTGTTGAACACGTAGCACGAGAACGCGAGATGCAGTGGCGTGTCGTGGTGGTGCACGGTCTCCTTGTCGGTAACGCCGATACCCCGGCCCTGCTCGTCGAGCAAAACGACCTTCTCCGTCACGGCTTCGATCGTAACTCGCGGTCAGACCATGAACTCCGTGCCGTCCGGTGGTACCTCGACGCCCGCCTCCCGTACGGCCGCGAACTCCGCGGATCGGGTGTCCAGCACGGGGTTGGTGTTGTTGAGGTGCGTGTAGCACCAGCGGACCCCACCGTGGTCACGGACTCGCTTCAGGCTGTCCTCGATCGGCACGTGGCCCATCGCGAGCTGTGCCGACGTGCTCGTCCCCGTGCCCGTCATCTCGCGGGCCGAGTAGAACGTGCCGTCCAGGAGCACGACACCGGCGCCGGCGACGAACTCGTCGAAGCCCGCCGGCCACTCGCGCAGGCACGGCGCGTAGACGAGCGAACCGCCGGTCGCCGGGTCGGTGATCCGGTAGGCCACCACCCAGGGGCCGGGCGCCGCCGAGTCCTGCGCGTACTTGGGCCGCTTGTCGCTCACGGCGAACGACGACACCGTCATGCCCGGGACGTCCACCGCGGACTCCCAGGTCCACGTCCCGTACCGGGCGACCGCGCCGCGGATCGGGAACCGTTCGCCGAGCGCGGACAGCACCGCGGGCGGCGCGAACACCCGTAGCCCGCCGCTCTCACGCAGCAGCATCAGGCCCAGCGTGTGGTCGAGCTCGCCGTCGGTCAGCAGCGCGCCGCGCAACGGGGTGTCTCGTGGTCCGGGACCGGCGGCCAGTGCCGGCGTGGCCAGCAGCTGTGCGCGGAGGTCCGGCGACGCGTTGACCAGGTACCACTCGGCGCCGTCGGCGCTGACCGCGAGGCAGTCCTGAGTCCGGGGTACCACGAACGGGTCGCCGGCACGGCAGGCCGAGCACAGCGCGCACGCGCAGTTCCACTGCGGGAACCCACCGCCGGCCGCCGTGCCGAGCAGCACCACCCTCACCGCGCCACCACCCTCACCGTGCCACCACCGGGCCACGCATCACGAACTCGGCGGCCGGCGGCGCCTCGAGCAGCAGGTCGACCACGCCCCGGTTCGGCGAGCGCGAGCACACCGGATCGGTGGCCGCCGCGTCGCCCAGCAGTTGGAACGCCTGGCAGCGGCAGCCGCCGAAGTCGACCGCGCGGCGGTCACAGGTGCGGCAGGGCTCGCTCATCCACTCCTCGCCGCGGTAGGCGTTGAACGACGTCGAGTCGTACCAGATCTCGCGCAGCGGCCGGGAAAGCACGTTCTCGACCGGCAGCGTGGTGATCACCGACGCGGCCGGGCACGGCAGCACGTCGCCGTTCGGCGCGACGGTCAGCTGCCGCGCGCCCCAGCCGTACATGCACGGTTTCGGGAACGGCTCGTAGTAGTCCGCGACCACGTACACGATCTCCATCGTGCCGCGCAGCCGGTCGATCGCGGCCCGCACGACCGGCGCCGCGGCGGCGAGCTGCGCCGGGGTCGGCATGAGCGCCTCGCGGTTGCGCAGCGCCCAGCCGTAGTACTGGGTGTTCGCCAGTTCGAGGCGGTCGGCACCCATCCGCTCGGCCAGTGCGATGAGCGCGGCGACATCGTGGTTCGCCCTGTGCAGCACCACGTTCACAGTCAGCGGCAGGTCGCGGTCCTTGATCAGCGCGGCCACGTCGAGCTTGCGCGAGTGGGCCCGCGCGCCGGCGATTCGGTCGGCATGGGCGGCGTCCGGGCCCTGCACCGACAGCTGCACGTGGGCGAGGCCGCGGTCGACGAGGTCGTCGAGCCGTTCGGCGGTGAGGCCGAGGCCGCTGGTCACGAGGTTGACGTAGCAGCCCAGCTCCGACGCCCGCGACACGAGCGCGGGCAGGTCCGGCCGGGCCAGCGGCTCGCCTCCGGACAGGTGCACCTGCAGCACGCCGATGTCCCGCGCCGCGTCGAGCACGTCGAGCCACTGGGCGGTCGTCAGCTCGTCGCGGCGGCCGACCAGCTCGATCGGGTTCGAGCAGTACGGGCAGTGCAGCGGGCAGCGGTGGGTCAGCTCGGCCAGCATGCCGAGCGGAGGTGCTACGTCCATTCCACGACCCTCCTGCTTTCCAGTCGCGCCAACACGTCCGTCACGTCCTGCGCCCGCACGCCGCGATACCGGTCGCCGAGCGCGGCCGCGATCTCGTCCACCGTGGACTCGCCGTCGCACAGGGACAGCACGGCCGCGGCGGTCGCGTTGGGCACCAGCACACCTTCCGGGTACAGCAGCACGTGGGTGTCCCTGGTCCTGTCGAAGGTGAGCCGGACTCCCTTGCGCAGCTTAGGTTTCCTCGACATCAGCGGCTCGCTCGATCGCGTCCAGCATGGCCCGGAGCACGTCGCACTTGAACGACAGCGCGGCGACCGCGGCGTCCTGCTGCTCGGCCGTCACGCTGTACCGCACCACGATGTCCAAAGTGGACTTTCCCTCGCCGGACACCGCCTCGATGCGGTTGGTGAAGTACGCCAGGTCGTCACGGTGGATCCAGTCGTAGGAGGCCAGCATGTCGGCGACGCGGCGCTGCATGAGGTGCCCGGAGAACATCTCGGTGAGCCCGGACGCGACGGCCTCCAGCCACGGCCGGGTGTGCGCGAACGTCACGTACGCGTCGACGGCGAACCGCACGCCGGGCACGACGTGCCGCTCGTCGACCACCTCCTCGCGGGTGAGGCCGACCGCCTCGCACAGGCGCAGCCAGCGCTCGCGGCCGCTCTCGGCGTCGCCGTCGACGCGTCCGTCGTGGTAGACGACGCGGTCGAGCCAGGCGCGCCGGATCTCCGGGACCGGGCAGTTGCTGATGATCGCCGCGTCCTTGCGCGGCAGCATGCACTGGTAGTACCAGCGGTTGGCGGCCCAGGTCCGCAGCTCGCGGCGGGTCAGCTCGCCCGCGTGCATGCGCTGGTGGAACGGGTGGGTACCCCAGTAGCGGTGGGACAGGCCGCGGAGCTCGGCGACGAACTCGTCGGCGGTACGGATCACGGCGGGGACACCTCCGATGGCGGCTGCCGGCGCGACTCTCTCGCGGGGCCGCGCCGGCAGGTACGTGGTCAGTCCTCCATACGCATGGCGTAGGCGGTGACCTCCATCGGGGTCTCGTACTCGACGAAGTCCGGAGTGGTCCAGACCTCCAGCTCTACGGCGTCCATGCGACCTCCCTGAATGTGTGGCCAATCATCTGACCTACCCAGGGTAACGGGAATGTGACAGAAGCCAAGACCCCGCCAGGTAAGCGTTTTCCGAAAGGTTTCGGGCCGGCCACCGTCGCCGGGCTGGCCTACGGCACGATGCCGGGCATGTTCAGCCACGCCCTCGTGTTGGGGAAGTTCTACCCGCCGCACGCCGGCCACCACCGCCTGGTCCGGGCCGCGGCGGCCCGCTCGCGGCGGACCACGGTCGCGGTGCTCGCCGCGTCGGTCGAGTCGGTCCCGCTGGCCGACCGGGTGCGCTGGCTCGCCGAGGAGCACGCCGCCGACGCCGGCGTCGCGATCGTCGGCGACGTCGACGACCACCCGATCGACTTCCACGACGACGCGACCTGGGAACTGCACCTCGGCGTGGTGCGGTCCGTGCTGAGCCGCCGGGCCATCGCCGACGGCGACCCGCGCCAGGCCGCGGTCGACGCGGTGTTCTCCAGCGAGGACTACGGCGCCGAGCTGGCGAGCCGGCTGGGCACGAAGCATGTGGCCGTGGACCCCGACCGGACCGTGCTGCCGGTGTCCGGGACCGCCGTGCGGGCCGACACCCCCACCCACTGGGACCAGCTCGCGCCGGCCACCCGGGCCGGGCTGTGCGCACGGGTGGTCGTGGTCGGCGCCGAGTCGACCGGGACCACGACGTTGAGCCGTGCGCTCGCGGCGCACTACCGGACCGAGTGGGTGGCCGAGGAGGGGCGACGCCACACCGAGGACAAGCTCGCCGCCGCGACCGCGCTGGCCGGCGGCACTCCCCCGGCGCTCGACGACCTGGTCTGGACGGTCGGGGACTTCGCCGACGTCGCCGGCACGCAGGCCGCGCGGGAGGACGAGGCCGCACGCCGGGGCGGGCCGATCCTCGTGTGCGACAACGACGCGTGGGCGGCGACGGTGTGGTGTGAGCGGTACCTAGGGGTGTCCCGTGCCTTCGGCACCGACCGGCGTCCCGCGTCCTACCTGCTCACCGACCATGTGGGGGTGCCGTTCGAGCAGGACGGGTGGCGGGACGGCGAGCACCGGCGGGAGTGGATGACCGGGCGGTTCGAGGAGCTGCTGGCGGAGCGTGGCGTGCCGTGGGTGAAGGTCACGGGTTCGCGGGAGGAGCGGCTGGCGGCGGCGGTCGGGGTGTGCGACGACCTGCTCTCGCGTCACTTCCGTTTCAGTGAACCGTTGACAGCCTGAGAGACTGCGCGGGTGTACGACGGCGAGACCGAACCCATACCCCGGATCACCGACCGGGGTGGGCACGATCCGGACCGCCGCGAGAACGGGCGACGCTCGCCGGACCGGCGCGACCCGGCCGATCGCGACTCGGCCGACCGCGACTCGGCCGACCGCGACCGGCGGGACGCGGATCGACGCGACGCGGCCGACCGCGACCGGCGTGACCCGGCGCGGCGCGAGACCGCGTCGCGTGCCGAGGTGGATCTCCCGGCCGGGCATGGCCATGGGCACGGACACACGCCCGCCGAGCCGGCCTCGCAGCGCGTGCGGACGATCATCGCGGCCCTGCTGGTCCCCTTCGCGCTGGCCGCCGTCGTGGGTGTGGTGCTGCTGTACCCCTTCGGCGACGGTCCCAAGGTCCACGCCGGCGCCGGCACTCCGGTCGACGGGGTCGTGACGTCCGCCGGTACCGGGGCGTGCAACGGCGACGTGCAGGTCGGCGGCCAGAACGGCGCCGGGAAGTGCCTGGTCGTCACGGTCCGCATGACCGACGGCGCGGCGGCCAACCGGGAGATCCGCACGATCGTGCCGCTCGAACCGTCCACGCCGCGGTTCGCCGTGGACGACAAGGTGGTGCTCGCGTACGGCGGCGGCAACCCCGCGGACGGCCAGTCCTACCAGCTGGTGGACTTCCAGCGGAGCATCCCGCTCGCCCTCCTGGCAGGACTGTTCGCGATCGTCGTGCTGGCGCTCGGCCGCTGGCAGGGCGTGAAGGCCCTCGTCGCGCTGGTGATCAGCTTCGTGGTGCTGGTGTTCTTCGTCCTGCCCGCGATCCTGGCCGGGGAGAGCCCGCTGCTGGTGGGCATCGTCGGCGCCGGCGTGATCATGTTCGTGGTCCTGTACCTGACGCACGGGCTGACCGCGCGCACGTCCACGGCCGTGCTCGGGACGATGATGAGCCTGACGCTGATCGGCGTGCTCGGCGCGCTGTGGGCGGCGTTCGGGAAGCTCACCGGCCTGGACGAGGACACGGCGACGCTGGTCGGCCTGCTGAACAAGCCGATCGACACGCGGGGACTGCTGCTCGCCGGCGTCGTGATCGGCGCGCTCGGCGTGTTGGACGACGTGACCGTGACGCAGACGAGCGCCGTGTGGGAGCTGCGTGCGGCGAACTCCTCGCTGACGCGGCGGCAGCTCTACCTGGCGGGCCTGCGGATCGGCCGGGACCACGTGGCCTCGGCGGTGAACACGCTGGTGATGGCGTACGCGGGTGCCGCGTTGCCGCTGCTGCTGTACTCGTCGATCTCCGGCGTGGGGATCGGCAACATCCTGACCTCGCAGTCGATCGCGCAGGAGATCGTGCGGACGCTGGTCGGCAGCATCGGGATCGTGGCCGCGGTGCCGGTGACCACGGCCCTCGCGGCCGCGGTGGCCGCGCAGGAGAAGCCGGCGGCGGAAGAGGTGGCAGCCCCGCCGAAACGACGCCCGGCCGGGCGGGCGGGCGAGCCGGACCGGGCCGTGTCGCGGGACAAGCAGCCGCCCCGGGAACGGACGGCGCGGGAACGGTCAACCCAGGAACGGTCAACCCAGGAACGGACGAACCAGGAACGGACGACCCGGGAACCATCGGCGAACCGGGAGAAGCCCGCCGCTCGGGAACGGGCCGCCGCACCGGGTGAGAGCGGCGCCCGCGAGACCTCGGTCAGCCGCCGCGCCGCCGAACGGGATCACGACGAACCGCTGGATCCGCCGGGCAGCCGCACCCCCGTGCGCAGGCCGCGGCCGAGCACGCGGCGCCTCGAGTAGTCAGGCTCGAGTAGTCAGGCTCGAGTAGTCAGGTCAGTCCAGGCTGGCCACGAAGCGGGTGATCGCCTCCGGCTTCAGGCGTTGGGCCAGTTTGCCGGCGGGCGCCAGCGACGCCAGGCGGTACAGCGGCCGGTCCGCCGCGACGTCCCCCTTGGCCTCCGCGCGCAGCTGAGCCACGAGTAGCTGCGAGAACACCAGCCCACCCGTGTTCTCGCTGGTCGCCAGCACGTCCGCCACGCGGCGCAGCACCAGGATGCCCAGCTCCCGGCCGCCCGCGCCCGAGTACACCGCCAGCGCCATGTTGATCGACGTGCGGTTCTTGGTCAGCAGCAGGCCGATCGTCCTGGTGCCGCGGATGTCCGTGACCATCAGCTCGATCTTGTCGACCGTGCGCAGGTCGATCGACTTGCGGCCCAGCGCCTTCGACACGACGGTGCTGCCAGCCAGCCACAGCCTGCGGCGGCCGGACACCCACGACACGAACGTCAGCAGCACGATCACGACGCCGGCCGTGACCAACGCGGGGGTCTGGCCGGCGAACAACGCCACGATGCCACCCAGCGCCGCGCCCAGCACGACCGCGCCGACCAGTGCCACGCAGCCGCGCCGCCGGGCGCTCGCCAGTTCCGTCAGGTTGAGCGGGATCCGCTCCGGCTCCTCCGCCACGTCACATTCCCCTGGCCGGACCCGGCGCGCTGGGGTCCAGCTCCAGGAGGAACGGGTTCGTCGTGCGTTCCCGGCCGATGGTCGTGCTGTCGCCGTGCCCGGGCAGCACCACCGTCTCGTCGGGCAGCGGGAGGATCTTGGTGCGCAGCGTCTCGGTCATCGTGCGCATGTCACCGCCCGGCAGGTCGGTCCGGCCGATCGAACCGGCGAAAAGCGTGTCGCCGGCGAACATGACCCGGCCGCCCTCCGCCAGCGCCGAGTGGAACACGACGGAGCCACGCGTGTGGCCCGGTGTGTGGTCCACGGTCAGCGAAAGGCCGGCCAGGTCCAGTGCCAGGCCGTCGGTCAGCTCACGCACCTCCGCGGGCTCCCGCATCTCGATACGGCCGCCGAAGAAGGACAGGCCCTGCTGGCTGATCCCCTTCATGGGGTCGTTCAGCATCTCCCGGTCGTCCGGGTGGATCCACGCCGCGATGTCGTTGCCGTCGCAGATCGGGGTCACCGAGAAGACATGGTCGAAATGGCCGTGCGTCAGCAGTGCCGCCACCGGGGACAGCCGGTACTTGCGCAGCGCCTCGGTGATCGGCTCGACCGCGTCCTGCCCGGGATCGACGATCACGCACGGCTCGCCCTCACCCGCCGCGACGAGATAGCAGTTGGCCTGGAAGGCACCGGTGGGAAACCCGACAACGAGCACCCATCAGAACTTACAGGGTGCCCTTACACGGACCGTAGGCGACGGAACCGAGACCAGGTGGTCAACCGGCGACCGGCCTGGCTGCTCGACGCCCGGTTGCCCGTGACGTCCATGTTGGCCACGCAGATCCGGTCCCGGCCGTGCCGCTTGGCCGCCCGCAGGGAGACGTCCGCGTCCAGCATCAGGTCCTCGAGGTCCAGCTCCACCAGGTCACCCAGGATGTACGTGGCGACCCCGATCGAGGCCGTCTGGCCCTCGATGGTCGCCGACAGCTCGCGGGTGACCTTGGCCGTCACGGACATGCTCGTGATGCCGGCGCGGATCCGCTCCGCGACCGCCAGCGCGTCGTCCAACTCGGTCGAGGGCAGCAGCACCAGGAACTCGTCACCGGCCGAGCCGCCGTAGCGGCAGGCCAGGTCGCCCTCGCGGGTCTTGTCGCGGATGACGTCGGCGACCGACCGCAGCACCGCGTCCCCGGCGAGGTGCCCGTAGCTGTCGTTGACCTCCTTGAACCGGTCGAGGTCGATCATGATCAACGCGATCGAGTCACCCCGGCTGCGGGCGACGGCCACGACGTCGGCCGCGGCCTCGTCCCAGTGCCAGCGCTCGATGAGCCCGGTCGGCGGGTCGATCACCATCTGGCCACACGACTCACAGCGACGAGTGGCCGGGACGCTGCGCAGCGGACGGTCCCCCGACGTCCTCGGCGCGATGATCTCCGGCGAGTGTTCGTGTTGGTCGGCGTGTGCCGGTTGCTCTCCCTGCCCGGCTCCCGCCTTTGCGGTAGGCATGCGGTCTCCCCTGTCGGTCCACCCGTGGATGAGGTGTCCGGCCGGTTCGTCCCCGATTGACGCGCAGTCAACACTCCTCACCGGCCGTATACAGCCCCACTATGTAGAGCCACGGTGGCCACGAACAGTGTTGAGGTGTTGACACTTGGAGGAAACACCGAATGGGCGAGTCACGGTTCGCGGTCAGTCATCACACGCCGTGAGAATTATGTCCACTTTGTCCGGGGCGGCTGATAGTCGGCGAACCGTCGGAGCGCCTCCGCGACATCGGTGGTCACTATCAGCATCTCGCGAAAATCGTCGGCCAGGAAGCCCTCGGCGGACATGTTCTCCAGAAAACGCAACATGGGCCGGTAGTACCCGTCCACGTCAAGCAGCGCGATCGGCTTGGTGTGCAGGCCCAGCAGCGCCCAGCTCCACACCTCGAACAGCTCCTCGAGCGTGCCGACACCGCCCGGCAGGACCAGGTAGGCGTCGGCCAGCTGGGCCATCCCGGCCTTGCGTTCGTGCAGGTCGGCGACCACTTTGAGGGTCGTGAGGCCGGTATGGGCGACCTCCCGGTCGACCAGCCCCTGCGGGATCACCCCGTGGGCCTGGCCGCCCGCGGCGAGCACGGCGTCGGCGAGCACGCCCATGGTGCCGGCCTTCGCGCCGCCATAGACCAGCTCGACGCCCCGTTCGGCGAAGACGGCGCCCACCTCACGGGCCGCGTCCTGGTAGGACGGACCCTTACCTGGCGATGATCCGCAGAAAACACACACGCGCATATAGCGACCCTATCGTCGCACCCGATCTTCACCCCCGGTCTTTCTTTCCGGTCGGGTTGTCTGGTTGAGTGCCACAGCGTGCGCATCATTCTCGACACCGATCCGGGGGTTGACGACGCCCTCGCGATCATGTACCTCGCGGCCCAGGAGGACGCGGAGATCGTTGCCGTGGGTAGCGTGCACGGCAACGTGCCTTCCCCGTTAGCGGCACAGAACGCGTTACGGGTGATCGAACTCGTGGGCATCGACGCGCCGGTCGCGGTCGGGGCCGCCCGGCCGCTGGCCCAGCCGCTGCAGACAGCCGAGTTCGTGCACGGGGCCGACGGCCTCGGTGGCCGGGCAGGGGCCGCGCCGCGCGGCAAACCGGTGTCGGAGTCGGCCGCCGAGCAGCTCGTCCGGCTGGCCCGCGCGGAGCCGGGTGAGCTCACGCTGCTCGCGCTCGGGCCGCTGACCAACATCGCCCTCGCGGTGCTGCTCGAACCGGACTTACCCAAGCTGCTCCGCTCGGTCGTGGTCATGGGCGGGGCGGTGTCCGCGCCGGGAAATATCACACCGTATGCGGACGCCAACTTCTTCCACGACCCCGAGGCAGCGGACCTCGTGCTCGGCGCGGGCTTCGGCGACCTCACGCTCGTCGGGCTGGACGCGACGGAACAGGCACGGGCCGGCGACGAATGGCTGACGGCGGTGCGCACGCTGCCGGGCGCGCGGGCCGAGTTCGCCAACGGCCTGCTCGAGCACTACGCGGGTTTCTACTCGCAGATGTTCGGCACGCGGGGCTGCACGCTGCACGACCCCCTCGCCGCGGCGATCATGCTCGACCCGAAGCTCGCGACCTACCGGGAGCTCTCGCTCGCGGTCGAGCTCACCGGCACCCACACCCGTGGTCAGGTTCTTTCCGACCAGCGCCCGATCGCCAGCGACGCGTACATCACCAGCACCGCCGGTGCCGGCCGGGTGCCGGTCAGGGTGGCGGAAACCGTTGACGTGCCACGGTTCCTGGAGCAGATGTACGAGGCTCTCAAGGTCAGTTGACCGCTGCCAGCAGCTCCTTCAGGTCGGCCGCACGGAGGTCACCCAGCTCGTCGAAGATGGCCACGGCCGCGTGCAGGCACTCGGCCGCCTGCTCGTGCTGGCCGATGTCACCCAGCAGCAGTCCCTTCTTGTGCAGGGTCTCGCCCTCGCCCCAGCGGTCACCGACCTCCCGGCGGAGCTCCAGCGCGCGCTGGAAGAAGTCCAGGGCTTCCGCCGGCCGCTTGAGCTCCGAGTAGGTGTCGCCCAGCTTGACGAGCGTGTAGCCCTCGCCGTAGCGGTCCTCCAGGTCCTCGAACAGGGCGAGGGCCTCCTCCAGGGTGGGCACCGCGCGGTCGAACTCGTGCAGCGCGCTGTGCGCGGCGCCCAGGTTGGCCAGCGCGATGCCCTCGCCGTGCCGGTCACCGACCTCGCGGAACAGCTCCAACGCGTGCGCGAAGTGCTGCGCGGCGACGTCGAACTGCGACTGGTCGAAGCCGACGAACCCGACGCCGGTCAGCGTCCAGCCCTGGCCCACCTTGTCGCCGATCTCCATCCGGATCGCGAGCGCCTTCTCGAAGGTCTGCTTGGCCTCGTCGACCCGGCGCAGCTCGCGGTAGGCGATCGCGAGGTTGTTGAGCACCCACGACTCGCCGTACGGGTCCTTCGCCGCGCGCCCGCCCTCGACGCCGACCTCGTGCGAGGCCACCCAGAGGCTCCAGCGCTTGCGCAGGTGCAGGTAGTTGAACGAGCCGGCGGGGAGTTTCCAACAGACGACGAACTCGCCGAGCTCGAGCGCGATCCGGGTGGCCATCACGATGTTGGACATCTCGATCTCGCACCACTCGAGTGCCGAGTCGTAGTCGAAGTCGGCGACGTCGATGGCGAACTCGGACTTGTCCAGCACCGGGTCGTGCCGCTGCGGCGCCAGCGCGTGGTTGGCGGCGTAGACGTTGTGCATGTACCAGTCGATCATGCGGCGCAGCGCAAGCGTGCGCGCGGCGACCGGCTCCTCCGCCGCCGCCTGCTCGGCCGCGTAGACCCGTAACAGGTCGTGCATGCGGTACCGGTCGTTGCCGAGGCCCTCCAGCAGGTGCACGGCCGTCAACCGGTCCAGGATCCGCCTGGCCTGGGCCATCGGCTGGTCGGCGAGCGCCGCGGCCGCACCCGTGCGGAAGTGCGGGCCGGTGTGCAGGCCGATCAGCCGGAACATGCGGGCCGCGTCGGCCGACAAGTCCCGGTACGACCACGAGAAGACCGTCTTGACCGCGACCGCGCCGTCCGTGGACAGGCCGTCCAGCCGCTCGTCCTCGGTCGCCAGCTCCTCGACCAGCAGGCTCACCGAGTGGTGCGGGTGCGTCGCGACCCGCTCGGCCGCGATCCGCAGCGCCAGCGGCAGGTGCCCGCAGCGACCCGCGAGCGCGCGGATGGCCTCCGGCTCCGCCGCGGCCCGCTCGGCGCCGATGACCCTGCGCAGCAGGGTGACCGCCTCCTCCTCGGCCATCGGGCCGAGGGTGACCCGGTTGTCGCCGTTCAGCTCGATGCCGGTGATGCGCTTGCGGCTGGTCACCACGACCCCGCAGCCGGCCGACGCCGGCACGAGCGGCGCCAGCTGCTGGGAGTCCGCCGCGTTGTCCAGCACCACCAGCACGCGCCGGTCGGCGAGCACGGAGCGGTACAGCTTGGCGCGTGCGTCCAGCCCGGCCGGGATGACGTCGATCTGCACGCCCAGCGCGGTCAGGAACTCCTCGAGCACCTCGTCGACGATCCGCGGCCTGCCGTCCGGCGAGTAGCCACGCAGGTCGACGTACAGCTGCCCGTCGGAGTAGTGGTCCACCACCGCGTGCGCGACCCGCAGCGCCAGCGCGGTCTTGCCGGCGCCCGGCGGCCCGTCGATCGCGACGGTCTGCGGCACACCGGGTGTGCCCGCGCTGGAGAGGATCTGGGTCAGCTCGCTTCGCTGCGTGTCCCGGCCGACGAACGTGGCGGCCGCGGCCGGCAGCTGCGCGAGCCGCACCGGCCCGCCCGTCGCCGCCGCGAGCGCGATCAGCTGTCCCTCCGCCTCGAGCACCTGGTCGCACTTGCGAGCCAGCTCCGCCGACGGCGGGGCGCCGTGCTTGATCTTCGAGAGCCAGCTCGGGGTGTAACCGATGAGGTCGGAGAGACGACGCCAGGACAGACCCCGCTTGCGAAGGAGACGCTCCAACTCCTCGGCGAACGGCGACGTCCCGTCGTCCCGCCTGTCTTGCATAGAGCCCACCTTGTCACTGAGCGGCCACAACCAGTATCCAGCTTCTCACTCCGACCCCCTCGCGGTCACACCCCTACCGACAGGTTTGTGTCGGGGGTCAGCGTTTTCCATGGTTGCTGTGGTTATTTGGCGACCTCCCACACGGGTCTTACCTGCCCTACCCATAGACTGCCGGCCTGGTTGGAGAAGGTCTGGAGTCTGGAGGGTGCCCGGTGCCGAGCAACGAGCAGCGCCGGCAGGCGGCCAAGCGCAAGCTGGAGCGTCAGCTGGCCCGCCGCGCGGAACGCGCGAAGCGGCGCCGTATCTGGGGAGCGGGCATCACGGCGTTCGTGGTGATCGCCGCGGTAGGGCTCGTGTACTGGCTCGTCAATCTCGGCCCCGCCGACGGCGAGGCGTCCACCAGCCCGGACAAGACGTCGCCGGCCAACGCGACCAAGGGCGCGTGCGGCTACAAGGAGAACCCGAGCGAGAAGCCGCCGAAGGACGTCGGCATGCCGGAGGACCCCGCGCAGACGCCCAAGGACGGCACGGTCAAGGTGACGCTCAAGACCAACCAGGGCGACATCCCGCTGACGCTCGACCGGTCGGCCGCGCCCTGCACGGTGCAGAGCATCGAGCACCTGGTGACCTCGAAGTTCTTCGACGGCACCAACTGCCACCGGCTCACGGCCTCGGCCGGCCTCAAGGTGCTGCAGTGCGGTGACCCCAAGGGCGACGGCTCCGGCGGTCCCGGCTACTCGATCCCCGACGAGCTGAGCTCCGCGCAGGCGCTAACGCCGGGCGCGGACGGCCAGACCGTGACCTACCCGCGTGGCGCGATCGCCATGGCCAACGCGGGCCCGGAGACCGGCGGCAGCCAGTTCTTCCTGGTGTACGGCGACTCCACGCTGGCGCCCAGCTACACGCTGTTCGGCAAGGTCGACGACCCCGGGCTGACCGTGCTCGACAAGATCGCGGCGGGCGGCATCACCCCGGGCGCGAACGGCGGCGAGGACGGCGCCCCGGCCCAGCCGGTCACGATCAACCAGGCGGTGAAGGAGTGAAGGTGATCCGCACGGCGGCCGTCATCGCGGCGGTGGCGCTGACTCTGGCGGGCTGCGTCGCCAAGGAGAGCGCGTCGGACTCGCTGGGCGGATCCGACTTCACGCCGTCGGAGACCGCTCCGGCGGAGCAGACCAGCGACACCGGCTCCCCCACGCCCGGCGACTGCCAGTTCACGGCCGACCAGTCCGGCCAGGAACCGGCGGTCGGGCTGCCGCCGGAGGGCGGCCCGGCGACCGAGACGACGCTGACGCTGACCACGTCCGCCGGCCCGATCGCGATCAGGCTCGACGCCGCGAAGGCGCCGTGCACCGTGCGGAGCATGGTGTTCCTGGCGAGCAAGGGCTACTTCAACAACACGATCTGCCACCGGCTCACCTCGTCCGAGGGCCTGAAGGTGCTGCAGTGCGGCGACCCGACGGCCGACCCGGCGGACCCCTCGTCCGGTGGCGCGGGCGGCCCGGGCTACGTCGTGCCGGACGAGCTGCCGACCGGCCTCGCGCCCGCCCAGTCGAGTGACACGTCGTCCGGCCAGGAACTGGTGGTCTACCCGCGCGGCGCCGCCGCGATGGCCAACCGCGGACCGGGTACCACGGGCAGCCAGTTCTTCCTGGTCTACGGCGACTCGACCCTGCCGCCGAGCTACAACCTCTTCGGCACCACGGACGAGACCGGCCTGGCGACCCTGGACCAGATCGCGTCGGCCGGCATCACGCCCGGCCAGAGCGGCGCGGAGGACGGCGCCCCGACGACCCCGGTGACGATCACCTCCGCGGCGGTGGCCTGAGCCTCGCTTTCCCGGAAACCCCAGGTCAACCGGGGTGTTCGGGAACTGTCGGTGGCTGGTGGCATAGTGCTGGCCATGACCGCCTACGTCGAACGGCGCAGCGCGCACGAGGTCCTCGCGTGCACGTGGTCACGGACGACACCCGCTGAGGCGGCTGGCGCTTCCGTGGTCAACGTGGTGCCGGACGCGTGCGCGGACGTCATGTGGCACCGCGAGTCCGGGCGGCTGTTCGTCGCCGGGCCGGACACGCGTGCGCACCCGACCGCCCTGTCCGGTGGGTCGCTGGTCGGCGTGCGGTTCCGGCCGGGGCGGGCGCCGGCCGGGCTGGGTGTGCCGGCGTCGGCGGTCCGGGACGCACGGGTCGACCTGGACGAGTTGTGGCCGGCCTGGCGGGTACGGCGCCTCGCCGACGAACTGGCGGCCGTGCCGTCCACGCCGGCGGCCGAGCAGGTGCTCGCCGCGGCGGTGGCGGCGGCCGGTGGGCAGTGGGATCCGGCGGCGCCCCGACTGCTGGAGCTGGTGTCGCGGGGCGAGCGGGTGGCGACGGTCGCGGACGCGCTCGGCTGGAGCGAACGGCAGCTCCACCGGCGGTCGCTGGCCGCCTTCGGCTACGGGCTGAAGGTGTTGCACCGGGTCGTCCGCTTCGACCGGGCCGTGCGGCTGGCCCGCCGCGCCCGGACCGCGTCGCGACCGAACGGGCCGGACCGGGGCGCCGGGCTCGCGTCCGTGGCCTACGAGGCCGGGTACGCCGACCAGGCACACCTGGCCCGCGAGGTCAGAACACTCGCGGGGGTGCCCATGACAGCACTCCTGTGACCAGAACGCTTCGGCGACCAGAACACTCCGGTGACTGGAACGCACCGGTGGCTAGAACGCTCCGGCGACCGGAACGCTCCGGTGACCAGAACACTCCGGCGGCCGGAACGCCCCGGTGACTGGAACGCTCCGGTGACCAGAACGCATCGGTGGCTAGAACGCATCGGTGGCTAGAACCAGAACGAGCTCCAGAACACCATGCCCAGGATCAGGAACCCGACCCCGATCCAGCCGAGGACGATCCCGGCGACGGCCATGCCGTCACCGCCCTGGCCACTGCGCCTGATCTGGTCGCGAGCCACATAACCGAACACCAGCGCGAGGATACTGCCGATCCAGTAGACCCACAGGATCCCCAGGACCATCGACGCGACCGCGAGGCCGTTGGTCGGCCGCGGCGGCCCGTACGGCTGGTACGGGTATGGCTGCTGGTATGGCCCCGGCTGGTACTGCCCCGGCGGGTAGTAGGGCTGCGTCCCGGTGTGGAGCGGTTGGACCTCGACCGGAGGCGGCCCGTTGTAGGGCATCCCGGGAATCGGCGGCTCGACGTAGGACTGCCCGGCCTGGGGCTGGCTCGGGAACGGCTGGCCCTGCGGCTGCGCCGTGCCGTGCTGCCAGTCCCCCTGCCCGTGCGGTGTCGTCATGGTGCTGTTTCCCCCAAGAGTCGGTTCAGAGTGACGCGCATACGCCGTCTCACCCTGTGTCGACGAGGAGAGGTCCCGAGTTACGTTCAGGAAGCGGATGTCACGCGGTAGACATCGTAGACACCCTCGACACTTCGGACGACCTTCAACACGTGTCCGAGATGTTTGGGATCTCCCATCTCGAAGCTGAACCGGCTCACGGCGACCCGGTCGCGGGACGTGGTGACCGAGGCGGACAGGATGTTGACCTTCTCGTCGGCGAGCACCTTGGTCACGTCGGAGAGCAACCGGTGCCGGTCGAGGGCCTCGACCTGGATGGCCACCAGGAACACCGAGGAGTCCGACGGCGCCCACTCGACGTCGACGAGGCGTTCCGGGGCCGCCAGCAGGTCCCTGGCGTTGGTGCAGTCGGTGCGGTGCACGCTGACCCCGCCACCGCGGGTGACGAAGCCGAGGATGTCGTCGCCGGGCACCGGGGTGCAGCAGCGTGCGAGCTTCACCCACACGTCCGAGGCGTCCTTGACGATCACGCCCGCGTCGCCGGAGGCCCGGCGGCGGGTGACCGTCGACGGGGTGGCCCGCTCGGCCAGCTCGTCCTCGGCGTGCTCGACGCCGCCCAGCAGGGCGACGAGCCGGGAGACGACGTGCCGTGCGGAGGTGTGTCCCTCCCCGATCGCCGCGTATAGGGCGCTGACCTCGGCGAAGCGCAGCTCGCGGGCGACCGACGCCATGGCGTCCGCCGACACGAGCCGCTGCATGGGCAGCCCGACCCGGCGCACCTCCTTGGTGATCGCGTCCTTGCCGGCCTCGATCGCCTCTTCCTTGCGCTCCTTGGCGAACCACTGCTTGATCTTGGCGCGGGCGCGCGGGGAGGCGGCGAACGCGAGCCAGTCGCGGGTCGGCCCGGCGCCCTCGGCCTTGGACGTGAAGATCTCGACCTGGTCGCCGTTCTCGAGTTTGCGCTCCAGCGCGACGAGCCGGCCGTTGACCCGCGCGCCGATGCAGCGGTGCCCGACCTCGGTGTGCACGGCGTAGGCGAAGTCGACCGGCGTGGAGCCCGTTGGCAGCGTCTGCACCTCGCCCTTGGGGGTGAAGACGAAGATCTCGCGGGCGTTGAGGTCGTACCGCAGCGAGTCGAGGAACTCGCCGGGGTCGGCGGCCTCCCGCTGCCAGTCGAGGAGCTGGCGCATCCAGCGCATCTCGTCGACCTCGGCGTTCTGGCCGGCGTGCGTGCCCTTGGTCTCCTTGTAGCGCCAGTGCGCGGCGATGCCGTACTCGGCGGTGCCGTGCATCTCGTGCGTGCGAATCTGGACCTCGAGGGGCTTGCCGTCCGGCCCGATCACCGTGGTGTGCAGGGACTGGTAGACGTCGAACCGCGGCTGGGCGATGTAGTCCTTGAACCGGCCGGGCATCGGCTGCCAGAGTGCGTGCACGACACCCATCGCGGCATAGCAGTCCCGCACGTCGTCGACGAGGATCCGCACGCCGACCAGGTCGTGGATGTCGTCGAAGTCGCGGCCGCGGACGATCATCTTCTGGTTGATCGAGTAGTAGTGCTTGGGCCGGCCCTCGACCTTGGCGGTGATGCGCGACTGCTCGAGGTGGGCGGTCAGCTCACCGGTGACCTTCTGCAGGTAGGTGTCGCGTGAGGGGGCGCGGGTGGCGACGAGGCGGACGATCTCGTCGTACTTCTTGGGTTGCAGGATGGCGAACGCGAGGTCCTCCAGCTCCCACTTGACCGTGGCCATGCCCAGCCGGTGGGCCAGCGGGGCGAGCACCTCCAGGGTCTCGCGGGCCTTCTTGGCCTGCTTCTCCGGCGGCAGGAAGCGCATGGTGCGCATGTTGTGCAGCCGGTCGGCCAGCTTGATGACCAGGACGCGCGGGTCCCGCGCCATGGCGATGACCATCTTGCGGATGGTCTCGGCCTCCGCGGCGCTGCCGAGCTGCACCTTGTCGAGCTTCGTGACGCCGTCGACCAGGCGCGAGACCTCCTCGCCGAAGTCCTCCTGCAGGTCCTTGAGCGCGTAGTCGGTGTCCTCGACGGTGTCGTGCAGGAGCGCGGCGACCAGCGTGATGGTGTCCATGCCCAGCTCACCGAGGATGGTGGCGACGGCGAGCGGGTGGGTGATGTACGGGTCGCCGGACTTGCGCCGCTGGTCGCGGTGGGCCTCCTCGGCCACGTCGTAGGCGTGTTGCAGCAGGGCGAGGTCGGCCTTGGGGTGCAGCTCGCGGTGGACCGCGGCCAGAGGTTCGAGCACCTGTTTGACCGGGGCGGACCGCTGGGCGGTGATTCGCCTGGCGAGACGAGCACGCACGCGTCGGGTGGCTGAGGGCGCACGCACGGCAGGTGGTGGCGCGGCGTCAGCCGCCGCTCCGGTCTCAACGTTCTGGCTCAAAGGCACTCCTTTGAGACTGAGAATAACCGCGTTCGGTGAGAAGATCCGATGATGGGTTGATGTTACCCTGTAGTTGAAACTTCAACTGCGGGAGTCGGACATGTCGATGCCGGTGCTCTACCTCAGCCACGGCGCCCCGCCGCTCGCCGACGACGCCCTGTGGACGCGCCAGTTGGCCGACTGGGCGGGGACGATCCCCAGGCCAGCCGCGGTCCTGATGGTGTCCGCCCACTGGGAGAACGCACCCCTGACCGTCAGCGCGACGACCACGGTGCCGCTGGTCTACGACTTCTGGGGCTTCGACCAGCGCTACTACGATGTGACATATCCGGCACCGGGCGCACCGGAGCTGGCGTCCTCGGTGCGGGCGTTGCTGGGCACGGTGCACGACGACCCGGCACGGGGGCTGGACCACGGGGCGTACGTGCCGCTGAAGGAGATGTACCCGGAGGCGGACGTGCCGGTCCTGCAGATGTCGATGCCGTCGTTGGACCCGGACGAGCTGTTCTCGGTCGGGCAGCGGCTGGCACCACTGCGCGACGAGGGTGTGCTGATCGTGGGCAGCGGCTTCTTCACCCACAACCTGCGCGGCATGGTCATGGCCGACCCGAACTCGGCCGCGCCGTCATGGTCGTCGGAGTTCGACCACTGGGGCGCGGAGGCGTTGGCGGCACGGGACTTCGACGCGCTGCTGGACTTCGAGCACAAGTCCCCGGCGGCCCGCATGGCCCACCCGCGCACGGAGCACTTCGCGCCGCTGTTCGTGTCCATGGGCGCCAGCCTCGGCGGCACGGACACCCCGACCTCGGTGATCGACGGCTACTGGTACGGCCTGGCGAAACGCTCGGTCCAGTTCGACTGACGGGTCGATGACGGGGGCCTCGGCGAAGCCGGCCCCGTCGAAGCTCGGTCGTGTCGACCAGGGCCGCAGCAATGCCACGGCCAGCGCCGAGCCCAGCACGACCGGCACCAGGATCAACGCCGCGATCCACCAACCACTACCGGCCGCGGCGTGCCCGCCAGCCGTGTCGCACTCGGCTCGTCGTGCCCCCACGCGCACTCAGATCGTGAGCAGCGCCTCGATCTTGCGGCCTGCCAGCCGGTCGCGGCCGCCCAGGGCCGCCAGCTCCAGCACCACCGTCACGACCGACACGACCACGCCGGCCCGTTCGAGCAGCTGGCAGGTCGCGTCCGCCGTGCCACCCGTCGCCAGGACGTCGTCCACGACCGCCACCTGGGCGCCGGCCGACAGCACGCCGCCCGGCAGCTCCAGCGTCGCGGTGCCGTACTCCAGCTCGTAGTCGACCCGGTCCGCCACCAGCGGCAGCTTCCCCGGCTTGCGCACCGGCACCAGACCCCGGCCGGTCACCATCGCCAGCGCGCCGCCCAGCAGGAAGCCCCGCGCCTCGATCGCCACGATCGTGTCCACGTCCGCCGGCAGCCGGGCGGCCATCGCGTCGATGACCGCCCGCAACGCCGGTTCGGACGCGAACAGCGGGTTCAGGTCCCGGAACAGCACCCCGGGCGAGGGGAAGTCCGGGACCGTCCGAACCAGCGCCAGCGCGCCCGCCAGCTCGGTCATGCCGTCACCTCGGCCGCCGCACGCCGCGTTCGGTGGCGCCGGAGCACCGAGGGGTTCGCTTCGCTCACCGGCGGCGCTTGCCGGACGGACGGCCCGGGTGCTTGCCCGCCGGCCGTCCTCGGCGTTGCGCCTCCGCCGTCTTCGGGTTGCGCGTGGGAACACTGCTGGCCGCGGCCATCGCGCGTTCCTGCCGCAACTCGGCGTCCAGCGCCTCGTCGTCGCCGGCCGGCAGGTCGTCCAGGACGTCCGCGGACGGCGACACCTCGCGCTCGGCGGCCTTGCGCGCCAGGCTCTCCCGCCGGGCACGCACGCGTGCCGCCTGCTGCTGGAACTTCGGTTCCCGCATCTTCAGGTCCACGAGCACCGGCGTGGCCAGCGCGATCGACGACAGCGCGCCGGCGATGATGCCGGTCAGCTGCACCAGCGCCAGGTCCTGCAAGGTGCCGACACCGAGCAGGCCGACGCCGACGACCAGCAGGCCGAGCACCGGCAGCACCGCGATCAGCGACGTGTTGATCGACCGCATCAGCGTCTGGTTCAGCGCGAGGTTCGCCGCCTCCCCGTACGTCCGGCGGGTCAGGCCGAGCAGGCCGCGGGTGTTCTCCTTGATCTTGTCGAACACCACCACCGTGTCGTAAAGCGAGAAGCCGAGGATCGTCAGCAGACCGATCACGGTCGCCGGCGTGACCTCGAAGCCGACGATCGAGTAGACGCCCGCCGTCACCACGATGTCGTGGACGAGGGCGGCGAGCGCCGCGACCGCCATCCACTTCTCGAAGTACATCGCCAGGAAGATCGTCACCAGCACCAGGAACACGCCGAGCGCGATCAGCGCCTGCTGGGAGATCTCCCCACCCCACGACGCGCTCACCGCGCTGTCGCTGATGGCCCGCTCGCTGGGCTGGCCGCTGGAGTTCAGCGGCTGCAACTCCGTGAACAGCGCGTCCTTCAGCTTGGTGACCTGGTCGGTGTTCAGCGTCTCCGACCGGATCTGGATCGTCGACGCGTCGCCGGTGCCCACCGTCTGCGTCGCCGCGTCCTCGAAGCCGAGGGTGTCCTTGAAGACGTCCTGGACCTGGGTGACCGAGATGGTTCCGTTCGCGCCCTGCGCGGGCATGGAGATCCGGGTGCCGCCGGTGAAGTCGATGCCGAGGTTGAAGCCCCGGAACACGATCGACGCGACGCAGACGAGGACCAGGGCCGCGAAGAAGATGTACCACCGCTTGCGCTTGCCGACCACGTCGACCGCGCCGGTACCCACGTACAACCGGTGGAAGAAGCCGTCCTTCTTGACGTTCACGTCAGTAGCCACGTCACGCCTCCTTCACAGCGGTGCGGGCCGCGGCGGCCGACCGCCGCTCGCCGGCCAGGCGCTGCACCGCGCCCAGCCCCGACATACCCGGCCTCGACAGGAACTTCGACCGCGAGGCGAGTGCCACCAGCGGGTGCGTCACGAAGAACACCACGACCAGGTCGAGCACGGTCGACATGCCCAGGGTGAACGCGAAGCCGCGCACCTGGCCGACCGCCAGCACGTACAGCACGCCGGCCGCGAGGAACATGACCGCGTCCGCGGACAGGATCGTCCTCCTGGCCCGGATCCACGCCCTCGGCACGGCCGACCGGAACGTCCTTCCCTCGCGTATCTCGTCTTTCAGTCGTTCGAAGAACACCACGAACGAGTCCGCGGTGATACCGATGGAGACGATGAACCCGGCGACGCCCGCGAGGTCGAGGGTGAACCCGATCCACCGGCCGAGCAGCACCAGCACCGCGAACACGATCACGCCGGAGCACAGCAGCGACAGCATGGTCAGGAAGCCGAGCATCCGGTAGTAGAACAGGCAGTAGACGAACACGAGCGCCAGGCCGAGCGCGCCCGCGATCAGGCCGGCCTGCAGCGACGCGAGCCCCAGCGTCGCCGACACCGTCTCCGCCTCGGACGAGTCGAACGACAGCGGCAGCGAGCCGTACTTCAGCACCTCCGCGAGGTCCTTGGCCTCGTCGGAGGAGAACCCGCCCGCGCCGCCGGTGATCTGGGTCTGGCCGGTGATGGCGCCCTGGATCTCCGGCGCCGACACGATCTGGGTGTCGAGCACGAACGCGGCCATCTGACCGACGTGGGCCGAGGTGTAGTCGGCCCAGGTCTTGTTGCCGGCGCTGTTGAAGTCGAGGGTCACGACGTAGCCGACGCCCTGGGGGTCCGGGGCGGAGCCGGCGTCGGAGATGTCGGTGCCGTCGAGGAATGTCGGGCCGAGGACGTACTTGGCCGTGGCCTTCTGGTCGCAGGCCACCAGCGGCTTGTTGCGGTCGTCGTTGCCGATCAGCGGGTCCGGCTTCGAGCAGTCGAGCGCGGCCATCGCGGCCTGCTGAGCCTGCTGGGCGGCCTGCTGCGCGTTCTGGTCGGCGGAGGCGGCCTCGTTCGGCACGAGGTAGTCGTTCTGCCGGCACGCGCGGCCGAGCTGGATCAGGTTCGCCGTGGTGATCTTGCTTTCCCGGTTCGCCTTGACGTCCTTGGTGTAGGTGTCGACGTCGGTGCTGTACTGCTGGCACGCGGCCAGCGGGTTGGCGAGGACCTGCGGGTCCAGCTTGTCCGGGTCGGCGGACGAGGACGGCGCGCCGGTGGTCGTCGTGGCGGGCGGGGTCGACGGGTCCGTGCTGGCAGGCTGCCCGGCGAGCGCCGGGGCGGGCCGGCCCTGCGGCGTGTTCGAGGCGCTGGAGCCGACGGACGGCGCGTCGCTCGACGGCGGCGCCGAGGAACCGGTCGACGGCGGTGCGGACGGCTCGGTCGACTGCTGCGGCGACGGCTGGGCGGCGGCGGGTTGGCCGACCACCGCGCGGAACCGGAGCTGTGCGGTCTGGCCGAGGCTCTTCGCCTGGTCGCCCTCCTCGCCCGGCACCGTGATGATGATGTTCGTGCCGTCCAGCACGACCTCGGTGCCGGCGACGCCGATGCCGTTGACCCGGGTCTCGATGATCTGCCGCGCCTGGTTGAGCGCCTCCTTGGTCGGCGCCTCCCCGTTGAGCGTTCGCGCGGTCAGCGTGACACGCGTGCCGCCCTGGAGGTCGATGCCGAGCTTCGGCGAGGGTCTGTGATTACCCGTCCCGAACAGCAGGCCATAGAGCAGAACCACGATGAACAGGAAGAACGCCAGATAGCGCCCTGGGCGGATCTGCCCGGCGGATGAGGCCACGGTCGGTCGATCTCCTTGAACCTACAGGGGTTGGCGCGCGTGTCTTGGTCACGAGACTGCGCCCGCACCCGTTGCACGTGTGGGTGAGGGCGCAGCGTACCCGCAGCGACGTGAGGGCCGTGTCACACGGTCACGTCACGCTCACGCGATGAGCTACTTCTTCTTGCCGGACTCGAGCTCGGCGTCTTCCTTGATGACCGGCGGCTCGTTGGTCTCGACGTCGATCGTCTCCGGAGTCTCCGGGACCTCGAGGTCGTCGGCGTCGAGGTCCTCGTCGTGCTCCTCGACCGGGCCGACCTTCTCGCGCACGGCGGCACGCAGCCACTCGGTCTCGACACCGGGGGCGATCTCGAGGGTCACGGTCGTGCCGTCGTCCGCGTCGGTGATCGTGCCGTAGAGCCCGGAGGTGGTCATCACGCGGTCGCCGACCTCGAGCGAGTTCTGGAGCGTCGCTTGCTGCTCCTGCGCCCTGCGCTGGCGCCGGGTCATGAAGTACATCATGACGCCCAGCAGCCCGAACAGCAGGAGCATGGGGAGGAGTTGTTGCATGTCGTTCCGTCCGTGAGTTGCCTATTCCGCGGTGTGCGCGGTGTCACCGTTCGTGTCGCTGTCGAACAGGGTAGGCGGCACCGGACCCGGAGCGTTAACCGGGGGCATAAGCCCCAAATGGGACCATGCCGCCGCGGTGGCCACCCGGCCCCGAGGCGTCCTGGCAAGCATTCCGGCCCGCACCAGGTACGGCTCGCACACCTCCTCCACGGTACTTGCTTCCTCGCCGACGGCCACGGCCAATGTCGAGACGCCGACCGGACCGCCGCCGAAGGAGCGCACGAGCACGCCGAGCACGGCCCGGTCCAACCGGTCCAGCCCCAGCTCGTCGACGTCGTAGACCTCGAGCGCGGCACGGGCGATGTCCCTGGTCACGATGCCGTCGGCACGAACCTCGGCGAAGTCGCGGACGCGCCGGAGCAGCCGGTTGGCGATGCGGGGCGTGCCCCGCGAGCGCCCGGCGATCTCCTCGGCGCCGTCGGCACGGAGGTCGACGCGGAGGATGGTCGCCGACCGGCGCACGACCCGGTCCAGCTCCTCGGCCGAGTAGAACTCCATGTGCGCGGTGAAGCCGAACCGGTCGCGCAGCGGCCCGGTCAGCGAGCCCGACCTGGTGGTGGCGCCGACCAGCGTGAACGGCGCGATCTCCAGGGGGATGCTCGTGGCCCCGGGGCCCTTGCCGACGACGACGTCGACGCGGAAGTCCTCCATCGCGAGGTAGAGCATCTCCTCGGCGGGGCGGGCGATGCGGTGGATCTCGTCGATGAACAAAACGTCGCCCTCGACGAGGTTCGACAGCATGGCCGCGAGGTCCCCGGCGCGCTCGAGCGCGGGCCCGGAGGTGATGCGCAGCGAGCTGCCCAGCTCGGCGGCGATGATCATGGCGAGGCTGGTCTTGCCGAGGCCGGGCGGGCCGGACAGCAGCACGTGGTCCGGCGGCACGCCCCGCTGGAGTGCGCCGTGGAGGACCAGCTCGAGCTGTTCGCGGACACGGTTCTGCCCGACGAACTCGGTGAGCCGCCGCGGGCGCAGCGTCGCCTCGTCGTCGTTGGGCAGCGCCTCCGGGGTGGCGAGCGAGTCCTCTTCCGTCACGGCTTCATCGTGCATGACCGGCTATCGCTTTTTGCCGAGGGTGGCGAGCGCCTTGCGCAGGACGGTCGGGGTGTCGGACGTGCCGTTCTCGGCGAGCACCCCGTCCACGGCCTGTTCCGCCTGCTTGGCCGCGAAGCCGAGGCCGGTCAGCGCCTCGACCACGCTCCCCCGCACGTGACCGTGGCCGGTGGCGACCGACTCGGCGGTGACGGCGGCAAGCGCGCCGACCTTGTCCCGCAGCTCGATGATCAGCCGTTCCGCGCCCTTGCGGCCGATGCCGGGGACCTGGGTGAGCACGGCAATGCTGCCCTCCGCGAGCGCCGCACGGAGCTGGGCGGGGTCGAGCACGGCAAGGGTCGCCATGGCGATGCGCGGGCCGATGCCCGAGACCGTCTGGAGCAGGCCGAACAGCTCGCGTGCCTCGGTGTCGGCGAACCCGAACAGGGTCAGCGAGTCCTCGCGGACGACCAGCGTCGTCTCGAGGACGGCCTCGGTGCCGGTGCGCAGCGTCGCGAGCGTCGCCGGCGTCGCGGTGATCAGCAGGCCGACCCCACCGACCTCGATGACGACACGGTCCAGCCCGACCGAGAGCACCGTGCCACGTACACGCGAGATCATGTGCGGTCCGCCTCCGGGAAACTGAGGTTCTTGGTTACGAAGGACTGTTCCGTCCGGTCTTGCGCTCGCGACCCTGTCTGGCCGCGTACTCGCGGCCCTGACCGGCCGTGCGCTCGCGACCCTGTCCGGTCGGATGCTCGCGGCCCTGACCGGCCGAGTGCTCGCGGCGCCGTCCGGACGCGTGTCCGGTCGGGTGCTCGCAGCTCTGTCCGGCCGTGCGCTCGCGGCTGGTTCCCGTGCGGCGCGGTCGGGAGCAGCGAGGCTGACACCAGGGGGGTCATGTCGTCGTCCTTCTCTTCGCCGCCTCCGCGAGCCGTGCCTTGTGGACGCGGGCCAACTCGGCGGCCCTGGCCTCGGCCTCGGCGAGCCGGTTGCGCATGGGCGCACGCCAGACGTGACAGATCGCGATGGCGAGGGCGTCGGCCGCGTCGGCGGGCTTCGGCTTCTCGGTGAGCCCGAGCAGCTTGGTGACCATACCGGTGACCTGTGCCTTGTCCGCGCGGCCCGACCCGGTGACCGCGGCCTTCACCTCGGACGGGGTGTGAAAGGCGACCGTGAGCCCCCGCCGGGCGGCCGAGAGGGCGACGACACCACCGGCCTGCGCGGTCCCCATGGCGGTACGGACGTTGTACTGACTGAACACCCGCTCGACCGCCACGACGTCCGGCTCGTGCCGGTCGAGCCACTCCTCGACGGCGTCGGACACGGCAAGCAGCCGGATGGCCAGGTCCGCGTCGACCGGAGTACGGACCACGCCGATCTCGACACACGTCAGCTTCCGTCCCACCGCCCCGTCCACAACGGCGATCCCACACCTGGTCAGGCCGGGGTCGACGCCCAGCACCCGCATGCTTTGCCTCCCGAGAACATCCGTTCGAACTCTAGGGGCTGACACCCCCCTCCCGAAGCACCGACACCCCGCGAGTCCCGCGCTCGCACACCCGAGTCCCGCGCTCACGCATACCGAGTCCCGCGTCCGCACATACCGAGTTGCGGTTTCGTGCAGGTCCTGGCCGAGACCTGCACGGAACTGCAACTCAGGGGTGTTTGAACGCGGGACTCGGTGTGTTTGAACGCGGGACTCGCGGTGTTTGAACGCGGGACTCGCGGTGGGTGGGTTGGGGGCTTCGCTTGACATGCGTGTTAGAACTTCAGCAACGGAAAATGTAAGCGCTTCCAATGACGGAAGGCCGGTGGCATGTCGGGTCGGGAACGGCGTCCGGTCACCATCTACGAGGTGGCCGAACGGGCCGGGGTGTCCATCGCCACCGTGTCCCGGGCGCTGCGGGACTCCGAGCTGGTCGCGGCGCCCACGCGCCGTCACGTGCGGAAGGTCGCCGAGGAGCTGCGGTTCCGTCCCAGCCGTGCCGGCCGGGCACTCGCCGAGGGCCAGAACGCGGCCAACGGCATCGTCTTCCCCGACCTGTCCGGGCCCTACTACGCCGAGGTCGTGCTCGGGTACGAGGAGGTCGTCGCCGAGCTGGGCCGCAGCGTGCTGATCCTCGCCACGAACGGGCGCCGCAACGCCGCGGACGCCGTGCTGGAGCTGGCCGGACGGGTCGACGGCATGGTGATCATGGGCCGGACCGTGCCCGACAGCGTCGTGGTGCGGATCGCCGACACCGGCCTGCC
>NZ_DASQCC010000010.1:0-168468 GCF_035634895.1 Actinophytocola sp. | reverse complement strand
CGGTCAACAGCTCCACCATGCCGCCGGACCAGTCGACCTCCGGCGTCGGCTCGGTGACGTGCAGAGTCCTCGGCATGGTCCCGTGGCGCAGGGACAGCACGGTCTTGATCACACCGGCCATGCCGGCCGCGGCCTGGGCGTGGCCGAGGTTCGACTTCACCGAGCCGAGCCGCAGCGGGTCGGCGCGGTCCTGGCCGTAGGTGGCGAGCAGTGCCTGCGCCTCGATCGGGTCGCCGAGGCGGGTGCCGGTGCCGTGCGCCTCCACGAGGTCGACCTCCCGCGCGGCCAGCCCGGCGTCGGCGAGCGCGGCGCGGATGACCCGTTGCTGCGACGGGCCGTTCGGCGCGGTCAGGCCGTTCGACGCGCCGTCGGAGTTGACCGCGGAACCACGCAGCAGCGCGAGCACCCGGTGCCCCCTGGCGCGCGCGTCGGCGAGGCGCTCCACGACGAGCATGCCCACGCCCTCCGCCCACGCCGTGCCGTCGGCCGAGCCGGAGAACGCCTTGCAGCGGCCGTCCGGGGACAGTCCGCGCTGGCGGCTGAACTCCACGAACAGGTCCGGTGTGGACAGCACGGCCACACCGCCGACGAGGGCGGCGTCGCACTCACCCGCGCGCAGCGCCCTGCCCGCGAGGTGCAGCGCGACGAGGGACGACGAGCACGCCGTGTCCACGGTGATCGCCGGGCCCTCCAGCCCGAGCGCGTAGGCGAGCCGTCCGGACAGGACGCTGCCGGTGCTGCCGGTGAGCAGGTAGCCCTCGTAGTCGCCGCCGGCCGCGGCGAGCGCGGCCGAGTAGGTCTCGCCGCTCGCGCCGACGAACACGCCGGTTCGGCTGCCGCGCAACGATTCCGGGTCGATGCCGGCGCGCTCCAGGGCCGTCCAGCCCGCCTCCAGCAGCAGCCGCTGCTGGGGATCCATGGACATCGCCTCGCGCGGGGAGATGCCGAAGAACGCGGCGTCGAAGGTGGTGGCGTCGGGGACGAACCCGCCGTGGCGCACGTAGGTCCGGCCGGCGCGGTCCGGGTCGGGGTCGTACAGCGCCGCGAGGTCCCAGCCGCGGTCGGCTGGGAACGCGGTGATGCCGTCGCGGCCGTCCACCAGCAGCTGCCACAGGTCCTCCGGCGAGCCGACGCCGCCGGGGAACCGGCACGTCATGCCGACGATGGCGAGCGGTTCACCGGTCGCGACCGCCGCGGGCGCGGTTCCCGCCGCGGTCGTGGCGGTGCCGTGGAGCTCGGCCAGGAGGTGGTCGGCGAGCGCCGCCGGGGTCGGGTGGTCGAACACGAGCGTCGCGGGCAGCCGCACGTCGGTCGCGGCGCCGAGCCGGTTGCGGAGCTCCACGGCGGTGAGCGAGTCGAACCCGATGTCCCGGAACGGCCGGTCGGGCACGACGGCGTCGGGCGAACCGTGGCCGAGCACGACGGCGGCCTGGGTTCGCACCAGGTCGAGCAGATGGGCGTGGCGGTCGCCCTCGGGCAGCCGGGCGAGCACCGCGGCGAGCGACGTGGTGTGGGCCGTGCTCGCGGCCCTGCGGGTCGCGGTGCGGACCAGGCCGCGCAGGAGCGGGGGCACGGCGCCGCTCGCACCGATCCCGGCGAGGTCGAACCGGGCGGGGACGACGTTCGCCGGACCGCGGGCGAACGCGGCGTCGAACAGCGCCAGGCCGTCCTGTGTGGACAGTGGACGCAGGCCGCCGCGGGCCATCCGGCGGAGGTCGGCGCCGGACAGGTCGCCGGCCATCCCCCCGTCCTGCGCCCACAGCCCCCAGGCCATGGAGACCGCCGGCAGGCCGAGAGCGCGTCGATGCCGGGCGAGCGCGTCGAGGAACGAGTTCGCCGCGCCGTAGGCGGCCTGCCCGCCCGCGCCGAACGTGGCCGCCGCGGAGGCGAACAGCACGAACGCGGACAGGTCCCGGTCCCTGGTCAGCTCGTGCAGGTGCCACGCCGCGTCGACCTTCGGCCGCAGCACGGCGTCCACCCGCTCCGGGGTGAGCCCGGTCAGCACGCCGTCGTCGAGGACCCCCGCGGTGTGCACCACCGCGTCGAGCGGCGCGTCGGCGGGGATGGTCGCGATGGCCCGTTCGAGCGCGGCCCGGTCCGCGGCGTCGACGGCCAGGACGGTCGCCGCCGCGCCGAGGCCGGCGAGCTCGGCCACCAGCTCGGCGGCGCCGGGGGCGGCCGGACCGCGCCGGCTGAGCAGGAGCAGCCTGCGGTAGCCGTGCCGGGTCACGAGGTGGCGGGCGACCTGCCGGCCGAGTGAGCCGGTCGCACCGGTGACGAGCGCGGTGCCGCCGGCGGGCAGGGTGAGCACGGCCTTGCCGACGAGCCCGGCCTGCCCGAGCCACCGGAACGCCTCGTCCGCGCGCCGGATGTCCACCGTGGTCACCGGGGGCGTGGTGAGCGCGCCGCGGTCGAACAGGTCGAGCAGTTCGCGGAGCATCCCGGCGATCCGGTCGGGACCGGCGTCGAACATGTCGAACGCCCGGTACGTGACGCCCGCCGGGATCTGCCCCGGGTCGCGGACGTCCGTCTTGCCCATCTCCAGGAACCGCCCGCCCGGGGCGAGCAGCCGCAGGGACGCGTCGACGAACTCGCCGGCGAGCGCGTCGAGCACGACGTCCATCCCGGGACCGGCGAACGCCTGCTCGAACCCGAGGTCGCGGGAGGACGCGATGTGGTCGGCCGGAATGCCGGCGGCACGCAGGGCGGGCCACTTGGCCGGGCTCGCCGTCGCGTACACCTCGGCGCCGAGGTGCCGGGCCAGCTGCACGGCCGCGGTGCCGACGCCACCGGCGGCGG
Source organism: Actinophytocola sp. (assembly GCF_035634895.1). Taxonomy (GTDB): domain Bacteria; phylum Actinomycetota; class Actinomycetes; order Mycobacteriales; family Pseudonocardiaceae; genus Actinophytocola. The sequence continues at coordinate 165,669 of NZ_DASQCC010000010.1, read as the reverse complement.
CGTGCACGAGCACGGACTCGCCCGGCCGGACCGCGCCGAGGTCGACCAGCGCGAGGTAGGCGGTCAGGTACGCCACGGGCACGGCGGCGGCCGTGGTGAACGTCCAGCCCTCGGGCACCGGCGCCACCAGCCGCCGGTCGCACACCGCGACCGGGCCGATCATCCCGGGCAGGAGCCCGAACACCCGGTCCCCCACCGCGAGATCGGTGACGCCGGGGCCCGTCTCGACGACGGTGCCCGCGCCCTCCGCGCCCAGCACGGCGTCGCCGGGGTACATGCCGAGCGCGATCAGCACGTCCCGGAAGTTCAACCCGGCGGCGTGCACGGCGATCCGCACCTCGCCCTCGGCCAGCGCGCGGTCGGCCTCGGGGGACGGCAGGAAGGCGAGGTTGTCGAACGTGCCGGGCGCGGTCACGTCGAGGCGCCAGCGGCCGGTGGGCACCACCCCGAGCGCGGGTCCCTCGTCGGTCCTGGCGAGGCGGGGCACCAGCACGCGCTCGCCGCGGACGGCGAACTCGGCCTCGCCGGTCGCCCCGGCGAGCCCCGCGGTGACCGCGTCGGACGAGTCGACGTCGGCGAGGACGAACCGGCCCGGGTGCTCGACGGCGGCCGAGCGGACGAGGCCGCGGACGGTGGCCTGGGCGAGGTCGGTGACCTCCTCATCCGGCTCGGTCGCGACGGCGCGTTCGGTGACGAGGACGAGCGTGGCGGTGCCGAACCGTTCGTCGGACACCCAGTCCCGCAGGAGGTCCAGTGCGGCGTGGACCGCGTGCCGAACGTCGTCCGGGGTGCCGGAGCCGTGCCGTGGGAGCGGCAGCACCACGTGGCCGGGCATCGGGTCGGCGGGGGCCGGCCACGTGCCGGGGGCGAGCACGACGACCGTGCCGGGCTCGGCGGTCCTCGGGGGCGCCTCGACCCAGTCGAGGTGGTAGAGCGGCCCTCGCGCGGCGCCCGGGGCGGTGGCTGCCCGCAGCAGCAGACCGTCCACCGTGGCCACCGGCGCGCCCGCCGGGTCGGCGAGCGCGATGGCGACGGCACCGTCGGGCTGCCTGGTGAGGCGGGCCCGGACCGCGGTCGCGCCGGTGGCGTGCAGGGTGATGCGGCCGAACTCGAACGGCAGGCCCGCCGGACCGTCGCCGCCGAGCCCGCCGGGGCCGATCGCCTGCAGTGCCGCGTCCAGGAGGGCCGGGTGCAGCCCGTGGTCCGCGGCCGAGCCGTCGTGTGGGGCCGGCAGCGCGGCCTCGGCGTAGACCGTGTCGCCGTCCCGCCACAGGGCGGTGAGCCCGCGAAACGCCGGGCCGTAGGCGTGACCGGCCTCGGCCATGGTCGCGAAGGTCCCGTCGAGGTCGACCGCGGCCGCCCGCGGCGGCCAGTCCGCGAGGGTGGTGCCCGCCGCGCCGGCCGGGGACAGCACCGCGGTGGCGTGCCGGGTCCACGGCTCGTCGGCGCCGTCGGCGCGTGCGTGGACCGACAGCGTGCGGTGCCCGCCGGCATCCGGGCCGCCGACCGCGACCTGGAGCAGCACGGCGCCCTGCTGAGGCAGGACGAGCGGGGTGAGCAGGGTCAGCTGCTCGACGGCCGCCGCGCCGACCTGGTCGGCGAGCCACGCGGCGAGGTCGGCGAACGCGGCGCCGGGCAGGAGCACCGAGCCGTGGATGACGTGGTCGGCGAGCCACGGCTGGCCGCCGAGGGAGAGCCGTCCGGTGAGCACGAGCCCGTCGCCGTCGGCGAGCCGCACCACGGCGTTCAGCAGCGGGTGCCCGGCCGCGGTGAGCCCGGCGGCCGACACGTCGCCGGCGAGGATGGCGGCGGTGTCGAGCCAGTAGCGTTCGTGCTCGAAGGGGTAGGTGGGCAGGTCCAGCGTCCTGCCGCCACCGGGGAACAGCGCCCGCCAGTCGACGGGTGTGCCGGTGACGTGGAGCCGGGCCAGCGCGGTGACCGCGGACGTGGGTTCGGGGTGGCCGGCGCGCAGGGTGGGCACGGCCGTCGCGTCCGGCACGCAGTCGCGCACCATCGGGGTGAGCGCGGCGTCCGGCCCCAGCTCGAGGAACGTCCCGACGCCCTCGGCCGCCAAGGTCGCGATGTCGTCGGCGAACCGCACGGTCTCCCGCACGTGCCGGACCCAGTACCCGGGCTCGCCGACGCCCTCGGACACCAGCGGGATCGCCGGCTCGTGGAACGTGACCGACTCCAGCACCGCGCGGAACTCGTCCAGCATCGGATCCATCGACGACGAATGGAAGGCGTGGCTGACCGTGAGCCGCTTCGTCCTGCGGCCCAACGCCGCCAGGCGCGCCGCCTCCGCCAGCACGACCTCCTCGGCGCCGGTGAGCACGACCGACCGCGGGCCGTTGACCGCGGCGATCTCCACGCCCGCCGCGATCTCCTCCTCGCCGGCCCGCACCGCGACCATCGCGCCGCCCGAGGGCAGTGCCTGCATCAGCCGACCCCGCGCCGCGACGACCCGCACCGCGTCCGCGAGCGACCACACCCCCGCCACATGGGCGGCGGTCAGCTCACCGATCGAGTGCCCACCGAGGAAGTCCGGGCGCACACCCCACGACTCGAACAACCGGTAGAGCGCGACCTCGACCGCGAACAGCGCCGGCTGTGCCCAGCCGGTCTGGGACAGCACGCGATCCGGGTCGTCGAGGATCACCTCGCGCAGCTCCGGCCCGAACGCGGCACACACCTCGGCCAGCGCCTCGGCGAACACCGGGTACGCCGCCGCCAGCTCCCGGCCCATGCCGGCCCGCTGCGCGCCCTGACCCGTGAACATCACCGCCAACGAGCCGGTCCGAACCGTGCCCGTCTCGACGCAGGCGCCCGGCTTTCCTTCCGCCAGCGCGCGAAGGGCCTCCCGGGAGCCGCCGACGACGACGGCCCGGTGGGTCAGCGCCGCGCGGGTGGTCGCGAGCGACCACCCGACGTCCACCGCGTGTTCATCCACAGTGGACAGACGGTCGGCGACGGCACGCAACCCGGTCTCGGAAGCGGCCGACAGCGGCCACGGCACCACGGGCACCATGGGCACCGCCGGCACGTCGGCCGTGCCCGGCGAGTCCTCGGCCGCGGGCGCCTCCTCCAGGATCACGTGCGCGTTGGTGCCGCTGATCCCGAACGACGACACACCGGCGCGGCGCGGCCGGCCGGCGTCGTCCCACGGTCGCGCCTCGGTCAGCAGCCGCACGTCGCCCGCCGTCCAGTCGACCTGGGACGTGGGCTGGTCCACGTGGAGGGTCTTGGGCAGGACCTGGTGCCGGAGCGCCATCACCATCTTGATCACCCCGGCGACCCCGGCGGCGGCCTGGGTGTGCCCGAGGTTGGACTTCAGCGAACCCAACCAGAGCGGCCGGTCACGGTCCTGCCCGTAGGTGGCCAGCAGGGCCTGCGCCTCGATCGGGTCACCAAGTCTGGTGCCGGTCCCGTGCGCCTCGACGACGTCCACATCGGACGGATCGAGCCGCGCGTTCGCGAGCGCCTGCCGGATGACCCGCTGCTGCGAAGGACCGTTCGGCGCGGTCAACCCGTTCGAGGCGCCGTCGGAGTTGACCGCCGAGCCCCGCATCACCGCCAGGACCCGCCTGCCAAGAGCCATCGCGTCCGACAGGCGGGAGACCACCAGCATGCCGGCACCCTCGCCCCAGCCCACCCCGTCGGCCGACGCGGCGAACGCCTTCGACCGGCCGTCCGGCGCCATCCCCCGCTGGCGGCTGAACTCCATCAGCACCCCGGGCGCGGCCATCACGGCGACGCCGCCGACCAGGGCGTGGTCGCACTCACCCGCCCGCAGTGCCTGTGCGGCCAGGTGCAACGCCACCAGCGACGACGAGCACGCCGTGTCCACGGTGACCGCCGGACCCTCCAGCCCGAACGTGTACGCGATCCGGCCGGACATCACGCTCGGGGTGTTGCCGGTCATCAGGTAGCCGGCCACCTCCTCCGGCGCGTGGGTGAGCGGCGGCGCGTAGTCCCACGTGTTGGAGCCGACGAACACGCCGGTCCGGCTGCCACGCAACGACTCCGGATCGATGCCGGCCCGCTCGAACGCCTCCCACGACGTCTCCAGCAGCAACCGCTGCTGCGGGTCCATCGCCAGGGCCTCGCGTGGCGAGATCCCGAAGAACCCGGCGTCGAAGCCGCCGAGACCGGTCAGGAACGCGCCCTCGCGGGCGTAGCTCGTACCGGGCCGGGACAGCTCGGGGTCGTACAGGGCGTCGAGGTCCCAGCCCCGGTCGTCCGGCAGCGGCGCGACCGCGTCCGCTCCCCCGGCCACCAACCGCCACAGCTCCTCGGGAGTGGTGACGCCGCCCGGGAAGCGGCAGCCGATGCCGAGGACGGCGATCGGCTCGGTCGCCCGGTTCTCCAGCTCCTCCGCCCTGGCGCGGGCCGCCACCAGGTCCGAGGTGACCCACTTGAGGTAGTCGCGGAGCTTCTGTTCGTTGTCCATCGGGTGCGTCACTCTTTCCGCAGTCAGCTGGACTTGCCGAGCTCGGTGTTGATGAAGGCGAAGATCTCGTCGTCCGACGCGGTCTCCAGGCGTTCGACCGCCGTCCGCACGGCGGTCCCGGTGGCCGGGGCGCCGACCCGCGCGAGCACGTCCCGCGCCCGGTCGAGGACGAGCGCGCGGCCCTCCTCGTCCGGGGCGAGCGCGGCGAGGGCCGTCTCCAGCCCGGCGAGCCCGGCCAGTGCGGCGTCCAGGGGTGACCTCTCGACGGGGCTCAGCCCCTCGGTCAGGTGCGTGGCCAGCGCCGAGGGCGTCGGGTAGTCGAAGATCAGCGTGGCCGGCAGGCGCAGCCCGGTCGCCGCGGTCAGCCGGTTGCGCAGCTCGACCGCGACCAGGGAGTCGAACCCGAGCTCGCTGAACGGCCGCTCGGGTGTCACGTCCGCGCCGGAGGTGTGGCCCAGCACGCCGGCCACGTTGTCGCGCACGAGCTTGAGCACCGACCGTGCGCGCTCGGCGGGGGACAGGCCGGCCAGCCGCTCGGTGAGTGAGGCGGTGCTTTCCGCCGTCACGGCGGCCGCCGCCGGCGCGGCCGCGGCCAGCGCGCGCACCTCGGGCAGGGCACGGATCAGCGGCCGGGGCGTGCCGCCGTGCACGGCGGCCACGAAGCGGCGCCACTCGACGTCGATCACCGTGAGGAACGGCTCGTCGGCCCGCAGCGCGCGGGCCAGCACGTCCACCGCGGGCTCCGGCGCCATCGGCCGGATGCCGCGCCGCTGGATGCGTTCCTCGTTGCCGCCGAGCGTCGCCATCCCGCCACCGCCCCACATGCCCCAGCCCACGGCGGTGCCGGCGAGCCCGCGGGCGCGCCGGTGCTCCACCAGCGAGTCGAGGAACGTGTTGCCCGCCGCGTAGGCCGCCTGCCCGGCCGAGCCGAGCACGCCCGACACCGACGAGAACAGCACGAACGCCGACAGGTCGTGGTCCGCGGTCAGCTCGTGCAGGTTGCGTGCCGCGTCCACCTTCGGCCGCAGCACCACGTCCATGGCGTCCGGGCCGAGGGTCTCGACCACGCCGTCCCGGGACACGCCGGCGGTGTGGATCACCGCGTCCAGCCGTTCGCCGAGCGCGTCGAGCAGCGCGGCCAGGGACTCCCGGTCGGCCACGTCGCACCGTGCGATCGTGACCCGGGCACCCAGGTCCACCAGCTCCTTCTCGAGCTCCGCCGCGCCGTCGGCGTCGCGCCCGCTGCGGCTCGTCAGGACGAGGTGCGCCGCGCCGTTCGCGGCGAGCCAGCGGGCGACGTGCCCGCCGAGCGCACCCGTGCCGCCGGTGACGAGCACGGTCCCGGCCGGGGTCCACGACCGCCCGACCGTGGTGTCCACGAGCTGTGTGCGCACGAGCCGGCGAGCGAACACCCCGGTGTCGCGCACCGCGAGCTGGTCCTCGCCCTGACCCGCGGCGAGGATGTCGGCCACGCGGGCAGCGGCCGTCCCGGCCGGCTCGGCCGGGACGTCCACGCAACCACCCCACCGCCGCGGCTGCTCCAGCGCGACCACCCGGCCAAGGCCCCACACCATCGACTGGACCGGGTGGTCGAGCCGGTCCGCCGACGTCGCGGACACCGCGTCGCTGGTCAGCGACCAGACGGGGACGTCGAGCCCGGCGTCGTCGAGTGCCTGGTAGAGGCGGACGGTCCTGGCCAGACCGGCGGGCACGGAGGTGTGTTCGGCAAGCATGGTCTCGTCGAGGGCCAGCCATGACACCACCCCGCGCACGTCGCCGCCGCCCACGGCGGCGAGTGCCTCGGCTAACGCGGTGCGGTCCAGCCCCTCGTCGCCGATCGTGCGGTGCTCCACGAGCGCGCCCCGGGCGGCCATCGCCTCCGCCGTGGCGCGTACCCAGGGGTCCGCGTCGTGGCCCGCCGGCGCGAGCACCAGCCACCGGCCGTCCAGCGTCGTCCCCGCCGGTGTGGCGGCCGGGACCCAGTCGATCCGGTAGCACCACGAGTCCTCGGGCACGGTGGGGTCGCCGAGCGCGGCGCGTGCCTGGTCGAGCTGCGCCGGCGAGACGGGCCTGGCCGCGAGCGAGTCGACGGTGAGCACGGGCCCGCCCTCGGCGTCGGTCAGCGTGAGCTCGACCGTGTCCGGCCCGAGCCGCCGGAAACGGACCCTTGCCGCGGTGGCTCCGGTGGCGTGGACTTGCACGCCGCTCCAGGAGAACGGCAGCACCGCGTGCTCGCTGTCGGCGTGCATGGCGAGCACGGAGGCGTGCAGCGCGGCGTCGAGCAGCGCCGGGTGGATCCCGTAGTCCCCGGCGTCGCCGGCCGCCGCGTCGGGCAGCGCGATCTCGGCGTACACCTCGTCGTCGCGCTGCCACACCCGGCGCAGCCCCTGGAAGGCCGGGCCGTAGCCGTAACCCAGCTCGGCGAACCGGTCGTAGGCGGCCGTCGCGTCCACTGTGGACGCACCGGGCGGCGGCCACTCCGCCGCCCCGTTCGTCCACGCCACCGAGGTCCCGCCCACCGAGCCGAGTGCGTGCCGGGTCCACTCCTGTCCCGGCGCGGACTCCGGCCGGGAGTACACGCCCAGCCCGCGGTGTCCCGCCTCGTCCGGTTCCCGCACCACGACCTGCACCCGCACGGCGCCCTCGGCGGGCAACACCAGCGGCGCGTGCAGGGTCAGCTCCGCCACGCGGTCCGCACCGACCCGCGCGGCGGCGTGCGCGGCCAGCTCCACGAACGCGGCACCGGGCAGCAGCACGGTGCCGAGCACGGCGTGGTCGGCGAGCCACGGCTGCGTCGCCAGCGACAGCCGACCCGTGAGCACCACGCCCCCGTCCCCCGGCAGCTCCACCACGGCGCCGAGCAGCGGGTGACCCGCGTCGCCGAGGCCGAGGCCGTCCGCGCCGCCGGTCCGGGCCCGGGGCCGCAGCCAGTAGCGCCGTCGTTCGAACGGGTAGGTCGGCAGCTCCACGGGGTGGCCGCCGGCGCCGGCGAGCGGTGCGGCCAGGTCGACCGGCACCCCCGCGACGTGGAGGGCGCCCCCGGAGAGCAGCACGCGGTCCAGCCCGCCGTCGTCGCGGCGGAGCGTTCCGGTGACCACGACCGGGCGGTCCAGGTCGTCGGCGGTCTCGTGCAGCCCCACGGTGAGCACGGGGTGCGGGCTCACCTCGACGAAGACGTCGTGCCCCGCCACCACCAGGTCTCGGACCGCGTCGGCGAACCGGACGGTCCGCCGCAGGTTCTCGTACCAGTAGGCGGCGTCCGGCGTCGTGGCCTCACCCGCCATCCCCGCGACGGTCGAGTGGAACGGGATCGCCGGGGCGAGCGGCGACACCGGGGCCAGCACCGCGCGCAGCTCGTCCTCGATGGCCTCGACGTGCGTGGAGTGCGACGCGTAGTCCACCGGGATCCGCCGCGCCTTGACACCCGCCGCGGTCAGCTCCGCGAACACCGCGTCGAGGGTCTCGACGTCACCCGACACCACCGTTGACGACGGGCCGTTGACCGCGGCGACGGACAGCCCCGGGCACCGTCGCGTGACCTCGGCGGCGGGCAGCGGCACCGACATCATGCCGCCGCGCCCGGCGATCCTCTTCAACGCCCCGCTGCGCAGGGTGACCACCCGCGCGGCGTCGTCGAGGGACAGTGCCCCGGCCACGCAGGCCGCGGCGATCTCGCCCTGCGAGTGCCCCACGACCGCCGCCGGCACCACGCCGAGCGACCGCCACAGCTCGGCCAGCGACACCATCATCGCGAACAACGCGGGCTGCACCACGTCGACGCGGTCCAGCTCGGGCGCGCCGTCGTCGCCCCGCAGGACCGCGAGCAGCGACCAGTCGGTGAACGCGTCCACCGCGGCCGCGCACTCACGCATCCTGGCGGCGAACACCGGTGAGCCCGCCATCAGCTCGGTGGCCATGCCGAGCCACTGCGCGCCCTGCCCGGGGAACACGAACACCGGCCGGACGGCACCGCGGCGCGCGGCCTCGCCGGTGACCACGTTCGACGCGGGCGAGCCCGCCGCGAGGGAACGCAGACCGGCCAGGAGTGCGCCGCGGTCCGTCCCGGTGACCACCGCGCGGTGCTCGAACGTCGAGCGGCGCGTGGCGAGGGCGACGGCGACGTCCCCGAGCGGCGCCGGCGAGTCCACAGTGGACAGCAGGCGGCCGGCCTGTGCGCGCAGCGCGGCGCCGGACCTGGCCGACACCGGCAGCGCCACCGCGGCGGGCGGGCGGTCCTCGTCCGGTGCCGCCGCCTCCGCGGCCTGCTCCAGGATGACGTGCGCGTTCGTGCCGCTGACGCCGAAGGACGACACGCCGGCCCGGCGGGGCCGCCCGTCGCGTGCCCACGGCCGCGCCTCGGTCAGCAGCCGCACGTCGCCCGCGGTCCAGTCGACCTCGGGGGTCGGCTCGGTCACGTGCAGGGTCCTGGGCAGCACCCCGTGCCGCAACGCCATCACCATCTTGATCACCCCGGCGACGCCCGCCGCGGCCTGGGTGTGGCCGATGTTCGACTTGAGCGAGCCGAGCCACAGTGGCCGGTCGCGGTCCTGGCCGTAGGTCGCCAGCAGGGCCTGCGCCTCGATCGGGTCGCCGAGCCTGGTGCCGGTGCCGTGGGCCTCCACCGCGTCCACGTCCGAGGGCGACAGCCCGGCGGCCGCGAGCGCGGCGCGGATCACGCGTTGCTGGGAGGGTCCGTTCGGGGCGGTCAGGCCGTTCGACGCGCCGTCCTGGTTCACCGCGGACCCCCGCACCACGGCGAGGACCTCGTGCCCGTGCCGCCGCGCGGCCGACAGCCGTTCGACCACCAGCACGCCGACGCCCTCGGCCCAGCCCGTGCCGTCCGCGGTCGCCGAGAACGCCTTGCAGCGTCCGTCGGCGGACAGCCCGCGCTGCCGGCTGAACTCGACGAACAGCGTCGGGGTCGCCATCGTCGCCGCGCCGCACACCAGCGCGAGGTCGCACTCGCCGCCGCGCAGCGCCTGCGCGGCGAGGTGCAGGGCCACGAGCGACGACGAGCACGCCGTGTCCACGGTGACGGCCGAGCCCTCCAGCCCGTAGGCGTAGGCCAGCCGGCCGGAGATCACGCTCGCGGAGCCGCCGGTCAGCAGGTAGCCCTCGTACTCCTCGGGCGCGCCCGCCAGCAGCGCGGCGTAGTCCTGCCCGTTGGCGCCGACGAAGACGCCGGTTCGGCTGCCGCGCAGCGAGGTCGGGTCGACCCCGGCCTGCTCGAACGCCTCCCAGGACGTCTCCAGCAGGAGCCGCTGCTGCGGGTCCATGCCCAGCGCCTCACGCGGTGACACGCCGAAGAACGCGGCGTCGAACCCCGCCACGTCGGCGATGAAGCCGCCGTGGCGGGTGTAGGACCGGCCGACGCTGTCCGGGTCGGGGTCGTAGAGGCCGGCGAGGTCCCAGCCCCGGTCGGTCGGGAAGCCGCCGATGGCGTCGGTGCCGGTGGCGACGAGCCGCCAGAGCTCGTCGGCGGAGCTCACCCCGCCGGGGAACCGGCAGGACATGCCGACGATCACCACGGGGTCGTCGGTGTCGGCGGCGGGCGCGGCGACCACGGCGGGCCGCCGGGTGTCCTCGCCGAGCAGGTCCGCGAGCACGCGGCGGGCCAGCGCGAGCGGGGTGGGGTGGTCGAACACCAGCGTGGCCGGCAGCCGCAGCGACGTGTCCTCGGTGAGCCGGTTGCGCAGCTCGACCGCGGTCAACGAGTCGAAGCCCATCTCCTGGAAGGCGCGGTCCGGGTCGATCGCCGCGGGGGAGCCGTGCCCGAGCACCTCCGCGACGTGGTCGCGGACGAGTGCGAGCGCGGCCTCGCTCCGCGCCGGTTCGGCCAGTGCCGCGAACCGCTGCCGCAACGACGACGCCGCCGCGCCGCGGGCCGCCGTCCGGGTGGACGGGCGGACGAGCCCGCGCAGCAGCGGCGGCACGGTCCCGCTCCCCCGCAGTGCGGCGAGGTCCAGCCGGACCGGGACCAGGTGGGGCTCGCTCGTCGCGAGCGCGGCGTCGAACAGCGCCAGCCCGTCCGCGGTCGGCAGTGCGCCGACGCCGCCGCGGGCGCCGCGTCGCCGGTCCGCGTCGGACAGTCCGGCCGTGAGCGCGCTGACCTGTTCCCACAGCCCCCACGACAGGGACGTGGCGGGCAGGCCGTGCGCGGCCCGGTGCCGGGCCAGCGCGTCGAGGTAGGCGTTGGCCGCGGCGTACCCGCCCTGACCGGCGGCGCCGAACGTCGTGGCGGCCGAGGAGAACAGCACGAACGCGGTCAGGTCGCGGTCGCGGGTCAGCTCGTGCAGGTTGCGGGCGGCGTCGACCTTGGGCGCCAGCACGGCGTCCACCCGTTCCGGCGTGAGGCCGGCGAGCACCCCGTCGTCGAGGACGCCGGCCGCGTGCACCACGGACAGCGGCTCCTCGGCGGGGATCGTGTCGAGGACGGCGGCGAGCGCGGCGCGATCGGCGGCGTCGCACGCCACCACCTCGACCCGGGCCCCGAGCCCGGTCAGCTCGTCGCGCAGGGCGGCCGCGCCGCCGGCGCCGGGCCCGGTGCGGCTGGCGAGCACGAGCCGCGTGACGGCGTGCTCCCGGACCAGGTGCCGGGCGACGAGCCCGCCGAGCGTGCCGGTGCCGCCGGTGATCAGGACCGTCCCCGCAAGCGTGCGTGGCTCCCCGGGTGCCGGCACCCGGGCCAGCCGCGGCACCAGGACCCCGCCGTCCCGCAGGGCGGCGTGCGGCTCGCCGGTGGCGACCAGTGCCGGCAGCGACCGGACGGCGCCGGGATCGTCGAGGTCCACCAGCACGATCCGGCCGGGCTGCTCGGCCTGCGCGGACCGCAGCAGCCCCAGCGCCGCGGCCCTGGGCAGGTCCGTGACGTCCTCGCCTGCCCCGGTCGCGACCGCGCCGCGGGTCAGCACGACCAGCCGGGCGTCCGCGTGCCGTTCGTCGGCGAGCCAGGACTGTGCGAGCGCGAGCGCCTCGTGCACCGCCGTCGCCGGGTCGTCCACCGCGGCCAGCAGGGGGGCGACGGCCACCGGCGCTCCGGTGTCCGGTCCGGTGCCGACCTCGACGGGCTGGCCGCTCAGGCGCAGCACGTCGGCGATGCCGTGCTCGTCCGGGCCGAGCACCAGCCACGGTTCGGCGCCCGCGGCGTCCGGCAGCGGCAGCGGCACCCAGTCCAGCAGGAACAGTGAGTCGCGGCCGAAACGGCGTGCGGCGCCGAGCTGGCCCGCCGTCACCGCACGCAGCACGAGGGACTCGACGGACGCGACCGGCCGGCCGGCGCCGTCGGCGACGGTGATCGACAGCGAGTCCGGCCCGGTCCTGGTGAGCCGCACCCGCAGCTCCGCGGGCCCCGGCGCGTAAAGGGTCACGCCGCTCCAGGAGAACGGCAGCCGTCCCTCGCCGGCGCCCGGCGCCTCGCCGAGCAGCCCGCTGGCGCCGATCGCGTGCAGTGCCGCGTCGAGCGCGGCCGGGTGCAGCGCGAACGCCGTCGCGGCGGCCCGCTGGTCGTCGGGCAGCACCACCTCCGCGTACACGTCGTCGCCGGCACGCCAGGCCGCGCGCAGTCCCTGGAACGCCGGACCGTAGCCGTGGCCGGTGTCGGCGAGCCGTTCGTAGATGCCGTCGGTGTCCACCGCGACCGCACCCGGCGGTGGCCACGGCGCCGGGTCGGCGGCGGGCCCGGTGACGGGCTCGGCGGCGGTGGCCAGCCGGCCGCTCGCGTGCCGGGTCCACGGCTCGCCGGGGTCGTCCTCTGCCGGTTCGGGCCGCGAGTAGATGTCGACGTCACGGCGTCCGTCCGGGTCCGGCGCGCCGACCACGACCTGGACCCGCACGGCGTGCCGCTCGGGGAGCAGCAGCGGCGTGGCGAGGGTGAGCTCGTCGATCCGCGCGGCGCCGACCTGGTCCCCGGCCCGCATGGCGAGCTCCACGAACGCGGTGCCGGGCAGCAGCACGGTGTCGAGCACCGCGTGGTCGGCGAGCCAGGGCTGCGCCTCACGGGACAGCCGTCCGGTGAGCACGGCGCCGTCCTGCCCGGCGAGGCGCACGGTCGCGCCGAGCAGCGGGTGCCGCGCGGCGTCGAGCCCGGCGGACGCCACGTCGGCGTCGCCCGCGGCGGGTTCGAGCCAGTACCGCGCGCGCCGGAAGGCGTGGGTCGGCAGCTCCACGGCGTTCGCGCCGCGGAAGAAGGCCGCCCAGTCGACCGCGCGGCCGCGGACGTGCAGCCGGGCCAGTGCCGTCACGGCGGCGCGGACCTCGTCGCGGTCGCGACGCAGCGTCGGCACCGCCGCGCACTCCGGGACCGCTTCCGCGATCATCGGCGTGAGCGCGGCATCCGGCCCCACCTCGACGAAGGTCGACACCCCCTCGGCGGCCAGCGTCGCCAGGTCGTCGGCGAACCGCACCGCCTCGCGCACATGACGAACCCAGTACTCGGGCTCACCGCCACGAGCCGACACCAGCGGGACGGCCGGCTCGCGGAAGGTGACCGACGCCAGCACCGCCCGGAACTCGTCCAGCATCGGAACCATCAGCGACGAGTGGAACGCGTGGCTCACGTCGAGCCGTTTCGTCTTGCACCCCAACGCTTCGAGCCGAGCAGACTCCGCCAGCACCGCCTCCGCGTCGCCGGTCAGCACCACCGATCGCGGCCCGTTGACCGCCGCGATCTCCACCCCGGGCGAGATCTCCTCCTCGCCCGCGCCCACCGCCACCATCGCGCCGCCGGGAGGCAGGGCCTGCATCAACCGACCCCGCGCGGCGACGACCCGCACCGCGTCCCCGAGCGACCACACACCCGCCACATACGCGGCCGTCAGCTCACCAATCGAATGCCCGGCAACGAAATCCGGGCGCACACCCCAGGATTCCAACAACCGGTAGAGCGCGACCTCGACCGCGAACAACGCCGGCTGCGCCCAACCCGTCTGCCCCAGAACGACATCCGCGTCCTCGAAGATCACCTCCCGCAGACCTGGACCGAACGCGGCACACACCTCGTCGAAGGCCTCGGCGAACACCGGGTACGCGGCATGCAGTGCCCGGCCCATGCCCACCCGCTGCGCGCCCTGCCCGGTGAAGACCACCGCGAGCTTCCCGGCGGCCGCGGTGTCGCGGACCACCGCCGGCGACCGTTCACCGGCCGCCAGCGTCCGCAACCCGGCGAGCAGCTCGTCGCGGTCCGCGCCCACCACGACGGCCCGGTGCCCGAACGACGACCGGGTGGACGTCAACGACCAGCCGACGTCCGCCGCCACGAGATCGCGTGACTCCACGAAGGACAGCAGCCGCTCCGCCTGGGCCCTCACCCCGGCGGCCGTCTTCGCGGACAGGACCCAGGGCGTCGCCGGCAGCTCGGGCGCCGCCGGTGCCGGCTCCGCCTCGGGCGCCTCCTCCATGATCACGTGCGCGTTCGTCCCGCTGATCCCGAACGACGACACGCCCGCCCGGCGGGGGCGGTCGTCCTGCTCCCACGACCGCGACCCGGTGAGCACCCGCACCGTGCCGGCGGACCAGTCGACCTGCGGCGTCGGCTCGTCCGCGTGCAACGACCGGGGCAGCATCCCGTGCCGCAGCGCCATCACCATCTTGATCACGCCGCCGATGCCCGCCGCCGCCTGGGCGTGGCCGATGTTCGACTTCAGCGACCCGAGCCACAGCGGTACCCGCCGGTCCTGGCCGTAGGTCGCGATCAGCGCCTCCGCCTCGATGGGGTCGCCGAGCGGGGTGCCGGTGCCGTGTGCCTCCACCGCGTCGATGTCCGCGGCGGACAGCCGGGCGTCGGCCAGCGCGTCCCGGATCACACGCTGCTGGGACGGTCCGTTCGGGGCGGTGAAACCGTTGGACGCGCCGTCCTGGTTCACCGCGGTGCCCCGGACGACCGCGAGGATCCGCCGGCCGTTGCGTCGCGCGTCGGACAGCCGCTCCAGCAGCACCATGCCCGCGCCCTCGCCCCAGCCCGCGCCGTCCGCATTGGCGGAGAACGACTTGGACCGGCCGTCGGCCGCCAGCCCGCGCTGCCGACTGAACTCGACGAACGGACCGGGCGTCGCCATCACCGACACGCCGCCGGCCAGTGCCAGCGCGCACTCCCCCGCCCGCAGCGCGCGCACGGCGAGGTGCAGCGCCACCAGCGAGGAGGAGCACGCGGTGTCGACGGTGATCGCCGGACCGACCAGGCCGAGGTTGTACGCGACCCGGCCGGAGGCCACGCTTCCCGCGCTGCCGTGCAGCAGGTAGCCCTCGAAGCCGGTCGGGATGTCCCTGATCCGCGAGCCGTAGTCGCCGTACATCAGGCCGGCGTAGACCCCGGTCGGGCTGCCCTTGACCGACTCTGGCACGATCCCGGCGTTCTCGAACGCCTCCCACGACGTCTCCAGCAGCAGCCGCTGCTGCACGTCCACCGCGAGCGCCTCGCGCGGGCTCATGCCGAAGAACTCGGCGTCGAACAGGTCGGCGTCGTGGAGGAACCCGCCCTCGCGGACGTAGCTGGTGCCCTGGTGGTCGGGGTCCGGGTGGTAAAGGTCGGCGGGCCAGCCGCGCCCGGTCGGGAACGCGGACACCGCGTCCACCTCGTCGGCGACCAGTCGCCACAGCTCGTCCGGGGAGCCGACACCGCCGGGGAACCGGCAGGCCGCGCCCACGATCGCGATCGGCTCACCGGCCCGGCTCTCCAGCTCCGCCAGGCGGCCGCGGGTCTGGTAGAGGTCGGCCGTCACCTTCTTGAAGTAGGCCAGAAGCTTGTCGTCGCTGGGCATTTGCGCTGCGCACCCCGGTCAGTTGATGGTGATTCCGAATTCCTTGCCGACGAAGTCGTAGAGCTCCTCCGCCGATGACCCGTCGAGCTCGCCGGTCAGCTCACCGTCCGATGTGGACGCGAGCGGTTCGTCGCGCCCGCACCGGGCCAGGAGCCCTTCGAGGCGGACCCGCACCTGGCGGGACAGCACGGCGTCCAGATCCGATGTGGACAGTGCGGTGTCGAGCCGGTCGAGCTCGCGGAACACGTATGTCTCGACGGACATCCCGTCGCCGGCGAGCTCGCGGAGCAGGTACTCCGCGAGGGCTCTCGGCGTCGGGTGGTCGAACACCAACGTCGCCGGCAGCCGTCGCCCGGTCGCCGTGCTCAGCCGGTTGCGTAGATCGACGGCGGTCAGCGAGTCGAAGCCCTGCGCGGTGAACGCCAGCTCGGCGTCGACCCGGGCCGGCTCGGCGTGCCCGAGCACCGTGGCGACCTGGTTGCGGACCAGCTCGTCGAGCAACGCGCCCTGGTCGGCGGGCGCCAGCGCGGCGAGCCGGTCGGCAAGCCCGCCGGCGACCACCGTCTCGCCGCCGGCCGCGCGCCGGGCGGGCCCGCGGACCAACCCGCGCAGCAACGCCGGCAGCGCATCTCCCTGACCACGCAACGCCCTCGTGTCCAGCCGCATCGGCAGCAGCCACGGTTCCGGCCGGGTGAGCGCGGCGTCGAGCAGGGCCAGTCCCTCGTCGACGTCAAGGGCCGCCATGCCGGCCCTGGCCATCCGCTGGAAGTCCGCCTCCCGCAGGTGGCCGGTGATCCCGGTCGCCCGCGCCCACAGGCCCCACGAGAGTGCGGTGGCCGGCAGCCCCACGGCATGCCGGTGCCGGGCGAGCGCGTCGAGGAACCCGTTGGCCGCCGCGTAGTTGGCCTGCCCAGCGCCGCCGAGTGCCGCCGCGGCGGAGGAGAAGAGCACGAACGCGGCGAGGTTGGCGTCCGCGGTCAGCTCGTGCAGGTGCCACGCCGCGTCCACCTTCGGCCGCAGCACGGCGGCGAGGCGTGCCGCGGTCAGCGAGCCGACCACGCCGTCGTCGGCCACCCCCGCCGCGTGCACGACGGCCGTCAGCGGGTGGTTGGCCGGCACGCGGGCCAGCATCGCGGCGACCGTGTCCCGGTCGGCGAGGTCGCACGCCACGACCACCGGGTCCGCACCCAGCTCGACCAGCTCGGCCACCAGCCGGTCCGCGCCGGGCGCGTCGGGACCGCCGCGGCTCGCCAGCAGCAGGTGGCGGACCCCGTGCGCGAGGTAGAGGTGCCGGGCGACCAGACCGCCGAGGACACCGGTGCCGCCGGTGACGAGCACGGTGCCGGCGCGGTCCAGCGGCCGGTGTTCGGCGACCTCGTCGGTGGCCACCCGGCCGACGCGCGGCACGAGCGCTCCGCCGGGCCCGTACGCCACCTGCGGCTCGCCGTGCGCGAGCGCGAAGACGACGGCGGCCCATTCGTGCTCGGGGTCGGCGTCGACGAGCAGGATCCGGCCGGGGTTCTCGGTCTGCGCGGACTTCAGCAGCCCCCAGGCCGCGGCCGCCGGCAGGTCGGCCCCGGCCGCGCCGGAGGTGACCACGACGAGCCGCGTGTCGGCGAACCGTTCGTCCGCGAGCCAGCGCTGCGCGAGCGCGAGGACGTCGCGGGCGAGCGCGTGGGTGGCCTCGACGACGGGACCGGGCGGGCAGGACGGCCGGACGACGAGGACCTCCGGCACGGGCGCGCCGCCGTCGAGCGCCGTGCGGAGCCGGTCGAGATCCGCGTACTCGGCGACGCCGGGCTCCGCGGTCACGCCGATCGCCGCCC
This sequence comes from Actinophytocola sp., assembly GCF_035634895.1. Lineage (GTDB taxonomy): Bacteria > Actinomycetota > Actinomycetes > Mycobacteriales > Pseudonocardiaceae > Actinophytocola. The sequence continues at coordinate 148,639 of NZ_DASQCC010000010.1, read as the reverse complement.
AGCGCCCGCGACCGGGCTCGCCGGCCGGGGTGAGGGGGACCCAGCGGACGGCGAAGAGCGAGTCGCTTTCCGTGGGCCGGGTCCTGGTCAGCCCGTCGGCGGAGAACGGCCGCCACCGCACGGAGTCCGCCGTGAGCACCGGGACGCCGGCCGGGTCGCACACCACGACCGAGGCCGCGTCGACGCCCGCCGGGGCGAAGCTGACACGCAACGCCGTCGCGCCCGAGGCGTGCAGGGTGACCCCGCTCCACACGAACGGCAGCATCGGCTCCGCACCGTCGGTCAGGGTCCTGTGCAACACCGCGTGCAGTGCGGCGTCGAGCAACGCGGGGTGCAGCGCGAAGCCGGCCACCGTGTCCCGTGCCGGCTCGGGCAGCGCGATCTCGGCGTGGACCTCCGCTCCCCGCAGCCACGCGCGCCGCAGCCCCCGGAACGCGGGCCCGTACTCGTAGCCCTGCTCGGCCAGCGTCTCGTAGGTGTCCGCGACGTCGAACTCGGCCGCACCCTCGGGTGGCCACTCGGCGGGACCGCTCACGGTCGCCGGGCCCGCGGTCACGAGCGTGCCGGTGGCGTGGCGGGTCCACGGCGAGTCGTCGTCGGGGCGGGAGTGCACGTCGAGCTGCCGGCGGCCGGCGTCATCCGCCTCGCCGACGGTGACCTGGAGCGCGACCGCGCCTTCGGCCGGCACGACGAGTGGTGCGGCGAGCGTCAGCTCCTCGACGCGCCCCGCGCCCACCTGGTCGCCCGCGTGCACCGCGAGCTCGAGGAAGGCCGTGCCCGGCAGCAGTACCGTGCCCGCCACGGCGTGGTCGCGCAGCCACGGATGTGTCGCGAGCGAGAGCCGCGCGGTCAGCACCACCCCGGTGCCGACCGCCAGCTCGACCGCGGCGCCGAGCAGCGGGTGCCCGGTGTCGCGCAGCCCGGCCGCCGCGACGTCGCCGGTCACCGGGCCGGCCTGGTCGAACCAGTAGCGGTCGCGGTCGAAGGCGTACGTCGGCAGGTCGACCGGCCGGGCGGCGGAGAACAGCCGGGCCCAGTCGATCGGGACGCCGCTCACGTGCAGCTCGGCCGCGGAGGTCAGGAACCGGTCCAGGCCGCCTTCGTCGCGGCGGAGCGTGCCGGCCGACACGACGTCGGTGTCCCCGGCGGTCTCCTGGATGCCCATGGCCAGCACCGGGTGCGGGCTGATCTCCACGAACACCGTGTGGCCCGCGGCGAGCAGCGACCGGACCGCGTTCTCCAGCTCGACGGTCCGGCGCAGGTTGCGGTACCAGTAGCCGGGGTCCATGCCGGCGGTGTCGATCTCGTCGCCGTACACCGTGGAGTACAGCGGCACGGCGCTCGATCGCGGCGCGATGGGGTCGAGCACCGCGAGCAGCTCGTCCTCGATCGCCTCGACCTGCGACGAGTGCGAGGCGTAGTCCACCGGGACGCGGCGGGCCCGGACGTCCGCGGCGGTGAGCGCGGCGAACAACGCGTCGAGCGCGGCGGGCTCGCCCGCGACCACGGTGGACGACGGCCCGTTCACGGCGGCCACCGAGAGCCGGCCCGCCCATGGCGCGAGCCGGTCGGCGACCTCGGCGGCCGGCAGCGCGACCGACATCATCCCGCCACCACCGGCCAGGGCCAGCAACGCCTTGCTACGCAACGCCACGACCCGCGCGGCGTCCGGAAGCGACAGTGCGCCGGCCACACACGCGGCCGCGATCTCACCCTGCGAGTGCCCGACGACCGCGTCCGGCGTCAGGCCGACCGAGTCCCAGAGCTGGGCGAGGGACACCATCATCGCGAACAGCACGGGCTGCACGACGTCGACGCGGTCGAGGTCCGGCGCACCGTCCACGCTGCGGACCACGTCGAGCAGCGACCAACCCGTCAACGGGTCCAGCGCCGCCGCACACTCGGCCATCCGCTCCGCGAACACCGGCGAGTCTTCCAACAACCCCACCGCCATCCCGGCCCACTGCGCACCCTGACCGGGGAACACGAAGGCGACCCGGCCCGCCGGGCGAGCCACGCCGGTCACGACGGCGGGGTTCGGCCGGCCGGCCGCGAGTTCGACAAGGCCTGCCCGCAGGCTCTCCTCGTCGCGCCCCACGACGACTGCCCGGTGCTCGAAGCGCGTGCGCGTCGCCACCAGCGAGTAGCCGACGTCGGCGAGCGGCCACGGGTCCGCACCGTCCAGTTCGGACAGCAGGCGGGCCGCCTGCCCGGCGAGGGCGGTCGCGCCGCGCGCGGAGAGCACGAACGGCACCGCGGGCGGCGGGGCGGCCGGTCCGAGTTCTCCGTAGGCGGGGGCCTCCTCGAGGACGACGTGGGCGTTGGTGCCGCTGGCCCCGAACGAGGAGACCGCCGCGCGACGCGGCCGGCCGTCCTGCGTCCACTGCCAGGGCTCGGTGAGTAGCCGGACCGGGCCGTCCGCCCAGTCGACGTGGGACGTCGGCTCTCCCGCGTGCAGGGTCCGCGGCAGGACCCCGTGCCGCATCGCGAGTACCGCCTTGATCACGCCGCCGACGCCCGCCGCGGCCTGGCTGTGGCCGATGTTCGACTTCAGCGAACCCAGCCACAGCGGCCGGTCACGGTCCTTTCCATACGTCGCCAACAGCGCCTGCGCCTCGATCGGGTCACCAAGCCTGGTGCCCGTGCCATGCGCCTCGACAAGGTCCACATCGGACGGGTCCAACCGCGCGTTCGCGAGCGCCTGCCGGATCACCCGCTGCTGCGCCAGGCCGTTCGGCGCCGTCAACCCGTTCGACGCGCCGTCGGAGTTGACCGCAGTGCCCCGAACCACCGCCAGCACCCGGTGCCCGCGACGTTCCGCCTCCGACAACCGCTCGACGAGCAGCATGCCGACACCCTCGGCCCACCCCGTGCCGTCCGCCCCTTCGGCGAACGCCTTGCAGCGGCCGTCCGCCGACAGCGCCCGCAGGCGGCTGAACTCCACGAAGGTGTTGGGCGTGCACATCGCGACGACACCGCCCGCGAGCGCGAGGGAGCATTCGCCGGCACGCAGGGCCTGCACGGCCATGTGCAGCGCCACCAACGAGGACGAGCACGCCGTGTCCACGGTGACCGCCGGACCCTCCAGCCCGAACGTGTACGCGATCCGGCCGGACATCACACTCGCCGCGTTGCCGGTCATCAGGTAGCCGTCGAAGTCCTCGGGGCGGCCCGGCAGCAGGTCGGGGTAGTCCTGCCCGTTGGAGCCGACGAACACGCCGACCCGGTCGCCGCGGACCGTGGTCGGGTCGATGCCCGCCTGCTCGAACGTCTCCCAGGTCGTCTCCAACAGCTGCCGCTGCTGCGGGTCCATCGACACCGCCTCCCGGGGGGACAGGCCGAAGAACGCCGGGTCGAACTGGGCGAGGCCGGTCAGGAACCCGCCCTCCCGGGTGTAGCTGGTGCCGGGACGGTCGGGATCGGGGTCGTAGAGGGCGTCGAGGTCCCAGCCGCGGTCGGCCGGGAAGGTGCTGACCGCGTCGACGCCGTCGGCGACCAGCCGCCACAGGTCGGCGGGGGACGCGACACCGCCCGGGTAGCGGCAGGCCATCCCGACGATCGCGATCGGCTCCCCCGCGCCGGCGCCGGCCCCTTCCGCCGCGACGGTCTCGGTCGCGGCCGACCCGGTCGCCTCCGCCAGCAGGTACTCGGCCAGCTCTGCCGGGGTGGGGTGGTCGAACGCGACGGTGGTCGCCAGCTCCAGCCCGGTCGCGGCACGCAACCGGTTGCGCAGCTCGACCGCGCCGAGCGAGTCGACCCCGACGTCCTTGAAGGAGCGGGTGTCGACCACGTCGTCGACGCGGGCGTAGCCGAGCACCTCGGCAGCCGCGCTCCGCACCAGCACGAGGGCGGCGGCGGGGCGGTCGCCCTCGGGGACGTCCTGGAGCCACCGCCCGGTCGGCCGCGGCGCGGGCGCCACCGGTACCGGCTCGTCGAGGTGGGGCCGGTGCTCGGTGTCCGGCCGGAGCCAGTACCGCGTGCGCTGGAAGGGATAGGTGGGCAGGTCGACGGTCCGGGCGCCGGGGAAGAAGCCCGTCCAGTCGACCGTCGTGCCGCGAACGTGCAGCTGTGCCAGTGCCGTCACGGCGGTCCGCACCTCGCCGCGGTCGCGGCGCAGCGTCGGCACGGCCACGCTCTCCTGGACCGTCTCGCTGATCATCGGGGTGAGCGCGGCGTCCGGCCCGACCTCGAGGAAGGTGGTCACTCCCGCGCCGGCCAACGTCGTGATCCCGTCGGCGAACCGCACGGTCGCACGGACATGCCGGGCCCAGTAACCGGCATCCGTGCCGCCGAGGATCTCGCCGGTCACGTTGGACACCAACGGGATCACCGGTTCGCGGAAGGTCACCGCCGCCAGCTCGGCCCGGAACTCGTCCAGCATCGGCGCCATCAGGGCGGAGTGGAACGCATGGCTCACGGTGAGTCGCTTCGTCCGTCGACCCGACGCCGCCAGCCGCGCCGCCTCCGCCTCCACCACCTCCGCGTCACCGGTGAGCACCACCGACCGCGGGCCGTTCACCGCGGCGATCTCCACCCCGGCGGTGATCTCCTCCTCGGCCGCCTCGACCGCGACCATCGCGCCGCCGGCCGGGAGTGCCTGCATCAACCGCCCTCGGGCCGAGACGACCCGCGCGGCGTCCTCCAGCGACCACACACCGGCGACGTACGCGGCGGTCAGCTCACCGATCGAATGCCCGGCAACGAAGTCCGGCCGCACGCCCCACGACTCGAACAGCCGGTAGAGCGCCACCTCGACCGCGAACAACGCCGGCTGAGCCCACCCCGTCTGCCACAGAACGAAATCCGGATCCTCGAAAATCACCTCACGCAACCCCGGGCCAAACGCCGCGCACACCTCGTCCAGCGCCTCGGCGAACACCGGAAAGGCCGCTGCCAGTTCCCGGCCCATCCCCGCCCGCTGCGCACCCTGGCCCGTGAACACCACCGCCAGGGATCCCGGCACGGCGGTACCCCGCACGACGCCGGGGCCGCGGCCGTCGTCGGCCAGTGTCCGCAGTGCCGCCGTGAGCTCGGCACGGTCGGCCCCGAGGACCACGGCGCGCTCCTCGAACGACGCCCGCGTGGCCACGAGCGAGGCCCCGACATCGACGGGCGCATCCTCCACTGTGGACAGATGGGTGGCCTGCGCACGCAGTGCCTCCGTCGACCGCGCGGACACCACCCAGGGCACCAGCGCGGGCGTGTCCCCGCGTGGTTCGGCCGGTTGCGGGGCGGGCGCCTCCTCCAGGATCACGTGCGCGTTGGTGCCGCTGGCGCCGAACGCCGAGATCCCGGCGCGGCGGGGCCTGCCGAGGTCCGCCCAGTCGCGTGCCTCGGTGAGCAGCCGCACGTCGCCGGCCGTCCAGTCGACCTCGGGCGTGGGCTCGTCGGCGTGCAGGGTCTTCGGCATCACCTTGTGCCGCAACGCCATGACCATCTTGATCACCCCGGCGACGCCGGCGGCGGCCTGGGTGTGACCGAGGTTCGACTTCATCGACCCCAGCCACAGTGGACGGTCCCGGTCCTGGCCGTAGGTCGCCAGCACGGCCTGGGCCTCGATCGGGTCGCCCAGCCTCGTGCCCGTCCCGTGTGCCTCGACGACGTCCACCTCGGCTGCCGACAACCGCGCGCTCGCCAGCGCCTGGCGGATCACCCGCTGCTGGGAGGGACCGCTGGGCGCGGTCAGGCCGTTCGACGCGCCGTCGGAGTTCACGGCCGAACCCCGGACCACCGCCAGGATCCGCCGGCCCCGGCGCACCGCGTCCGACAGCCGCTCCACCACGAGCACACCGGCGCCCTCGGCCCAGCCCGTGCCGTCCGCCGAGGCCGAGAACGCCTTGCACCGCCCGTCCGGAGACAGCCCGCGCTGGCGGCTGAACTCGAGGAACTCGCCCGGTTCGGACATCACCGAGACCGCGCCGACCAGTGCCGTGGTGCACTCGCCCGCCCGCAGCGCCTGCGTGGCGAGGTGCAACGCCACCAGCGACGACGAGCACGCCGTGTCCAGGGTGACCGCGGGGCCCTCCAGCCCGAACGTGTAGGAGATCCGCCCGGACAGGAAGCTCGCGATGTTGCCGGTCAGCAGGTAGCCCTCGTAGCCCGGTGGCGCCTGGTGCATGGCCAGGTAGTCGAGGTTGGTGAAGCCCGCGAACACGCCGGTCGCGGACTCGCGGAGGCTGTGGGGGTTGATGCCGGCCCGCTCGACCGCCTCCCACGAGGTCTCCAGCAGCAACCGCTGCTGCGGGTCCATCGCCAGGGCCTCCCGCGGCGAGATCCCGAAGAACCCGGCGTCGAACTCCGCGGCACCGGCGAGGAAACCGCCTTCCCGGACGTAGGTGCGGCCCGCGGCGTCGGGATCGGGGTCGTAGAGGGCCGACAGGTCCCAGCCCCGGTCCTCGGGGAACGGGCCGATGGCGTCCTGGCCCGCCGCGACCAGGTCCCAGAGCCGCTCGGGGCTGTCGACACCGCCCGGGAAACGGCAGGCCATGCCGACGATGACGACCGGCTCGCCCTGCGTCACCTCGTCCAACCGGCGGCGCAACCGCTCGTTCTCCTTGACCGAGCTGCGCAGTGCCGCGACGATCTCGTCGGTCGACGTTGCCACGATCCCTTCCTTCCCAGTCTCTTGTGGTCAGTCCCGGCCGGACGCCATGCGCACGAGGTCGTCGATGCCGAGCTCGTCGATGTCGTCGACGCCCGTATCGCCGGTCGGGGCCGCGTCCCGTGCCGCCAGGTCGCGCAGCGCCTGGAGCACGCCGGAGCCGCGCAGCTCCTCGCCGGAGAGGCCGGCGAGGAGCCGATGGATCTCGTCGTGTTCCGCCGCGGTCCGCGCCGGGGCGCCGGACAGCGACCGCAGGTGCGCCGCGATCTTCGCCGGTGTCGGGAAGTCGAAGACCAGTGCGGCGGGCAGGGTGAGGCCGGTCGCGGCGGCGAGCCGGTTGCGCAGTTCCACCGCGGTCAGCGAGTCGAGGCCGACCTCCCGCAGGGCGCGGTCCGGGTCGACGCTCGCGGGTGCGGCGTGCCCGAGCACGCTCGCGGTCGTGGCGCGGACCAACTCGAGCACGTGGCGTTCCCGCATCGCGGGTGGCAGCCCGGCGAGACGGTCGGCCAGCGTGCCGGCGGGCGCCTCGCCGGTCGCGGTCGCCGCGGCGAGCGCCTCGGCGACCTCCGGCAGGTCGCGCAGCAGCGGGCTCGGCCTGCGCACGGTGAACCCGGCGTGGAAGCGGACCCAGTCCATGGCGGCGACGGTCACGGACGGCTCGCCCGCCCCGACCGCCGCGGCCATCGCGGCAAGAGCCGGCTCGGGATCCATGGTGCGCACCCCGGCACGGTCCAGCAGCACGCGCCGGTCGTCGGTGAGCATGCCGCCGGTGCCCCACGAGCCCCACGCGATCGCGGTCGCCGGGCGGCCCCGGGCGGCACGCCACTGGGCCAGCGCCTCCAGGTACGCGTTCGCAGCGGCGTAGGCGCCCTGCTCGCCGCCACCCCAGACGCCCGCGCCGGAGGAGAACAGGACGAACGCGTCCAGGGGCTTGTCACCGAGCGCGGCGTCGAGGTTCCTGGCGCCCTCGACCTTCACGGTCAGCGCGTCGGCGAACTCCGCCACCGACGTCTCCGCGATCGGCACGTACGTCACCACACCGGCGGCATGCACGACCGCGTCGACCGGACCCACCCGGTCGAGCAGGCCGGTGACGGCGGCGCCGTCGGCCACGTCGCACGCGACCGCCGTCGCGCGTGCCCCGGCCGCGGTCAGCTCGGCACACAGCTCCTCGGCGCCGGGGGCGGCAGGCCCGCGCCGGCTCACCAGGACCACGTGTTCGGCGCCCGACCGCACGGCCCACCGCGCCACCCGCGCGCCGAGCGCACCGGTGCCGCCGGTGATCAGCACCGTCCCGCGGGGACGCCACGGCGCGGCGGCCACCCGCGGCGCGTGCTCCAGCCGCCTGGCCAGGATCCTCCCGCCGCGCACGGCGACCTGGTCCTCGCCGGTCACCCCGCTCACCACCGCGGCGAGCAGCGCGGCCTGCTCCGGACCGGCCGGCAGGTCCACCAGGCCACCCCAGCGGTCGGGCAGCTCGAGTGCGGCGACCCGGCCGAGGCCCCACAGCATCGCACCGTCCACATCGGACGGCGCGTTGCCGTCGACGCCGACGGCACCGTCGGTCACACACCACAGCGGCGCCCGGACTCCCGCGTCACCGAGGGCCTGCACAAGCGTGACGGTGTCGGCGACGGGCCGCCGGCCGCCGGGCAGCGACACGACGCCGGCCAGCTCACCAGGCAGCTCACCGAACAGCTCGCCGGACAGTCTCGCCGCCAGCGCGGCGCGGTCCTCCCCGCTCACCCGCAGCACCACCGGTTCGGCGCCCGCCACGGCGAGCGCGCCCGCGACCTCGACCACACGGTCGTCCTGCTCGCCGTGCTCGCCGGCGACCACGAGCCAGCGTCCACTGAGGACGGTCGACGCCGGCACGGGCACCGGCCGCCACGCGATCCGGTAGCGCCACGAGTCGGCCAGCGCACGCTCGCGATGGCGTGCGCGCCAGGATGTCAGCGCGGGCAGGACGTCCGCGAACGAGTCCGCGCCGAGCTCACCCGGCGCGACGAGCTCGGCGAGCCGGGCACCGTCCCGCGCGTCCACCGCCCGCCAGAAGTCCGTCTCCGCCGGATCGGCCGCGGCACGCGCGGATGCGGGTGTCAGCCAGTACCGCTCCCGTTCGAAGGGGTAGGTCGGCAGCTCGACGATGGGCGCGGCGCCGAACAGGCCGGTCCAGTCGACCGGCACGCCACGCACGTGCAGCTCGGCCGCGGATGCCAGGAACCGTTCCATGCCACCGTCGTCACGGCGAAGAGTGCCCACCGACACCGCCTGGACGCCCGCGCTCTCGCACGTCTCCGCGACCCCAATGCCCAGCACCGGGTGCGGGCTGACCTCCACGAAGGTGCCGCGCCCGGCGGCCAGCGCCGCTCGCACCGCGTCCTCGAAGCGGACCGTGTGCCGCAGGTTGCGGTACCAGTACCTCGCGTCCATCCCGGACGTGTCCAGCACCGCGCCGGTGAGCGACGAGTACACCGGCACGGTCGCGGGAACCGGTTCGATTCCGGCGAGCTGCCCGACGAGCACGTCCTCGATGGCCTCGACGTGTGCGGAGTGGGAGGCGTAGTCGACCGGGACGCGGCGGACCCGGACGTCCGTCGCGGCCAGTTGCGCCTCGAGCTCGTCGAGCGCTTCGGTGTCGCCCGCGACGACCGTCGAGGCCGGCCCGTTGACCGCCGCCACCGACACCCGGTCCCCCCACTGTTCCAGTCGTACGCGCACCGCCTCGGCGGGCAGTGCGACCGATGTCATCGCGCCGCCACCGGCCAGGGCCAGCAACGCCTTGCTACGCAACGCCACGACCCGCGCGGCGTCCGGAAGCGACAGTGCGCCGGCCACACACGCGGCCGCGATCTCCCCTTGAGAGTGCCCGATCACGGCTTCCGGCAGAACCCCAAGAGAACCCCACAACCGGGCGAGCGAGACCATCACGGCGAACAGGACCGGCTGCACGACGTCCACCCGGTCCAGCCCCGGCGCGCGGGGGACGCCGCGGACCACGTCGAGCAACGACCACCCCGTCAACGGATCCAACGCCGCCGCACACTCGGCCATCCGCTCCGCGAACACCGGCGAGTCTTCCAACAACCCCACCGCCATCCCGGCCCACTGCGCACCCTGACCGGGAAACACGAACACCACCCCGGAGGTCGCGCCGGCGCCGGTGACGACGTTGGCCGCCGGGTGGCCCGCCGCGAGCGCCGCCAGCCCGGCCCGCAGGGTCTCCTCGTCCCGTCCCACGACCACCGCGCGGTGCTCGAACCGTGGCCGTGCCGCCACGAGTGAGTACCCGATGCCCGCCGGGTCGCCGGTCGCGGCGGCGAGCCGTGCCGCCTGCGCACGCACGCCGGCCTCGGTCCGCGCGGAGAGCACCCACGGCACGGCGGCCGGCTCGTGGTGCGGGGGCGGCACGAGCACCTCCGCGGGCTGTTCGAGGACGACGTGGGCGTTGGTGCCGCTGATGCCGAAGGACGACACCGCCGCGCGCCGCGGCCGGCCGGCCACCTCCCACGGCTGCGCCTCGACGAGCAGCCTGACGGCGCTGTCCGCCCAGTCCACCTGGGACGTCGGGGTGCCGGCGTGCAGCGTCTTCGGCAGCAGGTGGTGCCGGAACGCCTGGATCATCTTGATCACGCCGCCGACGCCGGCCGCGGCCTGGCTGTGGCCGATGTTCGACTTCAGCGAACCCAGCCACAGCGGCCGGTCACGGTCCTGCCCGTACGTCGCCAACAGCGCCTGCGCCTCGATCGGGTCACCAAGCCTGGTGCCCGTCCCGTGCGCCTCGACAAGGTCCACATCGGACGGATCGAGCCGCGCGTTCGCGAGCGCCTGCCGGATCACCCGCTGCTGCGCCAGGCCGTTCGGCGCCGTCAACCCGTTCGACGCGCCGTCGGAGTTGACCGCAGTGCCCCGAACCACCGCCAGCACCCGATGTCCGAGGCGTTCCGCCTCCGACAACCGCTCGACGAGCAGCATGCCGACACCCTCGGCCCACCCCGTGCCGTCCGCCTCCTCGGCGAACGCCTTGCAGCGGCCGTCCGCCGACAGCCCGCGCTGACGGCTGAACTCCACGAACGTGCCGGGGGTCGACATCACGGTCGCGCCGCCGACGAGCGCCATGTCGCACTCCCCGGTCCGCAGCGCCTGCACGGCCATGTGCAGCGCCACCAACGAGGACGAGCACGCCGTGTCCACGGTGACCGCCGGACCCTCCAGCCCGAACGTGTACGCGATCCGGCCGGACATCACGCTGCCGGTGTTCCCGGTGAGCAGCACTCCTTCCAACTGCTCGGGCATCTGGTCCAGCGGCGGGGCGTAGTCGTGGTACATGATCCCGGCGAACACACCGGTCCGGCTGCCGCGAAGGCTGGTCGGGTCGATGCCGGCGTGCTCGACGGCCTCCCACGACGTCTCGAGCAGCAGCCGCTGCTGCGGGTCCATGGCGAGCGCCTCACGCGGCGAGATGCCGAAGAACGCGGCGTCGAACTCGGCCGCGTCGTGGAGGAAACCGCCTTCGCGGGTGTAGCTCCGGCCCGGCCGGTCGGGATCGGGGTCGTAGAGGTTGTCGAGGTCCCAGCCCCGGTCGGTGGGGAAGGTGGTGATGGCGTCGGCGCCGGACGCGACGAGCCGCCAGAGGTCGTCCGGCGTGCGCACGCCGCCCGGGTAGCGGCACGCCATGCCCACGACGGCGATCGGGTCGCCGCTGTCCGCGACCGTGGCGACGGGCGCCGTCGTCGCGCGCGGGTCACCGCCCAGCAGGGCCGCGAGGTGGGCGGTCAGCGCGTCGGGCGTGGGGTGGTCGAACAGCAGGCTCGCCGGCAACCGCAGACCGGTCGTCGCGTTCACCCTGTTCCGCAGTTCGACCGTGGCGAGCGAGTCGAACCCCAGCTCCCTGAACGGCCGGCCCGGGTCGACGGCGGCTGCCGAGGAGTGCCCGAGCACGAGCGCCGCCTGTGCCAGGACGTGTTCGCGAAGCGTCGTCTCACGCTCGCGTGGCGGCATGGCCGCGAGCCGGTCGCTCAGGCTCCGCCGCCCGTCCTCGGCGCCGGCGGTCACCCGGCGGGTGGGTGGGCGGACGAGCAGCCGCAGCAGCGCGGGCACGCCGTCCTGCTCGGCGCGGGCCCGGACGACGGCGCCGTCGAACCGGATCGGCGCGAGCAGCGCGGCGGGTTGCCGGACGGCGACGTCGAACAGCGCCAGGGCGTCCTCTTCGGACAGTTCGCCGACCCCGGCGCGGGACATGCGCGCGAGGTCCGTCTCGTCGAGCCGCTCGCCCATGCCGGTGGACCGGCGCCACAGGCCCCAGGCCAGCGACTGCCCCGGCAGCCCCTGGCCGCGGCGGTGCGCGACCAGCGCGTCGAGGAAGGTGTTGGCGGCGGCGTACGCGCTCTGTCCGGCCGCGCCGACGAGCCCGGACACGGACGAGAACAGCACGAACGCGGACAGCGGCAGCTCACGCGTCAGCTCGTGCAGGTGCCAGGCGGCGTCGACCTTGGGTCGGAGCACCGCGGCGACCCGCTCCGCGTCGAGCGAGGTGAGCACGCCGTCGTCGAGAATGCCGGCCGCGTGCACCACACCGCGCAGCGGGCGGTCCGGCGGGATGGCCGCGAGCAGCTCGGCGACGGCGTTCCGGTCGGCGAGGTCACATGCCGCGACCCGCACGTCGGCGCCGAGCCCGGCAAGCTCGGCGGCCAGCGCCGCGGCCCCGTCGGCGTCGGCGCCGCGGCGGCTGGTGAGGAGCAGGTGGCGGACGCCGTGGCTGACGACCAGCCGCCGCGCGACGAGCCTGCCGATGCGGCCGAACGCCCCGGTGACGAGCACGGTGCCGGTCCCGTCGAACCCCGGCTCCGGCTCGGCCGGCACCGCCCGGGCCAGCCGCGGCGCGGTGAGCTCGCCGTCGCGGATGGCAACCTGCGGTTCGCCGGTGGCCACGGCCGCCGGCAGCAGCGCGACGCCCGAGGAGTCGGCGTCGACGAGTACGAACCGCCCCGGGTGCTCGGTCCCCGCGCTGCGCAGCAGGCCCCAGACGGGCGCGTAGGCGAGGTCGGTCACCGGCCCCGGTCCGGCCGCGCCCGAGGTGAGCACGACAAGGCGGGACTCGTCGAACGTGTCACCCGTGAGCCAGTCCTGGACCAGTGCCAGTGTCTCGGCGGCCCTGGAACGCGCCGTCGCGGGCAGGCCGTCGGGATCGGGCGCCTCCGCCGCGACGGCGACCACCACGTCCGGCACCGGTGCGCCGGCGACGATCTCGGCACGCAGCGCGGTCAGGTCCGGGCTGCGGGTGCCGGCGAGGTCCGGGTGGTCGCCGAGCACCACCCACCGCGAGGTGTCCACGGTGGACCGCGTGGCGGCGGGGAGCCACCGCACCTCGAACAGGGCGTGGCGGGCCGGGGCGCCCGCGTCGCGGAGGGCGTCGGGGTCGACTGGTCGCCACAGCAGCGCACCGACGGTCGCGACGGGCTGTCCGGTGCGGTCGGCGAGCGCGATCTCGGTGGTGCCGGGTCCGGTGCGGCGCAGCCGGGCCCGCAGTGCCGTGGCACCCCGCGCGTGCAGCGTGACGCCGTTCCAGGAGAACGGCAGCCGCCCGGTCCCCTCACCCGCGACCAGGTCGGCGTGCAGCACGGCGTCGAGCAGAGCCGGATGCAGCCCGAACGCGTCCGCGTCCGCCTGCTCGCCCGGGGGCAGCGCGACCTCGGCGTACAGGTCGTCACCGGCGGTCCACACCGCGGTCAGCCCGCGGAAGGCCGGCCCGTAGCCATAACCGGCCTCGGCCAGGTTCTCGTACGCCGCGTCGAGGTCGACCGGCTGCCCGTCCGGTGGTGGCCACTCGGTGAGCGCCACGGGGGCGGTCTCGCCGGTGTGCGCGGTCCCGGTCGCGTGGAGGGTCCAGTCGCCGTCCTCGTCCGGCCGTGCGTGGATCGCCAGCCCCGCGCCGTCGTCGCCCGGTCCGCGCACGCTCACCTGGACGTGCACGTGACCGTGCTCGGGCAGGACGAGCGGCGCCTGCACGGTCAGCTCGGCGACCTCGGTGAGCCCGGCGAGCGCGGCGGCGTGCGCGGCCAGCTCGACGAACGCGGCGCCGGGGAGCATGACGGCGCCGAGGATGGTGTGGTCGGCGAGCCACGGCTGGGCCCCGGTGGCGAGCCGGCCGGTGAGCACGAGCCCGCCGTCGTCGGCGAGGTGGACCGCGGTGCCGGCCAGCGGGTGACCGGCCGGCCCGGTGCCGAGCCAGAAGCGTTCGTGCCGGAAGGGGTAGGTCGGCAGGTCGACGGCGCGGGCACCGGGGAACAGCGCCGCCAGGTCGGCCCGGCACCCCCGGACATGGAGCCGCGCCACGGTCCCGGTGACGGCCCGGACCTCGTCCCGACCGCGGCGCAACGTGGACACGACCGCGGCCTCCGGCGCCACCTCGGCGATCATCGGCGTGAGCGCGGCATCCGGTCCCACCTCGACGAACGTGGTCACCCCGTGTGCCGTCAACGTCGTGATGCCGTCGGCGAAGCGGACCCGCTCGCGGACATGGCGGACCCAGTAGTCGGGACCGGTGTCGCCGGCGATCTCACCGGTCAGGTTGGACACCAACGGAACCACGGGCTCATGGCAGGTGACCGACGCCAGCACCGCCCGGAACTCGTCCAGCATCGGAGCCATCGACGACGAGTGGAACGCGTGACTCACGTCGAGCCGCTTCGTCTTGCACCCCAACGCCTCCAGCCGAGCGGACTCGGCCAGCACCACGTCGGCGTCGCCGGTGAGCACCACCGACCGCGGCCCGTTGACGGCCGCGATCTCGACGCCCGCGCCGATCTCGTCCTCGGCCGCCGCCACCGCCACCATCGCGCCGCCGGCCGGGAGCGCCTGCATCAACCGGGCCCGCGCGGCCACCACCCGCACCGCGTCCCCGAGCGACCAGACACCCGCCACGTACGCGGCCGTCAACTCACCAATCGAGTGCCCAGCAACGAAATCCGGCACCACACCCCACGACTCCAACAAACGGAAAAGCGCCACCTCGACCGCGAACAACGCCGGCTGCGCCCACCCCGTGTGCCCCAGAACGACATCCGGATCCTCGAAGATCACCTCACGCAACCCCGGGCCGAACGCCGCACACACCTCGTCCAGCGCCGTCGCGAACACGGGATGGCCGGCGTACAGCTCCCGGCCCATGCCCACCCGCTGCGCACCCTGCCCGGTGAACACCAGCGCGAGCCGCCCGCCCGTCACGGTGCCCCGGACCACGAGCGGCGAGCGCTCGTCCGCCGCCAGCGCGCGCAACCCCGCCGCCAGCTCGTCCCGGTCCCCACCGACGACCACGGCGCGGTGCTCGAACGACGGCCGGGTGGACACCAGCGACCAGCCGACGTCCATCGGTTCGCTATCCGGTTCGTCCGCCACAGTGGACAGTCGGGACGCGGCGTTTCGCAGCGCCTCGGCCGACTTCGCCGACACCGCCCACGGCACGACCGGCGGGCGCGACAGGCTCCGCGGGGCGGGCGCGGCCGCGGGCCCCTCCGCCAGGATCACGTGCGCGTTCGTCCCGCTGATCCCGAACGACGACACCGCCGCCCGGCGCGGGCGCTCCCCGCGTGGCCACGGCACCGGTTCGGTCAGCAGCTCCAGCGCGGAGGCGGGCCAGTCGACCTGCGGGGTCGGGTCCTCGGCGTGGAGCGTCCTCGGCAGCGTCTCACGTTGGAGGGCGAGCACCATCTTGATCACACCGGCCACGCCGGCGGCGGCCTGCGTGTGCCCGACGTTCGACTTGAGCGACCCCAGCCACAGCGGCTCGGCGCGGTCCCGGCCGTACGTCCCGAGCAACGCGTGCGCCTCGATCGGGTCGCCGAGCGGGGTGCCGGTGCCGTGCGCCTCCACGGCGTCGACGTCGGACGGCGACAGTCCCGCGTCGGCCAGGGCGGCCCGGATCACCCGCTGCTGTGACGGGCCGTTCGGCGCCGTCAGCCCGTTCGAGGCGCCGTCCTGGTTGACCGCGCTGCCCTGCACGACGGCGAGGACACGGCGTCCGTCGCGGACGGCGTCGGACAGCCGCATCACGACGAGCACGCCGGCGCCCTCGGCCCAGCTCGTCCCGTCGGCGCCCGCGGCGAACGCCTTGCACCGCCCGTCCGCGGCGAGCCCGCCCTGCCGGTCGAACTCGACGAACATGCCGGGGGTCGAGAGCACGGCGACCCCGCCCGCGAGCGCGGCCGTGCACTCACCCGCACGCAGGGCCCGCACGGCGAGGTGCAGTGCCACGAGCGACGAGGAGCACGCGGTGTCCACCGTGAGCGCCGGCCCTTCCAGGCCGAGGGTGTAGGCGATGCGACCGGACATGACGCTGGGCGTGGTGCCGGTCAGCAGGTACCCGGCGGACGTCTCCGGCGCCTCGTGGGCGCGCGGGCCGTAGTCCTGGGTGGTCGCGCCGATGTACACGCCGGTGGGGGTGCCGCGCAGGGTCGTGGGATCGATGCCGGCGCGTTCCACCGCCTCCCACGCCGTCTCCAGCAACAGGCGCTGCTGCGGGTCCATCGACCGGGCCTCGCGCGGCGAGATGCCGAAGAAGGCCGCGTCGAACCCGGCCACGTCGTCGAGGAAGCCGCCGGAGTGGGCGCCGGTAGAACCGGGGCGGTCCGGGTGGCGGAGCGCGTCGAGGTCCCAGCCGCGGTCACGGGGGAAGCCGGTGATGGTCTCGCCGCCGGCCGCCAGCAGGTCCCACAGCACCTCGGGCGTCGCGACGCCGCCGGGCAACCGGCACGCCATGCCGACGATCGCGACGGGTTCGGCGTCGTCGGCACGGGTCGTGACGCCGTCCGCGCCGGCGGCGGGCGCACCGGTCAGCTCGTCCAGCACGTGCCGGACGAGCGCCTCGGGCGTCGGGTGGTCGAAGATCACGCCCCCGGGCAGCCGGAGCCCGGTGGCGGCCGCGAGCGCCGCCGACAGCTCCGACGACATCATCGAGTCGAACCCGAGGTCCCGGAACGTCATCATCGAGTCGAACCCGAGGTCCCGGAACGTCCGGGCGGGGTCCACGTCGCTCGGACGCCGCCCGATCACGCGGGCCACCTGGCGCAGCACGAGACCGGGCACGTCGACGTCATCGGCCGGGGGCGCCGGTGTACCCGCGGGGACGGTCACCGCCGGCGCAGCGGCGCCGTCGAGCCGGTAGGGCGTGCGCTGGAAGGCGTAGGAGGGCAGGTCGACGGCGTGGGCATCGGGAAAGAAGTCCACCCAGTCGACCGGGACACCCCGCAGGTGCAGGATGCCCAGGGCACGCACGACGTCCCGGACCTCGTCCCCGTCGCGGCGCAGCGTCGGCACGGTCACCCCGTCCGGCGCGCAGTCCCGCAGCATCGGGGTGAGCGCGGCATCGGGCCCGACCTCGAGGAAGGTGGTCACGCCCTCGGCGGACAACATCGCGACGTGGTCGGCGAAGCGCACCGTTTCGCGAACATGGCGGACCCAGTACTCGGGGTCACCACCACCCCGGCCGGCCAGCGGAACCGTCGGTTCGCGGAAGGTGACCGACGCCAGCACGGCACGGAACTCGTCCAGCATCGGCGCCATGAGCGAGGAGTGGAACGCGTGGCTGACCCGGAGCCGCTTCGTCCTGCGCCCCAACGTCTCCAACCGCGCCGCCTCGGCCAGCACCACGTCCGTCTCGCCGGTGAGCACGACCGACCGCGGACCGTTGACCGCCGCGATCTCCACCCCCGCCGCGATCTCCTCCGCACCGGCCTCGACGGCCACCATCGCGCCGCCCGCGGGCAACGCCTGCATCAGCCGGCCCCGCGCGGCCACCACCCGCACCGCGTCCTGGAGCGACCAGACACCGGCCACGTAGGCGGCGGTCAGTTCCCCGATCGAGTGCCCGGCGACGAAGTCCGGGCGCAGTCCCCACGACTCCAGCAACCGGTACAGCGCCACCTCGACCGCGAACAGCGCCGGCTGAGCCCACCCCGTCCGCGACAGCACCTCGTCCGGGTCCTCGAAGATCACCTCCCGCAGGTCCGGCCCGAACGCGGCACACATCTCGTCCAACGCCGCGGCGAACACCGGGTACGCGGCATGGAGCTCCCGGCCCATCCCCACCCGCTGCGCGCCCTGACCCGTGAACACCACCGCCAAAGAGCCCGGATCCGCACGCACGGCGGCGACGTCGCCGTCGGCCAGCGCGGTCAGCTCGGCCACGAGGCCGGCCCGGTCCGCGCCGACGGCGACCCCGCCGAACTCGAACGCCGACCGCGTGGCGACCAGCGACCACCCGACGTCGGCCGGCGCCGCGTCCACAGTGGAGAGACGGGCCGCCTGACCGCGCAACGCCTCCGGCGACCTGGCCGACACGAGCCACGGCACGACGACCGGCACGACGACCGGCACGACGTCCGGCTCGGCCGGCGGCCGAGGCGCCGCGGCGGCCGGCCACTCGGCGAGCACGACATGGCAGTTGCTCCCGCCCATGCCGAACGAGCTGACGCCGGCGACCAGCTCGCGGTCCGGCGCCGGCCACGGCCCGGTCTCCCGCGCCACGCTGAGGTTCAACCGGTCCGGCTGGATCGCCGGGTTCGGGGTCTCGTAGTTGAGGCTCGCCGGAATCCGCCGGTGCCGCAGGCTGAGCACCGTCTTCAGGAAGCCGACGATCCCCGCCGCGCCGCTGAGGTGCCCGACGTTCGTCTTCGCCGACCCGACCACGACCGGGTGCCGCGGTGGCCGAGCGGCGCCGAGCACGGCCCCCAGCGCGGCCGCCTCGACGGGATCCCCCGCCCTGGTACCGGTGCCGTGCAGCTCGACGTACTGCACCTCGGCCGGGTCGACGCCGGCACGCCGGTACGCGGCCCGCAGCACGGCCTCCTGCGCGGCCGCGCTCGGCGTGGTGAGCGTGTCGCCGCCACCGTCGTTGTTGGTCGCGCTGCCGCGGATCACGCAGTGGATCCGGTCGCCGTCGGCGACCGCGCGGGCCAGCGGCTTGAGCAGGACCGCGGCGCCGCCCTCGCCCGGCACGTAACCGTTGGCACGCGCGTCGAAGGTGTAGCAGCGGCCGTCCGGGGACAGCCCGCCCCACCGGTTCGCCAGCACCAGGCTCTCCGCGAGCAGATGCAGGTTGACCCCGCCCGCGATCGCCAGCTCCGACTCCCCGGCACGCAGGCTCGCGCACGCCAGGTGCACGGCGACGAGCGACGACGACTGCGCGGTGTCGACCGCGATGCTCGGCCCCCGCGCGCCGAGCACGTAGGACATCCGGTTGGCGATGATCCCGCGCTGGTTGCCGGGCATGGCGTGGTGGCCGCCGTGCGCGAGCGCGGGACCATGCAGGAGTTTCGCGTGGTCGTCCATGTTCACGCCGACGAACACGCCGAGCGCCCGGCCCGCCACCGTGCCGGGCATGATCCTGGCGTCCTCCAGCGCCTCCCAGCCGAGCTCCAGCATGAGCCGCTGCTGTGGGTCGACGAAGGGTGCCTCGCGCGCGGAGATCCCGAAGAAGTCGGCGTCGAAGCCGTACACGTCGTCGAGGAACGCACCCCACCGCGGGACCTCGGCGTGGTCCGGCCACCGGTCGGCGGGCCCCTCGCCGACGGCGTGCTCGCCGGCCACCAGCAGCTCCCACAGCCGCCCGGGGTCGGCCGCGCCCGGCAGGCGGCAGGCGATGCCCACAACGGCGATGTCGGTCGTACGGTCCAGATCACGCATCGGGCAGCCCCAGAACGAAGTCCGTGGATGTGGAGGGTGCGGTCGGTCGCGGCTAGGCAGCCGGGTGCAGCACGACGGGTTTCACCGTCGCGCCGGACTCGGAGTCCGCGACCGCCCGGTTGAGCTCGTCGAACGGGTAGGTCCGCACCAGCCGGTCGAACGGGAACCGGCCGGCCTGGTACAGCGCCACCAGGTGCGGGATGAGCAACCCCGGCACGCTGTCGCCCTCGATCACGCCGCACACCCGCCGGCCCATCAGCTGGGTGAGGTCGAACGCGGCGTCCTGCCCGGCGCCCGCCGAGCCGGCGATGGCGGCGGTCCCGCCCATGGCGAGCACCGCGAGCGCGGATCTGGCGGTCTGCGGCAGCCCGACGGCGTCGACGGCGTAGCCGACACCGCGGCCGGTCAGGTCCATGATCTGGCTGACGGTGTCCGGTCCGGGCGTCAGCACGTCGGTCGCGCCGAGCTCGGTCGCCAGCTCGCGGCGCGGCGCGTGCAGGTCGGTCACGATGATGCGCGCGCAGCCGGCGACCCGCGCGGCCATCACGGCGGCCAGGCCGACGGCGCCTGCGCCGAACACCGCGATCGCCGAACCCGGCTCCGGGTCGAGGACACGCAGCACGGTCCCCGCACCGGCCTGGAGTCCGCAGCCCAGCGGGCCGAGCAGCGCCAGCGGCGCCGTGTCCGGCACCTTCACCACCGACCGCTCGCTGACCACGACGTGCCCGGCGAACGCCGACTGGCCGAAGAAGTGTCCGTTCAGCTCCACGCCCCTGGCATCCCGGTACGCCGTGCTGCCGTCGGCGCGGCGGCCCCGCAGGTTCAGCGGGCCCCACGCGTCGCAGTGCATCGGGTGCGCGCTCAGGCAGTTCCGGCAGCGTCCGCAGTGGAGCGGCGCGAGCACCACGGGGTCGCCCGGCGCGACGGTGGTCACCCCGGCGCCGACCGCGGTGACGACACCGCTGCCCTCGTGGCCGAGGATCGCCGGTAGCCCCGGGGGAAGAACCTGGTCACGCACCAGCAGGTCGGTGTGGCAGACGCCCGACGCGACGAGCCGGACCGACACCTCGCCGGGGCGCGCGTCGCCCACGGTCACGTCCTCGAACACGAACTCGGCGGCCTTCTCGCGCAGCACGGCGGCTCGGGTGTCGGTCATCGCTCTCCTGAGGTCTCGTCGACATGGCCGGCAAGCTCCGGCCCCAGTCCACGATCAGGCGATTCGGGATGCCGAACAACCCCTACAAAGCCCTACTGTCCATTGCGGACGGACGCGCCGCCGCAGCGCGACCTCGAACCACGCTCTACGCGCGAGTCCCGCGTTCAAACATAGCGAGTCCCGCGTTCGCACATACCGAGACCACACATTAAGGTGAGACACAGCCCGGTTGAGACGGACACCGTAGCGGACGGTGTCCCCGGCTAGTAGGGCCACGGGTGATCACGCTGGCAGGTAACGGTTCGCCGCGTGCCGGGCGCCCCAGGCGCGCGGACGCCCGACGCAACCACGAGCAGTTGGTCGAGCAGGCACGCATCGCGTTCGCCGAGTCCGGCGTGGACGCCTCACTGGACGAGATCGCCCGGCGCGCCGGGGTGGCCAGCGGGACGCTGTACCGGCACTTCCCCACGAGGCTGGATCTCATCGAGAAGGTGCTCGCCGAGCGGATCGCCGAACTGGTCGACCTCGGCAACCGCCTGTTGACCGCCGAGGACGAGTTCGACGCCTTGCACACCTGGCTGCGTGCCGCGGTCACGCATGCCCTCACCTATCGCGGCCTGGCGGCCTTCGTGATGAACTCGGCCCTCGACCGCGCGGACGACCCGGTGCCGACCTGGCACGCGGAGATGTTCGCGGTGGCCGCCGCCCTGCTGGCACGAGCGCGCCGGTCAGGCACGCTCGTCGCCGGCGCGGACGACACGGACGTGCTGCGGATGGTCAACGCCATCGCCTGGGCCGCCCAGGACACCCCGGACAGCTCGGCCCAGGCCGACCGGCTGCTCGCCCTCCTCGTGCACGGACTACGCCCCCGAGCCTGACGGTCCGGGGCTGCTTCCGTCACGCGGACGGAAGCGGCGCGGCGCGGACGAACTCCTCGAGGGTCAACTCGATGAGGCCGGCCAGCGTCCGGTCGTTCGTGGGCTGGTTCCAGCGGTTCCTGGCGACGAAGAACACCGCGACCGCCGTCCACGCGGTGACGAGGGCCACCGGCTCGGCGGTGCCCCGGTCGCGGAGTGCGGCCGCGATCCGGTCGGCGAGCGTGGCGCGCTTCACCAGCTCGCGTTCCCGCAGCTCACGGCTCTCGGCGATGACGCGACCGAGCTCGACCGCGCCCTGGCGGTACTGCTCGTAGAGCGTGTCGGCGGCGAGCCTGAGCCCCGCCACGGCGGCGTGCAGCGGGTCGACGGAGTCGGGCTGGGCGCGGATCTCGGTGGCGATGAGCTCGTCGGAGTCCGCCTGGCCGGCGAAGACCACCTCGCGCTTGTCGGCGAAGTGATGAAAGAAGGTCCGCCTGTTCATGCCGGCTCGCTCGGCGATCTGAGCGACCGTCGTCTTCTCGAAGCCCTGTTCGACGAAGAGCGCCAACGCCGCGTCGCGGAGGCGTCCGAACGCGTCCGGTTCCCATCTGCCCACGGCCTCAGCCTACCGTGATTGCACTCAGTGGCATCAGCGCTGTACAGTGATGCCACTGAGTGCAATCACTCGAGCCCTTCGAACACCCGCGGAGCCCATGATGAAGTTCACCACCGCCGACCTCCCTGACCTGACCGGCAGGACGGCGATCGTGACCGGCGCCAACAGCGGTGTCGGGCTCGCGACGGCCCGCGCACTGGGTGGCGCCGGCGCCAGGGTCGTGTTCGCCGTCCGTGACGTCGAGAAGGGCCGCGCGGCCGCCGGTACGACACCGGGCGAGACCGAGGTGCGCGAGCTCGACCTCGCCGACCTCGGCTCGGTGCGAGCGTTCGCCGCGCACTGGCGGGAGCCCATCGACCTGCTGATCAACAACGCCGGCGTGTCGGTGCCGGACCTGCGCCGCACCGCCGACGGGTTCGAACTGCAGTTCGCCACCAACCACCTCGGCCCGTTCGCCCTGACCAACCTGCTGATCGAGCACGTCACCGGCCGCGTGGTGACCGTCTCGTCACAGGCCGAGCGAGTCGGCCGCATCGACTTCGACGACCCCCACGACGAGCACCACCCCTACCAGCCGGCCCGGGCCTACAACCGGTCCAAGCTGGCCAACCTGCTCTTCACCGCCGAGCTCCAGCGCCGCCTCGACCAGGCGGGCTCGACAGTGCTGGCGCAGGCGGCCCATCCCGGCTTCGTCGCGACCCAGATCTACGCCGGCAGCGGCCGCCTGGCCAAGCTCCTCGTCAGGCTGGTGGCACAGACCCCCGAGCAGGGCGCCCTGCCCGTCCTGTACGCGGCCGTCGCCGACCTGCCCGGCAACAGCTTCACCGGACCGAGCTATCTCGCGCACATGCGTGGGGCACCGGAGCTCATCAAGCGTTCCGCCACCGCCGGGGACCCGGCCGTGGCCACACGACTCTGGTCGCTTTCCGAGCGGCTCACCAACACCCGGTTCCCGGACCCGGTCCGGCGATCCTGACCGTCGGGTCACCTTTCCAAAAGTTTCGGTGCTCCGGGTCGCCATTGACCAGCGCTTCCACCAATTCAAAAACGGCCATTTTCCTATGTCCCCGGAAATTAACGCGCCGTTGATGTGACGGGTGCCGTTACGGTGTCCCGACCGGCGCGCCGACCGTGGCGAAATCGGAATCGGCGTGACATTTCCGGAGAAATTCGTTCGTGAGTGGGAAACCGTGAAAAGCGGGACCACGGCTTGTCTTGACCAGGATGCGGACGATCCACTACTGATGGAAATGTTCACACCATCGGCACTGGAGGCAAGCATGAGAGTGGTCACGCTTCTCAAGCGCAAGATCGGTTCCCGCAAGAGCCTGAAATCGCACGCCTGGTACATCTGGTACTAAGTCGATCGGCCCGGATCCGGTAGGCCGGGTCCGGGTGCCGATTCTTTCCGGGGAGATCGTCGTGCGTGTCCCGACCAGCGTCAACAACGCGACAGTGTTCGCGCCGCGTATTCGGCGGCTGCTCGACGATCACCTCGGGGACGGCGTGTTCCGCATCGACGCGGACACCGTCGGGGTGGCCGATCCCGCCGTGATGGACGCGGTGCTCCGTGCCCGGCCGGCGGGGCCGGCCGAACGGCCGACCTTCAAGCCCTTGCGCGGTAAGGAGATAAGCCGCGCCGAGGCGGCCGCGGTGATGCAGGCGGTCGGCCAGGACGTGCGGCGCGCGCTGAAGGTCGCCGAGGGCACACCGGATCTCGCGGGAACCTGGCCGCACGTGGCCCACAACTACCTGCGGGACCTCGTGTTCGGCACCGACCCGTTCCGCCTGCGGGTGATGGTGGACCGGACACTGGAACTGACCACGAAACTGACCTGGACGACCATCGCGGCCGGCGCGGCGCTGCCGGGCCCCCGCTCGGGATCGGCGCTGGCACAACGGGTTCATGGCGGGTACGCCGAACGCAGGCACGCGATGGGCATGTACCGCCGGGCGGCGGCGCCGGTGTGCTTCACGGTGTCGGCACTGGTCACCAACGCACTGTGGCTGGGTGCGCCGTTCGCCGACGTGCCCGACGCGTACGTGATCGCGGAGTCGGCGCGGCTGCTGCCGCCGTCGTGGAACATCCTGCGCGTCGCCTCACCGGAGTTCGCCGACCTGCACCCACTGATCCGGCCGGACGACGACGTGCTGCTGCTGCCGCTGCTGTCCCACCGCGACCCCTCGCTGTGGGACGAGCCGGCCGCCTTCCGGCCCCAGCGCTGGGCGACGCTCGACCCCGAGGAGCACCCGGGCTACGTGCCCTTCGGGCATCGCAACGAACGGTGCTGGGGACGGCACATGGTGCTGCCACTGGCGGAACGACTGCTGCGGATCGTGCGGGCGACTGGCCTCGCGGTGCATCCGCGGCAACGCACGGCGCACGTACCGCTGGCGGGTCTACTCGGCGTCGACGACCTTCGGGTGGTGCACACGTGACCATCGTGGCGAGCCACCGGACGCCCGGCGGAGGTGGACCGGCACGCGACGCGTGACCTCGGCGCCGCCGGGGCAGGAGGGCACCACCGTCATCGTCGGGGGCCGCACCGTCCACGCCTGCCCTGGCGCAGCGCCTGGAAAAGCGCCCGGGCACCGCGAGTGCCACCAGCACCGGCCGCAGTGACCGCAGTCCGGCCGAACTCGGTGAGCACGTACCGCGGCAGTGGGCCCTGCCGGGCGACGATGGCCGCGAGCGTGGGCTGTTGCGCTCGGCTCCGTGGGAGCCGGAGGGTGCGACTCTCCGGCCACACGCGGTCCGGAACCGGCCGGCGGGAACGACGGGTTCAGCGGGTGAGTGCGTGGTGCATCTCGTGGAGCCTGGTGGCCAGGTCGGCCCTGCTGGCGGGTGCGAGGAGGATCCGGTTGTCCCCGCCGGGAAGTGGCGTCATGAGGTTGAGCCAGCGGCCGGTGGGAGTGTCGGCGTAGCGCAGCGGGTGCTGGCAGGCCCGCCTGGGGCCTATGTGGTCCCGGCACGCGACGAAGAGCTGTCCACCGCCGGTGGTCGGCTGGCTCGTGATGCGTTGTGCCAACCGGATCTCCCGGCCGGCGGCCATGGTGCGGACGCCGCTCTCGCTGGTTCGCCGGCCGTTGACCGCCGCGGCTGCTTCCGACCGCAGGAAGCTGACCGCGCCGCCCCTGCCGGGCGGCACGTCTGCGGTCTGCCGGACCAGGGCCTCTGCCAGGGTCTTCGCACCGATCTGGCGCAACCGCACGTCCTCGCCGTCGCGGACCGCGAGGACCCCCTCCTTGCCGACCGCCGCGGCGAGCACGGCCTTCGTGCGGTTCTCGGCATGGATCCAGCCGTAGAACTCGGTCCCGGACCGGCAGAGCACCGCCAACGACGACGCCACCTCCACGTCGACGCGGCCGTGGCGGTCGAACAACCCAATCGACGCCAAGTGGTCCCGGAGCGCCTCGTCGAACGCGTCCCGATCCTTCCGGGGCCGCCAGACCGCCGGCGGCCTCAGTGCCACGTGCGGTTCGCCGAGGTTCTCCATGGCGACGAGCCGGACCAGCGCCTCGGCCGACAGCGTGAGCGGTTGTGGTAGCGCCATCTCCTGTCGCCTACCCGCCGATCACCGGCGGCGCCGTGGTCTGGTCGTTGCCGAACAACTCGTCCGGGTCCGCCTCGACCAGGAAGGCCGGTCGCCGGTGCTCGAGGTCGTCCTCCGACTCGCTCCGCCTGCCGGCGCCGACGGGTCCGCCAGCGCCGGCACGTCCGGTGCCGGCACGTCCGGCGCCACGCGCGGCCGGGCTCTCCGGCCAGGCCGGGCCCCGGCCTCGTACGCCGGGGTCGCTCACAGGTCTCGCGACGGCCCCGCGCGGACCGCCGAGCCCACCGGGCTCACGCGGTCCGCCCGGCACGCCGCCGCGCGTCGCGTCTGCGCCCAACCCGTAACCGACACCGACCGGCCCGAGCGGCGGACCGGCACGCGGCCCGTCGAGCGACGGCGCGAGACTCTGCTTCGGTGAAGCGATGTCCAGCGGTGCCACGCTCGCTGCCGCCGTGCCGGTGGACTCCGCGCGGGTGCCCGCCAGGCCGGCGTCGGCCGCGGCGGACTGCGACGGGTTTCCTGCCCGCGATTGCGACGTCGAGGCCGCTTCGCCGGCCGGCGCCGAGTCGGCGGCGGGTTGCCCGCCCTGACCTGCCGGCGGTATGCCGGTGGTCGTGGTTTCCGGAATCGGCGCCCCCGATGGAGGCAGTTCGTGAATGTGAGCGTCACCGAGCGACGGAAAGGACGCGAATGCCGCGGGAATCTGGGTGAGCATGTCGACGTTGCGTCGAGTGGCGTCCTCGTACCGCGTCATCACGGCGACGTTGTTGTCGTTCGCGCTCTGGGCCGCGGCCAGCTTTTTCTCGTAGTCGCCCTGAGCGTTGCCCAGGCTGAAGACGTTGTCGAAGAAACCGGGCTTCTCGGGTACGGGTGGCACCGGAACCACCGAGTTCTTGGCGACCAGGAATTCCTCTGCCTGCTGTTCTATCGACCTTCCCGCGTTACCGAGCTGCGGTATCGCCAGCGCGAGCCTGTTCGCCAGGGGACCGGCCCCGCGGCGTGCGGAGTCGGCGGCGTCGCCCTGCCATGCCCTTTCCATTTCCGCGGCCAGGCGGTCCAACCGCTGAGCGCGGTCTGCGTAGCTGACCGAGAGCCTCATCGTCGCGACGCCACTTGTCTGCAGACCACTGAAGTCCCCGCGTGTGAAGCTCTCGTAGATCTCCTGGCCCGACATCGGTGCGCCCATCATCCGTCCCCTTCGCGAGAGAACGCGGCCCTGACTCCGTCCTCGGTCACGGACATCTGCAGCCGGCTCGCCGCGAGGTTCCGCGCGTAGTCGGTCGTGTACCGGGCCATCTCGTTGTTGTGGTGGTGGAACACGCCGAACGTGGCACCCAGCGCGACGAAGTAGCCGGCGGTGACCACGTCGTGGGCGGACGGCCGGAGACCGTGGACGGCGTGGGCCAGCAGCGTCCCGTCCTGTTCGATTTCATCCCGCTGTTCTCGCCATCCACCGATGACTCCGTCGAGCCCACCGAGATCGGCGAACGAATATCCACTCGGCTCAGCGTTGTCGGCACCCGGGTAGGACATGTTCCCCCAATCATCGTGCCTGCCGAAGAGAATCCTAACCTGGCGATCGGCAGTCCGTGACACCTTCTCCGAATACACGACACGGACGACGACACCCGGCTGGCGCTGATTCAAGAAAAGACAACCCGATCGGAGTATCGGAAGATCCGATTCTCCCGGCGGTCGCCGACGGGGATATCCACGGCACCGGTCACGGGAGCGTTCTCGACCGGCCGCCGCCGGCTCGGCGTGTCACTGTCCGG
Organism: Actinophytocola sp.; assembly: GCF_035634895.1. Taxonomy (GTDB): domain Bacteria; phylum Actinomycetota; class Actinomycetes; order Mycobacteriales; family Pseudonocardiaceae; genus Actinophytocola. Next base: position 121,399 of record NZ_DASQCC010000010.1, on the reverse strand, counting down.
TCGGGCGATCTTCGACGCCCGCACCGTCGCCCACCCCGGCCAAGCCGTTCAGGAACCGCGGGCGATCAGGGCGCGGAGGTCCTCTGCTTCACTCGTGTCGATGTCGGTCAGCAGGGTGAGTGCGGCGTGCCAGTGGGCGTGGGCGGCGTGGGTGTCGGCGAGCCGGCACATGGCGTGGCCGAGGGTGCGGAGGCTGCGGGCCTCGCCGAGGCGGTAGCCGGTCTTGTTGTGGACGGTGCGGGCCTCCTCCGCCAGCCGGGCGGCTTCCGGGACGGACCGGGCGGCCAGGGCGTTGTCGGCGAGGGCGGTCAGCGCCTGGCCTTCCTGCAGGCGGTGGTCGGCCCCGCGGGACAGGGTCAGCGCCGCGTTGGCATGTTCGCCGGCGGCCTCGTGGTGGCCGAGGCTGGTGTGGGCGCACGCCAGTCCGACGAGTGCGTCCAGCTCCCCCATCAGCTGGCCGTTGTCCGTGGCCAGGCGGTGGGCGTCGCCGTGTCTGCGCAGGGACTGCCCGTGGTCGCCCTGGGCTTGGTGGATGGCGCCCAGGCTCACCAGCACCGCTGTCTCGGTGTGGCGGGCACCGACCTGCCTGGCCAGCGAGAGCGCCTCGGTGGCGAACGCCATCGCGTCGTCGTGGTGGCCCTTGTCGGTGTGGACGCCCGCGAGGCTGTCCAGGATTCCCGCCTGGCTGCCGAGCTCGTTGACGGCGCGGCTGATGGCCAGCGCCTCCGTCAGGTATCCGACGGCCTCCGTCAGCGAACCCAGGTAGCGGTGCACGTTGCCCAGGCAGTGCAGGACCATCGCGGTGTTGGTCGGGGAGACCGACTCGCGGCCGAGCTCGTGTGCTCGGCCGAACAGGCCGGCGGCCTCGGCCAGGTCACCGAGCACGGCGTGGGTGACGCCCAGGTTCATCAGGTCGAGCACCTGTTTGCGGCGTGCGCTCAGCCGGGTGTTGATGTCCAGGGCCTGGCGGAAACACGTCGCGGCGTCGCGCAGTCTCCCGGTCTCGCGGTGGATCGTGCCCAGGCGTCCCAACACGGTCGACTCGCCGTCGGTCCAGCCTGCCTTCAGCGCGAACGCCCGTGCCGAGGCGCAGTGCTCGATGGCCGGCTCGTACTGGCCAAGCCCCGCGTGGGCCTCGGCGAGGCTGAGGTGGGCCGACGTTGCCAGCAGCGGGTCATCCACCTCGGTGGCCGCCCGGAGCGCGGTCGACGCGACGGTGAACTGCTCCGACGCACGTCCGCGGCCGGGGAAGTAGCCGCGGATCGCGTCGGCGAGCAGGCAGGCCAGCGTGGCGTGCCGGGTGTCGGCGGCGTGCTGGACGGCGGAGGTGAGGTTGGGCAGCTCCGCCTCCAGCCACCGCAGTGCCCCTGATCCGGCTCTACGCCGCCGAACGCGCGACGGACGAGGAACGTCCCGCCGACCGCGAGCACGCGATGGGGAACCTGCTCGCGTACTACCTGCGTGCCGCCGACGCGGCCCGGGAGGCCCTCTACCCGCACCGGATCCGTGTCCCGCCGCGTGAGCCGCCGGCCGCCGACCCAGTGACCGTCGAGTTCGCCGACTCCACGTCTGCGGGACCGGATCGGCGTGGTGTTCCAGGACTACGTGAACTACGACCTGTCCGCGGCGGAGAAACGTCGCGCTCGGCGACCTGACCGCGCTCGGCGACGAGACCCGCCTGCGGGAAGCCGCCGGGCGCGCGGGTGTGCACGACACGCTCGCGGCGCTGCCGCGCGGCTACGACACGATGCTCAGCCGTACCTTCACCGACAACGCCGACCCGGGAACCGGCGTCGCGCTGTCGGGCGGCCAGTGGCAGCGGGTCGCGCTCGCGCGGGCGTTCCTGCGCGTCGGCCGCGACCTGCTGATCCTCGATGAACCGAGCTCCGGCCTCGACGCGGAGGCCGAGCACGACCTCCACACCCGCCTTCACGAGCACCGCGCCGAACGCACCAGCGTGCTGATCTCGCACCGCCTCGGCGCCATCCGCGACGCCGACACGATCGCCGTGCTCGACGAGGGACGGGTCACCGAACTGGGCGACCACGCGGCACTGCTGGCCCACGGCGGCGTGTACGCCCGGCTGTACCGGTTGCAGAGCAAGGGATACCTGCAGGAGGTACCGGGATGATCGTCGTGCTGGCCGTGTCCCTGGCGCTCGCCGCCGCCGCACTGACCTGGCTGCGGCTGCGACTGGTCGTCGTGACCGTCCGCGGGGACAGCATGGTCCCCACCCTCCGCTCCGGCGACCAGGTCCTGGTGCGGCGCAAGCCGTTGCGTGCCGTGGCGGCGGGTGCCCTCGTGGTCTTCGCCCGCCCCAGGACGACCGAACCAGGCTGGATGATCAAGCGCGCGATCGCCGTCCCCGGTGACGTGATCCCGCGCGCCAGGGTCGCCACCCTGTGGAGCTACCCGGGCAACCGGGTGCCCGCCCACCACATGGTGGTACTGGGCGACAACCGGGACGAGAGCTACGACTCCCGGCATTTCGGCTACGTCAAGGAACCCGCCCTGCTGGGCGTCGTGCACCGAATCTCCCGCCGGGTCCCCTGACGCGCGCGCATCCGGTGCCGCGTTCAGGCCCACCCAGGCGATGCCGGCACGCCGAGGAACATACCGGCGGCCATGACCGTATTATTGCACGATCTATTTTTTCACCCCAACAGACTAATATTCCCGCGCACGTCCACTATTTGTCACGCTTCGTGATATCCGCTGGTCAGCTGTCCGGATTGGGTGTCACCAATCGTGCGATAACCGTACACGCAATCAGTCAGTAATTGCCACCGCACCGGTTGAGTATCACTGAATTCTGACTCAACTGCCGTCGATTCACTCGACCAAGGTAATTACCCGTGAAATCATCTGGGCACACGACAACCACCCTTCGCGCAGACTCCCCTGCATTCAGGAGGCAGTAATGGTCGACCGGGTCCGGTTTCTTCTCGACGAGGATGACATCCCCACCACCTGGTACAACCTCGCCGCGGATCTGCCCCCGCTTCACCCGCCGCTGAACCCGGCCACCGGGCGTCCGGTCACCAGGGACGAGATGGCCGCCACGATGCCAGAGCCGGTCATCGAGCAGGAGCTGAGCACCGAACGCGAATGGGAGATTCCCGAACCGGTGCGCCAGATCTACGCCCAGTGGCGGCCCTCGCCGCTGCACCGGGCCCGTCGGCTCGAGGCCGAGCTGGGCACGCCCGCGCGCATCTACTACAAGTACGAGGGCGTCGCGCCGACCGGCAGCCACAAGCCCAACACGGCGGTCGCGCAGGTCTACTACAACAAGCTGGCGGGCAAGCGCGGGCTCGTCACCGAGACCGGCGCGGGCCAGTGGGGCAGCGCGACCGCACAGAGCGCCGCCATGTTCGGCATGTCCGCCAAGGTCTACATGGTCAAGGTGAGCTTCACGCAGAAGCCGTACCGGCGGTCGCTGATGGAGACGTTCGGCACCGTGTGCGTGCCGAGTCCGAGCGTCGAGACGGCGGCCGGCCGGGCCGTGCTGGCCGAGGACCCCGAATGCCCCGGCAGCCTGGGGATCGCGACCTCGGAGGCGCTGGAGGCCGCTTCGACGGACGACTCGCTCGGCTACGTGCTCGGCAGCGCCGCGAACCACGTGCTCGGCCACCAGACGATCATCGGTCTCGAGGCGATCCGCCAGTTCGAGCTGGCCGACGACTACCCGGACATCGTCATCGGGTGCGCCGGCGGCGGCAGCAACCTGGCCGGACTCTCCTTCCCGTTCCTGGGGCAGAAGCTGCGGGGCGGCCAGGACGTGCGGCTCATCGCGGCCGAACCGGCCGCCTGCCCGACGCTCACCCGCGGCACGGTCGCCTACGACTACGCCGACAAGGCCGGCCTCACCCCGCTGTTCCGCATGCACACCCTCGGCCACGGCTTCGTCCCGCCGACCTTCCACGCGGGCGGCCTGCGCGCGCACGGCATGGGCCAGCTCGTCAGCCGGGCGGTCGAGGACGGTCACATGGAGGCCACCGCCGTCACCCAGCGGCGCTGCTTCGACGGCGCCGTCCTGTTCGCGCGGACCGAGGGCATCCTGCCCGCACCCGAGTCCACCCACGCCATCCGCGTGGCGATCGACGAGGCGATGCGGTGCCGCGAGGAGGGCCGCCAGCAGACCATCCTCTTCGGACTCTCCGGGCACGGGCACTTCGACCTGACCGCGTACGAGCGCTACTTCGCCGGCGAGCTCGACGACACCGTGCTGGACGACGAGACCATCGCGGCGGCGAAGGCGACCATCCCCGAGCAGGTGTGGGACGTCGAGGAGCCCGCGGCATGACTTCGGACAGCTGGGGTTGGCGGGCCAGGATCGGGATCCTGGTCATCCACGCCGACCCCGTCCCGGAGGCGGAGATCTGGGCGATGGCGCCGCCGGGGGTGACCGTGTACGCGGCCCGGTTCGTCAGCCCGCGCAAGCGAGGGTCGGACTTCCAGGGCGACCACGCCGCCGCACTGGCGGACTCCCCCGACATCGCCCGCGGGCTGGCGCACCTGGGCCAGCTCCGGCTCGACGTCATCTGCCTGTGCTTCGGTTCGAGCAGCTTCCTCGCCGGCGCCGGGTTCGACGAGCGGTTCGCGGTGGAGGCGAGCAACCGGGCCGGCGGCACGCCGGTCACCACCGCGCCGCTCGCCATGCTCGACGCCATGGCCACGCTCGGCGTGCGCAGGCCGTACCTGGTCACCCCGCCGTGGTTCACCGCCACCAGCTACGCCGCGGCCGAACGCTACTTCGCCGACGTGGGCGTCACCTTCGCCGGCCAGACCCGGTTCGACCTCGGCGTCGGCTGGCGCGACCGCGAGACCTACGAGATCTGGGACCTCGGCGGGCAGTGGGAGGTGCGCCCGGAGGAGGTGTACCGGCAGGTGCGCGCGTCCACGCCGGCACACGCGGACGGGATCCTCCTGCCGGGCAGCGGGTTCCGCACGCTGGAGGCGGTCGAACCGCTGGAGCGCGACCTCGGGCTGCCCGTCGTCACGTCCAACCAGGCGTGCCTGTGGCAGTGCCTGCGGATGGCTGGCGTGCTCGACACCGGCATCGGCGCGGGCACCCTGTTCAACCACCGGCGGCTCCCCTCGGTCGCGGAGCGTGCCCAGTCCAGAAAGGCGGGATAACGGAAATGCCAACCCTGTCCACAGTCCTGTTGTTCGTCGCGGCGACCATGGCACTGCTGATCGTGCCCGGCCCGGCGGTCGTCTACATCGTCACCAGAACGGTGGCGCAGGGACGGGCGGCCGGTCTCCTGTCGGTGCTCGGCGTCCACGTCGGCTCCATCGTGTACGTGTTGCTCACCTCGCTCGGCATGTCCGCGCTGCTGCTGGCGTCGCCGACGGTGTTCCAGATCGTGAAATGGCTCGGCGTCGCCTACCTCGTGTGGCTGGGGATCCAGAAGCTGCGCGCGCGACGCGCCGACGACGGCACGGTGGCGGAACCACCGCCGATGTCGAACGCGCGGATCTTCGCCCAGGGCGTCCTGGTGAACGTGCTGAACCCGAAGACCCTGGTGTTCTTCGTCGCGTTCCTGCCACAGTTCGTCGACCCGGCCCGCGGCCCGGCCGTCTGGCAGCTGCTGTTCTTCGGCATCGGGTTCATCGTGCTCGGCATCCTCAGCGACGGCTCCTACGCCATGCTGGCCAGCGTGCTGTCCGGCCGGCTGCGCAGCACCGCCAAGGCCCGCCGCAGGCTGGACCTCTCCAGCGGCGCGATCTACATCATCCTCGGTGCGATCGCCGCCGCGGTCAGCCAGGCCTGACCCCGGCATGTCGTCGCCGGGACAATCCCGTCCCGGCGACGACGTCCGGCCGGTGCCGGCTCAGTTCTCCGGAGTCCGTGGCTGGACGAGGTTCTCCAGGTTCGCCCTGGCGACCTGCCTGAGGAACTCCCCGCGGTGGGCGGCGTCACCGGAGTCGTGCATGGCGTCGGTCATCCAGACCGCGGCCGCCTGACGCTCCCAGGTGTGGGTCAGGCAGGTTTGCGAGTAGCTCGCCAGCAGACTCGAGTCGTCCTTCTCCACCTGGTGGACGACCGCGCGGGCGAGCACCTCGGCGTCGTGCAGCGCGAGGCTCATCCCCTCCGCGCTCATCGGGGAGATCAGGTGCGCCGCGTCCCCGAGCAGGTGCAGCCTGCCGTAGCTCATGGGACTGAACACCACACCGCGCAGCGGCACGACCTGCTTGCTGGCGATCAGCCCCCGCCGCACGGGTGCGCCGAACCGTGCTTCCAGCTCGCGCCAGACCCGTTCGTCCGGCCAGTCCCCCGCATCGTCGGTGACCGGGCACTGCAGGTAGACGCGGCTCGCGTTCGGCCCGCGGGTGATCTGTGCGGCGAAACCCCGGGAGTGCACCGCCATCACGGCGAGCGGATCGGCCGGCACGTCCGTCAGCACCGCCAGCCAGGCGTACCCGAACTCGTGGGTGTGGCAGGTGAGGACGCCGTCGGGGACGGAGGTCCTGCTGACGCCCTGGTAGCCGTCGCTGCCGGCGACGAGGTCACAGCCGACGACCCTGGCCGCGCCCGCAGCGTCCCGGTAGCGCACCAGCGGGTGCTCGGTGTCGAGGCCTTCCAGTGCGACGTCCTCCGCCGCGAAGCGGAGGTCACCGCCGTCGCGCAGGAAGATCCGGATGAGGTTCCGGACGAGGACCTGCTGCGTGACGAAGCCACCCGCCGCGTCCTCGTCGTCGATCCGCCACTCGCGCCTTTCCCCGTCGATGATCAGCGGCATCGGGGCGTCGGAGGAACTGTGGCTGGGGCCCTCCACCGCCTCCCCCACGCCCCATTCGTGCAGCATGCGCACGCCGCGGGCGTCGAGCGCCCCGGCTCGCTGCCGGTTCTCGACGTACTCCCGGCTGTGCTTTTCCAAGATGACGCAACCAATGCCGCTGCGCAGGAGGAAGGTGCCGAGCGCGAGCCCGGCGACCCCGCCGCCCACGATCACGACGGTGGCGTGCTCGTCTGCCTGAGTCATGTTGTTCCTCGGGAAAGAGATGGTCGTCGACAACCAGGCCGACGGGTGAACTGTCGATCACCACTGTGAGCCCGCCAGAGATTGCCGTCCACCGATAGTCAGCCGTCCGGTAACGGAAACCCGCCAACTTTGTGTGCTACTCGGCGCGGTCGCGTAGATCGGCCTGGTAGCGCCCTGGGGTCTGCCCCACGACGGCGGTGAACGCCTCGATGAACGTCGACGGGTTCGACCAACCACAGGTGATCGCGGTGTCGGTCACGGAAACGCCGTCGGTGAGCCGGATCAGCGCGTGGTGGATGCGCAGGATGGTGCGCCAGCGGTGAAAGCTCATGCCGAGCTCCGCGTGGAACAGGCGGCTGAGCGTGCGTTCGCTCGTCCCGGCGATCCGCCCCAGCTCGGGCAGGGTCGTGTTGTCGCCGGGGTCGGCATGCAGGAGATCGCTGACGGTGCGCAGGCGGTCGTCGCGTGGCTCGGGCAGGTGCAACGACTGCTCGGGAATCTCGCCGAGCTCGTCGAGCACCACCGCACGCAACCGCCGTTCGGCGCCGGCGGACTTCGCGCCACGGCCGGTCAGCGCCAGGATTCCCTCCCGCAGCAGTGGAGACACCGCGAACACGCAGGGATACCCCACCAGATCGCCGCACTCGTCGGCCGGGACGGCGAGGATGCGGGCGTCGGTCCTGCCGTGGAAGCGATGCGAGTGCCGGAAACCCGGCGGCGTCCACGTGACCCGGTTGGCGGGCGCCACCCACGTCCCGTACTCGGTCGTGGTGGCGAAGGCGCCGGCCGCCGCGTACACCAGCTGCCCGTCGGGATGGGAGTGGCTTTCCAGGTGATAACCGTGCGGGAGCCAGCCGCCGCCCTGCGGTGTCGTCCCGTCCGGTATCGCGGACGGAAAGGAAGGCTGGCGGGTTTCCTGCATCAGCGGCCAGCCTACCGGCGGTAGGGCACGCCGCGCCAACGGAACCATCGCCGTCGGAGCGTCGAAAGACGCGACGGCGAGTGGGCCTGTGGATCTACTGTCCGCGCCGGAAATCAGGCAACCAGTTCGGCGGCCCAGCTTCCCGCTGGCGGCGTTGCCGGTTCGCCCAGGTACGACCCGGTACGAGAACGCACCGGCGCCTTGCCAAGCAGAAACCTGGATCCACCGACTTAATCACCGCATTCCCGGCGCGGGACACTAGGATCTCGCGGTGGCTTCGACGAATCCCCGGCGTGACCAGACCACCGGACTGTGGTCGATCAGGAGACACCTCGTCGCGGTGGTCCTGACCGGGCTCGGCGTGTTCGCCGTGGCCGCGGTGTCGCTGTGGCTGGCGTTGGGGCTGCCGGCGGCGCCGAGCCCGGACACCAGGCTGAACATCATCAAGCTCGCGTTGTCGGTGGTGGCGGGTGTCGGTGGAGTCGTGGCGCTGGTGGTCGCCTACCGCAAGCAACGGATCGGCGAGGTTGCCGAGGCACGCGAACACGTCAAGGTCCTGAACGAGCGCTTCGCCAGCGCGTGCTCCCAGATCGGCCACGAGATGCCGGCCGTCAGGCTCGCCGGGATCTACGCCATGGCCAGCCTCGCCGACGAGTGGGTCGAGCAACGTCAGGTCTGCATCGACGTGCTGTGCGCCTACCTGCGTCTCCCCTATGAACCCGCGGTGGACTCACAGTGGCAGCACGACGAGGAGTCCGAGGTGCGCCTCTCGCTCACGGCCGTGATCAGCGACCGTCTTCGCCCCGGCGCGCCGGTCAGCTGGCAGGGACACGAGTTCAACCTGGTCCGGGCGGTGCTGCGGGCGGCGGACTTCGCCGACGTCCAGGTGACCGGCGGCCGGCTCCTCTTCAGCCTGGCGCGGTTCCCCGCCGGAAGGATCGCGTTCGACGGAATGCGGGTCAGCGGCGGCGAGGTCTGGTTCGGCGGCGCCGAGTTCGTCGGCGCCACGGTGAACTTCGACAACGCCGAGTTCAGCGGCGGCCGCGTCCGGTTCGACGGCGCCGCCTTCAACTGCGGTGAGGTCACCTTCCGCGGCGCCAAGTTCACCGGCGGCGAGGTCGACCTCTCCGAGGTCAGCATCGAGGACTACACCGCGCCACCCGTGTTCGACGAGTGGCAGACACCGCCACCGGGACTTCTGCTGCCCAACGCCACCTCCCACCCGGTGGACGAGTGATGCCCGGTATCGGGTAGCCGGCCACACAGCGGTAGAGGATCACGCGACCAGGCATGGCGCCGGAAATTGACGACCCCGGAATTCGGGGCGCGTCAGCGTGACCGACGAGTTCATGGCGGACGCGGCCAGCACTTTTGTCCCCGTCGGGGCGTGCTCTTTCCGCCCGATCCCGCACCGGATTCTTCCCGAGAAAGACACGACCGGGGGATGTCATTGATGGCGCGAATGAACTGCCGTAGGATCATCGACCGCTCGCTGGTCCGCTCGGGAAAGAGAGTTGCATGGGGAAATGGGACTTATCCGGGGTATCGGCCGGGAAGATCGACCCGGATAAACCGGCGGACAGATCCACCATCGCCGACGGGTGGCGCGCCGCGGTCGCCGATCTGGTGTCCGGCGCCGATCTGCCGGCGGAGCGAATTGTGCCAATGGTGGAACGATTGTGTGCGTGCGCCGAGGCGGCGACGTTCAGCGCCGACGACCCCTTCGACATTGGCCGTCAGCTCGCGGAGCTGGGTTTTTCCGTCGACGCGCTGCGCCGGTCGGTGGAGTTCCTCGCGGCCGGCCTGCGGCCGCCGTCAATTCCCGAAAACACCGCGCGGACCAGAATCGCGCAGCTGCTCGCCGCGCTGACCGAGGGATACCTCGACCGGGAAACAACGACCGCGCACGCGCTCGCGACGGTCTTCGACAACTCCGCCATTGGTTTCGCCCTGGTCGACGACGAGGGCACGGTCCTGCGGGTGAATCCCAGCCTGTGCGCGCTGGCCGGCCGCACCGCCGGAGAGCTGCGCGGCAGCGGCGTCGCGGCATTGTTCGTCGCGGACGGACCGGCTGTCGAGGGTCTCTGCGGTGGGCGCGTCGTCCGCACCGAGGCACGGTTGGCCGGCGACGACGGCGAGTCGACGGCCGTGCTGCTCGAGGTGACGCCACTCGGTCCGACGCAACGGGCGCTCGTCACGGTGAACGTCGCCGACACCCGCTCGCTGACCGACGCGCTGATCCGGCAGAGCCTCGGCGACGTGGTGACCGGACTGCCCAACCGCCAGCAGTTCACCGCCTGGCTCGAACGGGCGTGCGCCGGCGGGGGTGCGGGCACGGTCGGGTTGGTGCACTTCGACGTCGATGGCTTCCACGTGGTCAACGATGCGCTCGGGCACGATGTGGGCGACCGGGTACTGCGGTCGGTGGGTCACCGGCTCAGCGACGCGTGCGAGGGGCTCGGCCGGGTCGCTCGCACCGGTGGTGACGAGTTCACCGTGCTGGTCGAGACCCCGGAGAACACGCTCGCGTTGGTCCGCCTGGTCGAGGAGGTCGACGCGTTGCTGGCCGAGCCCGTGTACCTCGACGACGCCGGGATCGGGTTGACGGTCAGCACCGGCATCAGCGTGTGCCGGGTCGTCGGTGCCTCGCCGACCGAGCTGGCGCGCACCGCGGAGGTGGCCGCCCGGTGGAGCCGCGAGGACGGTCGCGCCCGCTGGACCCTGTACGACCCAGCGCGGGATGCCCGTGAGCGGGACCGGTTCACCGTCGCCGCCACCGTGGCCGGCGCGATGGGGGAAGGTGAGATCGAGGTCTGCTACACGCCGGTGTTCTCCCTGGCCGCTCCCGAGGTGGTGGCGGTCGAGGCGGCGTTGCGGTGGAACCACCCGGAGCGCGGCCCGCTGACCCCGGCGCAGTTCCGCGAACTGGCCGAGACCACCGGCAGCACCCTTCGCCTCGGCTATCTCGTCCTCGACGACGCGTGCGCGGCGGGTGGGCGCTGGCTGGCCGAGTTCGGCGAGCGGGCGCCCGTCGTGGCCGTGCGGCTGAGCCACCGGCAGTCCAAGGAACCCGAGCTGGCGGCGTCGGTCCGGCGGGTGCTCGACCGGGCGGGACTACCGCCCGTTCGCCTCCAGCTGCTGGTCGGGGACGACGTGCTGATGGCGATGGACGAGGACCAGCGGGAGGAGCTGGAGAACCTCGTCGCCGGCGGGGTCACCGTGGTCCGGGAGCAACGCGGCGGCGGCCGGTTCGACGCGCTGGCCGGTTCCGGCGTGCGGCTGGCGGGCATCAAGGTCGACAGCACGGTGGTCGGCGCGCTCGCCGAAGGCGCGGACCCGGTGGTGCGCTCCGCCGCCGTCGGCATGCTCAAGTGGGCCAACCACAACCTGGGCATGGACGTCTACGCCGAGGGCGTGACCACCGCGGACCAGGCGGAGACCCTCGCCCGGCTCGGCGTCGTCGCCGGTCTCGGCCCGCACTACGGCGAGCTGCTCACCGGGGAGGAGATCCACACCCTGCTGCGAACCGGACCGTCCTGACCGTCCTGACCGTCCTGACCGGGACGGACCAGCACCGGCGGCTACTTGTTCGTGGTGTGCAGGAGAGTCCGGAGCTCGACCGCCGGTACCGGCCTGCTGAAGTGGTAGCCCTGCGCCAGCGGGCAGCCCGCGCCGGCGAGGAAGTCGGCCTGTGACTGGGTTTCGACGCCCTCGGCCACCACGGGCGTGTCCAGCACGGCGGCCAGCTGCAGAACGCACTCGACGATGCCCTCCGCGGTCGGCGCGGTGCCCAGCTGACCGATGAACGACCGGTCGATCTTGATCAGGTCGAACGGGTGGCGCTGGAGGTAGCTCAGTGACGAGTACCCGGTGCCGAAGTCGTCCAGCGCGACATGGACGCCCAGCTCCCTGACCTGCCGCAGCAACGTCAGTGCGGCGGGCCGGATCAGCGCCGACTCGGTCAGCTCCAGCGTGAGCCGGTCGGGAAGGAGGCCGGACTCGTGCAGGGCGGCCGCGACCGAGTCGACGAAGTCGACGGTGTGCAGCTGCCGCGCGGAGACGTTCACGCTGACCCGGACGGTGAAGCCCTCCGTCGCCCACTCCGCGGCCTGATGGCACGCACGCACGAGGGCCCAGTCGCCGAGCGGCACGATGAGACCCGTCTCCTCCGCGACCTCCACCACCGGACCCGGCGGCAGCAGGCCCTTCTCTGGATGGTGCCAGCGAATCAGGGCCTCCGCGCTGACGACCCGGCCGGTGTGCAGGTCGACGATCGGTTGGTAGAACAGCACGAACTGCTCCTCGGCCAGCGCCTGGCGCAGGTCGGCCTCGGCCTGCTGCCGTGCCAGCAACGCGGTCCGCAGGCCCTGGTGGAACAGCTCGACGCGGTTGCCGCCCGCCCGTTTCGCCACGTACATGGCCGTGTCGGCGTCGCGCAGGAGGATCGCGGCGGTCGAGCGGTCGTCGCCGCCGGCGAGTGCCGCGCCGATGCTGGCCCTGACCACGGTCTGGCGGCCCGCCACCGGGACGGTCTCCCCCAGCGTCGCCAGAACCCGTTCGCCCAGGCCGATCAGGGTCGCCTCGTCCGCGGTCTCGACGAGCACGGCGAACTCGTCGCCGCCCAGCCTGCCCACCACGCCCGCGTCGGCGACCGCGCGCTCGATCTGCTTGGCCACGGCGATGAGGCAGTCGTCGCCGGTCGGGTGGCCGTGGGTGTCGTTGACGTCCTTGAAGTCGTCCAGGTCGATGAGCAGCAACCCGGCCTTCGCCCGGGCCAGCGCGGCCCCGAGCAGGCCGGTGAGGTGCGCCCGGCTGCCCACCCCGGTGAGGTCGTCCCGTTCGGCCCGGTCACGCAGCTTGTCTTCCAGCGCCTTGCGCTCACTGATGTCCACGAACGCCAGCAGGAGTCCGCGCTCGGCGGTCACCGACGCGGTCGCGGGCATCTCCCCGGCCTCCACGGTGACCGTACGGGTCTGGCCGTCGGCCGGGCGGTAGACCCACTCGCCGGTCCGTTGTTCCCGGATCCGGTCCAGACACCCGTGCGGACACCGCGCGGCGTCGGGGTGGTGTGGACACGGCATCTCGTGGTGCACGCCGGTCCACTCGAACAGGGCGCGGGCCTTGTCGTTGCACCGCTCGACCGAGTCGGCGGGATCCAGGACGACCAGCGCGACCGGGCTGTTCCGCAGGATCGCGTCCAGCCGCGCGCCCGCCGCCTCGGTGGTCCGCAACGCGGCCCTCGCGGTGCCTACGGCGGACACGGTGTCGCCGAGCGCCAGTGTCCCGATCACCAGTCCTAACAGGGGAGTCAGGCTCGGCCCGAGCCGCTGCGGGTCGACCTCGCCGCCGTTGTCCACAAGCAGCGCCCACAGCGCGCCGACCAGGTAGCCGGTGAACGCGGGCGCGGCACGCGACGCGTACGGCCCGAGCCGGCCCGCCGCCGCACGCCGGGTGGTGGCGCCGAACAGGAACCCCAGCATCGGCTCCGGTGTCGGCAGCACGAAACACCCCAGCGTGACCGCCAACGCCTCGATCGCCACGAGCCACCACGAGCCGACCGCCCGCCGGGACGCCCACCAGCCCAGTGTCACCAGCAGTACCGTGGCCTCGACGGCGCGTCCCGCCACCGGCCCTGGCGAACCGAGCACCGCGCCGACCGCGGCGACGGCCGTGAACCAGGCGAAGAACTCGGTCAACCGACGGGTTCGTCGCAGCCCGAGGTCCACATCGTCACCTGAGGAACCTGGGGACACGACGGGTCTTCTCCACTCCAGCCACAACACCGGCAGGCGGGACACTAACCGCCGGGACGCGACCGCACCAGCACAACGGCCGAACACACCCGACCGGCCGAACTCCACCGTCCCGGACTACCCGCCGCGGACACCCGCGAACCTCGCGGGACGGCTCCGGAAGGCCACGAACCCCCAAGCCGCCGGCCGGCACCCTACCTTCCGCGGCCGTGGCGCACTCGACAACAGGCTCAGAAGGCCGTGAAATCCAGCACGAGACGGCCACGCACGCCGCCCTCGGCCAGCCGCCGGTGCGCCTCGGCGGCCTGGTCGGCCGGTAGCACGTCGGCCACGCGCAGTGTCAGTTCGCCCGTACTTGCCTGGTCCCGCAGGCGAAGCAGGCGAGCGTGGTCGGTGGCCCCGTCGCTGACCGAGACCGGGTGCAGGTGGATGCCGCGGTCGACCGGACCCCGCCAACCGCGGATGACGGCCAGCCCACCGCCGTCCCGGATCGCCGGGAGCACCAGCTCGTGCAGCATCGCCCCGTCGAGCACGGCGTCCACTCCGTCCGACGCGAGCGCGCGGAACCGGTTGGCGACGTCGTCGCCGCGTGGCACGACCTCGTCCGCGCCCAACGAGGTCACCAGCCGCGTGTCGGCGGCCGAGGCGTCGGCGAGCACGCGCAGCTTGTCGGTCCTGGCCAGCTGCACGGCGTACCCGCCGAAGGCACCGGCCGCGCCGGTCACCGCGACGGTGCCGCCGGCGGGCACGGCCAGCAGGTCCAGGGCGATCCGGGCGGTGAGGGCGTTCATCAGCAGTGTGGAGGCGGCGGGGAAGTCCACACCGGACGGCATCGGCACCACCGATTCCGCCGGTACCACCACGTGCTCGGCGTAGGCACCCCCGCGCGGGCCGTAGGCACGCACGATCGCGACCACCGGGTCCCCAGGACGGAGCGAGGTGTCGGTGTCCGGACCGATCGCGTCGACGACGCCCGCCGCGTCCATGCCCGGCACGTAGGGACCCGGACGGCCGCCGAACGCGGCGCGCACGAGCCCGGCACGCAACACGGTGTCGGTGGGGTTGACCGCCGCGGCGTGGACGCGAACACGCACCTCGCCGGCACCCGGCTCCGGCACGGGCAACTCCAGCACCCGCAACACCTCGGGTCCACCGAACTCGGTCAGACCGATCGCACGCATGAACACCGTCTCCCCTGGAGGTCCGTCGTCGACGACAGGTTAGCCGGGCGCCGGCACCGCGCGTCGCGCACGCCACCGGGCCCGTGACCCGCACCCACGGTGCGATCGCCTGACGTGCCGGGGAGCACGCCGGGTGCGGGTCACGAGCCGCGCTACGTGCGCGGGGCCCTACCCGGCATCAGCCGACCTCGTAGGCACGGACCACGGTCATCGCGACGGTGTTCCCGTCCGTGTCGGCCGCCCTGGTGCGCAACGAGACGAAGCCGTCCGCCGGGTTGTCGAGCAGTGCCCGCCACCGGTCGCCGGCGCGGGAAACCGTCGCCTGGCGCCAGGTCGCGCCGTCGTCCGTGGAGAACTCCAGCATCACGGTGCTGATCGTCGCCTGGCCGTCCTGCCTGCTGACCGTGAGCGGGACGACCACCTGGCCGGACGGCACCCGGTTGGTGATGTCCACCGGCGGTTCGGCACGGACCGACAGCAACGGCAGCGGGACGTTGAACGGACCCTGCCGGTAACCGGACTCGAACGTCCACTCCGCACTGACCTTCGTGGACAGCGGCCACCAGGGCTGCTCCCTGGCCACCTCGGTCACGAGTCGGTAGTCGTGCGTGTTCTGGCCGACCCAGAACGTTCCCCTGCCGGCCACCTGCTGGGTACCGAGCAGCTTGCCGTCCTGGTAGATCGTGGTGAACCCGGAGCTCGTCTCCTCCAGTTCGGGCGCCGAGGCATGGCCGTCCGCGTCGGTGAAGAACGGCACGGTCACGTCCACCATGTCGTTGCGGCGGAAGGCCCACGGGTGGTCACCGAACAGCGGGTCACTCGTCCCGCCGGTGAAGCCCGGGCTGAGCACAACGCGATCCCACGACAGCTGTGTCGTACTGCCCGCCGCCACGGTGACCTGCGTCTCCCGCCCGTCGAGACCGTTGTGGACGCGCAGGGTCCAGGTGCCCGGCGTGAAGTGCTCGACGCGTTCCCGGCCCGGGGTGACAGGGGAGCTCCACGTCAGCCCGACGGGTTCGAGCGGGGTGACGTAGGACGCGGTGACCTGCATCGTCGTGTGCTCCGGCTGCCCGTAGTAGCGGGTCCGCACGGACGCGAGGTCCGCGGTGCGCACGGTGCGGGCGACATCCGCCGGGATGGCGCCGTCGCTGGGGTAGGTGAGCTCGTAGCGTTCCGTCCCGCCTTCCCGCGACGTCCAGGTGACCTCGCCGCCGTCCTTCGCCAGCGCCAGGAGCCGGTCGGTGTACCTGGGATGGACGTACAACACGGGAAAGCCGCTGCGCCCGCGCGCCTTGCCCGACGAGGACAGGGTGACCGCCACCGAGGCCGCCCCGGATGCCGCCACCGCCGCGATTCGCTGGTCGATGTCCTCGACCTCGTCGTCCTTGCTCACCCGGAGGAGGACCATCTTCCCCGCGGTGTCCACACCGGACAGATCCTCCGGCGTGCCGCGTCCGCCGTCCACGACCTGCTCCCGGCGGGTGCCGTACGACGGCTGGGTGGCCCACCAGGTCACCGGGATCTCGACGCGTGGGGTGGTCTCGGTGAACATCTCCATCGCCGGGTCTTCCAGCCGGTAGGAGTCACGGTAGTGGAACGCCGGGGAGGTCACGCCGGGCGGCGAGTAGACGTACATGGTGCTGAACCTCGGATCCTGTGGGAAGACCGTGCCCGACCTGTCGGTACTGCCGGGGTTCTGCACGGAGACACTGGTGTCCCACAGGCCCGCCCGGACCGCCGGCTGGTCCACGGCCACCGACACCCGT
The DNA here is from genome assembly GCF_035634895.1 of Actinophytocola sp. GTDB lineage: Bacteria > Actinomycetota > Actinomycetes > Mycobacteriales > Pseudonocardiaceae > Actinophytocola. The sequence continues at coordinate 104,791 of NZ_DASQCC010000010.1, read as the reverse complement.
CGCGCCTGCCGCGCGTCCAGGCGCACCGCGGTGTCCCGGGTCAGCTCCACCACCGGCTGGGCCAGCAGCACCACCTCACCGGACGCGTTGGCGAAGGACACCCAGAACGAGTACCTGCCCCGGGGCAGCCGGAGCGGGGCACCGGGCCGGGGCCACAGCCTCTCGGTGGTCTCCTGGTTCACCAGGGAGATCTCGTAGTCCGTGGTCGGGGCGCCGGTTTGGTCGAGCACCGAGATGTCCAGGTCGTAGCTCTCGCCCTCGTCCTGCACGGACACCGGCGTCCGGGTGGCGCGGCCGTCCGCCGCGGTCGCGGTGAGCACGCCGCCGTACCGCCCGGGCCGCGCGGACCTCGGGGTCGTCGTGATCGTCACCGGCGCGCTCTGCCCCGCGGCGATGGTCAGCTCGTTCGTCGACAACGTGGCCAGGCCGGCGGGCGCGCCAGGGAGGTCCAGAGCGAGGGACAGCGTGATCGCGTCGGTGCCGGTGTTCCGGTAGGTCACCACGTCCGCGTGTGGGTCGGTGTCCGGCCACGTCAGGTTGGCGCTCACGGCCGAGGGCGACACCAGCACGGGCGACGAGATGGCATGCGCGATGTCGACCCGGCCGGCGCCGACCTCGTACGCACCGGCGTCGACATCGGCCGCCGTGGACACCAGCGCGGCCTTGAGCTGGGCGCCGGTCCAGTCCCGATGCTGCTCGGCGAGGATGGCCGCGGCGCCGGCGACGTGCGGGGACGCCATCGACGTGCCGGACATGCTCACATGTGTCCCGTGGGCCTGTGCGGCGACGATGTCACTGCCGGGTGCCGCGATCTCCGGCTTCATGGCGGCGTCCACCGCCCGCGGACCACGGGTGGAGAAGTCCGACACCGCACCGGTCTTGGTCGTGCTGGCGACCGTGAGCGCCGCGTCCGCGGCGGCGGGGCCGCCCATCCCGGACCTGGTACCCGAGTTGCCGGCCGCGACGACGAACAGGGTGCCGTAGGTGGCGGAGAGCTCGTTCACCGCCTGGGAGACCGGGTCGGTGCCATCGCTGTCGACGCCGCCGCCGAGGCTCATGTTGACGATCCTGGCGTGCTGGTCGGCCGCCGCCCAGCGCATGCCCGCGATGATGTCGTCGAGCTGGCCGGAGCCGGTGTCGTCGAGCACCTTGCCGATCGCGAGCCGCGCACCCGGCGCGACACCGCGGTACGTGCCGTCGACGCTGGCGATGGTCGACGCCACGTGCGTGCCGTGGCCGTCCTGGTCGTCGGTGTCCGGGGTGTCGGAGAAGTTCCTTGCCACCGCCACCTTTCCGGCCAGGTCCGGATGGCCGGCGTCCACCCCGGAGTCCAGCACGGCGACCGTCACGCCCTCCCCGGTGAGCCCGGCCTGCCACGCGGCCGGGGCGCCGATCTGCGGCACGCTGACGTCCAGGGACGCGGAAAGCTTGGCGTTGAGCCAGATCTTTCCGCCGGTCCCGGTCAGCTGCCGCCAGGACTGGGTCTTCTTCGGCGCCCGCACCGACGCGAGGCCGAGCTGGTCGAGCTTCCGCTCGGCCCGCAGGCCGGCCGTCTTCTCGACGAGCAACGGCGTGGCGTCGGTGTGTGCGTCGTCGTAGCCCTGCCGCAGCAGACCGGTGACGTTGAACAGCTCACGGTCGAGCCGGCCGCCGGCCACCAGCGGCTCGGCATCGCCCGGGATCACGTACTCGTCGCCGTCGCGGGTCATCGTCGTGTACGGCACGGGGTGTTCCCGCGCCGCGGGCGTGATGGCGAGGTCGGCGGTGACGACGTCCCCGGTGATCAACGTGACCCGCCCGCCGGACGGCTCGGCCGTGGCCGGCGCCGCGGCCACCACCGGTGGCGAGGCCGCGACGACCAACCCGGCCAGCAGGGTCAGCACGCAGGCTGACACGCGTGTACGCACGTAAGCGTCCTTCCGTTCGTGGATCCCCCGGACTACTTACGCGCCCGATGTGCGCACGGGTTGCCGGCACGCGGCACTGATCGCCGGCCGGTTCCACGAAGGAGATCTCCACGCGGCACGGGACCATCGGAAGGGACTCGGCCGTGCGCGAGCCCGCCCGGAAGTGCGGCGCGGACGAACAGCGCCGCTACGCCTCGGCCACTGTGGACGTCGTCGCCGTCATTCTTCTCCGGTGGTGGCGGCGGGCGTTCGCGGGGCGGCCCGACGGTTCCTGAACCCGCGCGACAGCGTCTGGTGCAAACCGGGACTCTCGATGGCCACGATCACGGCCAGCAGTGCGGCGTAGAGGAGCTGGGTCGAGTAGTCGGGAATGGCGGTGACGGCGACGATCTGCGCGAGCAGTGCCACCGACAGGGTCCCAGCCAGCAGACCGGTCGGCGTGCCGCGACCGCCGGCCAGCGAGACGCCGCCGAGCAGCGCGGCGACCGCGGCGAGGATCAGCGGCTGGAGGCCGGGATCCGGGTTGGCCGACGCGAAGCTGTAACTGAGCAGGGCCCCACCCAGCGCGGCCAGCGTGCCCGACGTGGTGAAGATCCCGACGAGCCGTCGCTCGACGCCGACGCCCGCCACCCGGGCGGCCCGGCGGTCGCCGCCGATCGCGCGCAGCTCACGCCCCAGCTTCGTGAAGCCGAGCAGGAGCGCGGCCATGACGAAGGCCGCGAGCGTCAGCAGGCTCCTCGGCGAGAAGACGCCGGCGACCGTCTGGTCGACCCACAGCGTCGCGTCGCTGTTGGGGTAGGTCTTGCTCAACCCGCCCGACAGCGCGTACGTCAGCCCCAGGAGCGCGATGTAGGTCGCCAGCGTGACCGGCATGGAGGGGATGCGCAGCCAGGCGATCAGGCCGCCCTGCGCGATCCCGACCGCGGCGCCGCCCGCCATGGCGACCAGGACGCCCAGGACCGGGGAGGTCTGGCCGAACTCCACGGCGAGCATGCCGCCCAACGCGTAGGTGCCCACGACCGACAGGTCGAACTCGCCCGCGATCATCGTGATCCCGATCGCGAGGGCCAGCAGGCCGAGCTGCGCGAAGCCCTGCAACGCGTTGTAGACGTCGAACACCGCCAGTGGTCGGCCGCTGAGCGCGGGACTGCACAGGAAGGCCACCAGGACGAGCACGAGCGAGACAGTCGGCATGAGACGGTCCGGTCGAGACAGTCGCCGCCGGATCATCGTGAGCTCCTCGTGGTGCGGACGTGCACGGTGATGACGACGACCAGCACGAGAACTCCCTTCGTGAGGATCTGCACCCCGGTCGAGAACCCACGCAGCAGCAGCACGTCGGAGATGGCGGAGATGAGCAGGGCGCCGCCCAGCGTCCGCATCGCCGAGCCGTGCCCACCGGCGATCGCGGTACCGCCCACGAGAACCGCGGCGATGGCGTCGAGCGTGAGGGTGCCGCCCAGGGTGACGGTCGCGGAGGTGTTGAACGACGCCAGGAAGACCCCCGTGATCGCGGCACACGCGCCGAAGAACGCCCACGCCAGCACCGTCACCCGGCCAACGGGCAACCCGGCCGCGGTCGCCGCCGGCCGGTTCTCCCCCACCAGGTACAGCTGCCGGCCGGCGGTCGTGCGGGTCAGCACCCACTGGGCCACCACGGCGGTCACCAGCAGCACGTACACCGACAGCGGCAGGCCGAGCGGGGTGGCGTTGAGGACGTCGAACGCGTTCCCGCTCGGGTAGACCGGGGTCCCGCCGCTGAACCAGGTGGCGCCCCCACCGATCGCGAACCCGGTGGCGATGGTGAGCACGATCGGGTTCGCGTTCCAGTAACCCACGACCGCACCCTGCAACGCGGTGACCGCGACACCGGCCGCGACGGCGATCAGCGCCGCGACCCACAGGCCGAGGTCCTGCGTGGCGAGGAACAGCATCGCCACCACGGTCGCGGTCTGGGCGGTGGCCAGTGACACCACGGACCCGGCGATCATCACGAGCGTCGCGCCGATGGCCGTGATGCCCACGAACGCGGTCGAGGCGAGGATCGCGCGCACGTTGTCGACGGTCGCGAACCGGGGGGTCGTCACGGCCAGTACGACGAGCGCCAGCAGCAGGACGGCGAGCCCCACGCCGGCCACGGTCGGCCGCCGGCGGGCTCGCGGCGGGGACGGTCGCGGTTCGGCGTCGCCCGGCGGCGGCGACGCGGTCGCCGCAGTCGCCGCATCGCGCGAGGAATCGTTGCGAGTGCTCATGTTCCGTCCGCCTCACGGGTCATGTCACGCATCAGGAGCGCCCCGTCGACGTCGCCCTCGTACCGGCCGACCACCTGGCCGTCCCGCATGGTGACGATCACGTCGCCCAGCTCGAGCAGCTCGTCGAGCTCCGTGGACGCGAAGATCACGACGAGCCCGCGTTCGGCCGCCTCGCGGAGCAGCCGGTGGATCTCCGCGCGGCCACCGACGTCCACCCCGCGGGTGGGCTCGTCCAGCAGGAGGACGTGGACGTCCGCCCGGCCGAGACACCGGCCGACGAGGACCTTCTGCTGGTTTCCCCCGCTCAGCGCCAGCACCTCGGCGTCGAGCCGCTGCCCCGGCAGTCCCGACTCCTGGGCCAGTGACAGCGCGGCGCGGCGCTCCCGGCGTGGCCGCACGACCCCGGCCCGCGCGAGGCCGGGCAGGCGGGTGGCGAGGAGGTTCCGTTCGACCGACATGCCGAGGAAGAGTCCCTCGGACTTGCGGTCGTTGGACACGAAGGCGAGGCCGGCACGCGTGGCGCGCACCGGGTCGCGAAGCGGAACGGGCCGGTCGTTCAGCTCGACGGCACCGGTCGCCTTCGACTGCAACCCGGCGAGCGCGCGCAGGACGTCGGAGGCCCCGCTGCCGAGCTGCCCGGCCAGCGCGTGGACCCGGCCGGCGGGCGCGGTGAGCGTGAAGTCCACCAGCCGCCCCGGCACGTGCAGATGCTCGATCCGCAGTGCACGGTCGTGTTCCCGGTCGGGCTCGCGCGTGACCGACAGCCGACGGGGCGCCGCGCCGAGCATCCGCACGATCAGCTCGTCGACCGTCAGGTCCCTGGCCGGGCTCGTGGCGACGGTGCGGCCGTCGCGCAGGACGGTCACGGAGTCACACAGCTCCAGCACCTCGGACAACCGGTGGGACACGAAGATGACCGAGCAGCCCAGGCCGGCGACCCGCCGGATCGCGGCGAACACGTGCTCGGTCTCGGCATCGCTGAGGGTCGCCGTCGGCTCGTCGAGGATCACCAGGCGCGCGTCCTGGCTCAGCGCCTTCGCGATCTCCACGAGCTGGCGCTCGCCGATGCCGAGCGCCGCGAGCGGCTGGTCCGGGTCGATGTGGGCCAGGCCCATGTCGTCGAGGACCCGCCGGCACCGCGCCACGGCCGCCCGCCTGCGGTTGACGAACGGCGCGGCGACGTCCCCGAGGAGCATGTTCTCCAGGACGGTCAACGCCGGCACGACTGAGAGCTCCTGGTCGACGAGCGCGACACCCATCCGCTGCGCGGCCCGCCTGCTGTGCGGCTCCACCACCGCGCCGTCGATGACGATGCGCCCGCCGTCCGGCGCCAGCTGCCCGGACAGCATCTTCACCACGGTGCTCTTGCCGGCTCCGTTGTGACCGCACAGGGCGTGGATCTCGCCGGCCCCGACCGTGAAGGAGACGTCCCGCACCGCGGGCACCCCGTTGAAACTCCTGGCCAGTCCCTCGACGCGGAGGAAGGCGTCGCGGGACTGACCGGGCTCGGGTGCGCTCACGCGTGGCTGCACTGCTCGGCGAACTGGTCCACGTTCGCGGCCGTCACGCGCTCCTCCTTGACCGTCTCGGTCCTCGGCGGGTTCTCGCCCTTCAGGAACCGCGTCGCGTAGTCGGCGGACTGTTCCGCGATCGTGCCGGGGTCCTCGGTGGCCGTGCCGTACAGCTCGCCCGCCTTGACGGCGTCGATCCCCGCCTTGAAGCAGTTGCTGCTGGTGACCACCAGGCCGTTCTTGCCGCCGACCGGGAACCCTGCCTGCTTGGCGGCCTGGACGATCGGCAGGGCCATGTAGTCCGCCATGCCGTACGCCGCCTGGACGCCGTCCCGGCCGTACTTGGCCAGGAGCTGCTGGGCGATGTCGCCGGACAGCTTCGGGTCCCAGTTGGCGTCCCGTTCCTCGATGACCTGGTACTGCGGTGCGGTCGCCATCACCCGGTCGAAGCCCGTCATGCGGTCCTGGGTGACGAGCATCGACTTCGTGCCGGTGAGGACGATGATCTTGCCGGATTCGCGGCCCTGGGCCTTCAGGCCCTCGATGATGTTCTGGGCGGCGAACTCGCCGAGCTTCGTGTTGTCCGACAGCACCCCCATGACGTCCCCCGCCACCGACGGGTCGGTCTTGCCGTCGACGGCGAGCACCGGGATCCCGGCGGTCCTCGCCTTCTTGATCGGCACGGCCATCGCCTGGGTGTCCAGGACGGCCACGACGAGGAGGTCCGGCCGCTGGGCGACGGCCTGGTTGAACTTCTGGACCTGCGTGCCCGGGTCCATGGTCGTCATGTCGGTGATCTTGACCCCGGTCGACGCCAGCTGGTCGGTGAACACCTTGTTGAAGTACGCGCCCCACGGGTTGGTGCTGCCGTAGCCGACGAGGGCGATCGTCTTGCCTTGTAATGACGAGGAGCCACCGCCCGGTGACGAGGAGCTACCCGCGTTCCCGCCACAGGCGGTGGTGAGCAACAACGTCAGCCCGAGGGCTCCGGTGAGTAGTGCGCGACGAAGCGGGCCGATACGGAACATGCGCTCTCCTTTGAGCCGGCTACTGACTAAGCGCATAGTTATTCGGTAGGGTGCCGGTGTCAAGGCTCAACGTCGACCTGACGAAGAGGACGATCACGCGAATGGCCAGACGGCAAGCCCGCTTCACCATGCGGGACCTGGCGGAGAACCCCTGGTTACAGGACCATTCCGCCGACCTGTGGAACGAGGCGCTCGGGGAGGTGCCGCGCGGCCTGCTGTCCTCGGCCGTGCGGTGTTTCGCCTCGAACGGCTTCCACGCCACGACCACCCGTGACATCTGCGAAGGCGTGAACCTCACCCCCGGCGCGCTCTACGTGCACTTCCCGGCCAAGGAGCTCGTCCTGTTCGAGATCATCCGCACCGGTCACGAGCGGGCGCTGACCCACACCCGCGATCCCGAGGTCCTGGCCTCGGCGACCTCGGCGGACCGGCTGCGCGCGATCGTGTCGCGGCACACCGAGTGGCATGCGCATCACCACGTGGCGGCGCGGGTCTGCCAGTACGAGCTGGGCGGTCTCACGCGGGAGCACTACGACGAGGTGCTCGAGCTGCGCCACCGGACCAACGGTCTCTTCCGGGACGCCGTCGCCCACGGCGTCGCCGACGGGTCGTTCGCGCCGGTCGACGTCGAGCGGGTCACCCGCGCGATCCTGTCGCTGTCCATCGACCTGGTCCGCTGGTACCGGCTCGAGGGCACGGACTCACCCCAGCAGCTCGGCGAGTTCTACGCCGACCTCGCGCTGGCGATGGTCACCCGCGCCGGCACCGCGGCCGTCCTCGACTGATTGTGCGCTTAGTCATCCGCCCGCCGGACCCGTCCGGCCGGGCGGGGGCCGCGTCCGCGGCTCACAGGCCCGCCCATTCGGCCAGTTCCCGCTCCGGGTCGACGACGGGCTGGATGACGATCTCGTCGATGCCGGACTTCTCGAGCGTCGCGATGCGCTGGGTGAGCTCGTCCCTGGTCCCGACGAGTCCGAGCTTGTCGACGAGGGACGGCACGACGAGGTCCCGGTCCTCGGCGAAGATCCGGCCGAGGTAGTTGGTGTACAGGCTGAAGTGCCGGTCGTCCGCCGTGGCGGTGGTGCCCCGCCGGTCCAGGAGGCGCTGGACCGCGTCGCGTTCGTCCTCGGTCAGGCTCTCGGCGAAGGACGGGTTGTCGGCCGCGAAGGTGAGCAGCGCCATCGCGACGTGTCCCATCGAGTCCCGGGACAGGTCGCTGTCGCGGGCCTCGCCGTCGTCGAGCACGTGCAGGGAGGTCATGACGTAGGACTCGGACCGACGCTCGTGACCCGCCTTCTCGGCGGCGGCCTCGCGGGTGGCGGTGAAGGCCGACCAGGCGTCGGGGTCGAGCAGGCCGAAGGAGATGGTGCCCGCGCCTCGGCGCCCGGCGATCTCGGCCGCCTTCAGACCGAAGGCGGCCACCACGAACTCCACCGGGTCCTCGATGTTCACGTAGGGGCCGATGTGCAGGAACCGGACGTCCCGTGCCCGCTCGCCTTCCCGGTACTCGGTGGTGCCGCCCGCGAGCAGTTCCTGGAGCTGGCGGGTGAAGCGGTCCAGCTCGGCCATCTTCGCCGGTTTCATGCCCAGCGTGCGCCGCGCGGTGTTCCCTGTGCCGACACCACAGATGATCCGGCCGGGCGCCAGTGCGTTGAGGCTCGCGACCCCCGCCGCGGCGGCCGGCGCGGCGCGCAGGAACGGGGAGGTCACCCCGATGCCGAGCTTGATACGGCTGGTGGCCTTGGCACACAGGGCGAGCCCGACGAAGGGATCACCGTTCACCATGGGGGTGTCGTAGACCCAGAAACTGTTGAACCCGAGCTCCTCGGCCCGCACGGCGAGCTCTTCGACTCCGGGCCGCGCGGTGACGACGACGCCTTTCCGCATGGGGTACTCCTCATCGTTGAGTATGGTGTACTAAGCGCATAGTTACTGAGGTGTTCGAGGGCGTCAAGGCCCGGGCACCCACGCCTGGCTCGACAGGTAGAGTCCGCACGCAGGATCGAGGCGAAGGGCTGGGGATGGCCACAAAGAGGGGGCCGCGTCGTGGCGGCGTCCCCGCGATCACACCGCCCAGGAACGGTTCCGACCGCCTGTGGGACGACGACCTTGCGGACGTGGCCAAGGCGCTGCTCAGCTCGGCCGTGGACTGCTTCGCCGACAAGGGTTTCCACGGCACGACCACCCGGGACATCACGACCGCGATCGGCCTCACCCCTGGCGCGCTGTACGTGCACTTCAGCTCGAAGGAGGAGGTGCTGTTCGAGATCGCGCGAAGCGGCCACGCCCGCGTGCTGGAGGAGCTCGAATCCGCGCCCCCCACGGGAAACGCCGACGCACGACTGCGTTGGCTGGTCGCACGTTTCGTCGCATGGCACGCGACCCACCACACGGTGGGCCGGATCTGCCAGTACGAGCTCAGCCAGCTGGAACCGGAGCACTACGCGCAGGTGCTGGACCTGCGGGGCCAGATCAACGCCGTGTTCCGGGACGCCGTGCACCGGCGGGTGGACCCCCGGCGTTTCACCGACCAGGACGTCAACCGGGTGGCGCGCGCGATCCTTTCGCTCGGCGTCGATCTCGTGCGCTGGTACCGGATCGACGGCGCGGACTCCCCGAGCTGGCTCGGCGAGTTCTACGCCGACCTCGCCATCCGCATGACCGACAGCCCCCGAGCCGCCACGGCCTGACCGTCACCGGCCGAGTTCCTCGCCGCCGGCCTCCTCCGGTTGACAACCGCTCACGCCTTGATGACTATGCGCTTAGTAAGCTTTGTCTGCCAGGGGACGAAGGTGTCACCGGATGCTGGGTCTGATGCAGGATCGCCCGCTGTCGCTGCCGATGCTCGTCAGCAGGGTGGAGCAGGTGTTCGCGCACAAGCGGGTCGTCAGCGCCGACATCGCCGGCGAGACCACCGCGAGCTGGGGAGAGGTGTGCGGGCGCGCTCGCGCACTGGCCCAGGTACTCGACCGCCTCGGCGTGCCCGGGGACGCGCGGGTGGGCACGTTCGCCTGGAACAGCCGCCGACACGTCGAGCTCTACCTGGCGGTGCCGTGCTCGGGCCGTGTCCTGCACACGATCAACCACCGCCTGTTCGGCGAGCAGCTCCGCTACATCGTCAACGACGCGGCCGACGACGTCCTGTTCGTCGACCGGTCCATCCTGGCCACGATCTGGCCGCTGGTGGACGACTTCCCCACGGTCCGCCACATCGTCGTGATGGACGACGGCGACCCGACGCCGGTACCGGACGACCCGCGGGTGCTGGACTACGAGCGGCTGCTCGCCGAGGAGGCGCCGCGACCCGGCGGCTTCGCCGTCGAGGACGAGAACCGCGCCGCCGCGCTGTGTTACACCTCGGGCACCACCGGCAACCCGAAGGGCGTGCTCTACAGCCACCGCTCGATCGTGCTGCACGCGTTGCTGCTGACGATGACCGACACGTTCGCACTCGGCGAGCGTGACGTGGTGATGCCGATCGTGCCGATGTTCCACGTGAACGCGTGGGGGCTGCCGTACGCGGCGATGGTGTGCGGCGCGGACCTCGTGCTGCCCGGACCGATGATGCGGCCACCGGCCCTCGCCGCCCAGATGGCGCGGCACCGCGTGACCTTCGGCGGTGCGGTGGCCACGATCTGGCGTGGCCTGCTGCCCGAGCTGGACCAGCACGACCTGTCGGCCCTGCGGATGGTCGTGTGCGGCGGCGGCGCGGTCGACGAGGCGCTGTCCGAGGCGTACCAACGGCTTCTCGGCCTGCCGATGACCAACGCCTGGGGAATGACCGAAACCAGCCCGGTGGTGACCGTCTCGCGGGTGTCCACCGCGCACGATCATCTGACGCCGGAACAGCAGCGCGAACTGGTCGGCACGCCCGGCCCGCCGGTTCCGCTCACCGAACTGCGGATCGTCGACGACGGCGGCGCGGAGGTGCCGTGGGACGGCACCACACCGGGCGAGCTACAGGCGGCGGGGGCGACCATCGCCTCGGGGTACTTCGGTGCCCAGCCGGCGCCGGAGGCGTTCACCCCGGACGGCTGGCTGCGCACCGGGGACGTCGCCACCATCGACCAGCTCGGCTACGTGCGCATCGTGGACCGCTCGAAGGACCTCGTGAAGTCCGGCGGCGAGTGGATCTCCTCGGTCGACCTGGAGAACGCGATCATGTCGCACCCGCACGTGGTCGAGGCGGCCGTCATCGGGGTCGACGATCCGCGGTGGGGTGAACGACCACTCGCCTATGTCGTGCCGCGACCGGAAACCCAGCTCACCGCGGACGACATCCGCGAACACCTCCGCGACCGGGTCGCGCAGTGGTGGATCCCGGAGAAGGTCGAGTTCCTCCCCGAGATCCCCAAGACCGCCACCGGGAAGTTCTCCAAACAGACCCTGCGCGCCCGCCACCGCGAGGACACCGGTCCCCGGACCGACCAGTAACCGACACGAAGGAGCCACGATCAATGGCGATCCAGCCGCGTCTCATCGTCACCGGCCGCGAGGCCGACGGCACCTCGGTGTTCGTCACCGACGAACCGGGCCAGCCCGTCATCGTCGGAGCCATCCCCGGCTCCGAGTTCTACCTGCTGTGGGGCACCGAGGACGGCACCGCCACCGTCGGCACGGAACCACGGCAGCCCAGGTTGGTCCCCTTCTTCCCCGGCGCCGGCGGCACCAGGATCCTGTTCCTCCGCTGGGCCCCGGAGTCCTCGGCGCCGGAGCAACTCGGTGACCCCGACCAGCTCGCCGCCGAGGCCGACGAGAAGCTTCCCGGTCTGATGGAGGTGTTCGAGCCGGACAGTCCGGGTATGCACACCACCGACTCGGTCGACTACGGCATCTGCCTCGAAGGCGAGCTGCACCTGGAGCTCGACAACGGCAAGGAAATCAAGCTCACTCCCGGGGCCTGTGTCGTCCAACAGGGAACCCGCCACGCCTGGCACAACCGCAGCGACAAGCCCGCGCTCATGTGTTACGTCCTCGTCGGCGCCGAACGAACCTCCTGACACGGCGCGTACACAGCGCATCCACGGACTCTCGCGTTGTCGCGCGGTGCTGATCGGTGGTTTCACCGATCAGCACGAGTGCGGCGAGCGTTCGCGCGACAGGCCGAACCGGACGCACGGTCGAACGACGGTGCATCAGCCCATGCCGCCAGGGGGACGCCTCCCCTGGGTAGCTCGGGGAGGCGCGATCCCTTGCGGCGCCGGTCACCTGGGCGGCCTGCGATGCGCTCGTACCCGTGGCCGACCGGACCTGGGAGGCACGGACTTCGCCCGTTCCCGTTCAAGCCAGGCCGGCCACAACCGCTCCGCGACCCGCGTGCGCAGCCGGCCGCCGAGGTGCATGGCACGCCAGACGCCGCGGTAGCCGGGGAGCAGGCCGGCGGCGATGACGATGTGGCCGATGAGCACGGGCGTGAGCAGATACGTGGACCACCGGTGAATCCGGTTGAACCAGACGAACTCCGGGCCGCCGGACACCAGGACGAGCCCGACACCGCTGACGACGAGCGCCACCAGCAACAGGATCATCACCAGGTTCATGACCCGCTGGCCCGGGTCGAAGTGGCCTTCGTGGCGTGGGAAGCGCCCGGTGAACACCGCGCCCGGCCAACGGAGGAACCAGCGCAGATCCGTTCGGCGGAACCGCGCCGAGTCGACCAGCAGGGTCCGTACCGCCCGCCGGCCCAGCACCACGCCCAACACCGCCAGGCCGGCGAGGCCCCAACCGGTCCACGTGTGCAGCTCGGTGTCCGACACGTGCGTCAGTCGGGACACGACACTGGGGTCACCCTCAGCGCCGAGCGTGAGCCACCAGCCGGTGAACGACAACAACAGCACGGTCAGGTATGTGCCGGCGTGGAACCAACGGGTCCTGGTGTTGTTGCGCCGCACGAACTCCGGCGGCGCCTTCCGTTCTCGCTCAGTAGCCACCGCCCGTCCCGCCGTCGTCCGTCCCGCCGTCGTCCGTCCCGCCGTCGTCCGTCGGCTGTCCCCCGCCGCCACCGCCGGTCTGCACCTTGATGCTGGTGTCGAACCCGGCGGGCGAATGGTCGGCGTTGCGCAGCGAGATGTCCAGCTCGTGCTCGCCGGCCTTGAGACCGGCGAGCGCCGGCGACGCGTCGGTGACCTTGACGTTGTCGGACTCGATTACCTCGTATTTGCTGTCGTCACCGTCAAAGTACAGATGCACGTGATGTTTCCCGGACTCCGTCGGTCCCAGTTCCACGCTCGAATCGAGGCGCAACGTGAACGGGATCGAGATCGACGATCCGTCGGTCGGCTCTTTGATCGTGACCTTCTGCCCGCTGCCGCCACTGCCCGCGCCGGCGGCATCACTGCCGCAACCAGTCGCCCCGACCAGCAGCATCGCGGCGAGAGTCGCCGATATCCTGAGCCGTTTGTTCAACCTCGCCATCAGTGTCCTCCTCTCGACAGGTGGATCCGTGCACCAGGCACTACGCGGCAGTCGGGATAAGGGTTCACGGCCCCAAGGATTTCGGTTTGCAACGGAATCGATTCCGGTGTCGGAAGCAACCCCCCGACCGGGCCGGCGGCCGGGCGCCGGCGTCGGGAACACCTACTCATCGCTCCGATGTGGACACTCGCGAAGGTCGATGTGGACGAACGATAAAGCAAGGTGAGGAACGATTTCCGGCCCCAACAACCAAGTCTGGCGCCGGCGACGCGGACGCCGGTCCGTCGTGCGACCATCGGTCCGGACTGTGGACGACACCGTCCGGAATGAGGGCACCGTCTCCCCGCGGATCCGTACCTGGGTGCGGGGGGAACCCCTAGGGGAAAACGTGTTTTGTTCTGCGCTGGTCGATCTTTCCCCGTAACCACACTTGTGCGATCCTGTTAAAGGGGAGTGAATCGCAGGTCAGCGGGAACCGGGGTGGTGCGCTGGGGACAAGCACGGTGCCATGCGCGGTACCCGTTCAGGATTTATGAACCGAGGAATCGTCGTGGCTGATGAGCCTTCGTTGACCGTTGTCCTCCAGCATGACAACCGGCTGATCCGTGAGATGCTCGCCAGGCATCTGACGCGTGAACCGGGCATCACCGTCGCCGGCACGGCGACATCGGGGCCGGAGTTGGTCCAACTCTGCAGGATTCGAAGACCAACCGTCGTGGTGTTCGAGGCCGACGCACCGCGGTGGAGCAACGAACGTCTGGTCAAGCTGCTGCTGCAGGGCAGCAGTCCGATGCGCATGGTCGGTGTGCACGACGCGTTGCCGGCCGCGTACGTCATCCGCGCCTACCAGGCGGGTATCGGCGCGATGGTCTCCTACTCGGCCGGTCTCGACGCGTTGCTCGACGCGATCAGGACTCCGTCGTTGCCGGTGGAGATCGCCCGCCAGACAGGAACCAACGGGCAAGCGCTTACCGAGCGGGAGACGCAGGTGCTCTACCTGATCAGCGCCGGGTTCCCGCCGAAGGTGGTCGCGGTCGAGTTGGGCATCAGCCTGCACACGGTGGAACACCACAAGAAACAGATCTTCGCCAAGCTCGACGTCCACAACCAGGCGCATGCCGCCGCGAGCGCCGTCCGCCTCGGCCTTCGGCCGCCCGCTGTCCCACTGCAACGAGGCGAGTCCCGCACGTCCAAGCGACGGCGCGGTCTTCGGGTCGTGCTCGGCGCTCCCGCCGGCCGGCTCGCCGACCGCGTTCGCGAGATCCTCAGCGAGCAACGCATCCCGGTGCTCGGCGGCGCCGACGGTCAACAGGTCAACGATGCCGACAACAACACCCTCATCACCGTCCTGATCGACCCGAGAGAGCCGGAAGGATCCTCGTTGGAGGGCAGGCGCAACGGCCGGCACGTCTTCGTCGAAAGCCGGGAGCTACGGCATTCCCAGATCACCAGGTCGTTGGCGAGCGGCATCTCGACCGTCCCGGCGTCCCGGGTCGACGACCTGCTGGTGCCCGCGGTTCGTGCCGCGGGACACGGCTACGTGCTGGCGAACTCGACCTACATCCGTGCCCTGTTCGGACCGACCCGGTCCGACTCCACGGAAGGTTGGCGGCGGTGGGAGCTCGCGCTCACCCCGCGGGAGAAGGAGATCCTGATCTCCGTCAGCCGGGGGCACGCCACCAAGCAGACCGCGCGGCAGCTCGGGATCTCCATCCGCACGGTGGAGAACCTGCAAAGCAATCTGTTCAGGAAGCTGCGTGTGCACAGCAGAGCGGCGGCACTGGTCGCCGCGCACGATCTCGGCCTGCTCGACGAGTGAGGAGCGGAGGACCCCCGTGGACACCCGGATACGTGCCGCCCTCGCCGTCGCCTCGATGACGGTGGTACTGCTCCTCCTGTCGAGCGGACAGGCGTGGGCCCACGCCGAACTGATCGAGACCACACCGGCCAACGGTGCGCATCTCGACACGGCGCCACGACAGGTGGTGCTCCGGTTCACCGAGTCGGTCCTGCCGGTCCGGGGTGGGTTCAGGCTGCTCGACGACAGCGGCGCGACGATCGCCGAGCCGGCGGCCCACGGAGTGTCCGGCGACGCCACACGGGTCAGCATGTCGCTGCCCGCCAACCTCGGCGACGGGGTCTACGTCGTCAACTGGCGGGTGCTCTCCTCGGACTCGCACCCGGTGCACGGCGCGTTCGTGTTCAGCGTCGGTGACGTGCGGGCGGCCCCGCTCGCCGACGCCGGCGCGCAGGCCGGCTCGGATCGCCTCGTCGAGGCCGCGTTCTGGCTGTTCCGGCTGTTGTCCTTCGCGAGCCTGGCCCTGCTGGTCGGGGGCGCGTCCTACGTCGTCGTGTGCTGGCGGCCCGGGCTGCCGGATCCCCGGGTACGCCGGTTGATCGCCTCGGCGTGGGCCGCCTCGCTGGTATCGGCGGTCGCGCTGTTGCTCCTGCAGGGCCCCAACGCGGCCGGCTCGTCGCTCGCGAGCGTCGTGGACCCGGCGCTGCTGGCCGACACCGCCCGGACGACCTTCGGGATCCTGCTGCTCGCCAGGATCACGCTGCTCGTGCTGGCCGGGTGGCTGCTGGCGCGGCTGAGCACCGTGTCCCGGGGGACGGTCGTGCTCATGGCCGTCCTCGGCTACTCGCTCACGCTGACCTGGAGCGGAACCGGGCACGCGAACGCCGGCCTGCTGTCGTGGTTCGCGTTGCTCGTCGACGCGGCGCACCTGACGGCGATGGCGGTCTGGCTCGGCGGCCTGGCCGTTCTGGCGTCGTGCACCCTCGCCGGGCGCGGCCGGGGGCGGGAGGAGGAGGCCACGGCCGCCGTGTCCCGGTTCTCACGCACGGCCGGCGCGGCGGTGGCGGTACTCGGCGCCACCGGTCTGCTCCAGGCCTGGCGCGAGCTCGCCGAGTTCGGGCCGGGCACCGAGTACCTCACGCTGCTGATCTTCAAGGTCGCCGTGTTCGGCCTGTTGCTCTGGCTGGCCTCGCTGTCCCGGTCGTTCGTGCGGCGGCGGCTGTCGGTCCCCGCACCCCGCCGGGCCGCCGACCGGCTGGCGCGGCAGGACGTGCTCGCCAGGCTCCGCCGGTCGGTCGCATGGGAAGGCGGCGTGGCGGTGGTGGTGCTCGGCATCACCGCGGCCCTCGTGGCCGTGCCACCCGGTGGTCACGACCACGGTCCGAGTGCGGCTGCCGGCCCGGCGGGCCCCTTCCTCTCCTCGCTCGCCCTGCCCGGCTCCGGCGACGTTCAGGTGTGGGTCGACCCGGCGCGTACCGGCGACAACCAGATCGTGCTGAACGTCCGGGACGAGCGCGGGATCAACCGGGACGTCCCGGAAGTCCGGGCACAGCTCCGGTTGCGGGAGGCCGGCATCGACCCGGTGCCGCTGTCGCTCGCCAGAACGGGTCCCGGTCAGTTCGTCGCGGCCGACGTCGTCGTCCCCGTCGCGGGCAACTGGACCCTCGATCTGCACGTGCGTACGACGGAGTTCGACGAGATCGCGGTGGACACCAGGATCAGCATGCGGTGACCGGCTCCGTCCACCGAGGACGGACGGCGAACCGCCGGTGGGGAGAGCCGCCCTGCCCTGACAGGCGGTACAGGACGGCTCTCCCACGCACCACGTGCGACAGCACGGGCTCCTGACTCGTCGAGGGGGATTCCTGGGTGAGCCATACCGGCCCGGCTCGTGACGGTACGCACTTTCCGGACCGGTATGGAGAATCTTTCTTCGACGCGATCAGGTCGGCCCGCCTCGCACGTGGGGCGGCTCCTTCCGGTGGCGCGTTTGCGTTACCCGAATGGTTAGAACATACCAACACACGCATCCCACAGTAATAGTCAGAAATCCCTAGTAGTCGGTCAAAACCCCTCAAGTATCACGCGTCCGTCCTACGGTTTGTAGAAAGAGGGATCGTGGACCTCGCCGAGTACACTCCGGCCAATGGTGGCCAGAATGTGGTCGTCATTGTCGTGTCGCACGTAGAACAACAGATCTCGCTGTATCCGCTCCACCGGGCTCGGCCTGACGAGGCAGCGGGCGCCACAGGCGCGCACGCAGTGGTCGACGGTGTCCAGGGCGAGGTGCTCCACGAGGTGACGCGCCCGGGAGCCAACCATGCGCGCCTCCGTCCCGCGTCCGGAGTCCCACAGCTCCGCGACGTGCCGCAACCACAGCCGACCGGTCTCCACCGCGACGGCCATCGCCCCCACTCGTTGCTGCACATAGGGATCCGTGTTCTTGTGTTGACGCATGACGTACTCGAGGGCGTACTCGTAGGCGGCGTCCGCCGCGCCGAGGAAACTCGCCGCGTAGTGGGGGATGAACGCCGTCTGCCACCCCTGGCGCAGGTAGTCCCCCGCCTCGCCGATGCGCTGCGAGTCCGGGATGAAGGTGTGGTCGAAGTGGACGAGGTGGCTGACCGTCGCCCGCATGCCGATCGGGTCCCACCACGAGGCGTCCACGGACACGGAGGGATCGGCGAGCTCGCAGGCGAGCATCAGCACGCCCGCGCCACCTTCGGACGTGCTGTTCCTGGCACCGCCGGGGCCGGCCATGTCGACCAGCAGGATCGCCCAGTCGGCGCCGGTGGCACTGGTCGCGAACACCTTGGTGCCGTCGATGATCCACCCGTCACCCTCCCGCCGCACGGTCGTGCCGAAGGACTTGGTCTCGCCGGGCTTGGCCGCGCGGGGCTCGCCGCTCCACGCCACCCACCGCTCGCCCTTGCGCACCACTCCGTCGAACCACCGCGACTTCTGCGCCGCCGAGCCGAGCGCGTCGATGAGCACCATCGAGTTCGTGTGCCCTTCCCAACACCGGGCGAGGGAGAGGTCGGCCGCGGCCAGCCGCTCGGTCATCAGCCACAGCGCGAGGGTGTCGCCGCGCAGCGGCCCGATTCCCATGCCACCGTGGGAAACCGGCACGGTCGGGGCATGCAGGCCGGCGGCGAACAGGTCGTCGAAGTCCGCCACCGGAAAGGTCGCCGTGCGGTCGTAACCGTCGGCGCGCTGGGCGAAGGTCTCGGCCAGCGCCGACAGCTCCGCGAGACGGCTGGTGTGGTGGTCGATGTGGACGGTCATCTGATGAACTCCCTCTGCGCTGGGACGGCCGGAACCGGAATGTCGGCGCTGTCGAGACGTTCCGGCCCTCCTGATACGGACTTGCCGGTCAGCAGGCGGAACTGCTCCTCGACCTCGACGGCGAGCACCTGCCAGCCGTCGACGACGACCTCGTGGCGCGCGCGCACGGCGGCGGCCAGTGGGGTCTCCCCCGGACCGTAGGTGAGGTCGACGACCACGGTGCCCGGCGCGATCCGGTCGACGTCGAACGGGGGCTCGTCGCGCACCGGCGTCGCGTGCACGATGAGCGAGTAGTTCTCCGGCGCGAACCGGGCGAGCGGCAGGTGGTCGACGCCGAGCAGGTCCGCCGCGTAACGAGCGCGTGCCAGCCCGCGGTTCACGATGGTGGGGACGACACCCGCCGCCGAAAGGCCGATCGCCGCGCCGCGCCCCGCGCCGCCGCAGCCGACCACGGCGGCCTTGCGGCCGGCCAGCTCCACGCCGGCACGTCGCAGGGCACCGACGATGCCCACGGGGTCGGTCGTGTAGGCCCGCCAGCTGCTTTTGTCGCGCACCAACAGGTTGGCCGCGTCCGTGTGCCGGGCGGCCTCGCTCGCGGTGTCGGACAGCCGCAACGCCTCCTCCTTGAACGGTGAGACCACGGTCGCCCCGCCGAACGCGAGACCGAGCTGGTCGAACCCGGTGCACAGGGCCTGCCACGAGCCGGCGAACTCCTTCACGGGCAACGGCAGGTACAGCGCCGGGAGGCCGAGCGCCCGGTAGGCGGCGTTGTGCAGGCGTGGGGACTGCGATCCCCGCATGGGCCGGCTCACGATGCCGAACACCCGCTCCAGCGGCGGCAGGGCGGGGAAGGGGTAGTCGGCCAGCAGGTGCGCCACGGGTGGCACGCCCCACGCGACGTCCTGGCCGAGCCCGCCGAAGACCACGGGAGCGCCGAACCACGGTGCGAGCAACCGGGTGAAGAGGCCGAGGTCCCCGGTGGCGAGGGCGGTGACGTCGGACCGGCCGAGCCGGGCGAGGAACCGCAGCGGGGCCATCGCCTCTTCGACCGTCTTCGCCTCGGAGGCCAGCAGGTACAGGCGCGCGGGGGTTTCCCGCATGCGTTCGAAGATCGCGTCGAAGCCGGCCGGGTCGAGCGGCCCCCCGTACCAGCAGATGCGCCTGCGGTGCGGCGGAACGGCGGCCAGGAGCTCCGGCGTGAGGTCCCGGTCCACCTCCAGTTCCACGGCGTCGTAGGACCGGGCGGCGGCGAGGAGGCAGTGCCGCCGCTCGGCCGCGCTGCCGACGAAGGCACCGCCGTACTCGGGGCTGCGCAGGCTGTAGATGAGCTCGCCGTCGAACAGGGAGCGCAGCAGGTCCACATCGGAACCGCCGGTGAGGTCGGCGCGTACCTGCAGGCCACTCGCTGTTCCCCGCAGTGCCTGAAGATCGCGGCGTTCTCGCCACACGGCCGTGGTCAGCGTCGCCACGATCGCGCAATTCCCGCGCGCCGATCCATTGGATTTCAACCGGGGACTGGACAAATTCCTTATCATGACGACAATCCTCTGTCATGGACATCTCTGCGTGGACGAATTTCCGAGCTGTCCTCGATGGACGGCAGAGCAAGCGCGCCTTTCTGGTGGAACCGGTGCCGCGCGACCTCCTCGAGAACGTGCTGCGGTCGGCGGCGCACGCCCCGTCGACACGCAATGGTCAGCCGTGGCAGGTCGCCGTGGTGACCGAGAAACGCAAGGACCGACTCGCTCGCCGGTTGTGCGCGGAGTTCGACCGCGGTGTCACGCCGCGACCGGACTTCGAGTACCGGTCGGCCCGGGTCGACGAGACGGCCGACGGCCGGGCTCGCCAGGCCAGCACCGGCGTGCTGCTCGCCAAGGGGCACGGCGGGAACGACCGGACCGCGCGCCGCGCCCACCTGCGGGACAACCTCGGGTTCTACGGCGCGCCCGTCGAGATGATCTTCCACCTGCCCGCGGACGCGATGCCGGGCCAGTTCCTCGAGATGGGCTTCTTCCTGCAGAACGTCATGCTGGCGCTGGTCGCCTGCGGCCTCGGCAGCTGCCCGCAGTTCAGCGTGGCGGGCTATCCGGACGTCATCCGTGCGGAGCTGGGGCTCGATGCCGACCGCCTCGTCGTGTGCGGACTCGCGGTCGGGTATCCGGACGAGTCCGTACCGGTGAACCGGTTCCGCCCCGGCCGGGCCGACCTGGCGGACTACGTGCAGTGGCATGATCAGCCGCCACTCGCGACGACCGGTCCGCGCTGACGGGCGATCTCTCCGAGTCGCCGTCGCACCAGCACCTGGAGCCGGCTCGCACGGTCCACAGAGGACGGACGATCGGCGCCTGCCGGATCGGCGACGTCACGGCCGTCGAGCCGGTGGACCCGTCCACCCGGCGCAGGCGCCGGTGTGCGGAGGCCTAAACCTCTGACGGGTCCGTTCGTCATCGGCAGCAGCGCGGCCGAGTTCGCCTTCGCAGGCCCGCTGCGGGGGGTGTGCCAAACAAGGTAGCCAACGCCGGGTCCGGGCATGCCGAGGCCGGCGTTTCGCGCGCGCGTCAACGTTATCTCCTATTACACAGGGGAATCAGGCGTAGCAACGCGCGGCACGTGCTCACCCAACCACGCACACGCGAGTGATGGAGTTGTCGGTGACGATGAACCCTTCGTCGCTGAGAGTGATGGGACACCTTCATACCGTCACTGACGAGACGTTACCCGACGCCGACAGGACCGCACAAATAATGCTCACGTACCCCTAGGGGTACGCCCACACCTAGGGGGAAACTGCCATGGTCCCGGCGGGGGGCGGTATCTACCGTCGTGTCAAAAGGACTATCTCGGGGTGGGACATGCAAGCCAACGCCCGGCGGATGCGCTTCCACTGGAGCCTGCCGTCGTCCGGTGTCGCCGACCGGCGCAGAGGCGCCCGTTTCAGGACCGAGATCAACCAGCTCGAGGGCCTGGACCAGCAGCGCGACTTCTGTGTGCGGGCCGACGAGTTGGGCCTGGACACGCTGCTGCTGCCCATCGGGTTCCAGCGTGCCGATCCGATCGTCCTGGCCACCGCGTTCGGCCTGGCCACCAAACGCGTCAACCTGATGCCGGCGTCCCGCGCGGCGGTCATCTCCCCGACGCACTTCGTCCAGCAGGTCAACGCCGTGTCCGCGTTCACGGGCGGCCGGATCGCGATCAACGTGGTGTCCGGTCAGGGTTCGAACGAGCTTCGCTACTACGGCGACTTCTCCACCCACGACGAGCGCTACCAGCGCACCGACGAGTTCTGGACGATCTGCCACGCGCTGTGGCGGCGGGAGTTCCCGGTCGACTTCACGGGACGGTTCATCAGCGTCGAAGGCGCGCGCATCAACCAGCCGTTCGTCTCGCCGGACCGGCACCGGCCGTACGTCTACCTGGGTGGCAGCTCGGACCAGGCCACGCGGCTCGCGATCAAGCACGCGGACTGCCTGCTGCGGGTCGTCGAGGCGCCGGAACAGTTGCGCCCGAAGATCGAACCCGTGCTGGCGGCCGGCATCGAGGTCGGGATCATCACCAACCTGGTCGTCGGAGAAACCCACGACGACGCCGTGCGGGCGGGGCAGTCGCTGATCGAGAACGCCGGCGACCGCGGCAGGGCGGCGGTCGCCGAATGGCGTGGAAAGACCACGGAGTCGGTCGGCTTCGAGGAGATCTACCGGTTGGCCGAGGACGGGTCGAGCTGGCTCACGCCGTACCTGTGGACGGGACTGGTGCCCTACATGGGCCCGATGTCGATCTCCCTGATCGGCGGCCCGGACGAGATCGTCGAGGCGATTTTCGAGTACCGGCGGCTCGGCGTCACCCAGTTCCTGTTCCAGGCGCGGCCGGACCTGCCTACCCTGGAGTTCTTCGGCACCAGCATCCTGCCGAAGATCAGGCAGCGGGAGGAGCTCACCGAGGGTGTGAGCACGGGAATCGGTTGAACCAGCCGGGAGAGTCCAATGGTGCAGACGGTCAGTGCGGCGGCGCAGACGATGCGGGCGGACGCGAAGTCGTTGGTGGGCGCGACGATGGACGTGGGGCCGTTGATCGGCACCTGGTTCAACGCCAAGCGGGTCACCGACCACATCGCGTCGCTGGTGGTGACCGAGCGGGACGACGCGCTGGTCGTCCGGCTGTACGGATCGTCGGCCGAACCGGTCGACTGGGGACCGGCGGAGGCCGTTCCGCACGCCTTCACCGGCACGAACGAGGTGGCCGGCTTCCACGCGCGGTACGCCTTCGACGGCACCAGGGTCGAGATCGCGGCCAACGTGAAGATGGGCATCCTGGTGATCCAGACCTACACGTCGTTCCATGACGGCAGCGACCGGCTGAGCCAGTTCTCGCGTGAGTTCTTCTACCGGTCCACCGTGGCGCCGGCCGGCCGCGAGGTCAGGACCGGCCGCCGTTTCCTGGTCGGCGACTGGGTCAACACCAATGCCAACACCAGGTGGATCAAGGGATTCACCTGCACCGACGACGGGGACACGACGCGCCTGCGCGTCCAGGGCGCGAGCGAGCCGCTCGACTGGGGCGAGACCGAGGTCACGACCTACCTGGACGCCGCTGGTGACCCCGCCTTCCACGCCGAGTACGACCTGGGCACCGTCCAGGCCGCGCTCGCCGGGAACACCGGCAAGGACATCGTCATCATCGCCGCGTTCCTCCGGCGGAAGGACGAGGACCCGGCCAACACCTTCTGCCGGGAGTTCTTCGTTCCGCGGTCGTAGCCGGGGTGTCAGATCAGTGCCAGCGCCCGGCGGAACACCGGTGCCAGCACGAGCACGATGCCCAGTGCGGCCGTGCCCGAGAGCAGGTACACCGCCTCGGGTCGCAGCAGCCCCACGATCAGACCGCCGATGCCGTACGCGACCAGACCGGCGGTTCGGTGGATCCCGGTGACGCTGGCCGTCACCCGACC
Organism: Actinophytocola sp.; assembly: GCF_035634895.1. Taxonomy (GTDB): domain Bacteria; phylum Actinomycetota; class Actinomycetes; order Mycobacteriales; family Pseudonocardiaceae; genus Actinophytocola. The sequence goes on along the minus strand of NZ_DASQCC010000010.1, from coordinate 81,654 downwards.
CATCGCCGGCTCCGGGATGCGCAACAGCAGCATCGTGCCCATCGTGACGGACACCAGGCTCATGCACACCCCGGCCACCGCGTACAACACGAACGTGGCGGGCAGGGACCCGACCAGCCCCACCATGGCGATGGCGACGGACATCACCGCGGCCGCGAGCGGGGTGCCGAGGACGATCCGGCGCACCGTGTTCAGCTGGCTCGCCAGCACCGCGCCGACCAGCAGGCCGACCGTCTGTGTCGCCTGGAGCAGGCCGAACGCCAGCGCGCTCGCGCCGAACGTGTCGCGGACCAGGAACACCTGCGCCACATAGATGAGGTGGACCACCAGTGGCAGCATGACCGCCAGCGCCACCACGGCGGTGAGGGCCCGGTCGTTGAACACCATCATGATCCCCGCACGCGCGTTCGACCTCGGCTGGTCCGGGGCCGGCTGGCGGCGGGTGCCGATCAGCATGCTCATGCCGGCGATCATGACGAAGACGACCGCGTCGAGCATCAGGGGAACCCGGGGGCCGCCGGTGAGGCCGGTGACCATGCCGCCGACGGCCGGTCCGACCATCGTGGCGATGGTGACCGCGACCTGCTGCACGCTGTTGGCGGAAGCCAGCTGCCCACTCGGCACCATGACGCTGATCAGCGCGAGGAAGATCGGGTTGGTCACCGCCGTGCCGCACGCGTTCACGGCGGCCAGCGCGAGCACCACCTGCGGTTGGTCGACGAACCCCAGCAACGCACAGGCGGCGGCCTGCCACAGGCTGCTCACCACGAGCACCGAACGGCTGTCGAACCTGTCGACCACCAACCCGGCCACCGGGGCGAGCAGGACGATCGGCAGCGCCCCCGCGGCGAGCAGGGCGGCGACCGCCCACGCCCCGGTGCCGCGGTCGTGGAAGGCGAGCAAAAGGGCGGTGACGGCGACCACGTTGCAGAGGATGGAGGCCGCCCTGGCGCCTGCTGCGAGGTAAAGGTCGCGCGGCAGTGCGCGCACAACGTCGTGATTCATCTACGTGCCAATCCGTACTTAGGTGAAGGTCCTTAGGTACTTCTGTTCCCTAGGAGTTACTGCTACTCCCGCTTTATCCCAACGTGATCTATTGTCGAAGTACCCCTGCTTCACCGTTAAGGCCCCATATCGCCTGTCCCACATTACCCCCAGTTCGGGCAGGTGACATTCAGTGCACACAAATCGTCCGGTTACCGGTTGCCGGTTACCGGATATAGAGGTGAGTTCTCATGCCCCTGTTACGAGCGCGGGTCGTGATCGTCATAGCGGCGGCATTCGCGGTCGCGGCACTTGGTGTCGCCCGGCTCGCCGCCTCGCTGGCCACTCCCGCGACCGTGGACCTCCAGGCCACTGTGGACAGTCTGAGCACTCGCGTCGTCACGGCGGAATGGATCGTGATGGATCACGACATGTCCGGTGACGCACCGGGATACCAGATGCCGCCGGCGATGATGCCCGGCATGCCGAAGAACGGCGAAGAACGTCTCGCCGTCGCCGTCACCGTGGTCAACACCGGGGACGGCACCCGGCCGTTGCGACCCGGCAAGGAGTTCGCGCTGCACGCCGGCGAACAGGGCCGGCGATGGACGCCACACTCGGACACGTTCGGCGAGTTACCCCGGCTCGCCCCACACAACACGGTCGAGGGAACTCTGTTCTTCGACCTCCCGCCCGCCGAGTTGACCGCCTCGGCGGCGTGGATCGAGTGGACGCACGGAGACAGCGCCAATAGGCTCGCCATTCCGATGGATGGCGTCAGCGCCGGCCCGAGCCATTCACACAATCCCTGACCTAATTCATCCGGGTGCGTCGACACCGGTTTTGTCGACGCATCCTGCGTCATCGTCAAATGGAAAGGGGAGTTCATGTTCACGTCCCGCCACAACGTCCACAGGGACGTTGTGCCACCCGCTGGCGGCCGGAGACCCGGCAGCCGTCCGTCGTGGACACACGACGCCGATCCGACCACGCCGCTTTCCGCCCGCACGGGCCAGGAAGGCGGCGTGGTTCTGGCGGTGGTCGTCGCCGTGGCGGTCACCCTGTCGCGCCACGCCGGGGCGGTGCCGTCCGGGGGCATCGCACAGACCGACCATCTCCTCGGTGTCCTGCTGGACGCCATGCTGACCGTCCCCGTGGCCGGGGCCGCCGTGTGGCTGGCCGGCCGGACCGCCTCCCTGTTCGGCATGACCGCGCGGCGCCCCACGGCGTACGTGGGCAGGGCGGCACTGCTGTCGCTGTACTTCGTCCCGCTGTTCGCGCCGCTTGCCGCGCTGCTGACGCCGTTGCACCAGCTGGCGGGTGTGGCGGGCGGGGAAGCACACGCCGCCCACCACGCGACCGCCCTCGACGTGGCGAGCCTCGCCGACCACGGCCTGCAGAACGCCGTCGCGGTCCAACCGGTGGTCCTGGTCGCCGGCCTGGCGACGCTGACCCTCCTCGCGGGGTGGGTCGACCGGCTCGCCATCGCCCCGCCGGCCGTCCACCGGCATCCGGCACACGTCGCGTGCACGGTGTCGGCCGTCGTGGTGCTGGTCGCCGGGATCTTCCTGGTGCCGGCGTCGTACGCCGCGCCGTCCGCCACCGCGGACGACGTCGCGCCCACCACGCATGTCGGCGGGTGCGGCGGCAGCGGTGTGGCGACCCGGACCTTCAACGTGGTGGCCATCAACGTCGACATCACCATCGACCGGTTCGGGGACCACGACCCGTTCGGGTTCATGTACGTGCAGGCCGAGAAGCTGAGCGCGGTACGGGCGCAGGAGGCGGCACTCAAGGCCAACGCCGCGGTCGGCTCGGACGGCAGCGGCGCGAAGGTGTCCAACGGCCTCGGCCAGGACCCGATCCAGCCGCTGGTCCTGCGTGCCCGGCTGGGCGAGTGCGTGCAGATCAACCTCACCAACCAGCTGACCGCCGCACCGCGCGGCGGTCCCGGGTTCACCGCCGTGCCACTGATCACCCAGCCCGGTGGGGTGCCCTCGGTCTCCATCGACATTCCCGGCGTCTCCTACGACGCCGCGGCCGGCGGCGGTGGCCAGGCGGTCGGCAACAACCCGACCAACGTGATGGTGCCGCCCGGCGCGAGCTACACCTACCGCTACTTCCTCGACCCGCTCATGGGCGAGGGCGTCCGGGTGTTCCACAGCGGCGGCGACTCCACCCAGCTGACCCTGCACGGCCTGTTCGGCGCGCTCGTGGCCGAGCCGGCCGGGTCGACCTTCCTGGACCCGGACACCGGCGCCGACCGCACGTCCGACCGGACGTTCAACAGTTTCGCCGCGATCATCCGGCCGGGCAGCGGCACCTCGTTCCGCGAGTTCGTGATCCTGTACCACGAGATCGGCGACGAGATGTTCAACCTGCGGCGGCCGCCGCGCGAGAGTGGCACCCCGGTCAGCTGTATCGCGGAGACCGACGGGCTCGGGGTCGGCGATCCGTTCGCCATGCGGGACGAGGGGGTGAGCGCGAACTGTGGGTACGGCACCCTGAGCTACCGGCCGGGCGGCCGGGGGCTGAACTACCGCAGTGAGCCGTTCTACCGGCGGCTCGAGCTGCAGACGCGCCGGGGCCTCCAGACCGACGAGTCGGTGCACGCGGCCGAGTCGCTGATCTACGGCTCGTACAACAACGGCGATCCGGCGACCCCGATGCCGCGCTCCTACCTGGGTGAGCCGACCATGGTTCGGATCGCGCACGCCGGTGGCGAGCAGCTGCACGTGCACCACCTGCACGGCGGCGGCGACCGCTGGCCGCAGAACCCCAACGCGGTGGCGAACAACTTCGCCGGCGGGTTGGAGAAGAACCCGCCCAACGACGCCTCCTCGATCATGCTCGACTCCCAGACCCTCGGCCCGGGCGAGAGCTACAACAACCGGATCGAGTGCGGCGCGGGCGGCTGCCAGCAGGCGGCGGGCGACTTCCTGTGGCACTGCCACATCGCTCACCACTACATCGCGGGCATGTGGTCGTTCTGGCGGGTGTTCGACACCAGACAGCCCGACCTGGCGGTGGTTCCCGGCCGGTCGGCGCCGCCGACCGCGGTGACCTCGCAGGGGCTCGTCGGCAGGACCGTCGAAGGCAGGACGGTGATCGCGTCCGGCACCCCGACGAGCAGCCAGGTCCTGCTCTCCGACCTCGTCGAGCGCCAGCTCCCACCACAGGGAGTACGGCGTGACAACAACGACGCGACGGTGTGGGACTGGCAGAAGGCGGGCACGACGGCCGCACCGCTGTACAACGGCGAACCCGAGACCACCGAGGTGTGGCCGGACTACCAGTCGCCGACACCGGGACAGCGAAATCCGATCATGTTCAACCCCACCAACGGCCGTCCGGCCTGGCCGCTGCTGAGACCGCATCTCGGCCTGCGGCCGCCGTTCGCGCCGAACGGCCACTCGGGTGCCGCGTGGCTCGGCGAGACCGGCTCGTCGACCCGGCCGGACGGCATCTGTCCGGCGAACGCGCCGGTCCGGACGTACAACGTCACCGGGATCAGTGTGCCGATCCAGGAGACCGTGCGTGAGCGGGACGAGCACGGGACTGTCTTCGTCCTCAACGAGGACAAGGACAAGGTGCTCTCGGACGCGCGGAGTGGGGTGAAGTCGCCCGATCCGCTGGTGATCCGGTCGAATGTCGGTGACTGCGTGGCGATCACGCTGACGAACGAGATGGACCCGGCGCAGCAGCCGAAGGTCAACATGCACTCGCACTTCGTGCAGTTCGACCCGCAGAGCTCCGACGGGGTGATCTCCGGGATGTCCTTCGAGCAGTCGGTGTACACCAACTCGCTGCAACCGCACACGATCACCTCTGGGACGGCGACGGGTGCCACCACGGTCACACTGTCCAATGTGGACAATCTGCGACCGGGCATCTCCATCGCCGTCGGCAGCGGGAAGGCCAACATCGAGATCCGGCGGATCACGGCGATCAGCGGCACCACACTGACCTTCGACCGTGCGCTCTCGAACGCGCACGCGACCGGTGAGCCGGTGTCGGTCGAGTTCGTGCAGTACCGCTGGTACTCCGATGTGGACAGTGGCACGGTGTTCTGGCACGACCACGTGAACGGGATCCAGTCCTGGGCACACGGCCTGTTCGGCGCCCACATCATCGAGCCGCGCGGCTCGACCTACCACGACCCGAGGACCGGTGCCGAGGTCCGCAGCGGCACGATCGTCGACATCCACACCAGCAGCACCGTCGGTGCCGGTGTGCGTGGCTCGTTCCGGGAGTTCATGATCTTCCTCGGGGCCGGGCGCCGCGGGAGGGCAGAGCTGACAGCGGATCAGGCCACCGTCGGGCGGATCGACCGAAACGCCGGTCAGGAGTGTGAGGAGAGCTCGATCAACCTGAGAGCGGCGCCCATCGGAGAACGGACGCCGCCGGGGTCGGGCACCCAACAGAGACAGGAGTTCAACGGCGGGATCGTCTGCCGCAACGCGACCAGCCGGGTCAACGACCCGACGGCGGCCAACACCGTGGCCGCGACGGTGACCGCGGTGGATCCGTACGTGTTCTCCTCGGTCAAGTACGGCGACCCGACCACGCCGCTCCTGCGTGCCTACGCCGGGGATCCCGTGGTGGTCCGCACGATCGGGTTGAACGACCGGGTCGAGGCGCTGCGGATCCAGGGACACCGGTTCGCCAGGGAACGGTTCAACGCCGACGGCGAGTTGGTCGACGCCGCGACGACCGGTATTTCGGAGCGCTTCGACTACGTGCTCGACGGTGGTGCGGGCGGTCCACGGCAGATGGCGGGCGACTACCTGTACTACAGCAGCCGCAACTTCGTCTTCGAGTCAGGCGGGTGGGGCATCTTCCGGGTGCACGACCACCTGAGATCGGACCTGAAGGCACTGCCGGACCGGACCGCTCCACCGAGTGGCGCCGGGTTCCCGATCCTGACACCGGCGACCGGGAACACCCAGGCGACGCCTGGGCCGAACCCGGCGGCGACGTCGAGCGGCGTGGTCTCCTCCACGGCGAGCCCTTGCGCGGCAAGCGCTCCGGTGCGTGCCTACGACGTGTCGGTCTTCGACCAGACGCTGCCGACGGCCCCCCAGGCCGACACGAACGGCATCGTCTACTCGCTGACCTCCGACGCGGCCGCCATCAAGGCGGGCACGAAACGGCCGGAACCGTTGGTGCTGCGGGTGAACCAGGGTGACTGTCTACAGGTGACACTGCACAACGAGATCGCCGCCGGCACTCAGTACGGTGGCACGCGAGCCGGGTTCGATCTCGGGAAGCTGCTGTTCAACCCGCAGACCTCGGCGGGCAGCGCGGTCGGGCTCAACCCCGACACGACGGTGGCCGCGGGGCAGACGTTCACCTACCGGTTCGCGGCCGACAAGCTGCTCGGCACGTCGGTCTTCCAGAACCTGGGCAGCCCGGCGTCCATGCGGCACGGCGCCTACGGCCAGGTGATCGTCGAGCCGGCCGGGTCGACGTGGTTCAACAGCGCCGACGGTGCACAGCTCGGTGCGACGAGGACCAGCGGCCAGGCGATCATCCGCGCCGCGAGCGGGAACTTCCGCGAGTTCTCGGTCAGCATGGGGACGAACGACATGCACTACGCGCAGAGCGTCAACCAGTACCAGGACGTGATCGCCGGTACGGGGGTGAACAGCCAGTTCCCGCTGTTCAACCAGCCGGTCGCGAACGCCCCGGTGTACAGCCAGATCAACTACTCGAGCGCACCGCTCACCACCCGGCTGGGGTTGACCTCGTCACCGCCGAACTCGGATCCCGCATGGGAGTTCGCGTTCAGCTCGACGCGGTTCGGCGATCCGGCCACCCCGGTGTTCCGGGCGATCGCCGGCGACCCGGTCGTGGTGCGGCTGTCGATCGGCGCCTCCGACCAGTTCCATGTGTTCGGCGTCGGCGGGCACGTCTTCCCGCAGGAGCCGCACATGTGGAACGGCGGCAGCGACCAGCGGTCGCAGCTGCTGCCGGCGCGGTCGTTGACCGCCGGTGAGACGGCCGAGGTCGAGCTGGTCGGCGGTGCGGGTGGTACCACGCGTGCCACCGGCGACTACCTGTACGGCGACATGCGCCAACCGTTCACCGAGGCCGGGATGTGGGGCATCTTCCGGGTGCTCCCCGCCGGGTCGTCTGGGCTGGCCGCTCTCTAGGAACTCGGAAGGAGAATCGCGAATGTCCCGGTTGCTCGCCCGGCTCGGCGTCGTCCTGACCGCCGCGGTGGCACTCGTCGCGGGAGGCGGCTCGGTCGCCGTCGCACACGTGAGCGTCCACGCGGACGAGGCGATGCAGGGCGGTTCCGCGGAGATCTCGTTCCGGGTGCCGACGGAGACCGACACCTCGAGCACCGTCACGGTGGCGGTGGCGTTCCCGGCGGACGCTCCGATCGCCGAGGTGGCGGTCCTCCCCCTCGCGGGCTGGACGTACCAGGTCACCAGGACGGCGCCACCGGCTTCGGTGGAGGCCGCCCATGGGAGCGAGGTGTCCGAGGTCGTCAGCGCGGTCGAATGGCACGCGACCGGCCCGGGCATCAAGCCGGGCGAGTACGAGGTGTTCCGGATCGCCGCGGGCATGCTGCCCAGGACCGAGCGGATGGTCTTCAAGGTCGTCCAGACCTACGACGACGGCCAGGTGCAGCGGTGGATCGACGAGCCCGTGTCGGGTGAGCCGGAGCCGGCGCACCCGGCTCCGGTGCTGGCCCTGTCCGCCGCCGGGGCGGACGGGGACGACAACGGCTCGATGATCATGATGAGCAGCACTCCCGCCGCGCCGTCCCAGGCCGCCTGGTGGACCGCGATGGCCGTCGCCCTCCTGGCCCTGGGCGTCGCGCTGGTCGCAGTGGTCATCGCCCTGCCGGCCGGCCGCCGCAGAGGAGGTGATACGCCGGAAGCCTGACCCGTCAGACAGGTGTCCAGACCCCGGGCCGGCACTGCCGACCCGGGGTCTGGACACGTCGGCGGGTGGCTCAGACCGCTATGCCGCGCAGTTCCAGTTCCTCGGCGCGGTGGCAGCGGACCCGGCGGTTCGGGGTGATCTCGTGCCACACGGGGCGCTCCGTGCGGCACCTTTCGATCGCGAACGGGCAGCGCGGGTGGAAGTAGCAGCCGCTCGGCGGGTTCGTGGGGTCGGCGATCTCGCCGCGCGGCGGGGTGAACGTGAGCCGCGTGGTCGGGTCGGGTCGGGGCACGGCGGCCAGCAGGGTCGCCGTGTACGGGTGTCGTGGGGTGAACAGAACGTCGTCGCGGCTGCCCAGCTCCACCACCTGGCCGACGTACATGACGGCGATCCGGTCGCTGATGTGCTTGACGACGCTGAGGTCGTGCGAGACGAACAGGTAGGTCAGGCCGAGCCGGTCCTGCAGCTCGACCAGCAGGTTGAGGATCTGCGCCTGCACGGAGACGTCCAGCGCCGAGACCGGCTCGTCGGCCACCACCAACCGCGGGTTGAGTGCCAGTGCCCTGGCGATGCCGATGCGTTGCCGCTGCCCGCCGCTGAACGCGTGCGGGAACCGGTGCAGGTACTCCGGGCGCAACCCGACCAGCTCGAGCAGCTTCACGACCTGGTCGACGCGGTCCTGCCTGGTGCCGATCCCGTTGACCTTCAACGGCTCGCCGACGATGTCGAGCACGGTCATCCGCGGGTTCAGCGACGAGTACGGGTCCTGGAACACCATCTGCAGCTCGGCGCGCAGCGGACGCACCTGCTGACGGGACAGCGCCGCCAGGTCCACCACCTCGCCGTCGAGGCGGTGGAACAGGATCTGCCCGGAGTCGGGGTCGAGCGCGCGCAGGATGGCCCGGGCGGCGGTGGTCTTGCCGGATCCGCTCTCCCCGACCAGCGACAGGGTCTCGCCCTGCCGCAGGTCGAACGAGACCTCGTCCACCGCCCGCACCCTGGCCCGCACGCGGCCGAACAGCCTGGAGCGGATCGGGAAGAACTTGGTCAGCCGCCGCACCTGGAGCAGGACCGGATCGTCCTCGCTCGCCGGCGCCACCCGGTCGCCGATCTCCTCGATCGCGTCGATCTCGTCGATCTGGTCGGGCGCGTCGGCGAACCGCGGCACCAGCAGCGGCAGGTCGATCCGGTTCCCCTTGGTGACCCTGTCGTCGTACAGGTGGCAGGTCACCTCGTGGCGCGGGGCGAGCCGGTGGACGTCCGGCTCCACGTTCTCGCACAGCTCGGCGATCGCGTGCCGGCACCTCGGGTTGAACGCGCAGCCGGACGGCCGGTTGAACGGATGCGGCACCGAGCCGCTGATGCTCGGCAACCTCTTGCGTGCCACGGACTGCATGCTCGGGATCGAGTCGAGCAACGCCCGGGTGTAGGGGTGCCGCGGCGCGTTGAAGATCTCCTCGACCGGGCCGCGTTCGACCACCCGGCCCAGGTACACCACCAGCACCTCGTCGGCCATCTCCGCGATCACGCCGAGGTCGTGGGTGATCAGCATGACCGCCATGTCGGTGTCGCGCTTCAGGTCGCGGATCAGCTGGAGGATCTGCGCCTGGGTGGTGACGTCCAGCGCGGTCGTCGGCTCGTCGGCGATCAGCAGCCTCGGCCGGCCCGCCAGCGCCATGGCGATCATCGCGCGCTGGCGCAGGCCGCCGGACAGCTGCCAGGAGTACTCCTTCAACACCCCCTCCGCGCGCGGGATGCCGACCAGCCTGAACAGCTCGACGGCCCGCTCCTCGGCCTGCTGCCTGGACATCGCGCAGTGCAGCCGGACGGCCTCGACGATCTGGTCGCCGACGGTGTGCACCGGGCTGAACGAGCTCATCGGCTCCTGGAACACCAGTCCGATGTCGCCGCCGCGGACCCGCCGGATCTCCGGTCCGTCGGGCGGCAGCTTGGCGAGGTCCACCCAGCCACCCTCGGGGCCCTCGCGCCGCAGCAGGATCTCACCCTCGATGATCCTGCCCGGCGGTGAGACGATGCCGAGCAGTGAGCGGGCCGTGATGCTCTTGCCGCAGCCGCTCTCGCCGACCACGCCGAGCGTCCTCCCGGCGGAGACGTCGAAGCTCACGCCGTCGACGGCACGGGTGGTGCCCTCGTCGGCGAGGAAGTGCGTCTTCAGGTTGCGTACCGAGACCAGGGTGGTGTCGTCCGGAACCGGTGCCACGCTCGCCGGCTCGGGTAAGTGTCTAGAGGTCATAAGGATCCGCCGCATCTCGCAGGCCGTCGCCGAGGAAGTTGAACGCGAGGATCACCACGACCACCGGGATGACCGGAACCAGCATCCACGGTGAGAGCGCGACGGCCTGCACGTTCTGAGCTTGTTGGAGCATCACGCCCCAGGAGATCGAGGGAGGTCGCAGTCCGAGCCCGAGGAAGCTCAGCGACGTCTCCGCGACGATCATCAGGGGCAGCGCGAGTGTCGTCGCCGCGATGATGTGGCTCGCGAACAGCGGCACCATGTGCACGAAGATCACCCGCCGGGGGCGGCTGCCCACCAGCTCCGCCGCGGTCACGAAGTCCTCGCGGCGGATCTGCATCATCCGCCCGCGGACCACTCGGCCGAGCTCGGTCCAGCCGATGACCGACAGGATGACCGTGAGCGCGAAGTAGACCTGGGTGACGCTCCAGTCCTTCGGCATCGCCGCGGCCAGCCCCATCCACAGCGGGATGACCGGGATGGACCGCAGCACCTCGATGACGCGCTGGATGACGGTGTCGACCACACCGCCGTAGTAGCCCGAGATCCCGCCGAGCGTCACCCCGAACACGATGCTCAGCGCCACCCCGGTCAGGCCGATCAGCATCGAGGTGCGGGTGGCGAGGACCAGCCGGGAGTAGATGTCCCGACCCTGCTGGTCCGTGCCGAGCAGGAACAGCGACCGCTCGGCCGGGGTGCCCTCCGTGCCGATCAGATGGATGTCGGTGGTGAACAGGCCGAGGAACTTGTACTCGTAGCCGTGCGCGAAGAGCCGGACCGGGATCCGCCTGGTGGGGTCGACGGCGTAGGAACGCTGCAACGTGTCCGGATCGCGCTGCCCCACCACCGCGTAGACGTGTGGCGACAGCGAGGCGCCCTCGAACAGGTGCACGGCCTGCGGGGGCATCAGCGACCGCTGGCCCTCGGACGCCTGCGGGTCCGAAGTGGACAGGAAGTCGCCGAAGAGCGCCACGAAGTAGAAGAACAACACGATGATGGCGCCGGCCATCGCCAGCCGGTGCTTGCGGAACCGCCACCAGATCAGCTGGCGCTGGCTCGCGACGGAGATCCGTTCCTCGTCGACGACGGCGTCACGTGGCATGACGGATCCTCGGGTCCAACCACATGAGCACGAGGTCGGAGACCAGCGTGCCGATCACGGTCATCACCCCCAGCAGCAACACGATCGCGCCGGCCAGGAACATGTCCTGGGCCTGGAGCGCCCGCAACAGCAGTGGCCCGACCGTCGGCAGGCTGAGCACGATCGACACCACGATGGAGCCGGACACCATCTGGGGGAAGAGGAACCCGATGGAGCTGGCGAACGGGTTGAGCGCGACCCGAACCGGATACTTGGTGACGACGCGGCGTTCGGGAAGCCCCTTGGCCCGCGCCGTGATGACGTAGGGCTTCCTGAGCTCGTCGAGCAGGTTGGCGCGCATGATGCGGATCAGCTGCGCGGCGCCCGCCGTGCCGAGTACGATCGCCGGGATCACCAGATGTTTCAGCAGATCCCATGCCTTGGCGAAGCTCCACCCCGCGTTCTCGTACGGCGCGGAGAACAGGCCGCCGACGTCGGTGCCGAACACGGCGAACCCGATGTACATGAGAACGAGCGCCAGCAGGAAGTTCGGCACCGCGAGACCGAGGAAGCCGAGGAACGTCAGCGTGTAGTCGCCGATGGAGTAGCGCCGGACGGCGGAGTACACACCGATCGGCAGCGCCACCGCCCAGGTGAAGATGATCGCGGCGACGGAGACCACCATGCTGAGCACCAGCCGGTCGCCGATCACGTCGGCCACCGGCCGGTTCCAGTCGAAGGACATGCCGAACTCGCCGCGGACGACCCCGCCGATCCAGTCGAAGTACTGGACGAAGATCGGCTGGTCCAAACCGTACTCGGCACGCAACCGCTCCGCTTCGTAGACGGCGGAGGAGTTTCCGCTGTCGGCGAGCTCGGTCATGTGCGTCGTGACGAAGTCCCCCTGCGGGAGCTGGATGATGAGGAAGCTCAGCACCGACACCGCCCAGACCGTGAACAGTCCGAGCGCGAGCCGCCTGCCGACGTAGCTCAGCACGGCGTCACCGTCACTCGTAGTAGAACGTGATCGGATAGGTGTTGTTCATGCTCTTCATCTGCAACGAGTTCACGACCCTGGCCGGCACGTTGCGCAACCGGTTGTTGGTCAGGTAGACGCCGTTGACCGCGAGACCGAACCCGGCGATGCCGATCGACCACACCTGGTCGGCGTGCATCATGTAGAGCTTCTTGCCCATGCGCACCCGCTCGTCGTCGTCCGGTTCGGACAGCCCCTTCGCGTAGAGCGCCATCGCGTCCTTGAGGAGCTTGAGCGAGTCCGGTGGCTCGGTGCCCTGCTTTCCCCCGGAGGCGAACCACTTGGCGTAGGGGATGCCGATCATCCCGGGGTAGTTGTTGGTGACCGTCGGCAGGAACGTGTCGGCCTTGAGGAACGGGTCGTCGGTGCCGACGGACTGGCCGGACAGCATCAGCTGGTTGGCCGTGGCTCGCTGGGTGAGCAGGTTGGCCTCGGCGGACGCGACGTTGACGTCGATGCCGATCCGCTGCCACTGCCGCTTGACCATCTCGCCGATCCCGATGAAGTCGGCGATGCTCGGAAACGCCTGGTAGTCGAGGATGATCCGGCCGGCGCCGTCCTTTCGCATGCGATAGCCGGCACTGTCCTTCGTGGTCAGTCCGATCCGGTCGAGCAGCTTGTTGGCCTTCGCCGGGTCGTGCGTCGCCCACTTGGTGTGCCACTCCGGGCCCGGGTCGTAGATGCTGCCCCTGGCGGCCATCGTCGCCGTCGGCGTACAGGTGCCGAGGAAGAACGCCTCGTTGATCTGGCCCCGGTCGATGCCCAGCGACAGCGCCCGGCGGAACTCGACGGTGCGGATCAGCTCACCGAGCTCGTGGTCGGTGTCGTAGGCCAGGTTCAGCCGGATGCCACAGTCCACTTCGGTGTTCGGCGCCCGGTGGATCTTGTACGAGCCGCGCTTCTCGTTCTTGATGAGCACGGGCAGGTTCGTCACGACGAGGTGGCGGTCCTGCACGTCGTACTCGCCCGCGGCCGCACGCAACGCGAGCACCTCGGTGTTCTCCACGTTGCCCATCGTGATCCGGCCGATGTACGGGAGCTGGTTTCCCTTGTCGTCCACCCAGATGCTGTACGGGTTCGGTCCGAACTCCCACGGCGGGTTGTTGATCGGACGGGTGAGCACCCACGGCGTGACCGTCGGCAGCTTCGGGTTCTGGTGCCAGGAGGCCAGACTGCGGAAGTGCGCCGCCCATCCCTTGAACCCGGCGTCGGTGGCGAGCTTGTTGGCCGCGTCCACCGAGGTGTACTTGGGATGGAACTGCGAAAGGTAGTGTTTGGGCAGGAACCCGCCCCCGCCGAGATGCGCGTTGGCGGCCATTCCGGCCAGATCGGTCCACCCGGCGAGCCGTTCGGGCAGTGTCGGGTTGGGTGTCTTGGACACATAGCGCACGGTGAGGTCGTCGACCTTCTCCAGCTCGACCTCCACACCGCCGATCCGCATCGACGACGAGCCGCTGCCGAGCTCGGGGGACAGACTGACGTCCTCGCGCCAGAACAGGAGATCGTCCGCGGTGAACGGACTGCCGTCCGACCACCGCATCCCCTTGCGCAGGTGCAGGGTGAGGACCCGGTCGTTGTCGCTCAGCTCGTACGCGGCGGCGACGTTGGGCACTACCTTCTCGAACCGGAAGTCCCAGTACAGCAGGCTGTCCGGTCCGGAACAGAACCGCACGGCGTTCTGGAAGTCGCCCTGTCCGACGAAGCCGCGGCGAATCTCGCCGCCGTAGCCGCCGGCCGAGTGGACCGGCTTGAGCACCAGCGGCGCGGACCCGACGCGCTCGGCGACCGGTGGCAGCTTTCCTTCCGACACGAGCTTGGCGAACTCGGGCGCTTCCCGGAACTTCTTGGGCATCCGCGCCGGATCGGTGACCAGCTGGGCGCCCTCGATGGCGGGCAGGCCCGCCTGTGCCGCACCACCGCGGCCGCCGGCGGCGGCCGTGTCCGTCGACACTACCGGTGTCGACGAACACGCGCCGAGTAACCAGGTGCCGCCGCTCGCCAGAACGGCATCGCGCAGAAAACGCCGTCGCGTGTAATCGCTGCCGGTCATTACCTGACCTTTCCTCACATCGGGCGAAGTCGGGAAGCGGAGTCCCACACAGGTCGCATTGGTTCGGTGCGCTGATCGCGCGAAACCGGTCTTTTCCGTTCGGCCCCGACCAAAAGAAACACCGTGCACACGCTTACCGAGCGACGAGCCGCCGATCGTCCCTTTCACCCGTGTAAACGGTTGCCAACCAGCTAAATCCCCCTGAGATGATCGGCAGGACCGAATATAGACGACACACCTAGGAGCAGCCGCCACGAGCCGTGGTACGCCCAAGCACCACCACGTGTGGCACCGTCCCCCCGAGTGTCACCCGGCCGATGTAGACCCGCGCCGAACCACGACGCGACCCTCCTAGTGGCTCAGCACACCCATCCGGTCGGCGAGCGGACGAAGTTCCGAGCGGGTCAGCGAGTTCTCCCTGCGGAGCTGCTCACACACGACGGCCCGACTCTCCACGTTCAACCGCAGCTCCTCGGCCGACTCCCGCTCGGCCCTCTGCAACATGTGCACCGCGGCGACATCCTCGCCTCGTATGCTGTATGCCCTGGCCAGCTCGACGAAGTAGGAGAACCGCCGCTCCACACTGGGCAGCCCGCTGACCTCGCAGTGCTGCGCCGCGCGGATCGCCTCGCCCGGCTTGGACAGTTCAACAGCGAGCCACACCCGGTAGATGCCGACGTTCGTCGGCCCGAACACCGTGCGGAAGTCGTTGCGCTCGCCCACCTTCGCGGCGACCTGCTCGGCTGTCTCCAACGCCCTCGCGGCGCCGTGCTCATCCCCCATCCGGGCGAACTGCGTGGCGCGCAACAGGTGCAGGGCGCCGTAGACGCTCATCCGTTGCGGCGTCGCGTCGGCCAGTGTCGGCTCCAGCATGGCCGCGGCGTCGGCCGCGAGCTCGGCCACCACCTCGGTGTGCCCCTGTCCGGTGAGGATCATGCCCACGTTCCACGCCGCGGCCGCGCGGTAGTCCAGGTCGTCCGCCTTGATGGCCGCGGCCATCGCGCGGTCGGCGGACAGCATCGACACGTCGTGCGCGCCGACCCGCGTGGTGAACGCCCTGGTGAGGAAGTACAGCATGGACGCGGTACGCAACAGCTCGCCGCGTTCCGGCCCGTCGACCAGCGGGATGGTCGCCCGCGTCTCGGTGATCAACCCGGGCAGCATCATGCCGACCTGTTGGAACGGCCTGCGCTCCTGCCAGATGTCCCAGGCGGTCTCCACCGCGGTGCACAGCTGACGCACGTTGGGCTCGTCGGTCAGCCGCGGGTTGAACGACACCATCGCCGCGCGGATCGCGGGCACCGTGTCGTGCTCCCCCGGACCTTCCGGCATCTCGCCGACCGGCAGTCCGGTCAGGTTGTACAGGTCGCGCACCCGCAGGATCCTGGCGATCTCGATCCAGTCCGAGAACGACGCGACCTGCCGCTCCCCCGACTCCCACTTGCGCCACGCCGACACCGTGCAGCCCTTCAGCTGCGCACACTGTTCCTGGGTCAGCCCCATCCGTCTGCGGAATAATCGAATTCGCTCACCTGGCGGTAAACCGGCCTCTGTCGTCGTCATGTCGCACCTCGCTGCACAGTGAGTACGCCCATGTTATGTTTTCCCGCCCGTCCGGCGTAACCGCGCGCCGGAGACCGGCAAGCCCGCGCGGCCGCCGCGTCGGGGCCCGTACCGGCACGGACTCCGCGGGGGAGCGGCTTCACCACCGGGAACCGGGTCCGGTCCGTCCGGGCAGGAATCATGATCGCCGTGGTAGGCGGATAGAATTTCGATAGTGCGGCGGATTGTTGTAGTCGACAGGATCCGCCGGTCGTAGTATGACTGGTGTTACGACTGGCCGAAGCAGCTGAATATGGTAGCGGCGCTCTGACCTACCCGACTCGGACTCCATACCCATCAGGGGCAACCCTGCTGGTCCGGGGGCGACGGTAGCCCGAATAGGGTAACCGGCTCGAATCAACCCAGTATCTCTGCACTAGGAGTGGACGCGGTGAATCCCAGACGGAGACCGACTCCCGATGAAGTAGCGTTCACGAACACCTATCGTCAGCTGCACAAACGAGATGGACTCTCGTGGGCGAACAGCCTGGCGGGCGCGGCCTTGGGGGTTCCGGTGGACGCGAATACTGTATACCCCAACAAGGAGAATGACCCGCCTGACGCGAAAGAGATTGAGCAGGCAACTACCTAATTGATTAGGCAACTACTATCGGGCCTTCCGTCAATTTGGGCACGGGGATTTTCGGCCTGCCACACCCGCGTCGAGGAACTGTCCGGTTGAACCACTCTGGCTCCGGTCGCGCCCGGACAGTCCGGCCTCGATCGCCGGCGCACCGGTGGCGATGGCGCCCGAGTCATCCGGCCGAGTGCCGGGCCTGCGCCTGGTTCGACTGGTGGGGGCCGGAAAGCCAGTCCTGATCCAGCCGCGCGTCGACCGGTTCCACGCCGCGCCGCAGCGCGTCGAGGTAGGCACGGTCGGCGGCGAGACGGGCCGCCACCTCGGGACCCTCGGCGACCGCACCATGGCCGGGAACCAGGACATCGACGTGCCGGGCACCCTCAGCCAGCCGGTCGAGCGCCGAATCGTAGGCATCCACCTGCCCCGGGCGGCGAGCGTCGAGGAGCGGGATCAGGACGTCGGAGAGCATGTCCCCGGCGAGCAGGACACCACGATCCGCGAGCAGGACCGCGGCGTGACCGACGGCGTGCGCGTCGTGCTCGACGATCTCACCCGGCACCGGTCCCCCGTCCGCGGGCAGCGGGGTGAGGAGCCCGACCAGTTCGAGGGGGACGCCCGACGCGCTCTCCGCCGCCATCCGTTGTGCCCGTTCCCGGGCCTCCCCGGCAACCTGCGCACAGGCGGCCGTGGCGTAGCGCGGCACGTCACCGAACCGGGAGTGCCAGAGCAGATGGTCCCAGTGCGGGTGGGTGGCGAACCCGGCCACCACCGGAACCCCGAGCCGGTCCACGTCATCGGCGAGCCCGCTCAGCTCCGAACCGCCGATACCGGGATCGACCAGGACCAGCCCACCCTCCCCCCGCACCACGATCGCATTGCTCCAGACCCACTCGCTCTGCCGAACCCACACACCATCGGCCACCTGACGCAACATCGGCCCACTATGTCAGGCCTCTCCGACACGGGCGGCTCGGCGGGTTCAGGCTGATCAGGTGCGCCGTCGTGGCGGGTGTGTGAACCGTGGCTGTTGCCAACCCGCCAGGCCTGGACTGCCGGAGCGTCGCGGCGGCCGCCGATCCGGGGAGAACCACCGGCGATGGTCAACGCCCGCGACGATCGGGTGGTCGATGCCGTGGCGCCAGTGTTGGGCGGTAGGGCTGGCCTCACCTGTTTTCCGGGGCTCTGCCGGAGCGAACATGATGGGCGGCGCGGTCATCATCGACGCTGTCTGAGCGCGCATTCGAGGGAGACGGACGTGGGCGCTGCACCTGTCGACGGAACCGGCGTCGCCGTTCGCCAGTATTCCCGCGCGGCGGTCCTGGGCATCTGGCTGGCGGCGGCGGTGCCGATGGGAGTACTTGCCTGGAAGGTGACCCCGGCCGTGGCCGGTCGTGGCGCCACCGAAGCGCGGTTCACGGTGACCCTGATCGCTGCCCTGACCGGTGGGGTGATCTGGCAGTGTGTGCTGGTGCTGGTACTGGTCGCCCGCGAACAGCGAACCCCGCGCCGGCCCGTGGTGCGTGGCGCGTTGTGGCTCACACCGCCATCAGACTCGACCGGGCGGCGCGGCGGCCGGTTGTGGTTGTGGGCTGTGCCGTTCATCCTCGGCTTCGCCGTGCTTCAACTCATCCCGTTCGGTCTGTCCGGACCGTCCAGTCACGACTTCGGCAAAGTTCCTCACCTCGGCCGGCGGCCATGACACCCTGCACGGCAACTGGTGGCTGTTCGCCCTGATCCTGATCTTGTTCCTGTTCAACACCGTGCTCGGTGAGGAACTGCTCTCCCGCGGGCTGCTGCTGCCCCGGATGCGGGGCGCCTTCGGCAGAGCAGACTGGATCGTCAACGGTGCCCTCATGGGCCTCTACCACCTGCACCAACCATGGTCCATCCCCTCGGGCGTGCTGGCCGGCGTCTTCCTCTTCGCCTATCCAACCCGACGCTTCCGATCCGCATGGATGGGAATCATCGTGCACTCCGCCCAGAGCATCACCTTCGCCGCGATCACCCTCACCATTGTCATCTCGTAACCCGATTGACCGCGTTCCGCGTGTTTCGCCCGCATCCGCTTCCGCCGCGGCGCCTGCCCACCGGACGGTGGCACAACCGCGGACGTACCACGGCCCGGCTCGCTCGCGTTACGGAAGGCTCTGGTCGACCGGGACCTTCGTCCCTGTGCCGGCCCGGCCGGCCCGGTTGAAAATCTCCCCCATGTTCGACGGTGTGGTGGTGCAGACCGTGGGGGAGATCGTGGACGGTGCACGCGAGTACGCGCGCCGGCAGGTCACCGACGTCGTGCAGCGACTCCAGTCTCGGCTTCCCGCGCGGTCACAGGTGCGGTCCGCCCGGGTCAAACTCACCGTGGCAACGCGGTCGAGCGGGCGCTGTCCGGTGCTCGCGCAGGCGAACCTGGACATCGGCGAGGCCCTCATCCGCGCGCAGGTGGCCGCGGCGTTCGTGCACGAGGCCAGCCAGTCGCTGCGGGCGCGGCTGGCCGAGCAGGTGGCGCGGCTGACCAACCCGGACCAACCCCGCCCGTGGCCCACGGCGAGACGGGCACCGGAACCGGTGGCCGTCCCGGCGGGCGCACGCAGGATCGTGCGTCACAAGTCCTACCCGTTGGCCCGCACCACGCCGGACCGCGCGGCGCTGACGATGGATGTCATGGACTACGACTGCCACCTGTTCGTCGACGCCGGCAGCGGGCAGGACAGCCTCATCTATCGCGTCGGCCCCACCGGGTACCGGCTCTCCCGCATGCGGCCCCTCCCGCCTCCACCCGCTTCGGTGACACCGCTGACGATCGACCCGCGTCCGACGCCGGAGCTCACCGCCGAGGAGGCGGTGGCGCGGCTGGACGCGACGGAGATGCCCTACCGGTTCTTCCGCGACCGGACCTCCGGCCGGGGCACGGTGTTGTACCGGCGCCACGACGGCCACTACGGGTTGATCACGCCGACCACGGGTGGCCGATGAGCCACACCTGGGACACACAGTTGCGCCCCACCGGGTAACCCGTTCACGGTTCCGGGACGCACTTCCGGTCGGGCTCAGCGGTCCTCCGGCACGCCGGGCGGACGCGGCGCGTTGAGCCCGAGGATGACGCCGAGCATCCGGATGGCGAAGCAGATCGCGGCCGCACCCAGCGCGGCGGGCAGGCCGTAGATGCCGACCTGGACGGCCAGCACCGTGAGCGCGGCGGCGGTCAGGGCCGGGATCGCGTACAGGTTGCTGTGCAGCACCGAGGGAACCTGCCGCACGAGAGTGTCGCGGATCGTGCCCCCGCCGACCCCGGTCACGGCGCCCAGGATGATCGCCGGCCCCACCCCGAGACCGAACGCGACGGCCTTGCTGGCGCCGATCACCGCGAAGACGCTCAACCCGACCGCGTCCAGCACGTTGATCGGCAGCTCCAGCCGGTCCAGCCGCTGGCTGAGCGCGAACGCCAGCAGCCCACCGCCGATGGCCAACGCCAGGTAGCGCCAGTCACGGAAGGCGGCCGGCGGCACGTCACCGATCAGGACGTCACGGATGATGCCCCCACCCAGCGCGGTGATCACCCCGAGCGTGACCACCCCGACGATGTCGAGCCGGACGGCCCGGACCGCCGTCAGCGCGCCGTTGAGTCCGAACGCGAAGGTGCCGATGAGATCCAGCACCAGCAACAACAATGGCTGCTCGGTCGTCGTCATGGCGGCCTGTCTACCCCTCGCCCGCCGCGCGGCGGGCCGGCCGTGCCGAGTGCGGCTCGATGTCAGCCCCAGCGGGTGAGGTCGGGGGCGACGGCGAGGCCGGCGGCGAGGTCGAGCAGGTTGCGCAGTACCGGTTCGTCGCGGCCCGGCAGCCACGCGACGACGGTCTCGGCCTGGTCGCCGGCCAGCGGAACGAACACCACGCCGGTGCGGCGGATGCTGCTCGCCGAGTGGGCGAGGCGGGTCACGCCGACGCCGGCGGCGACGAGGCCGAGCAGGTTCGAAACCCCGCCGGCCCGCTGGACGACCCTCGGCGTGAAGCCGGCGGCGGTGAAGTCCCGGTCGTACTTCTCGTGCCATGGCGGCCACGACTCCCGCGGGGTGAGTACCCAGTCCTCGCCGGCCAGGTCGGCGAGGCGGAGCTGGGTCCGGGTGGCGAGCGGGTGTCCGGCTGGCAGTACCGCGCACACCGGTTCCGTGGCCAGCGTCCGGGTGGCCAGGTCGGCGACCAGGGGTGGCCGGGTGAACGCCGCGTCGAACCGCCCGTCTCGCAGCCCGGCGACCAGCTCGCCGATCTGCTCGTTGTGGGTCGTGACCTCGATGCCGGGGAGGCGTTCCCGCAGGGCGCGCACCACCGGCGGCAGCATGTAGTTGGCCGTGGAGGCGAGAAACGCCAGGTCGAGGTGGCCGATCTCGCCGCGGCCGGCGCGCTGCACGACGGCGACGGCGTCGTCGGCACTGGCGAGGACGGCGCGCGCCGCCGGCAGGAACTCCTGTCCCGCGCCGGTGAGACGGGTGCCGCGAGTGTCGCGGTCGAACAGCCGGACCCCGAGACCGCGTTCGAGCGCGCCGATCTGCTGCGACAGCGACTGCTGGGCGAGGTGCAGATGCCTGGCGGCACGGCTGAAGCCGAGGTGCTCGGCGACAGCGACGAAGTACCGCAGCTGACGCAGCTCCATGGTCACAGCCTCAGACTGTAACCGCGGGAGAAAGCCTGTGTTGGCCTGGTCCCGACGTGATCGGTCAGGGTGGGGGCACTGCTCACGAGGGACGCGGAACGGAAGTGCGAGCGACGATGACAGGGACTGGCCGGGTGTGGTTGATCACCGGTTGTTCGGCGGGGTTCGGTCGGGAGCTGGCGCTGGCGGCGTTGGCCGCCGGCGACCGGGTGATGGCGACCGCCCGGCGGCCGCACCAGCTCGCCGAGCTCGTCGCGGCGGGCGGAGAGCGGGTGCGGACCGCGCCGTTGGACGTCACCGACCCGGAGCAGGTGTCCGCCGCGGTCGCGCGGACGCTCGCCGAGTTCGGCCGGGTGGACGTGGCGGTCAACAACGCCGGGCACGGCAGCGTCGGCGCCGTCGAGGAGCTCGAACTCGCGGACCTGCGGGCACTGATGGACGTCATGTTCTTCGGTGCCGTCGCGGTGACCAAGGCCGTCCTGCCGCACCTGCGCGCACAGGGCGGCGGGGCGATCGTCCAGATCAGCTCGATGGGCGGCCAGCTGAGCATGCCGGGCTTCGGGGCGTACTGCGCGGCGAAGTTCGCGCTGGAAGGTCTGTCCGAAGCACTCGCCGCGGAGGTCGCGCCGTTCGGCATCCGGGTGTTGATCGCGGAGCCCGGGGCGTTCCGCACCGGGTTCGGCGGGGAGCGGATGCACCGGTCGCGGACCATCGACGCGTACGCGGTCTCGACCGGCACGACCCGCGCCGCGGTGGACGCCATGGACGGCACCCAGCCGGGCGACCCGCGCAAGGCGGCCCAGGCCGTGCTGACGGTCCTCGACAGCCCCGACCCGCCGCTGCGACTGGCGATGGGCAACGACGCCGTCGACAGCATCGCCGCCCATCACGAGCTGCTGCGCGCCGACCTGACCCGTTGGGAGAAGCTCAGCCGCTCCCTGGAGCTGGAGCACTGAGCCCTACTCTCGCGGCCGGTGGGTCGTCGAGCCACCGGCGTCTCGACGCCCTTTGCCGACCGGCGGCTAGGCCGCGCCGACGCGGAACGGGGACGGCAGGAGCAACTCGACGTTGCGGTCCGCGACCGCGCCTCGGCGGCCGTCCTCGCCCGGGACGGGGCGGGCGCGGGACTGCCAGTCGTTGCCGGCCAGTTCGCGGGCCAGTGCGGCGAGTGCCGTCGGGGAGTCGAGCCGGCCGCCGCTCGTGGCCGGGGCGGCCATGTCCAGGATCGTCGCGAAGATCGACAGGGTGCCGTCGGCGTTGTCGACCAGTTCGAGGACTCGGGACTGTTGCGGCCAGTCGATGTGTGCCGCGGTGTTGACCTCCCAGAAACCGCCGCCGCCAGGTGCTCGGTGCGGCAGCACGGTGTTGCGGTGCGTGTGGCCGTTCACCCACAGCACGACGTTCGGGAAGCGCAGCAGCAGGTCGCGGACGCCGGCGCCGTCGACGCGGCCCGGCTCGCCGACGACGTTGTCCATCGAGCCGATGGTGTGGTGGCTGAACACGACGAAGAGCCGGTCCCGGCACCGGCGGCCCGACGCGTCGCGGTAGCGGCTGCTGCCGGCGGTCAGCTCACGCTCGAGCCAGGCGTACTGCGCGGCGTCGATCGAGCCCTCGGAGCCGCCGTTGGGGTTGACCGTGTCGAGCACGATGCCACGCACCACACCCTGGTCGAACGCGTAGTAGGCGTTGCCGGTCGCCAGGTTCCAGCGGCCGAAGCCGTGTCCCCTCGGCGAGGACGTCGTGGTGAAGTGTTCGCGGATGGTCTCGACCCGGCTGACGAACCGCCGGTCCGGGTCGGGCGTGACGGTGCGCACCGGGCCGGACAACAGGGTGGCGATACCGCGGGGATCCAGCGTCTGAAGCTGCTGTGCGAGCGTGATGATGTCGGTCCCCGGCGGCAGGCCGACGATCTTGCGGTCGCCGACCGCCAGCGGCGCCAGCGCGGGGATCGGCGGCAGGTTGCCCTGGATCAGACCGTCGTGGTTGCCGTACGCGGTGAGCCACGGCATGTCCAGGCCGGCGGCGCGGAACGGGCGGCGTGCCGCGTCGAGCAGGCCGGGCACGACGGGGAAGCCGAACCGCGCACGCGGCAGGTCGTCGGCCTGCCCCGCCGGCGTGCCGTCCGGGTGCCAGTAGCGGACGTCGTAGGCCGCGTGGTCGGCGACGCCCTCGTACCGCGTCAGGTCACCGGAGTCCGGTCGCACGCGCCGGCCGTCGAGCAGGTCGATGTACCACCGCAGCTCGTTGTGCTGGACGTTGTCCACGTTGTCGCCGGTGGCGATGGTGAACGACAGCCGCCGCCCCGTGGCAGGGCCACGGCCGACCCGGTTGACCGCGCGCACCATCGCGTCGCTGATCTGAGCGGACAGGAACTCGTGCGCGCGGTAGGACGACTCGAACGGCAACAGCCCGGCGAACGGCGAGTCGGGATCGTTGTACCGGTCGAGGAACTCCACCCTGGCCGGCGACTGGGTGTCCATCGCGTGGATGTCGGTGAGCTGGCCGAACGCGAGCAGCGCGCGGCCTCGTCCCTGGTGTCCGCCGTGGCGGTCGGCCTTGGTGACCAGCAGCTCGTCCCGCACCAGGTGCGGTTCGCCCGCCCCGCTCACGATCGGCCGGTAGCCACCCGCGCCGGGTGTCCCGAGCAGGAGCGTCCGGTCCAGGGTGGTGTGCTCCGGATGTGGTCGCCGGGGGTCCGCGTACGCCGTCCCGGCCAGCCCACCCGTCGCCGCCACGGCGGCCCCGAGCGCGCCCGCACGCAGAGCATCCCGTCGATTCAGCACCATTGCCCACTCCGCCCGGACAGGAGTCACGAATGCCGAGCATTGAACGCCCCGGAAGGGCGCCCGGTCAACGATCACCGGCCGGTTCCCGAGACGGCCGCCTGCTCCGTCTCGGCGGGCGCCGGGCGCGCGGCCGCGGCCGCGGCGGCCCGGACCTGGTTGCGTCCCGGCAGCCATGCGCACAGCGCGGTCGCGACGAGCGAGAACCCCGTCGCCCACCAGAACGCGACGTGGAAGCCCGACACGACCGCGCCCGTCCCGGTGCCGGCGATGGACTGCTCCAGGATGACGGCGAGCACGGCGGTGCCGAACGATCCGCCGAGCTGCTGGGCGGTCCGCGTCAGGACGCTCGAGTGCGCGATCTGCGCACGGTCGAGTCCGACGTAGGAGGCGGTGATGACCGGCATGGTGACGGCGCCGAGCCCGACGCCGCGGATCAGCAGCCACAGCGCGAGCAGCCAGCCGTTGCTCGTCGCGTCGACGGAGGCGAACGGCACGGTCGCGGCCGCGACGACGAGGAACCCGACCACGGCGATCGAGCGAGCCCCGATCCGGTCGGTGAGCGGTCCGGCGACCTGACGGCTGAGCAGTGTCCCGATCCCCTGCGGCACGAGCATGAGCCCGGCGGTCAGCGCGCTCACGCCGCGGATCTCCTGGTAGTACAGCGGCAGCAGCAGCATCGCCCCGTACAGCGAGAAGCCCGACAGGAACAGCACCGAGGACGAGGACCCGACCGAGCGCGCCGCGAGCAGCCGGAGGTCCACGAGCGGGTCGCGGCGACGCAGCGCGTAGACCGTGAAGGCGGTGAGGAAGGCGACGCCGACGGCGAGCGGCGCGATGACCCCGGGGTGGTCGAACCCGTCCGCGGAGCCGGCGTTCGAGAGCCCGAGGATCACCGTCGCGATGCCCGGGGTGAGCAGCACGAGCCCCCACACGTCGAGCCGGGGCCGCGCGGCGGAGGCGGCCGGCCTGTCGTCCGCCAGGTGGCGGCCCGCGAGGATCAGGCCGGCGACGCAGAACGGCACGTTGACCCAGAACATGAAGCGCCAGCTCAGGTCGGTGATGATCGCGCCGCCGAGCAGCGGTCCGAGGATCGGCCCGAGCAGTGCGGGTAGCGCCACCCAGGTCGTCGTGCGGCCGAGCGCGCGCCCACCCGCCGCCTGCATGATGAGCGTCGTCATCACCGGCAGCATCAGGCCACCGCCGAGCCCCTGCACGACGCGCCAGGCGATGAGCGACCCCGCGTCCCACGCGAGACTCGAGCCGACCGAGCCGGCGAGGAACACCGTGAGGGCGAACATCCAGACCCGTTTGCCGCCGAAGCGGGCGAGCGCCCAGATGCTGAGCGGCACCGCCACGCCGAGCGCGAGCAGGTAGCCGGTGGTCACCCACTGGACCGTCGAGACCGGCACGTGGAGGCTCGTCGCCAGCCGATGCAGCGCGACGCTGACGATCGTCGTGTCGAAGACGACCGCCATCCCCCCGACGACCAGGATCAGCGCCGTTCTGACCACCTTCGGGTCGACCCTGTCGCCCGCCTGTGTGTCCGTGGCCATCACACCCCCCTTAAGAGTTGGATCCATTCCTTAACGTCGAGAGTAGGAGCCCTGGCGAAGGAATGCAAACGTCTCTTATCCTGGAGGTATGGTGAGCGAGCGGACCGGGCCCGCGACGACGGCGTCCGACGCGGTCAGACGTCGGCGCCGGGGGGCCGAGCTCGAACACGCGCTCCTCACCGCGGCGTGGGAGGAACTGGCGACGGTCGGCTTCGCGAAGCTGACCATGGAGTCGGTCGCGGACCGCGCGAAGACCGGGGTCGCGGTGCTGTACCGCCGCTGGACGAACAAGAACGACCTCGTGCTCGCCACCATCCGCCACTACGGCGACACTCATCCGGTCGTGATCCCGGACACCGGCGACCTGCGCGAGGACATGCTCGCGCTGCTGGAGAACCTCAACGCCGGCCGGACCGAGTTCGCGACACTCGTCGGCGCGACGTTGACGGGCCTCCACGACAGTGCCGGTATCACCCCGGAGGACGTCCGCCGCATCGTGCTCGGCGACAGCGCCCCGTGGCGGTCCGGCGCGGTGTTCCGCCGGGCGCACGAGCGCGGCGAGATCGACCTCACGCGGATCCCGCAGGACGTGCTCGACCTGCCGTTCCAGCTCGTGCGCCACGACATCCTCATGACCCTGCGGCCGGTCTCCCCCGAGCGGATCCGGTCGATCGTCGACAACATCTTCTGGCCGCTCGTCATGGGACCGACCGCCCCGGCGAGGACCTGACGGGGCGAAACGGAGATCAGGACGCGGCGGCCCGCAGTGCCCAGAAGTTCGACCGGTACTGGTCGTGGATCGGCGCGGACTGGATCCGCACCATCGCCTCGTCGTTCTCCCGCAACGCGGCGTTGGTGTAGTTGTGGCTGCCGGTCACGACCCACTTGGTGTCCTTCTGACCGGCGTAGGTGCCCTCGATCAGCATGTACTTCGAGTGGACGATGTAGGTGCCGTCGTCGATCTGGTACAGCACGATCCGGTCGTGTCCGCTGAGGTGGCCCTTGCTGCCGGCGTCCATGGTCGTGTACACGACCTCGATCCAGCACTTGTCGTCGGCGAGCGCGCGCAGCCGCCGGGCGATGTCGTCCCGGCTGAAGTACCACATGGCGATGCGGATGATCGTGCGCCCGGTTTCCGTGCCGGTGGACGTGTTCCCCTCACAGGTGACGTTGTCCGTCAGCATGTTGTAGATCGTGTCGGTCGACTCGTTGGTGCCCGCACGGGGGAAGAAGTACGCCTTCGTGTTGCCGGCGGAGACGGTCCGGTAGTAGTCGTTGTTCTTCGCCTTGGCCGCCAAGTCGTTGAAGTAGGACAGATATCCGTTGTACAGGGCGGTGTTGCCCACCATCGTGACCGCGTTGTTCCAGTACGAGTTGGTGTTGCTCCTGTTCAGGTTCGCCGAGGACTGCACGACCACGTTCGTCGAGCCGGACGTGTTGGAGAACAGGAAGAACTTGTTGTGCATGATCGGCGTGCCCTGGCTGCCGATGCACGCGGCGTCCTTAGTGCAGAGGGTCACCCTGCTGCCGAGCGCCTGGATCACCGTCGTCGCCGGGCCGGTGGTGGACGTCGAGTAGTCCATCACCATCCGCACGTCCACGCCGCGGTCCTTCGCCGCGACGATGTCACTCGCGACGGCCGCGTCGTCGAAGTGGTAGATCGCGATGCGGATGCTCGAACCCGCGGCGGCGCCCTGGATCAGCGACCGGATGTGGTCGGCGATCACCCGCTGCTTCGCCGGCACCGTCGGGTCGTTGAAGATCGCCCCCGAGGTCACCGCCGCGGAGGCGGCCGACACCGGCGCGACCAACGCGATAAGCGTAAGGATGGAAACAAACATGACTCGAAGCTTCATGGTGAATTCCTCCCTGTCGGCTGGACCGTACCGCGCCAGACCGGGAGGAGTCACGCAAACCAACGTTTCCCGATTCGGGCCGGAGCGTTCCGCTCGACGCCCACCTGCCACGAGGTTGCGCCGGCCCTCCGGACGAGGAGGATTGGTCGTACCGCTGTCCACGGCGGGAAGGTGGCGGGCGAATGGCTGACGACTTCTTCGGTTTCGGGTCCAATCCGCTGGAGGATCTCGTGGGCCGGCTGTTCGCCGGCCTCGGCGCCCCCGGCTCGGAGACCCGCCGGGCGGAGCGCTTCGGGCGCGACCTGACGGCCGCCGCCAGGGACGGGGCGCTGGACCCGGTGGTGGGCCGGGACGACGTGATCGACGAGATCATCGAGGTGCTGTCGCGCCGCACCAAGAACAACCCCGTCCTGGTCGGGGACCCGGGCGTGGGCAAGACCGCCATCGTCGAGGGCATCGCGGCGCGGATCGCGAGCGACGACGTGCCACCCACGCTGAGCGGCCGCCGCCTGATCTCCGTCGACCTCGCGGCCATGGTGGCCGGCTCGAAGTACCGCGGGGAGTTCGAGGAACGCCTGCAGAGCGTCATCGACGAGGTCACCGCGACCAACCGGATGGTCATGCTGTTCATCGACGAGCTACACACCGTGATCGGCGCGGGCAGCGCGGAAGGGGCGGTGATGGACGCCGCGAACATCCTCAAGCCCGCGTTGACCAGCGGACGGTTGCAGGTCATCGGCGCCACCACCGTCGAGGACTACCAGCGACACATCGCGAAGGACGCCGCGCTGGAGCGGCGGTTCCAGCCCGTGGTCGTGGACGAGCCGTCGGCGCGGGAGGCCGTGGCGATGCTCGAGGGCCTGCGCGCGCGGTACGAACAGCACCACGTCGTCCGCATCGCCGACGAGGCCGTGGTGGCGGCCGTCGAGCTGTCGGCGCGGTATGTCACCGAGAGGTTCCTGCCGGACAAGGCGATCGACCTCATGGACCGGGCGAGCGCGCGGGCGCGGCTGCGGCAGAAGTCCGCGGCGCCGGACATCGCCGCGCTCGAGGACAGGGTCCGCCGGCTGACACAGGAGGACGACGAGCGGCTCGCCGAGGCCGTCGCGGAGTTGGACGCCGCCCGGGCGGTCCTGGCGACCGCACCGGAGGTGGGGGCGAACGACGTCGCGGAGGTCGTGTCCCGCAGCACCGGCATCCCGGTAGCACAGCTCACCGAGAGCGAACGACACCGGCTGCTGCACCTGGAGGAACAGCTCCACCGGCGGATCGTCGGGCAGGACGAGGCGGTCGAGGCCGTGGCCGACGCCGTGCGGCGGAGCCGGGCGGGGCTCAAACACCCGCGACGGCCGATCGGGTCGTTCCTGTTCCTCGGCCCGACCGGGGTGGGCAAGACGGAGGTCGCGCGGGCGCTCGCCGAGGCGCTGTACGGCTCGGCGGACCGGCTGATCCGGTTCGACATGAGCGAGTTCGCCCAGGAACACACGGTCACGCGGTTGACCGGAGCACCACCCGGCTACGCGGGCTACGAGGAGGGCGGCCGGCTCACCGGCGCCGTCCGCCGCACCCCGTACTCGGTGGTGCTGCTGGACGAGGTCGAGAAGGCCCACCCGGAGGTCTTCAACACGCTGCTCCAGGTGCTGGACGCCGGACGGCTGACCGACGCGCACGGACGCACCGCCGACTTCGCCAACACGGTGATCATCATGACGAGCAACATCGGCGCCGACCAACTGCTGGCCGCCGCGATGTCCGACGTCCCCGTCGAGCAGGTGCGCGACCCGTTGCTGGCCGCCGTCGGCCGCCACTTCCGGCCCGAGTTCCTGAACCGGCTCGACGAGATCATCCTGTTCCGCGGCCTGGACGCCGAGCAGCTGCGCCGGATCACCGCACTGCTGCTGGAGGACACCCGCGACCGCCTGCGCGAACAGGCCATCACCCTGGAGGTCGACGAGCAGGCCCTGTCCTGGCTGGCCACGAGCGGCTACGTCCCGGAGTACGGCGCCCGCCCCCTGCGCCGGACCATAGCGAGGGAGGTCGACCGCCGGCTCTCCCACGCGCTGCTGTCGGGTGAGCTACACGGCGGGCAGCACGTCGTCGTCGGCATCGCGGAGAACGTACCCGTGCTGACCATCACCGACCGGGGTTAGCGTCCAGCGACACTATCGAGGCATACTGGCTGTTGCACATCATTGGCAACTGGGGAGTATGTTCGCTCCATGACCGTTCAGTACGTGCTCCCGGACATGCCCTACGACTACGGCGCGCTCGAACCCGCGATCACCGGGGAGATCCTGGAGCTCCACCACAGCAAGCACCACGCCGCGTACGTGAAGGGCGCCAACGACACGCTCGAACGGCTGGCCGAGACCCGCGAGAAGGAGGACTTCTCCGGACTCGTCGGCCTCGAGAAGACCTTCGCGTTCAACCTGTCCGGTCACGTGCTGCACACGATCTTCTGGGACAACCTCTCCCCCGACGGCGGCGACCGCCCCGACGGCGAGCTTGCCGCGGCCATCGACGAGCACTTCGGGTCGTTCGAGGCGTTCAGCAAGCAGCTGTCCAGCGCCACCGCGACCGTGCAGGGCTCCGGGTGGGGCGTACTCGCCTGGGAGCCACTGTCCCAGCGGCTCGTCGTGGAGCAGGTGTACGACCACCACGGCAACGTCGGCATGAACACCACCCCGGTCCTGGTGTTCGACGCCTGGGAGCACGCCTACTACCTGCAGTACCGCAACGTCCGCCCCGACTACGTCCAGAAGCTGTGGAACCTGGTCAACTGGACCGACGTCACCCGCCGCTTCGACGCGGCCCGCGCCGGCGACGCCGGGCTCGCGGCCCCGGCCAGGTAGCCGCAAACCCTCGGACCCGGCAGGTTGGCGCTCCGACAAAGTACCGGACCTGCCGAAAAGGAGATGCCCTCGCTACATGTGCGCGAGGGCATCTTCCTCTTTGTGGGGGCCGGTTTCCCGGCCGCGACCGCCGAGTGACCCGCCTGGTGGGCCCGCCCGTCGGCTCGGTCACCTGACGCGGACGGCTCGAAACTTCCGGCCGTCGGTGCCGCGCCATTGGTCGCCGGCGCTGTTCACTTGGGAATATTGTGAGCGCTCCCAGTTACCTCTTGAAGGTTCGGAAACAATCTGGCAACCTCATGAGGCGGCGACGTTAACCAATCCTTTCAATGCCTATTTGACACGACGTTCTGCGGCCGTGAATGTTAGCGCTAACATAGTTGGCGCCGTCACGGTGATTCGCTGTTGCCTCGGCAAGGAGCAGTCATGGGATCCACCGTGAGTCCGAGCAGGACCGCCGACGTGGCCGGCGCGTCGGACTGGTCGCCGTCCTCGCGGTCACCCTCATGGCCAACGCCGCGGCCGGTCCGGGAACGCGGATCCGGTCTCCCTGTTACGCATCTCGGGCCTCGTGCGGCCCTGACACCGTAAGGAGAACCACCATGAGTTCGATGGGCCAGGCCCCACCGACCGTGCCACCCAGGGCGGCACCCCACCGTAGCGGTCGAGTCCGGCGCGGTGGGGCACGCGTGCTGGCCACCCTGCTCGGGACCGTCCTCGCGGCCAGCGCGGCGGTCGCGCTCGACACCAGTGCGGCGTCGGCGGCGACGGTCGACACGAGTGCGTGGTATGTGCTGGTCAACCGCAACAGCGGGAAGGCGCTGGACGTCTCCAACACGTCCACCGCCGACGGCGCGGTGGTCAACCAGTGGTCCCGTCACGACGGAGCCAACCAGCAGTGGCAGTTCGTGGACTCCGGCAACGGCTTCTACCGGCTGAAGTCGAAGAACTCCGGCAAGGTCCTGGACATCGGCAACCGGTCGACCGCCGACGGCGCGCGGGTCCAGCAGTGGACGGACCTCAACGGCACCAACCAGCAGTTCCGGCTCGCCGACTCCGACAGCGGCTACGTCAGGCTGATCAACGGCAACAGCGGCAAGGCCGTCGAGGTGCAGAACGCGTCGACCGCGGACGGCGCGGCCGTCGTCCAGTACAGCGACTGGAACGGGACCAACCAGCAGTGGCAGCTCGTCCGCCTGGACGACGCCCCGCCCAGCGCGTGCACCCTTCCGTCGACGTACCGCTGGTCGTCCACGGGATCGCTGGCGAACCCGCGGCAGGGGTGGGTCTCGCTCAAGGACTTCACCCACGTCGTCTACAACGGCAGGCACCTGGTCTACGCGACGACGCACGACACGGGCTCGAGCTGGGGCTCGATGAACTTCAGCACCTTCACGAACTGGTCCGACATGGCGTCGGCCAGCCAGAACGGGATGAGCTCCGGCACCGTCGCACCCACGCTGCTCTACTTCGCCCCGAGGAACATCTGGGTGCTCGCCTACCAGTGGGGTCCGACCGCGTTCAGCTACAAGACGTCGAGCGACCCGACCAACCCGAATGGATGGTCGTCGGCGCAGCCGCTGTTCACCGGGAGCATCTCCGGCTCCGGCACGGGACCCATCGACCAGACACTCATCGGCGACGGCACGAACATGTACCTGTTCTTCGCCGGCGACAACGGGAAGATCTACCGTGCCAGCATGCCCATCGGGAACTTCCCGGGCAGCTTCGGCTCGTCGTACACGCAGATCATGAGCGACTCGACGAACAACCTGTTCGAAGCGGTCGAGGTCTACAAGGTCCAGGGCCAGAACCAGTACCTGATGATCGTCGAGGCGATCGGGAGCAACGGACGCTACTTCCGCTCGTTCACGTCCAGCAGCCTGGGCGGTTCGTGGACCCCGCAGGCCGCCTCCGAGGGCAACCCCTTCGCCGGCAAGGCGAACAGCGGCGCGACCTGGACCAACGACATCAGTCACGGCGACCTGATCCGCAGCAACCCCGACCAGACCAAGACCATCGATCCCTGCAACCTGCAGTTCCTCTACCAGGGTCGTAGCCCCAGCTCCGGCGGCGACTACGGCCTCCTGCCCTACCGGCCGGGCGTGCTGACGCTGCAACGCTGATCGCCCGACGCGGGTACGGGCCGGCGCCCTCACCGGGTTGGGGGCGCCGGCCCCGTGCTTCCCCCGGGCGGCCTCGACGGGCCTTGGGGCGTGGTCGGTTGCTGGAGTGTGGCGACCGACCGCGCCCCTGGCCGGCGAGTGGCGCTCAGCCGCCGATGGCCTGTGCGGAGGGCCGTCGCGGGTCGTACGGGGGCCAGCCCGGGTTCCCGGTGCCGGCGAACGCAACCCAGGCGGCGTGCACCCCGGCCGCGAGGCCGGGCGGGGTGGGGTCGGGGCCGAGTAGGCCGGTGTCGCCGTGCAGCCACGGTTGTTCGGCGCTGTCGAACACGAACGGCAGCTCGACGGTGTGAGCGGCGCCGAGCCGGCCGGCCAGCGCCGTCGAACGGTACCCGAAGGAGTAGACGTGGGTGTGGCCGCCCGAGATCCGTGCGTGGGCCCGCGCCATGCGCATCGTCCCGGCGCCGAACAGGGCCTCCCCAAGCACATCGGAGCGTAGCTCGCCCGGTGTCGCGGCCGGCCGTACCGCGCGATGCGCGGCGACCGCGGTCCTCGGGTCCGCGTGCACCCGGGCGGCGGTGGCGAGCACGTCCGCCTCGGTGGACGACTCCAGGCCGCCCTGCGGCACGAGGTAGAGGTGGCCCTCTTCGGTGTTGGTACCGATGAGGAGGTCGACGTCGGCGGCCGGGCCGTCGGTGAGCGCGTCGGCGGGCTGGACCGGGAGTACCAGGCCGAACGGGCTGAGGCCGGCCAGCGGGTCCGTGGCGGTGCTCGTGCGCAGGTCGAGGCCGGCCAGCGCGGGCAGGATCGCCAGGAAGCGTTCGTCCGGGATCGCGGCGAACGCCTCGGCGGTCGGTTCGACGCCCAGCGCGGTGGCCGCCGCGGCGGTGACCCGTCGCGCCTGTTCCGGGGTGAAGGCGCCGGTGCCGCTGCCGCTCTGCATGATCGCCCGCCGGAACAGGCCGTCGGCCGCCGGTGTCGCGAGCAGCGCGCCGATGAGCGTGGCGCCGGCGGACTGGCCGAAGACCGTGACCTTCTCCGGGTCACCGCCGAACACCGCGATCGTGGCGCGCACCCAGGTGAGTGCGGCGAGCACGTCGAGCAGCCCGCGGTTGGCCGGCGCACCCGCCAGGTCGAGGAAACCGGGCACGCCGAGGCGGTAGTTCACCGTGACGAGGACGACGCCGTCGCGGGCGAACGCACTGCCGTCGTAGAGCGCGGCGCGGGTCGAGCCGGTGACGAACCCGCCGCCGTGCACGAAGACCATGACGGGCCGCCGGCCGCGGCCGGCGGCGGGCGTGCGGACGTCGACGGTCAGGTACTCCTCGCCCCGCACCCAGCCCGGCCCGAAGTAGGGGACCATGTCGAGCCGGCCGAAGTCACGGGCCGGCTGGGGAGCCGTGGGCGAGGGCCGCGTGCCGTCGCGGACGCCGGACCAGCCAGGATGCGGCGCGGGCGGGGCGAAACGGCGGGCGCCGGCCGGCGCCGCCGCGTAGGGGATGGCACGGTAGTGCTCGCCGGCCGCGGTGTGGACGCCGCGCACGGCGCCCGCCGGGGTCTCGACGACCGGATCTGCCTGCTGGGACACCGAAACGCCTCCTCTCTCGGGCTTCAGGAGATGCGGGAGAAGCCCGCCCACTCCTTGATCACGAACTTCGACCCGGCCCGCGCGACCTCCGCGGCACCTTGGCCGCCGAAGTGCGCCGGGAAGACCAGCGCGCGGTGCTCGGCGGCGCGGCCGAGCAGCCGGTGACGGGTGGCCCGGGACTCGGCCGGGTCCTCGCAGAAGCAGGAGTTGATCGCCGGCTCCACGATCTGCAACGCCGTGTGCACCAGATCCCCGACGAACAGGGCCCGCTCGCCGCCGGAGTCCAGGGTGAGCACGGACGAGCCGGGGGTGTGCCCCGGGGCGAGATCGAGCCGCAGGTTCCGGTCGATCCGGTACGACCCCTCCCACAGGTGGGTCAGCCCCGCCTGGTGGACCGGCGTGACGCTGTCCTCGAAGACGTTCTGGTTCCCGCGGCCCAGCACGGGCCTGTGCTCGTTGGCCGGGTCCCAGAACTCGAAGTCGCGCCGCGTCATCAGGTACGTGGCGTTCGGGAAGGTCGGCACCCACGTCCGGCCGTCGAGGCGGGTGTTCCAGCCAACGTGGTCGACGTGCAGATGGGTGTTGACCACGATGTCGACGTCCTCCGGCGCCACCCCGGCGGCGGCGAGGTTGTCGAGGTAGCTCGTGTCCAGCCGGCTCCACACCGGCGTGTACGGCCGGTCCTTGTGGTTGCCCACGCCGGTGTCGACGAGGATCGTGCGCCCCTCGCTGCGCAGAAGCCAGGACTGGATCGCCGCATGGCACTGGTCCGTCTCCGGGTTCCAGAAGTCCGGCGCCAGCCAGCCACGGTGCTCGTCCCACGAGCCGCCGGGACTCTCCGGAAAGAACTGGCCGGGGGTCAATTCGACCGAGCCGTAGAACTCCTTGACGCGGGTGACGCTGACATCGCCCAGGATGATCTGATCCATGTGGTCCGTCCTCGGGGGTGGGGCAGGTCGTGGAACGAGACCGAGCCTGGACACGCGGGCGCACCCGAACCACTCCCGCTTCGTCGTACCCCTCGCAGGGTGTGGCCGGGAGCGGACCCCACCCCGAATACTGGGGGCGATGGACGGACCTGGCCCGCTCGGTGACTTCCTGCACGCACGACGATCGCGGCTGCGACCCGGGGACGTCGGCCTGCGCGACTTCGGGCACCGCAGGCGGGTGGCCGGGCTCCGGCGCGAGGAGCTGGCCCAGCTGGCCGGTGTCAGCGTGTCGTACTACACCCGGCTGGAACAGGGCCTGTCCCGCGGGGCCTCGCCCGAGGTGCTCGACGCGATCGCCCGCGCCCTGCTGCTCGACGACCACGAGCGCGAGCATCTCGACCTGCTCGCCGGCGCCGCCCGCCACGCGCCCCGGGCGAGCCGCCCCCGGCCCGAGAAGCTCGCCGACGAGACGCGCGACCTCCTCCGCGCCGTCGACGGCGTCCCGGCGCTGGTGCTCGGCCGGCGGACGGACGTGCTGGCATGGAACGTGCTCGGGCACGCCCTGCTGGCCGGCCACCTGGACTTCCACAGCCCGGACGACCCGGCGCGGCGCCCGAACATGAGCCGGCTGCTGTTCCTGGACCCACACTGCCGGGAGCTGTACGCGAACTGGAGACGCAAGGCCCGCGCGGTGGTCGGCAACCTGCGCGCCACCGTCGGCAGGCACCCGGACGACCCACCGCTCGCGGAGCTGATCGGCGAGCTGACCATGAAGAGCCCGGAGTTCGTCGCACTCTGGGCAGACCACCGCGTCGCCCCGTGCGACGCCGCCTCCTACGAGCTACACCATCCCGTCGTCGGCACGGTGACCGTGACACAGCAGACGCTGTCGATCGCCCGTTCACCGGACCAGATGCTCATCGTGTGCACGACCCCCGCCGGATCCCCGGCAGAGGAAGCCCTCGCACTGCTCCGGCAGACGACCGGCGGCCATGCGCCGCACACGGACGGTGTCGACGGTCCCGTGTGGACGCGAGGCCCTGCCACGGAAAGGCCGTTCTGATGCGGTGATGAACCCGGTTCACTCGAGGTTCCGAGGTGTCGGACCCGGCTCGATGTCAACGGCGACAGCGTCGCCGAGACGTGCGGTGACGGCTGATGACGCGGCGTCGAGGCCGCCGGAGGCGAGCTTGTCCAACATGCCGGTGAGGGCCTCCAGTACCTGGCCGAACATCCCT
Organism: Actinophytocola sp.; assembly: GCF_035634895.1. Taxonomy (GTDB): domain Bacteria; phylum Actinomycetota; class Actinomycetes; order Mycobacteriales; family Pseudonocardiaceae; genus Actinophytocola. The sequence goes on along the minus strand of NZ_DASQCC010000010.1, from coordinate 45,597 downwards.
TTCGGCTCCTTGACCTCGATACTGATCGCCCAGAATACGGCCTAATATGCCGCAACGCGCGATTGCTCTTTATCCCGATGTGGATGCGTTGGCGGACAAGGAATATCAGGTCACGAGCCGGGGTGATCGTCGGCGGTCGCCCTTAGTTCTCCGCGGACAAATGGTCGACGGTATCGGTATGGTTCGCGTAAATGAAGCGGTATTGCGGCAGCGAGATCTCAGTTCAAGGTGAGGTGTGGCCGGGCACGGATCCGGTGTTGCCGACGAACGTGTGGTTCCCGGCCGGCGCCCGGCCCGCCGGCTGCCGGTGGGCTGCCAGAACGCGGGCCGGCCGCCGTTCGCCGGGTGGCGCCACTCGTGAGCGGCGGTGGTGGCGTGGTTCGTCGCTCACCTCCTGCCCGTCGGCCGGGTGTGGGCGCTTACCGAGCGGGGGTTGGGCTGGTGTTGTCGGGGACGAGCCGTTGGTGGATCACGGTGTGGAGGTGGGTGGCACAGTCCTGGTAGGCGGTGGGTGCGGAGCCGTGGGGGTCGGCGATGTCGCCGGCGGGGTCGAGGCAGATGGTCTTGTCCGCGGCTTGGGGAGCCAGGGCGAGGATGGCGTCGCGGTGGGCGGCGGTCATGGTGTAGACGGTGTGGGCCTGGGCGATGAGCTCGGGGGTGACCTGGCGGGCGCGGTGCTCGGCTGTGGGGATGCCGAGCCGGGTCAGTGCGGCGCGGGCGTGTTCGGGCATGGGGGTGTCCGGGGTCGCGTTCAGGCCGGCGCTGGTGACCCGCCAGCGGGTGGTGGCCAGGGCGGCGCGGGCGATGGTCTCGGCCATGGCGGAGCGGCAGGTGTTGCCGCCGCAGATGAACAGCATCAGCGGTGGGGACGGGCGCAGGGCCGATCGGATGGCGGGGAAGGACAGGGCGAGGATGGCCAGCGCGACGAACCCGGTGCCGACGAGTTGGCCGGTGCCGGGGGCGGCGATGCCGGCGAGGGCGGTGAGGCCGAAGGACGCGACCAGGCCGGAGAGCAGGCTGGCGCACCGGTTGGCGGGGACGCACCAGGTGTACTCGCGGGGGTCGAGGTAGATGAGGGTGCCGTAGACGTAGAGCGCGGAGTACAGCAGCCCGATCCCGAACGCGGGGAGCACGGCGGGGGTGAGCAGGAAGGTGCTGAACCCCTCGCGCAGCGCGGCGGGGATCGGTCCGAGTCCGGTGGCGGCGATCACGGCGCACAGCAGCAACTGCCACACCGCGGAGGAGATGGCCTCTTCCGCGAAGTAGCGGCGGTCGGTGTGCTCGTCGCCGGTCTTGGCTACCCGGCTCATGATCTGGAACCGGCCGGTGTAGCCGGCGTAGTAGACGGCGAGGCTGGCCACGGCGCCCAGGGTGAGGGTGTAGGAGTTCACGTCGGCCAGCGCGGTGGCGACCGCGCCGAGGCTGAACACCAGCGCGGCCCAGGAGTAGACGCGGACGCGGCGGCGGCGCACGGTGTCGACGATCGGGGACAGGATCAGCACACCGGCACGCATCATCAGCAGCATGAACAGGATCGACACCCCGGCGAAGGTGTAGTTCAGGGTGGTGGTGGCGATCACCAGCGCCATGAAGAACCCGGCGACGATCATGGTGCGGCTGGGAAACCTTCGGGCCCGGCCCAGCACCTCGCGGGTGCCGATGTAGCGCCACCAGCCGGTCAGGCCCAGGAACAGCGACGCGCCGACCAGCGTGCCCAACGCGGCGGCGGGCAGCAGTACGAAACCGCCGACCTGTGCGTCCATGCCGGGCAGCAACCCGGCCGACAACGACTTGGTGAGCGCGGCGTAGGGGGTGTACCAGAAGAAGTAGCCAATCGCCAGGCCGAGCATGCCACCGGCCAGCCACCATGACCGACGGGATGACGTCCGGGTTTTCGCCGCACGGGTAATCGCCATGATTGTTCTCCACATTCCACAGTGCGCAAGAAAAGAAAGGACTGCCCGAACAGCCGCGGTCATCGATTGACTGTGGACCGGGGCAGGCGGCGATTGGCGTCGTCACCCATGCGACGCCAATCGCCGGTTTTACCTGGGGCCCGGGGTCGATCACCCGGGCCCGCCTGATGATCGACCCCACCAACATAAGGGGGTTACCCGCCGGTAATAGCCCCAGTGCGGGACGCTGTGCGCTGCCCCAGGCAGGGGTGCTTGCACCAGGCGGGGCAGCTTCCGCTCGGACGTCGGGTCCGGCGTCCACGTCGGATCGGTGGTATCCCGCGGCCCGGCAAAACTCGTGTTCCACCGCGACCGAGGCGAATCCTGTCGTCCTGTGTGTTTGCGTTGAGGTGCAAGTCTTCTGGTCGGGTTGGCGCGCGGTCCCGATGCTGTGGCGATGCGCCTGCCGAGACTCGCACCACTCGCCGTGGCGGTCGCACTTGCCACGGCCCTGCTGCCGTCGTTCGCCACCGTCGCTCCCGCCGCCACCGCCGTCGCTGCCGGTGAGCCGGCGGGAGCGGCCCAACTCGCCCCCGCCGATCCGTCCACCGTCGATCCCGTGGTGCGGGACCGTGTACTGCCCGCCGGATGGCAGTCCTCCCACGACCTCGCCTGGACCACCGACGGCGACTCGACCGGGTTCCACCTGTTGGTCGCCGACGCGAGCTCCGGGTACACCTGGCGTACCGCGGCGACGCTCGCCGAGCCGTGGCTGGAGACCGACCGGTGGATCGGCAACGCCTGCCTGACCGAGTCGGGGACGAAGGCGGTCGTCGTCTACGCTCCCCGCCACTTCACGAACCGGCCCTACCTGTTCGACCGGGGTGCCTTCGTGGCGGTGGTCGACCTGACCTCCGGCGCGGTGTCCAAGCTGGACGTGACCGTCTCACTCGCGTACTACGACCCCGGGTGCGGCGCCGGGGAGACCGCTGTCCTGACCCAGTCCGGCGCCGTCGACCTCGGCCGGACCCGGTTGCACGTCGTCGACACCGCGAAGGCGGCGGTGGTCCGTTCGCTCGAGCTCGACGGGGAGGTCACCTCCGCCGTCCCGGCCGGCGGCGGCGTCCTGGCCGCGCGCGGTGGACAGATCATCCGCGTCGGCGACGACGGCAAGGCCACACCGGTCGCGGACACCCGCGGCACGGCGATCCGCCTGCACCCGGACTCGGCGGGCGGGATCGTCTACCTCGAACGTGACGGCGACACCTCGGTGGTCAGGCGGCTCGCCGGCGGGCAGGCCCACGAGCTGGGGCGTGGCCCGCTCACCGAGGTCAACCTCGTCGCGGGGACGGGGCGGCGGGTGTTCGTGACCGGCCGGCCCGCGATGGCGAAGGCCCTGCCGGCGGCGGTCACGCGGGTGCCGGTGGCCGCTGACGCGGAGGTGTCCACCGATGGCGGCGTCACGCTCACCCGCACCGACCAGGCGAGGAACCTCGCGCTCGTGGCCACGCCCGAGCGCACGATCTCGCTGCGTGCCACCGTGCGGGCGACCGAGAAGTCCGTGGACTTCGTCGTGACCCCGTCGGCCAGGTTGTCCCCGCGCGCGGCGGAGGGGACGCGGCCGGCGCCGGTGGAACCCGACGCCGCGCCGAGAACGGAGTCGCCCACCAACCCCGTCGACCAGGACCGGGCCTGTTCGGTTCCGCGCAACGACGCGCGGATCCAGGTGTACCAGCCGCACTGGAGCCAGGTGGAGTGGGCGGCCGAGCAGGCCGTGCAGGGCGGGCTGTCCATCCAGCGCCCGGTGAACTGGAAACAGTCGGGCATGCCGGTCGCCTGGCGCCCGCAGCTGATGTTCGAGCCGGTCGGGCTGGCCGGCGGCGGCCGCGTGCCGGCGCAGATCCTGCTCGGGGTGCTCGCACAGGAGTCCAACCTGTGGCAGGCCTCGTTCCACGTCGCGGAGGGCGTGACCGGCAACCCGCTGGTCGGCAGCTTCTACGGCGTCGAGGACGGCTGGGGCATCAACTGGGCAGGCGGTGACTGCGGGTACGGCGTCGCGCAGGTCACCGACGGCATGCGGCGCACCGGCACGGGTCTGCTCCCGCCGGAGCAGCAGCTCGCCGTCGCGGTCGACTACGCCACCAACATCGCGGCGGGACTGCGCATCCTGCAACAGAAGTGGAACCAGACCCGCGCGCTCGGCATGACCGTCAACGGCGGTGACGCGAGCAGGATGGAGAGCTGGTTCGCCGCGCTCTGGGCCTACAACAGCGGGATCAACCCGCAGGCCAGCACCGGCAACACCACCGGGTGCAGCCCGGGACCGAACTGCACCGACGCGGCGGGCAACGGACCCGGCGGCAACTACGGCCTCGGCTGGTCGAACAACCCGGCGCGCCCGGACTACCCGTTCAACCGCACCCCGTTCCTGGACAACGACAACTACGACGACGCCCGGCACCCGCAGCACTGGCCGTACCCGGAGAAGGTCATCGGCTGGGCGGCCTACCCGATCGTGAAGTACACCGGCGGCGAGGGGTACGAGGGCGGTTACAAGCAGGCCTGGTGGACCTCCAACGACTTCCGCACCAGCGCGAAGCCGCCGGTCGGCAAGTTCTGCGACCCCAGCCCGACCACCGGGAACCTGTGCAACCCCAACAACATCGGCACCGCATCGAACCCCTGCCTGCGCACGAGCGACTTCCACTGCTGGTGGCATTCGCCCGCGTCGTGGAAGGACTGCTCCCCCAACAGCAACACGTGCGGGTACGAGGCGGCCAACCTGTCGACGCCGGGCAGCGCGGAGCCACCGGACGCCGACCTGGCGGGCGCGTACGTCGACGAGTCACGCAACCGCTACCGGCCACGGTGTCACCTGAACGGCCTCCCAACGGGGTCGCTCGTCATCGACGACGTCGGCGACTCGGTGCCGTCGGTCCGGCCGGACTGCGCGCGGACGTGGACGAACCAGGGCAGCTTCGGTCTCCGCTTCGCCCAGCACACCGACGGCCTCTATCACTCCAAAGTGGACTTCCACCAGATCGGCGGCGGCTTCGGCGGCCACTTCTGGTTCACCCACACCCGCACGGTGCCCGCGAACCAGGCCAAGAGCTGGGAGGTCACCGGGACCTGGACGCTCAACCGGTCGCTGAACCAGTGGGCGCGCGTGCTGGTGGCCATGCCCGACCACGGCGCGCACACCCAGCAGGGCACCTACACGATCAACCTCGGCAACGGGCAGACCAGGCGGCGCAGCATCCAGCAGAAGACCCAGGAGCACCGCTGGGTGTCGCTCGGCGCGTTCAACTTCGCCGGCACGCCGTCGGTGACGCTGTCGTCGATCACCGGCGAGGGCGACGGCACCCAGGACATCGCCTTCGACGCCGTCGCCTTCGCGCCCCTGCCCGGGAAACCGGACGAACAGCTGGTCGTGCTCGGCGACTCCTACGCCTCCGGCGACGGCGCGGGGAACTACTTCCCGGAGACCGACGACAGCGGCACCGGCGGCTCGGCGTGGCGCAACGGCTGCCACCGCTCGCGCAACGCGTGGTCCCGCCAGGCGGTGCTGCCAGGCACGACCGAGACGGTCGGCGCGCGAGCGGACCGGTTCGACCCGACCATGGACTACCACCTGCTGGCCTGTTCCGGCGCGAAGACCGTGAACCTGTTGCCTAACCAGGGTTTCGGCGGGCACGGCCAGCACAAGGAACTCTCCCAGCTGGACCGGGGGTTCCTGGACGACGCCACGACGACGGTCGCACTGAGTATCGGCGGCAACGACGCACACTTCAGCGACGTGATCACCCTGTGCACAGCGGGCACGCCCACGCCGCTGCAGGACTGCCGCGACTCGGCCGCGCCGACCGACTGGTACGGCGACCCACCCCAGGTGACCGCACCGCTGAAGGTCGCTCTGCCCGCGATCATCGACGACCAGGTCAAACCCGCGATCGAGACCGTGCTGCGGCAGGTGCGTGCCGCGGCACCGAACGCGCGGATCGTGGTCATGGGCTACCCGAGGCTGTTCCCGCTCATGGGCGACGGCGGCACCTGGTACCGCAAGCAGGTCTGCAAGACCACGCTCGGACTGATCGACGGGGAGATGGACTTCCTGAACGACATGAACGACCTGCTCAACGACGCGCTGCACGAGTCGGTCGTCAAGCTGCGGGACGAGCGAGTCCCCGTGTCCTACTCGGACCCCAGGGAGGAGTTCGAGCTGTCCCAGATCTGTTCGAGCGACGAGGCGAACAACGAGTCGATCCACCGCGTCGTCGTCAGCAAGACCGAGGGCGAGGACCCGTCCGGACTCGTGTCGCAACAGTCGTTCCACCCCAAGCAGGCCGGCGCGGGCCGCTACGCCGCGGCGTTCGTCACCACGCTGGGCGCCGTGCGCGACGGCGTCGGCCCGGTGGCGCCGCCGAGCACGCAGGTGGCGAAGGCGGAGCTGTTCGACCTCCAGTTCTATCCCCCGCCGCAGAACCCGCCGGCGTACGACCGGAAGAAGTTCAACCCGACCACGTCACGGGACTGGGCGTTCTACGCCGGTGCGAACTGCACGACCCGGGAGATCGTGTTGCGCCGCGACCGCACGCGGGTCGTCCCGGCGAGCGGATGCCCGGTGACGGAAGGCGAGTGGGCGAACCCGTACGCCACGGGCGCGGACGCCGTCATCACCGTCCCGCCGACCCCGATGAAGGATGTGCCCATCGACCACATGGTCGCGCTGAAAGACGCCTGGCGCAACGGCGCCAGCGGCTGGACCGACCAGCGCAGGATCATGTTCGCGAACGACCTCGAGCACCCACAGCTGCTCGTCGTCTCCAACAGCAGCAACGGCTCCAAACAGGACCAGCCACCGGACGTCTGGCTGCCGACACCGTCGTACTGGTGCACGTACGCCAGGTCGTGGATTCACGTCAAACGCGTCTACCACCTGGCGGTCACCTCCTCCGAGTACCACTCGCTCCTCGACATCGTCAATCACTGTTGACACAGGAAGAAGGTTCGATGAGAAGATCCCGTTTTCTGATCGTGTTGGTGGGGCTGTGCCTGGCGCTCGGCCTGGCCGCGGTCCCGACCGCCCAGGCCACACCGCTGCTGTGCACCGGCGCCGGGTGTGCGGGCGGCGACCCGCAGAGCTCCGGCTGCTCGGCGAGCGCGTCGAACGTGTCCGGCACCGAGTACTGGGCGAACTCCTGGAGCAGGTCGATGCGCGACAGCAGCGCCTGCTCGGCCCGCTGGGGCCGGATCGTCGTCGACGACTACCTGCCGACGCTCGGCTACGCGAAGAGCGTCGCGGTCGAGAGCCAGCGGTACTACGCGGGCAACTGGGTCGCGGCCGACTGGCGGAGCAAGCGTGTCGGCAGCGGGGTGGAGGGCACGTACTGGACGCCCATGATCGCCAACCTGTCCGACGACCGGGCCCGGGTCTGTCACCGCTTCGAGGCGCAGGACGGTTCCTGGTACGACCCGTGGACCTGCTCGGGGTGGGTGTCATGATCCGCCGGTTCCTGGTGGCCGTCCTGGGGTTGGTGTCCGCGGCCGGGACCGTCCTGGCCACGGCCCCCGCCGCGACGGCCGACGTCACCGCCGCCGCCACGCCGACCTGCACGAGCTGGTCGACCGCGTACGCCCCCTACACCACCGACTACGTCCTGCACATCCCCACGGCCGGATACCAGACCTACAACGACAACTGCATCCTCGAACAGGGCAACAACAACGACGCGGTCAAGGTGCTGCAACGCGCGCTGCGGTACTGCAGCGGCTACAACCTCTCGATCGACGGGGACTACGGGCCGCAGACCCGCGGCGCGGTGCTGGACCTGCAACGCCGCATGAACGACTCCTACAACGCCGGCCTGGAGGAGGACGGCGAGTACGGGCCGAACACCTACAACTGGGTCAAGTTCCCGGCCTGGTCGTGGCCGGCGAACGTCATGCAGAACAGCTGCTGGCACAGCACGATCGGCTGAGGAGTCCACAGAGGACCGGGCCCGCACACGAGGGGTGTGCGGGCCCGGTCGCGTGGTCAGAACGTGATCCGCTTGCAGCCACCGCCACCCACGATGCGGTGGCTCATGGCGCGCGCGGTCTGCGGGCCGTACACGCCGTCGGCCGCGATGCCGAGGCTGCTCTGCACCGCGGTGAGCACCCGCTTGGTCTGGGGCCCGAACTCCCCGTCCGTCGCGATGGTCATGTGGTGGCATTCCCGCAGGCTGTACTGGAGGTTCTGCACCGCCCCGTTCGGACCGGCGCCCTGGGCCATCATGCAGTTCGGCCGGAGGGAGGCGCTTTCGCCCGGCACGTAGGCGTTCTGCCACACGAGCGCGATGTCGCAGTAGGGCACTGCCGCGGCCGGGCTCGCCGGCGTGACGAGCACCCCCGCGGCGGCGAGCGCGACCGTGGCCAGGATCGTTCTGGTGCGTGTCATCTCTGTTCCTCTCATCGTTTTCTCCAAGAGCGGCGGCCGGTGCTCAGCCGCCGGTTGTCTCCAGCAGGGATCTCCCGAGCGGGGTGAGCGTGTGCAGCACGGCGGTGCCGTCACGTTCGCCGCGCAGCAGGCCCGCGTTGCGCAGCGTCGCGGTGTGCCGGCTCGCCGACGCGAGCGAGATGCCGATGCGGCGGGCGATCTGCGTGGTGGTGGTACCCGGGCCGACCGTCCGGAGCACGGAGCCGCGGGTGGCACCGATGAGGTCGTCGAGCGACCCGCCGGCACCGGCGACCGGCAGCCACGCGAACTCCTGCGCGATGGGGTAGACGAGTACGGGTGGCAGGTCGGGGTTCGCCAACGAGACGGGTGTGCGGCGGCAGAAGTAGGACGGCACGAGCCGCAGTCCCCGGCCGCCGAGACGCAGCTCGCGGTCGATGGCGTAGTCGACCTCGAGCACCGGCGGACGCCACCGCACGACCGGCGACATGCTCGCCCAGAGCGCCTCGACACCACCGGACGTCAGCCGGTGGACGCGGTGCGCGAGATCAGCCGCGACGCCGCGGTCGACGACCTCGGCGTGGGAGGCGATCACCACCCGGTGGTAGGCGCGCAGCGTCGCGGCGAGGTCGGTCAACGCGGCTGGTTCGCCGTCGCCGATGGGGGCGGTCCAGACCGGCAGGGTGTCCGTTCCGCCGAGCCGGCCGAGCTGTGCCCGCAGCTCCCGGCGCGGGGTGTGGCAGAGCGCGTCCAGGCCGGCGGCCAGCCCGAGCCGGCCGTCGGGCGGGGTGAGGAAGTCCGGGAAGTAGGGGCCCATGGGCGCGAGCACTCCCAGGACGCCGCGGCCGGCATGGACCGGCGTCACGTGTGACCGGGGCGTCGTCGCCAGGGCTCGCAGCCACGGCCGGTGGTCCAGCGCCCAGCCGCGTTCGCGCAGACGCCAGGCACTGAACACGATGTCCCACAGCGGGTCCGAGTGCGGGGCGAGGGTCACCCTGGTGAGATCCGCGGTGGTGAAGTGGATGCGCAGCATCGGTCGTACCGGCGGGGCTCAAGGGCCGGGGTGGCCGGCGTTGGTCGGCTGGTCCAGACGCTGTCGTGGTCCGGTCATCGCGTTCCTCCCTGGGGTCCCGGGGTGTCACGATGCGTGGCCGTTCGTGTGAAGTTCTTGCGGAATGTCTGCATTGCCCTGGTCACCGCGCTATGTCTGTGGCAAGCACACGTCGCGTTGGGGAGGCGGGCATGGCGGCCATGATCACCTTGCTGGGCGAGGTGACCGCGCAGGTCGACGGGCGGGACGTGGACCTCGGGCCCCCGCGGCAACGGTGTGTGCTGGCCGCGTTGGCGGTGGAGGCCGGCCGGCTGCTGCCGGCGGAACGGCTGGTGCGGGCGGTCTGGGGCGTCGACACCCCGCGGCGGGGGCGGGCGACGCTGCACAGCCACATCTCACGGCTGCGCAAGGCCTCGGCCGGCGGGTTGGCCATCGTGTACCGCTCCGACGGCTACACACTGGTGCTGGACCAACCGGACCAGGTGGTCGACCTGCTCCGGTTCCGTGCCCTGTGCGACCGGGCCCGCGGCGGCGGGGACGACACCCGCACGGTGGAGCTGCTGACCGAGGCGCTCGCGTTGTGGCGCGGAGAACCGCTGACCGGGTTGAGCGGCGAGTGGGTGGAGGGCGAGCGCGACCGCTGGCAGCAGGAACGGTGGGCCGCCGAGCACGACCTGGTGGACGCCCAGCTCCGCACCGGCCAGGGTGAGGAGCTGGTGGCACGGCTGTCGGCGCGGACCAGGCAGCAGCCCCTGGACGAGCGAGCCGCCGGCCAGTACATGTTGGCGCTGCACCGCGCCGGACGCCCGGCCGACGCCCTCGACCACTACCGGCGACTCCGACAGCGTCTGGTCGCGGAGTTGGGCACGGATCTCGGCGCGGCGCTCCAGGCTCTGCACCAACGAATACTGGCTGCCGACCCGTGCCTGGACCCCGCGTCAGGAGGCGCCGAGGCGACGTCGGTGGCGGTCCCCCGCCAACTGCCCGGCGCGCCGGCGCCGTTCGTCGGCCGCCGCCGGGAGCTGGACCGGCTCGAAGCAACCCTCGCCACCGAGCGGGTCTCCCCCACGCTGCTGATCTCGGCCATCGGCGGAACGGGTGGGATCGGCAAGACCTGGTTGGTCCTGCACTGGGCACACCGCAACCTGCGCCGCTTCCCCGACGGGCAGCTGTTCGTCGACCTGCACGGCTTCAGTCCCACCGGCCGGCCGGCACACCCGGCCGACGTCCTCGGCGGATTCCTCGACGCCCTGGGGGTCGACCGCGACCACCAGCCCGCCGAGCTCGACCGGCGCGCCGAGTCGTACCGGAGCCTGGTGGCCGACAGACGGATGCTCATCGTGCTGGACAACGTCGCCACCACCGACCAGGTCATCCCGCTGCTGCCCGGCGGCCACCACTGCACGGTCATGATCACCAGCCGCAACCAGCTCCACGGGCTCATCGCCCGCCACGGCGCCCGCCCGGTCCACCTGGACGTGCTCACCGACGCGGAGGCTCATGCCCTGCTGACCACCGCACTCGGCCCCGACCACGCACACGCCGACCCCCGGGTGATCACGGAGCTGGTCGAGCTGTGCGGCCGCTTTCCCCTCGCGCTGGGGCTGATCGCGGCCCGCGGCGCCGCCGATCCACGCCTGCCGCTACGCGACATCGCCGCCGATCTCCGCGCCCTCGGTCCGGACGCCCTGGACTCCGACGATCCCACCGCCAGCCTGCCCGCCGTGCTCTCCTGGTCACTGCGCCACCTCACCGACCGGCAACGCGAGGTGTTCGCGCTGCTGAGCATCGCCCCCGGACCCGACACCGGCCTGCCCGCCGCCGTCTGTCTCACCGGCCTGGCCGAACGCGAGGCGCACGCGGCACTCCAGGCGCTCATCGATGCCTCGCTCGTCGAGCGCACCGCCGGCGGCCGCTATGCCATGCACGACCTCGTCCGCGCCTACGCCACCACCACCGCCGACGCCCTGCCCGCCGAGGTTCGGGAGGCGGCGCTGGGCCGAGTCCTCGACCACTACACCCACACGGCGTACCTCGCCGACCAGCTCGTCCATCCCCAACACCACGCCGTACGGCTCGACCCGCCGGCCGGCGGTGCCCACCTCCCGCCGCTGCCCGACGCCTCGGCGGCGTGGGCCTGGCTGGACACCGAACACGCCTGCCTGCTCGCCGCGCAACAGACCGCCGGCGCCCACAACCGGTACGCCGCCGTCTGGTGGCTGGCCTGGAGCCTGCACACCTTCCACTACCGCCGGGGTCACCGCCACGACCAGCTCACCGCCTGGCAGGCCGCCGCCGACGCCGCCGTCCACCTACCCGACCCCACCGCCCATGCCCACTCCCACCGGCTCCTCGGCCTCGCCCACGCCCGCCTGGACCACCACGCGGACGCGCTTCACCACCTGCGCCACGCCCTCACCATCGCCGAACACCACCGCGACCCCACCGAGCAGGCCCACGCCCACAACGAGCTCGGGATGGTCTGCGCACAACGAGGCGACGACCGGCAGGCGTTGGCGCACGCGCGCCAGGCCCTGGACCTCTACCGCGGGCTCGACAAGCCGATGTGGGAAGCCCGCGCGCTCAACGGGGTCGGCTGGTGCGCCGCGCAGCTGGGCGACTACGAGACCGCCCGCGAACACTGCCAGGCCGCCCTCACCCTGAACCGGCAGCAGCACAGCGTCGACGGCGAGGCGGCCGTACTCGACAGCCTCGGCTACATCGACCACCACAGCGGCCGCCACACCCAGGCGATCGACCACTACACCAACGCCGTCGCCCTCTACCGCGACCTGGGCAACGCCTTCGAGGCAGCCGACACGCTGGAGACACTGGGCCAGACACACCGCGCCATCGGCCAGCTCACACAGGCCCGCACGGTACTGCGCGAAGCCCACCGCCTGTACCGGGAACAGGGCCGCCACGACGACGCCGCCCGAACACAGCGAGAACTCGACACCCTCGACCGCGACCCGAGGACCTGAGGCCCCTCCACCGAGTCGCCCTCTCCGTTGGGCTGTCCGGGAAGTCGCCGGTAGCCCGGCCACGGCCCGACGATTGGGTCGCACTGGCAAAGCCGGCCGGAACGCCGGAGAACTCGGAAAGGGGGCGATCATCGTGGCACGAGCCGGATGGTGCGTCGCCGTGGTGGCGACGTTGCTGGCCTCGGGCATCGCCGGTGGTCCGGCGGCGGTGGCCGCGGCGCCCGGCGGCGGCGACGTGCTCGCCGACCAGACCAGGCTGGTCGCCGCCGCGGACCTGATCGAGGGCGCGGGCGGGGACGGCTACGCGGGCATCTCCCTCGCACCGGAGAAGGGCGAGCTGGCGCTGTACTGGCACGGCACACTGCCGGCCGAGGTCCAGCGGGCCGTCGAGCAGGTGCGGCGCGAGGTGGTCGTGCGGGTGCTGCCGGCGGCACATTCGGAGCGCGAACTGCTGGCCGTCGCGCAACGACTCGCCAGGGAGCCCGGTGTGACCGGCGTGGGACCTAAGGTGGACGGCAGCGGGCTGTGGCTCGGCTATGCCGGGAGCGTGGCGTCCGCCGAGTCCGTGCCGGCCATCCGGGACGCGGGCGTGGACGTCGACCTCGAACGGCGTGAGTACATGCGGTCGGCCGAGCTGGCCGTGCCGTCGCAGTGCGCGTTGATGCCGGTCGACCGGCAGGTCGACTGGTGTCCGTTCAGCGGCGGGGCGACGTTCACCTTCCCGAGCGGCGGGGGCCGCAGCCGGTGCACGACGGGCTGGCCGGTCGAGGCCAGCGGGGTGCCGGGTGGGTCCGACCCGCAGTACCTGCTCACCGCCGGGCACTGCGGCAGCGACGGGCTCGCCGTCACCAACAGCGTCGGCGCGCCGATGGGCACCGTCGAGAAGGACACCGACAGCCGGGACATCATGCTCGTCAAGGCCCCTGCCGCGGCGAGCATCTTCGTGGGCGCGTGGAGCTCGAACACGCTCAAGCCCGTCGGTGGGACCGCCGGCAACCACGTCGGCGAGTACGTGTGCACGTCCGGTGCGGTGAGTGGTTCGCACTGCAACCTCAGGATCGAGGCCACGAACGCGTTGATCACCCTGACACCCCCGACCGGTGCGCCCTACCCCGTGGCCCCCATGGTGATCGCGGCGAGCCACGACGGGTCGGTGGCGGTCGCGGGCGGCGACAGCGGTGGTCCGGTCACGACCAACGCGTTCCAGCCCTCGTCCGTGTACGGGGTGGGCACGATCTCCGGGGGAGACATCGACATCCGGTGTCCACAGGGGACAGTCGCCCAGACAACCCCCTGCTACCAGCGGGTCACGTACTCGCCGTTGCAGGAGTCCCTGGCGTACTACCGGACGACGCTCTTCGATCTGCACCTCATGACCGGGTGACCTGGTCACCCGCGCAGAAGATCCGGTGGCAGGGCACCGGATCTTCGGCGTTCCAGCTTGTGCTGGACCTGCGCGGCGTCGGGGTGCCCGAGGTCGCGCAGGATCAGCAGGGCGCGGCCCCATGCCGTCCCGGCGGCATCGGGGTCGCCCGCGGCGTCGTGGGTGTCGCCGAGATGGTGCAGCGTGTCGGCTTCGTAGTAGCGGTCGCCGAGGTCGCGGTACAGCTCGACGGCCTGCCGGTACCTGGCGACCGCCTCGTCGTGCCGGCCGAGGTGGTGCTGGATGTGGCCGAGGCTGTCGAGCGAGCCGGCGACGCCGTCGCGATCCCCGAGTGACCCGAACAGCTCCAGCGCCTCGCCGCAGTGCGCCAGTGCCTGCTCGTGGTCGCCGAGCTTGGTCTGGCACCAGCCCAGCGCATTGAGCGCGCGGGCCTGCCAGGCGAGGTCGCCGGTGGCGCGAATGAGCCGCAGCGACTCCCGTGCCTGGACGACACCCTCGGCGTAGTCCTCCTGCCGCTCGCACACCCAGGCCAACGCCAGGTGGGTGCGTGCCTGACCGGCGTCGTCGCCGAGGGCACGCCAGTGGGCCAGCGCCCGCTGATGGTTGGCGCGCGCCTCGACGAACTCCCGCAGCAACGTGCAGGCGCGGCCGAGCTGGCGGTGGGCGACGGCCTGCGCGGCGACGTCGCCGAGCGCGACCGCCGCCGCGACGGCGGTTCGCTGGGTGCCGGCGTAGTCGAGCCAGTGTCCCTGGCGGTAGAGAAAGGTGGCCAGGGTCAGCGGCAGCTGCCAGGCATGCGTGTCGAACCCCTCGGCGGCGGCCCTGTCGACCGCGGCCAGCAGCACGGCACGCTCCGCGGTGAACCAGTCCAGTGCCTCCTGGTGACCGGAGATCTGGTGCGTGAGCGCACCCGGCACCGCCGGCCGCGGCGTCATCGGCTCCAGCGGCGGGTCGAGGAACCTGGCGGCCGCGACACCGGTGTGCAGGTAGCCGTCCAGCATCCGGCGCAGCGCCGCGCGGCGATCCTCGCCGGTCTCCTGGAGCTGGGCCTGCTCCGCGGCGTAGGCACGCAGCAGGTCGTGCAGCAGGTAGCGGCCGGGCACGTGCTCGCCGACCAGGTGTGCCCGGGTGAGCTCGGTGAGCAGCCGGTGTGCCGCGGCGACCGGGATGCCGGCCAGCGACCCGGCGGCGACCAGGTCGGCATCCGGGCCGGGATGCACGCCCAGCAGCCGGAACAGCCGCGCCGCCGCGTCGCTGAGCATCCTGTAGGACCACGAGAACACGGCCCGGACGTCGGTGACCGCGTCGCCGCCCGCGAACGCGTCCAACCAGCCGTGCGCCGCGCTCAGCTCGCGGGCGAGCGCGGCCAGCGCGAACTCCGGGTGCGTGGCCGCCCTGGCCGCGACGATCACCATCGCCAGCGGAAGCCGCACGCAGCGGGCGATGATCTCGTCGGTGGCCTCGGGTTCGGCGTGCACCCGGTCGTGCCCGACGCGGCCGGCCAGCAGCTGCCGGGCCTCGGCCATGGACAGCACGTTCAGGGTGATCGGGTGCGCGCCCTCCGCGGCGACCAGGCTCGCGAGCTGGTTGCGGCTGGTCACCAGGACCCGGCAGTCGGACGAGCCGGGCAGCAACGGCCGGACCTGCTCGGCGTCACGCGCGTTGTCCAGCACGACCAGCATCCGCCGGCCCGCCAACAGGCTCCGGTAGAGACCGACCTGCGCGTGCAGCTCCGCCGGGATGCGCTGGGGCGGCGCGCCCAGCCCGTCGAGCAGGCCCCGCACCGCCTCGGCCGGGCTCATCGCCGGCTCGGTGGGGTCGAAGCCACGCAGGTTCAGGTAGAGCTGCCCGTCGGGAAAGCTGTCGCGGACCTGGTGCGCCCAGTGCAGAGCGAGCGCCGTCTTGCCGACTCCTGCCGCGCCGCCGATGGTCACGATCGGCATGGCGCCGTCCGGTGGTCCGTCCCCGGACAGTGCGGTGGTGAGGCGGATCAGCTCGTCGGCCCGGCCGGCGAAGTGCCGGACGGCCGCCGGCAGCTGCTTCGGCACCGGCGGCCCGTCCTCGGTGGCGGCGGGCGGGTCCGGCTGCCGACCGTGCTTGGCCCTGCGGTGGATCTCGGCGCGGACCGCGACCGTGAGCCGATCCTCGCTGCGACCGGCGTCGACGTCCCGGAGCAGCTGCCAGTGCAGGTCGTCCCACCGCAGAAGGTCGACAACCTCGGCCGGCAGCGGCGAACCGGTCTCCTCGGCGTGCGCCGAGCACGCCGCCACATAGCCGACGACGAACTCCCACTCCGGCATCGACTTGGCGTTGAGCTTGTCGCTGATGGTCGAGCGCGCCAGCGGTCGCTCGGCGACGGCCGCGGACAGTTCCACGAGCCGGTTCAGCGACGGCGCACCGGCCAGCTGCCGTATCCGGTTGAGCTCGGCGACGAACCGGTCCAGCGCCTGCCGCCCCGCACCGGTCACCGGCCAAGCCTAACGCCACGGCCGCGCCGCGGGGAGGGTTCCGCACACGGCGGAAGCCGGCCTGGCCGCCCACGCCAGGCCGGCTACCCGGGCCGCGCTCAGCCCGCGATCACCACCTGCTCGGAGAGCCCCGTGTAGGCGTCGTCGAACCGGGCGGCCGCCATCGCCAGCAACACGCCCGGCGCAGGGGCGCCGGCCGGGTTCTGCAGGTACAGCTGCAACATCGCGATCCCGTCGGCGACGTTCCGGCCCGCCGCCCCGACCCAGGAGTTCCACGCTCGCGGGGTGGGATCGAACGTGTTGTGCACTGGGTCGGCCAGGCCGACCTGCTGCACGCTCAGCCGGGTGCCGAGGCTGCTCCTCGCCACGTTGGTGAACATGCGCATCGCCTCGGCGCGGAAGGCGTCGCGGGACGGCTGGCTGGTCGCGGCCGCCGCCTGACCGAGCACGGACAGTCCGGACACGATCCCCTGGTTGATGGAGTTCTCGACGCTTTCAGGCAGTACCAGAGGATCCTCGCGCCAGAGGATCGCCGGGCCGCACGGCGGGCAGTCCTGACCCGGCCAGAACATCCTGCGTACCAACAGTGGGGGGCACAGGACGCGGACGATGAGACCGTTCTGTGTGACCTCGTAACAGAACGGGCTCCTGACGGGATCGGCGGTCGCGCCGGTGGGCGCCGCGACGGCCTGCGTCAGGCCGATCACCAGCGCCCCCATGATCAGTAGGAACCGCCGCCACCTGATGGTCGATGTTCGTTTCATGGTCGAGCGTCACCCTTTCCCGATTGGCGGTACGTGGCCGGAGCACTCACGGCCTCGACGCGGGTAACTGTGCTTCGTCCGCCGGATGTCCGGCCGGTTCCCGGAAAGCGGTCCGCGACGTCGTTCGCGAGCTCACCGCTCCGGTGACGTGCGCGGCGCGGCCAGGTGGCGCAGAAGTTGTTCGATGAGCCGCTCCTTGGCCAGTGCGAGGTGGCGGCGGTACGTGCCGTAGGGCACCCCCAGCCGGCGGGCGGTCGCCTTGTGGGTGCGGGAGGCCGAGATGTACGTGGCGGTCAGCACGTCGTACGCCTTCACGCCAGCGGGATCGACCTGCAGCGCGTCGAGGGCGGCGGTGAACGCGCCACGCAGTGCCGCCACGGGGTCGGCCGAGTCCGGTGGTACGAGGCGCGAGTGCAGCAGGACACTGGTCGCGAACTCGCGAGGGGTGCGCCAGGTGCGCAGTGCCTCCAGCACGCCCTCCTCGAACGCCGCCCGCGTCAGGCCGTCGCCGCGCTCCTCGGCCGGGCCGCCGGCGGACGGGAGTCCCGGCCACCCCGCCACGGGCTCGGCCAGCGCGCGAGCCCTGTGCTCGACCCACTTCTCCACCGGCTGCCGCCGCCAGTCCCGGCCGAAGACGTGCTGCTGCCGCCCGTCGACGTCGACCGCCACGACCTCCAGCATCCCGGCCTCGGCGAGGTAGCGCCGCCACCGCTCGGCGTCCTCGAAGACGGTGAAGGTCACCGCGCGGCCCCGGGTCCTCATCTCGGCCGCGATGGTGCGCCTGCTGATGAGGTCCATGAGCGGTGAGGGCCGCTGGTGCCAGCCGGGCTGCACGGCGAAGCGGCGGATGCCCAGGTGCTCACCCTGCCCCAGCGGGGCGACCGCCTCGACGAAGTCCCACAGCGCCGCGATCACCGGGTCCTCGGCCCGGTCCTCGGGCAGTGGCGCCGACAGCCGCAGGATGGCCATGAACGCGACGGGCGTGGCGGAACCCGAGTAGCGGTAGACGCGGAACGCCCGCGGTTCGCGGCGCACCCAGTGCGCGACCGCCTTCGCGGACGTCGGGCCCTCCGCCTCCGCCGCCATGCGCAGGACGTCCGGCACGTCACCGGGCCGCAACGCGGTGTCCTCGACGTGCGGGTGCGCTCGCCAGTCGTACAGGTCGTCGCGGCTGTCCTGGTCGCGGAAGAGGAACATCCACTCCGCGACGCGCAGCAACGCGTCGTCCGCCGAGGCGCCGCGCACCGCCTGCAGGCACGCGACCGAGACCCCCACGCGCACGTCCTCGTAGCGCTCGGGGTCCCGCCAGCGCAGATCGGCCGCGAGCGTGGCCCGCACCGCGTCGTGGGGGTGCAGCCCCTCCGGGACGGCCTCGATGTAGGGCAGCTGGCGCAGCCAGGGGAACACCGTCGCGGTGTCCTCGTCCCCCAGCACCGCGCGCAGCAGCGACTCGCGGGTGACGTACGCCTGCGCGACGACCTCCAGCGCGCGCCGGTGCGCGGCGCTCGGCAGCTCGCCCACCAGCCGCGCCACCAGGGTGGTCAGTACGTCGCCGGCGGGCTTCCACAGTGGACTCGCGGCCGGCGCCGGAACGGGCACGGACGCGGCGAGCGAGAGTACGAGCGGGCTGCCCCCGGCGAACGCGACGATGGCGGCGCGCTGCTCGGCGGCGACACCGCGTGCCGCCAGCAGGGCGCCGGACTGGGCGTCGTCGAGCGGTCGCACGACCAGTTCGGCGAAGAGCTCCGCCCAGCCGGGGTCCAGCGACCACTCGGGGTCGGGCGCGACCCGGCTCGCCAGCACGACGAGCGCGCCCTCGGCGAGCCGGAGCAGGAAGGTGTCGCGCAGCCACGGTTCGAGCGGCTGGCAGTGCTCGAAGGAGTCGATGAGGAGCACCGCGCCGGGCTCGGTGCACGCCAGCGCGGCCGCCTCCTCGACGCGGCGCGGATCCGCGTCGAGGAACCGCGCGTCGAGGTGCACCACACGGCGTCCGGCGGTCTCCGCCCGCCCGGCGGCGTAGCGCAACAGCGAGGACTTGCCGATGCCGCCGGGACCGTGGACGTAGGCCAGCAGCGGGGCGTCCGCCGCTCCCGAGAGCATCCGGTCGAGCACCGCCCGCTCCGGCTCACGGCCCACCAGCGCACCGGCCCGTGCCGCGGCCAGCCTGCCCGCCAGTCCCGTCGCACCCACTCCGCGTTCCTCCCTTGGCGCCATCTTCCCGCGTTGGGCGCCGACCAGCCATTCCGGCACCTCGGCCCGGGCAGGACCGGACACCGGTGAGCACCGGAGGACGTGGCGACCGGACACCGGCGCGGCGCAGGGTCGGAGTCAGGAGGACGGCGCCGCCGCCCACGGACCTCGAGGACCGTCCGGTGAGTATTCCGCACGGGGCGACCCCGCGGCGGTCCGATCGAAGGAGGGTCGGTGACGACCACCACGTTCGGCTCCCTGGTCGTCATCAGTGCCGGCATGGGCGAACCGTGCCCGACACGCCGGCTCGCGGACCAGATCGCGGCGTCCGTCTGCCGGTCGCTCGCGGCCCGCGGCGAGCGGGTCGAGCTGGAGGTGGTCGAGCTGCGCAGGCTGGCGACCGATCTCGCGCACCATTCCGCGCGGGGCCACCCCAGCCCTGACCTGCGCGAGGCGATCGCGGCAGCCGCCGAGGCCGACGGGCTCGTGGTGGCGACACCGGTGGTCGTCGCATCCCCCAGCGACGTCTTCGGGTCGTTCTTCGGCGCCTTCGAGGACGGGGGCATGTCCGGAATACCCGTCCTGCTGGCGGCCACCTGCCGATCGCCGTGGCGGTCCCCCGACGTCGGGCGGGTGCTGCGCGGTCACCTCGCCCGCCTGCACGCGGAGCCCGTGCCCACGGTCGTCGTCACCGGCGCCGGGCGGCGGGAGGGACCGGCGGACGGCGTGGCGCGGCTGCGTGGGCGCATCGACCGGGCCGCCGCCGAGCTCGCCGCGGCATGGGTTCTCCGCACCGTCGCGGCCGATCCGGAACGGATCGACAACAGGTGATGCGGACTCGCGTCACCGTCAACTCGAACGAAGGAGTAGCTCCCTGATGAAGGCAGTGCGTTTCCACGACTACGGCGACCCCGACGTCCTCGGCTACGAGGACGTGGCACAGCCCGTCCCCGGCCCCGGGCAGGTCAGGGTGCACGTCGCCGCGACGTCGTTCAACCCCATCGACGCCAGCGTGCGCGCGGGCAACATGCGCGGCCCGATGCCGGTGGCACTGCCGCACACGCCCGGCCGCGACGTCGCCGGCACGGTCGACGCCCTGGGCGAGGGCGTGGACGGCCCGCGGGTCGGCGACGCGGTCGTCGGCTTCCTGCCGATGGTGGACGACGGCGCGGCCGCGGAGTACATCGTGACGCCGGCCGAGCTCCTGGCGCCGGCGCCCCGGAGCATCCCGCTCGCGGATGCCGCCGCGCTGCCGCTGGTGGGCCTCACCGCGTGGCAGGCGCTCTTCGACCACGGCAAGCTGACGGCCGGGCAACGTGTGCTGATCAGTGGCGCGGGTGGGGCCGTCGGCGGGTACGCCGTGCAGCTGGCCAAATCGGCCGGCGCTGTGGTGATCGCCACGGCCGGCCCGGGCAGTGGCGAGCGCGTCAGGGCCCACGGCGCCGACGAGGTCATCGACCACACCACCACCGAGGTGACCGCCGCGGTGACCGAGCCGGTCGACGTCGTGCTCAACCTCGCGCCGGTCGACCCGGCGCGGCTGGCGTCGTTCGCGACCCTGGTCCGTCCCGGCGGTGTCGTCGTGAACACGACGGTGTGGATGCCCGCGCCCGCCGACGAGGAGCGCGGCGTACGCGGCGTCGACCTCTTCGTCCGCAGCGACGCGGCACAGCTGTCGCGCCTGGTGGCACTGGTGGACAGCGGCGAACTGCGAGTCGACGTCGCCCAGCGGGTGCCGCTGGCGGAGCTGCCCGCGGTCCACACCCGAGCCGCCGAGGGAACGCTGCCCGGCAAGGTCGTCGTCCTGCCGCCCAGCGCCTGACGACTTCGTCCACCACCTCGACAACTCCGAAGGAGAGCCATGTCGTTGACCCTGGATCCCGAGATCGCCGCGGCGCTGGCCCCGATGGCTGGCGCGATGGCGGAGGCCGACCCGCCCGCGGTGGGCGACGTCGCGGCGCGGCGCGCCATGTGGGAGCCGATCATCGGCGCCGCGGGAACGGCCCAGCCGATCCCGGCCGACGTGACGACGCGCGAGTACGACATGACGACCGACGACGGCGCGCGGATCACGGTGCGCTGGTACGCGAAGGACGGCGCGACGCCGGGGCCCGCCGTGCTCTTCCACCACGGCGGCGGGTACATCTTCGGCCACATCGACCTGTTCGACGGGCCGGTCTCCCGCTACGTGTCGGCCAGCGGGGTGCCGATGCTGTCGGTCGAGTACCGCCGCGCGCCAGAACACCCCTTCCCGACACCACTGGAGGACGCCTACGCCGCGCTGTGCTGGCTGCACGAGCGAGCGCCCGAGCTCGGCGTCGACCGCGACCGGATCGGTGTGATGGGCGACAGCGCCGGGGGCGGCATGGCGGCGGCGTTGACCATCCTCGCCCGCGACCGGGGCGGCCCGAAGATCGCCCGGCAGATCCTGATCATGCCGATGCTCGACGACCGCACCACCACACCCGACCCGCACCTCGAGCCCTACGTGCTGTGGTCCTACGACGACAACCGCACCGCGTGGCCCGCGCTGCTCGGCGAGGTCGCGGGCGGACCCGACGTCCCGGCCACCGCGGCGCCGGCCCGGCTCACCGACGCGACCGGCCTGCCGCCCGCCTACATCGAGGTCGGCCAGCTCGACGTGTTCCGCGACGAGGACACCGCCTACGCGACGAAACTCAGCCAGGCCGGGGTGCAGGTCGAGTTCCACCTGCACCCCGGAGCCCCGCACGAGTTCGACTCCATCGCCTTCGACTCCGACGTCGCCCGCCGCGCCATCGCCGACCGCGTCCGGGTCCTCAGGTCGATCTGAGCGGACCCGAGCCGTTCGCCGTTCCCCCAAGGGGTTCGTCGCCACGGCCCGCCCACGCCGGGGTGGGGATTGCCACACCTACGCCCGTGGCCACCCGTGGCAGACTCGCCGTCGTGACTGAGGTGTTGGTCGTCGGCGGTGGGATCGCGGGGCTGACCACCGCGCTCAGCCTGCACGCCGCGGGAGTTGGCTGCCGGGTGGTGGACAAGGCACGCGAGCTGACCACGGTCGGGGTGGGCATCAACCTGCAACCCCACGCCGTGCGCGAGTTGACCGAGCTCGGCCTCGAGCGCGAGCTGGCCGAGATCGGCGTGCCCATCGGCGAGGTCGTGTTCTGCGACCGGTTCGGCACGCGGATCTGGGGTGAGCCACGCGGGGTCGGCGCCGGCTACCGCTGGCCGCAGTACGCCGTCCACCGCGGCGCCCTGCAGATGCTGCTCCTGCATGCCGTCCAGGAACGACTGGGGCCCGACGCGGTCCGGACCGGCCTCGCCTTCGACGACTGCGCCGAGACCTCCGGCGGTGTCTCGGTCCGCCTGCGCACCCGGGAGGGCACCACGGTCACGACCGACGCCGACGTGCTCGTGGGCGCGGACGGGCTGTACTCGGCGGTCCGTGCCCACCTGCACCCGAGCGAGGGCCCACCGGTCGGCAGCGGTATCCGGATGTGGCGCGGCACCGCCGAAGGTGTGCCGTTCCTCGACGGCCGCACCCAGGTCGTGGGCGGCAGCATCGCGACGGCCAGGTTCGTCGTGTACCCGATCACACCACCCCGCGACGGGACCACGACGATCAACTGGGTGGCCGAGGCCCGCCTGCCCGAGGCGGCCCCCGTGCGGGACTGGACCACGCGAGGCCGGCTCGAGGACGTCCTCCCGCACTACGCGGACTGGCAGGTGGAATGGCTGGACGTACCGGAGCTGATCCGCCGCAGCGAACCCATCCTCGAGTATCCGATGGTGGACCGCGATCCCCTGCCCCGGTGGGGAACCAGCCGGATCACCCTGGCCGGCGACGCGGCACACCCGATGTACCCCGTCGCGTCCAACGGCGGTTCCCTGGCGGTGGTCGACGCACGCGTGCTCGCCTACCACCTGGCCACCGAGCCCGACGTGCCGACCGCGCTGCTCGGCTACGAGAACGAGCGGCGCGACCCGACGACCGCGATCCTGTTGGCCAGCCGTGGTCTTGGCCCCGACCACGTCCTGCACACCGTGGCCGAACGCGCCCCGAACGGCTTCACCCGCATCGAGGACGTGCTGTCGGCGGCAGAGCTGGCGCAGATCGGCGAATCCCTCCGCACCACCACCAACGCCGACGTGACGACGCTCAACGAACGCCCCACCTGGCAGCCCACCTAGAAACCACCGTACGACAGCTGTCCACATAGGACCGTCGACGCGAAACCCGTTGTGCCACAAGGCGCCCCTCAGGACCGGTCGGCGGGCTCCGCGGCGTCCGTTCAGCCCTAGCGGGAGTGACCGCGCCTCCCTACCCTGTCCTTGGGGGACAACGGAAAGGGGCGTGTCGCGTGCGCAGGATGCTGTCGTTGTTCGCCGCCGTCGTCGCCGCCGTCGGCTTGAGCCTGGTGTCGTCCGGATCGGCGTCAGCACTGGGTGGTGAGACGTTGCTCTGCCGGGTCGTGCCGGTCGTCGGGAACCCGCCGTTCACCCAGACCTGCACAAACCGGACGCTGATCACCGGGACGTACAGCGCCGGCTTCCACGTGTTCGACACGGCCGGCGGCTACGACAGCGTCAACTGGATAGTGCCGAGCCCCTACACCCCGACCAGCTGCGGCTGGTTCGACTGCTCCATCAACATGACCAGCCGGTTCGACCAGACCGTCACCGTGCAGGTGGTACTCACCCAGGGCGGTACGTCGCTGACACTGTCCGCGACCGCGCACATCAACGCGGTCTGCGGCTCACAGCTCTGTTAGTTCCTCCTCGGAGGACTCTCCCGCCAACCGGCGGAAACCAACCGGCAGAAGTCGGGCGGCACCGAAACTCTCCACGGTTCCGCCTCCTACCGGGCGCGCGGTGCCGGTTTCCTTGAAACATGACAGTCGTCGCCTGGCAGGACAGCCGCTCGACCGACCCGTGGCCGAACCGCGCCGGGCGCGTGTGGGTGCAGGCCTCCGACCCCCTGCTCCGCGCCGGACTGCGTAGCGAGCTCGACAGCAAGCCGGGCATCGAGCTCGTCGACGAGCTCGTCGACGCGGAGGTCGTGGTCGCCGTGGCCGAGCCGGCGCTGCGGGACGTGCCGGTCACCGCCACGCGGCGGCTGGTCCTCATCGCGGACAAGCCCCGTGAGGTCGAGCTGTGGACCGCCGTGGAGCGTGGACTCGCGGTGCTCGTGCCGCGTGCCGAGGTGACCACCGCGCGGCTGCTGCGGGCCATCGCCGACGCCCGCCGCGGCCGCGGCGACGTGCCGCCCGAACAGCTGGGCCGGCTCCTGCGCGGGCTTTCCCTGCTGCACATGGAAACCCTCGCGCCGCGCGACCTGACCCTCAGCGGCCTGTCGAGGCGTGAGGCAGACGTCCTGCGCATGCTCGCCGACGGGTTCGACACCGCGCAGATCGCGTCGAAGCTCGCCTACTCAGAACGCACGGTGAAGAACACCCTGCACGGCCTGCTCGCCCGGTTCGGGTTGAACAACAGGACGCACGCGGTCGCGCACGCGATCCGCCTCGGCCTGATCTGACCCGGCCACCGCTCCCGCCGCCACGCAAGAAGCCAGACATGTTGGAAGACATCGACACCCCGATCGTCGACGACATCCTCGCGCACATCGTCGCGGAGCAGGACGCGCTGTGGGCAGCCGAGGACGTCGCCGGCAGCACCTCGCCGAGACAGGAGGACGACAGTGAAAGCCCTTTCCACCATTCCCAGGGCACCGGGTGCGTTGCCGCTGCTGGGTCATCTCCCCCGGCTGGCGCGTGACCCGCTCGCGCTGCTGTCCTCCCTGCCACGGCACGGGGACGTGGTGCGGCTGCGGGTGGGGCCGACCGACGCGGTCGTGGTGTGCACCCCGGAGCTGACCGAGCAGGTCCTCCGGGACGACCGCACCTTCGACAAGGGCGGCTTCCTGATCGACCGGGCCCGGGAGTCGCTCGGCGACGGCGTGGGCACGTGCGTGCACGCGAAACACCGCCGGCAACGCCGCCTGGTCCAACCCGCCTTCCACTCCAGCCGGCTGCCCGCCTACGGCGAGACGATGGCCCGGCAGGCCGTCGCGATGGTCGAGTCGTGGCAGGAGGGCCAGGTGCTCGACGTGGTCGCCGAGCTGATGCGGTTCACGTCGAGCACGTTGGTGGCCACCATGTTCTCCGACGGGCTGCCGCCCGCCGTGTTGCGCCAGGCGGTCGACGACGTCGAGACCGTGGTGAACGGCGGCGCGCGGCGGATGCTCCTCCCGCCGCCGCTGGACCGGCTGCCCACGCCGGCCAACCGCCGCCATCACCGGGCCATCGCCCGGCTGCGCGCGACCGTCGGCGGCATCATCGCGGCCCGGCGCGACTGCGGCGGCGGCTCGGACGACCTGATGTCGCTGCTGCTGGACGCCCGCGACGGGGACGCCGGCCTCACCGACACCGAGCTCATGGACCAGGCCATCACCTTCTTCGTCGCCGGCACGGACACCGTGGCCACCACCCTCGCCTGGGTGCTGTACGACCTGGCCCGCCATCCGGACGTCGAGGAGCGACTGCACACGGAGGTCGACGAGGAACTGGCCGGCGAGGCGCCCCGCTACGACCACGTGCACCGGCTGGCGCTGACCGGGCGCGTCGTCACCGAGTCACTGCGCCTGCGGTCGCCGGCCTGGCTGTTCACCAGGACCACGACCACCGACACCGACCTCGGCGGCCACGCCATCCCCGCGGGGACCACGGTCGTCTACAGCCAGTACCTGCTGCACCACCGCCAGGACCTCTACCCCGACCCGGAGATGTTCCAGCCGGACCGCTGGCTGGCCTGCCACGACCCCCAGCCGCCGCACGGCGCCTTCATCGCGTTCGGCGGCGGTGCCCGCAAGTGTGCCGGGGACCGGTTCGGGCTCGCCGAGGCGAGCATCGCGCTGGCGGCCATCGCCGCCCGCTGGCGGCTGCGGCCCCTGTCCGGCCGGGACGTCCGGCCGGCCCTCTCCGGGGTGCTCCGGCCCCGCGACCTCCGCATGCGGATCGTCGCGCGCCATCCCGCACCGGTGTCACAGGCCTGATCCGCACCTCCACCACGGCCGGGGCAGCGTCATCGCCGCCCCGGCCGTCGGGTGTGCCCACCGGCCACGGCGTCACCCACCGCGGACGGTCGCCGCCGGCGAGACGCCCACCCGGAACACCCGCAGCTCGAACGGATCGGCGCCGAGCGGCGACGCGTCGGGGGGCGCCGTGGGGTCGAGGACGTGGATCTCGTCGCCCCCGTTTCGGGCCCACAGCAGGTGCCCGACGGTCTCGCGGTCCCGGTAGTCCTTGCGGCGCAACCAGATCAGGGCGAGCGCGTCGGGCGGCAGCCCGTGGATCTCACCGAGTGCGCCCGCCCAGTGGGGGTGTGGGTGAGCGCCGTCGAGGCGGCCGATCCGCGCGGTCAGCGACGGGAACCAGGTGGGGGCGCCCGGCTCCGCCTCGGGCGGCGCCGGCAGGTCCGCCACGCCGCCGTCCCAGTCCCGCAGCCACGTCCACGGGTCGCGGTTGGGCAGGCCGAACGGGTGCTCCCCCGCCGCCTTGGGCACCAGCAGCGCCGCGTCGAGCATCTGGTCGCGCCAATCGCCGGTGTCCAGGAACCGGCTGGTGGTGCAGGCGAAGAGCCAGCCTCGCCTGGTCTCGTCGGCCGGGTCCGGCGCCACCAGGACGGCTTGTCCGCCGTACAGGTAGTCGAGCCAGCCGGCGGCCTTCGCCACGGCGGCCGGGAAGTCCTCGGCGGGCCCCTCCCACGGCTGGAGCGGCCGCACCCCGAGCGGCTCGGCCCGGTGGAACCTCGCCACCACGAGGCTGTCCACCTCGTCGTCGAGCGTGCTGGCGAGGGTGCCGAGCTGCGGGTCCAGCACGAGCGCCTGCCCGGTGCCCTCGTCGTACCTGGCGTACAACAGGTGGCCGGTGAGGTCGCCGCCGTCGAGACGGCGGCGCAGCCAGACCACGGCGCGCGTACCCGGTCCACCGTCCACGACGGCCGCCCCGGCCTGTGCCCAGTCGTCGCACCCCGCCACCTCGGCGGCCGGGAAGTACCGCGACACCAACCGGTCCCACCACCCCGGCGACTCGTCGGCCGCCCGCCACGCACCCGCCGAGGCCGGGTTCCCGTCCACCGCGGCGTCGGCGGCGACGACGCAGTTGCGGGCGTTCACTCGCCATCGCCAGTCCTCGCCGGTCTCCTGGGACGGCACGTGGTTGACGTCCTCGTCGAGCGGTGCGGCGTTGGCCGCCGGGAACGGCGGGCGGTCGCCGGCGGGCACCCAGAGCGCGGCCGCCAGCATCGGCTCGTCGGCACCGGCGTACCGGCACCCGAACAGCGCGGCCCGTTCGGTGACGCGCAGCGGCTCGGTGCCGGCGAGCACGACGAGGTCGCCGTAGGTCCGGTGCAGCCACGCCCGCGCGCGGTCTGCGCCGGTCATGGTCGCTCCTCGTTCTCGTCGTTGTCATTGCCCTCGTCGTCGAGCCGGCCGGCTCCGGCCGGCGCCATGATCGCCGCGGCGGCACGGGCCAGGGTCGCCTGGTCGGGCGTGCGAGGCGGACCGGCCGCGGTCCGGATGTGGTGGAGCAGACCCGGTTCCGGCGCGAGGCCGTGCTCCTCCAGGTAGTAGGCGACGGTGTCGGTCCACACCCAGGAGCCGTCGGTGCGGAAGCTCATGGGCACCACGGCACCACGCGACGGGTCCACGACGTCCGGCAGCGCGCCCGGTGTCACCAGCAGGTCGGCGCCGGCCTTGAGGTAGGCCAGCACCCAGTCGCGCTCCGGTCCGTCGGCCATCGTGGGATGGTCCGCCGCGAAGCGCGGCCCGGTGCCGTCGAAGACACGGGCGACAGTGATGTCGATGTCGGGATCGGTCATGATCTCCTCCTGTGCCAGGGACCGAGCGCACTGACGCCAGCCTCGTCGACGGCCAGCAGCACCCAGCCGTCGTCGCCGTCGTGGATCGTGCGTGCCGTTCCGTTGCGGTAGTACACGCGGACCGTCGAGCGCAGCCTCGCCCGGACGAGGTAGGCCGGCCTGGGCGCGGACGGGGGCGCGGCGCCGGGGTCGGCCGCGGGCACGGCGGTGCCCCCGACGACCTCCTTCTGCTTGCCGTACTTCTTCTCGAACCGGGTCGGGTCGCCGAGGAAGCCGGCGGTCTCGCCGAGCGCACCGCCTTCCGCGGAGAACTCGTACCCGACGGACCGGACGACCTGGTCGCCGATGACGATGTCGCCGCCGAGCTCCCCGCCGGGGATCGGGCCGAGCAGCTGCCGGTCGCCAAGGTCCTCGATCAGCACCACGTGGGTCACGTGCTTGGCGTCGACGAACACGCGGTGGCCGGTGGGCGACAGCAACGCGCGGAACTCGTGGGTGAGCCGCGTTGTGCCGGTGCCGATCGACAGGAGGTCGGACCGCTGCGGGTTGAGCTCGAGGGTCCGCAACGAGGTGTGCAGTCCTGGTGCGGGGAACGGCCACACGTACAGGTGCGCGCTGCCGGGGAAGCCCTGTTTCCCCCGCGTGGCCCGCCACGAGCCCGTCGCCGTGCCGAGGGGCGTCCGTCCCGGGTCCAGCAGCTCCCGGAAGTACGAGGGCAGGGTCGAGCGGACCGCCTCCGGCAGGTGGATCGGCCGCAGTTCGTGCCGCTCGCTCAACGGCTTCCTGCGCAGCAGGGGAACCTGCTTCCGGTAGTCGCCGTCCCGTTCGTAGACGTAGGCCCGCCCCCGTACCTCCATCGAGTGGGTGAACTCGTCGACCCCGCCGTGCCAGGTGAACGTGTCGGTGCGCCGCTGCCGCACGACGGCCGTCGGCTCGCTGGTGCGCGTGACCGTTCCCGCGACCTCCGGCGCCACCGCCTCCTCCAGGACCTCGCCGAGCTTGTCCGTGGCCCCCGTGCCGACCACCGGCAGGTTCAGCGCCGGGAGTTTCGGCACGGGGAGCTTCGGCGCCGCGGACGCGCCGGCGCTCGCGGTCACCCGCGACCGGGCCCCGTCGGCGGCGGAGCCGGTCGTGACGACCTGGCTGCTGAAGGTGAACCCCTCCTTGTGCTCGCCGTGGCGGGCCGGGCCGAGCTTGCCGGTCAGCACGAGGAGCACCTGGAACTTGCCGTTGCCGTGCTCGCGCTGCACGAACAGCTCGAAGCCGTCGTTGAGCAGCTCGACGCTCACCACGTGGAACCCGCCGGCCAGCAACGCGTAGCCGATCTTCGTCACGGCCTCGTTGTCGAGCGTCGCGAGCATGGCCCTGGCCTTCGCCAGCCGCTTCTCGTCCCGCCTGCCGCGCACGGGTGCCTCGCCCGCCGCCGCGAGCCGCGGGACTACGGCGCCATCGCCATCGCCATCGTCGCCATCGCCATCGTCGTCACCGCTGTCGCTCGCATCGGTGCTGTCGCCGCCGTCGCCGATCTTCTGCTCGAACTCCCGCAGCGCCCCCTCCAGCCCGCTGACGAACTTCGCCACCACGTCCGGCCGGCCCGGGGCGAGCTGCGCGACGTTGTGGTCGACCTGCGCCGGCCACGTCGTGCCGGGCTCCTCGTCCGGTTCCGGTTCCGCCGCCGGGTCGCTCGGGTTGGCCGCCAGGTACCGGGTCAGGTCCTCGGGCGCGAGGTTGTTGACGACGTCGTGGTCGGAGAGCGTGCCGACGGTCGTCAGCCGGCTCGCGGCCACCCACACCTTCACCGCGGCGGGCACGAACTTCATCCTGGTGTCCTCGCTGGGTTCCTTGCTCTCGTGCAGGCGGCCGAGCGAGTCCGACATGCTCTCGCTCACCGAGGTGTCCAGCTGGTGCCACACGTCGTAAGCCACCAGGTACGCCCGCTCGTTCCACGTGTGCACGGTGAGGGCCGCGGTCGTGTCGGTCTCCATCCGGACCGGACCGCGCTCGTAGCCGGCCGACGCCTTGCCGCCGTACGAACCCTGCTCGCCGATCTCCACGGACGCCTCGGCCGACAGCTCGCCGCCCAGCGCGGCCCGACGCTCCCTCGGCAGCTTCGTCTCCGCGATGGTGATCTTGGTGAACGTGTGGTCCGCCCGGTCCAGGATGCGGGCGTTGCCGTAGCGGGTGGTGAGCTTCGCCGACCCCTCGTACCGCCGGGTGCCGTTGACCACGTTGGGCTCGTTGAAGGTGGTCACGTTCAGCACGTCGGCGCCGCTCGCGGCGGCACCGAGGTTGTCCCGGCGGTTCGCGTAGCTCGCCCACTGCTGGAGCTTGTCCCGCGAGGTCTCCTTGCTGTCCCCGCCCTTCTCGTGAACGCCGAACCGCGGCGGCCGCTCGCCGCCCACCACCGACCTCACGGCCTCCCGCCTCCTGCTGCCGCGCTGGCGGGCGACGCCCTCGTTCAGCATCCGCATGGTCGTGGAGCCGAGCCCGCGTACCGGGACCATCGCCTCGGGGTCGTGGTCGACCGGCAGCTCCGCGAGCCTCGACCGCTTGGGGATCTCGCGGTCGGCCTCGTCCGCGGGCAGCCAGCCCGTCTCGGCCGGCGGCTTCCCCGCGGCCGGGGACGGGTCCGGGGTGATGTCCTCGGCGGCCGGCCGGCCGGACACCTCCACCTGGATCTGGAGTCCGTCCCACGTCACGGGGTCGCTCATGCTCTCCCAGTCGTCGCCCACACGCATCGTCACGGCCGCCGGGAACCGGTAGAGGTGGTTGTCGCCCAGGTCGGTCCACTCCCGGACCTCCTGGAAGCTCTGCTCGACCTCGACGCTCTTCTTGAGCTTCCTGGACAGCCGGGCGGTGGCACTCACCTTCAGCGGGTCGGCCGACCCGTCGAGGCCGGCCTCGACGGCACCGGACTCGTGCCGCACCGCCGCGACCCGGCTCGCGATCCCGGACGCGAACCTGTCGGTGTGCTTCTTCCACCCCTCCTTGTCGACGTAGTGGCCGTCGGCGGCCAGGGGCGTACCCGTGAAGAACAGGCTCCTGCCGTCCGGCAGGACGTAGGGGGCGCCGTCGCCGCCGTCGTTCATGTCCCGCGTGTTGTTCGCGAAGAACTTCGCCAGCCCCGGCTTGAGCGCGTTGGCGGCGCTGTCTGCGAGGATTCCCTTGTTGGTCAGATACGCCGTCACCAGCATGGCGAGGAGCGGCGCGGAACGTTCGGTGAAGCGCCAGCGGCCGTGCGTCTGGTCGAGCACCTCGGCGGTGTCCAGCCCGGACGCGTCGCGCCCCCGGCGCTCCGGCGCCGGCTCCAGCACGGACGGCTGTTTCGTCGACGGCTCGGACACCATCTCCCCCGGTGGCGCCACCAGGAGCTCCGCGGTCACGGGCACGTCGATCGACCTGTTCGGATCGGCCAGGTCGATCGACGTGCCGACCTCCCAGAGGGACAGCACCAGGTCGGACGAGAACTCGACGGGTGGGAGGGTGCCGCGGAGCTCGGTCTTCTCCCGCCGCGTGTGCCGGTAGCTGATGCCGGTCGTGTCGTCGGCCCGGTGCGCGAACGACGCCTTGCCACCGAGGGTCGCCTCGAGAAGGCCGAGCAGCTGCGGGCCTCCCTTCAGGCCGAAGCTGCCGCCCATCTCGCGGGTGGCCGTGTGCGACCCGCCGCGTTCACCGCTGACGTCGAAGCTCCGCGCGACCTGCTTCCCGCCGCCCTCCGCGGGGTGTTCGGCGCCGTCACCCGGCTTCTTCAGCGCGAGGAGGACCTCGACCTCCCTCCTCCCCCGTTTCGCGAGCCTGAACCTGCGCCGGGGCAGGTCGTTCCTCTTGACGAACGCGAGGGCGTCCGGCCCCGCGGCCACCGCGGTGAGCCACTCGCGGAAAGCCTGGACCTCCGACTCCGGCGCGCCGGGGTAGCGCCGCAGCACGCTGTCCTCCACGCTCGACCGGCCCGGGGCGGCGAGGAAGCCCGCCGTGAACTCGACCGACTTGATCGCGTCCCTGGTCCGCTCGGCGTCCCGGATCCGCGCCGCGCGCTCGTCCTCGGACATCTCGACGGACAGCGCGGGGTAGCCCACCGACACGGTGGAGCTGCCCCCCGTTCGCGGCCGGTCGGTGCTGGCGGGCCTCGGCCGGGCCCGCTCCAGGGTCATCCGGACCACGACCGGCTCCGATCTGCCGGCACGGTCGCGCGTCCCCACCGGACTGTGCAGGTCCCGGACGGTCACCTCGAACTCCACGTCGTGCCGGGCCCGCGACACCGGCCGCGTCTCCGTGATCTCGACCGAGCGCCGGCCCTCCGCCCGCGCGAACTCCGCGGCGCTCGACTGCGGTCCCGTTCCCCGCAGGGCGAAGTCCATCTCCACCGGCACGTTGAGGAACTGGGCGCCGAGGTTCGCGGCCATGGACAGCGGCCTGGCCGGGTCCAGGCCCTCACGATCCTGGGAGCCGGCCGAGTGGCTGCTCGTCGGCCGCTCGCCGAAGCTGCTGCGTTGCTCGGACACCCCGGCGGTCTCGGCGCCCCGCGTGCCGAGCCGGCTGCGCCGGACCACGACCTCGTACCGGTTCTGGAAGTAGCGCGACCGTTCGCCGCCCTCCTCGGCGAGCGTCCGCAGCACGGCCTCGGAGAACTCGTCGTCGGCCCACCGGCGGGTGCCGGGCGCGTCGAGCTGCCGGACGACCGACGCCCGCACCGCCGACCAGTCCGGTGTGCCGTGCACCACGAACCGGTCGGCGGGCGCCAGGTGCACGTCCTCGGCGAGGCCGAGCCCCGACGGCGTGCCGGGTGCCAGGGAGAGGTCGTAGGAGGCGGGCACGGGGGCCGTCTCGTCGGGCTCGTACTCCGCCCAGGGGTCGGCCAGGGGCGTCAGCACCGGCCTGCCGCGCACGGTCGTCATCTCGGCCACCATGACGGGGCTGTCCCCGGTGCCGGGGCCCAGCCACAGCAGGCCGTTCGGCGCGCGGACGGCGACGCCCAGCTCGTCGGCCAGCTCCTGCGCCAACGCGGCCAGCTCGCCCGTGTCGCACATGTACAGGCGGACCGGATCGGTCCCGTTCCAGCCGGCGCCGCGCACCACGGCCGCCAACCCGGCCGCGGTCAGCGCCCTGTCCGGCGGCGGCGTGCGGGCCACGACACCGAAGACGCCCTCCTCGACCGGCAGCTTCTCGACGGCTCTGCCGACGCCACCGTCGTCGCCGTCCTCCCGCAGGTACACACCGACCGGCACCCTGGTCGGCGTCCGGGCCGGCGCGGACGGGCCGGCCTTGGCCTTTCCCTTTTCCTTTCCCTTTTCCTTGCTCTTGTCCTTGTCCTTGCCCTTGCCCTGGTCCTTGCCTTTGCCTTTGTCCTTGCCCGGCACGGTGCCACGGGTCGCCGCCCGGTCCCCGAGCACGGCCTCGGGGTCGATCCCCAGCTGGCGCAGGCCGGCCTCGTTGGTGTCGATGTGGACGCGGTCGCGCGCGGTGCGGGGGGTGAGCCACTCCTCGGGCACCGAGCCCCGGTACTCGGGTGTGACCGTCCAGTGAGCCCACGCCGTCACCCGGAACGACTGTTCGGTGCTCGTCGTCTCCCGGGCCGCGGTCCTGGCCTTGGTCTTGGTCGCCGCGGACCGCTGCCAGCTGTACGCGGGGCCCTTGACCCTGGCGTAGGCCGACCCACGCAGCCGCAGCCCGTCCGCGTCCAGCACCGGCCTCGCGTTGTCCACGAAGGACTCGACACCCACGCGGGCACCGGTCTTGACCGACGGGCCCTCCTTGCGCTTGTCCTTGACGGCGGTGGTCGACACGTCCTTGGCCGTGAACTCGGCCACGCCACGCGGCGTCACCCAGGCGTCTACCAGGTGGGCTCGGAACACCAGTGCCGACAGGGGATGCGACGTGCCGGCGCCCGCGCTGTAGTGCGGGTCGTCGTCCAGGCCGTCGACCCGGTGGCCGTGCTCGCCCATCAGCTCGGGCAGGTACGCGGAGACCCTGCTCGGCCGGGTGGCCGTGTTGATGGTGTCCAGCGCCGCGTTCGCCTGGGCGGGGACCGGCGTCGGGCTCGGTCCGGTCGCCTCGCCCGGGCGCGTGCCACGCACGATGTCCTGGACGAGGAAGTGCAGGTGCACGGGGTTGGTCACCACGTGGTGGTCGTCGGGCATCGTGACGAACCGGCCGCGCTGGAGCACCCCGTGCGCGAGCTCGCTCGCCGGCACCCTCGACCGCACCGCGTCCGGGATGTCCTCCAGCACGTGGACGCGGCTCGCCGGCTCCGGGGCGAACAGGTCCACGACCCCACCGCTGAGCACCCGGGGCGCGCGGCTCGAGTGCCGGGTCTTGCTCACCTCCAGCTCGAGCCCGAGATCGTGCTTGTAGATCGCCCGGTCCCCCTCGGGTGCCTCGTAGCCGCGCCTGGTCGCGACGCCGGCCGCCTCGCTCCGGTCGGTGGCGACGAGCTGCGTGCCGGTCACCGTGCCGACGACCCGGCCTGGCCGGCCGTCGAGCATCCCCGGGCCGGTCGTGGCCGTCGCCCTGGACGCCAGCTTCCGCTTGTGCTCGTCGCCGGTGTCCGTGGTCGTGGTGCTGGTCGTCCTCGTCTCCACGGACTCGCCCCAGCCGCTCGCGGTCCCGACGTAGTCGCCGAAGCGCTGGTCGCCCCGCAGCGTCAGCGCGACGGTGTAGGTGCCGAGGTCCCCCGCGACCTTCTCCGACCAGCGGATGCCCGGCGCGCCCATCAGGTCCCCGTAGACGGGTTCGAGGCCACCCGCGCCGAGGTCGCCGACGATCCGCCGGTACAGCCCCTCGTTCCCGCGCTCCTCGATGCCACTGCCGGCCCACGTGCCGAACCAGCCGGTCAACTGCTCCGCCAGGGTCCGTTCGGTCACGTGGTCGGCGAACCGCGCGAGCACCGTGCGGGGCACCGCGTCCCGCGGCACCAGGTCGAGCACCGCACGCAGCGCGTTGAGCAGCCCCAGGGTCACCTCCGGACGGATGCTCACCGGGACCTGGCCGTCGAGGTCGACCTCGGGCACCGGTTCGTCCGCGTGTTCGGCCGACAGCGTGACCGGCTCCGGGAGCGTGGTGAGACCGACCTGCTCCAGCTCCTCCGCCGGCACCCAGGTCCGCACCGCGCTCGTGCGGTGGGCCTGCTCGTGGTGCCAGCTCGTGGCCTCGTCGCCGTGCATGACCGGCTCGTCGGCCGCGGCCTCCCGGCTGCCGCCGAGGACGGTGATGTCGTAGGTGACCGGGTACGTGAGGCCGGTGTAGGTGGTCGTGGTGGTGCGCTCGTGCTCCGCCTCGCCGGCGTGCTCGACCCAGGTGTCCGTGCCGTCGCTGAACCGGACGACGTCGTGCTCCGCCGCGCCGCCCGCCCGGCCGCCGCCCACCCGGCCGGCCACGGTCCGGCCGGTGCCGCGCTCGACGCCGTGCCCGGTGGCACCGGCGACCACGGTCGTGAAGGAGAGCTCCATCAACTCTGGGTCACCGCTGACGCGGGCGTTGCTCAACATGACGTGCACCTTGACGTCCCCGACCCGGTCACCGGACCACCCGCCGGCACGCCGGTGCAGCGGCGTCTGGTGGACGCCGACGCTCGCGGCGTCGAGGTTCGCCGCGACGTCCTTGGCGCTCGCGAACTCGTGCGCCTGGTGCCGGGTGAACGGACCGATCTTCTGGGGTCCGCCGAGCCCGGCGAGCAGGGCCGAGCCCAACCCGGGCGGCAGGTCGACGCCGTGCACGACGTGGTGGTCCGGCAGTCGCGCGGGGCGCCAGCCCACGGGGCGCATCGGCGCCCGGTGCCGGACCGGCCGGAACCCCCCGTCGGGCTGGCCGGTCCCCCGGTCGGGGGTGCCTGGGGTGAAGCCGCCACCGGTGACGGTCGTGGCCACGCCGCCGGTGACGGTGGTGCTGGCGAGCTCGCCGTCGCCGCCGTGCACGGTGATCGTGTAGTGGTCGACGACCTCCTCGTGCGCGCCGACCCGGCCGGACTTCCAGCCCGCCGAGTGCCCGGCCCCGCTCGCCGAGCTCAACGTGGTCTTCGTGGCGCCCATCCTGCGGACGTACTGCGCCCGCGCCTCCGCCTCGATCCCCCCGGCCGCCCCGCGCGCCCCGGCGCCGCCACCCGCGGCGGTACCGGTCGTCACGACGTCGCTGTGCTCGATCCGGTGTCCGGCGCCGAGCTCACCCTTCCCGGTGACGCCCGGCACGGCGCGGCTCGACCGCCCCCCGGCCGGCCCGGACCGGTCGAAGGTCCCGTAGCCACCGCCCCGACCGGCCCCCGCCGGCTCCGGCCGCACCGCCACGACGACCACCTGGACGTACTCGTCGGCCTTGCCGGTGTCGGCATGCGTGGCCGACACCAGCAGCAGCGACATGCCGTCGCCGTTGAGGTCCGAGCTGAGCTCGGCGGCGCCGTCCGCGGAGAACGCCCGCGCGACGGTCACCTCGTTGCGGGCGGCGTGCGCCGTTGACGTCCGGCCGTCGCCGGTGAGGACCCCGGCGGGAACCACGTCCCGGAGGGCGGCCTCGACGGCGGCGAGGTTCGGGAACCGGGTCTCCCCGGCGAGGATCTTGTGCGCGGGGAACGGCTCTGCGTCGGCGCCCCCGTCGGGAGCGGGCTCGGTGGTCGCCGAGCCGGGCACGTGCCAGGAGACGGCGCCGCCACGCATGGCGTGGCTGCCCTGCTCCGTCCGCCCGTCGTCGAACCGGATCCGCAGGTCGTAGGTCACGTCGGTGACCGTGCCCACCAGTGCGCCCTTGGCGGTCCAGCCCAGCTCGGCGCTGATCTCCCTGGTCCGGCTGATGACCCGCTTCTCCTTGTTGGTCCGCTTGCCCTGCAGGGTGCCGACCAGTTCGAGGGAGGCGCCGCTCGACTCGTCGCCGGCCACCGGAAGGCCCGACCGCAGCCGGAGGCTGACGCTGACCGGCTCCACGTCGGTCAGCGTCAGCGACTGGCCCGTGGTGTGCCCGGACTTGGTGGTGGTCTTGCCCGTGACGGCGTCGCCGCGCAGCGCGTACGTGGCGTCCCGCCGCACCTCGAGCTCCACCACGGCGGTGTGCTGGTTCCCCCGCTGGTCGTGGATCTCCAGTCGTTCGCGGAGGACGTGGCCGTCCAGCAGGTCGGTGCCGTGCCGGCTCAGGTGGGCGCCGCTGGCCAGCGTGCGCAGCACGTCGCGAACCGGGGAGCCGATCTCGCCGGCACTCTCCGCCCACGGGTCGTGCTGACGCAGCAGCCTCATCCCCAGCTCGAACAGGCCGTGGCCCGCCGTCATGCGCACCGGGCGCGGCCCGGTCCCGTCCGTGTCGACCGGCGAGTCCTCGTCCAGGGACAGGTCCGCGAGGGCGTCGGGGGTGCTGATCGTGGCCGCGCCGGGCGCGTGCCCGCCACGGTGGACGGGCGCCGCGCGGTTGCTGGACAGCGTGAGCGTGAAGTGCAGGTCGTGGTCGCTGCTCGTCCGGTCGCCGCCGGGGTCGACCGAGGCCGCGGCCCGCGATTCCGACGAGCTGGTGGCGACCCACTTCGAGCCGGTCGGCCTCCCCTTCACGCGCATGCGGAGATCCCCCACCCCGACCGGGACGCGACCGTCGACCGTGGCGCTCTTGGGCTTCGACCCGGGCAGCTCGGCCTCGGTCGCGCCGAACTTCCCGGAGCTGCTCTCGATCTTCGTGTCCTCCTGGTCGCCGACGGCCCCGGCGGCCCCGGCGGACTGGCCGGATGGGTCGGACGGGTCGCTGGAGTCGTCGCCGAGCGTGGTCCGCAGGGTGAGCTCGACCGCGTCCGCGCCGCGGCCGGCCGTCACCGTCAGCCGCTCCGGGCCACCCGCGGCGGAGAGCTCGTCGACCAGCTCCGCGTCGCTGAACCCGGCCAGCACCTGGCCGTGCAGCCGCATCGGCGTGCCGGCCTCGGTCATCATCAGCGTCGCGAGCGCCCGCACACGGGTCCCGTCGACCCGCTCGGGCCGTGCGAGGTTCAGCAGGAGCAGCCGTCGGACCTGGGCCGTCCGCGCACCGACCGGACCCGGATCCGGCGGCGCCGTGGGATCGGTCCGCAGAGCTTGGGTGGCGGCGGTTTCGGACTCGTTCTCGGACTCGTTCTCGGACTCGTTGTCGGAGTCTGGTTCGGACTCGGTTTCGGAGTCGCTGTCGTCGGGTGCCAGGTGGACGTCCGCGGTGAGCCCGAGACCCGTCCGCTCGTGGGAGGGCAGCACCACGTCGTAGCTCGACGGTTGCGGCCTCCTCCCGCCGGGCACCCGCCGCTCCCAACCGTCCACCAGCGGCACCAGGGTCGGCACGCCATCCACCTCGCCGTGCGCGGCCACCTCGACCGGCCTGCGCCCCGCGATCGGGCCGAACCACACGAGGTCCCTTGGCAGGTGCACGTCCACCGACAGGTTGTTCGCCAACTGCTGGGCGAACCACGCGAGGTCACCCGTCGCGCTCCCGCCTGCCCTGGTGAACACCGCCGCACCGGTGTTGCACAGAAACAGGCGCACGGGACTGCCTCGCGGCCACCGCCCCGCCGCCCACTGGCCACGCACCACGGCGGCGACGTCCTCGACCGTCATCGGGTCGCCCGGCGTGGGCGTGCGCGCGCCGAACCCAAGGACACCGTCCTCCGCCGGCACCTTCGCGAACGCCTCGGCGAGACGCTCGTCGCCCGCGGCCGCCGAGAACACCCCTGCCGGAGCCGGCGTCACGACCCGCGGGGCCGCCGGGGTCGAGCCGCCCACGCCCGGTGACGCCGCACCGTTCGCCGGCGCGCCGGTGGCCGGGCCGGTGGTCGGGCGGGTCGTCGGGCCGGTGGCTCGGTACATCGCGGTCTCGTACATCCGGCGCAGCGCCGCCTGTGCCCGGTCCGGTACGGCGCCGACAGGGTCGGCCGCCAGCTCCGGGTGCGTGGCGTCGAGGCCGGACCGCAGGAGGGCCGCCGCGAAGGGTGCCACGGTCGCGACGTGCGCCGGGTCGTTGTACGCCAGAAAGGCCTGGTACGCGAGCGCGCTCAACACCCACTGGCCGACGGGCAGCTGCCTGGCGAGCTGGGCACGGTCCGCGTCGAGGGACGGCACCACCCACCCGAGCAGCTCCGACCGGAGCCTCTCCCCGAGGCCGGCCGGCAGCCGTTGGGCGTGCCACCGCACCGTCCACTCCCACGGCCGCTGCCGGGCCACGTCGGGCGGCTCCGCCGGTATGGCGGGGCCGATGGTGAACCACAGCCGCGCCAGCAACGCCTTCGCCGCCGGTGTGCCGTCACGCCACAGCGTGGTGGCCACCGCACGCACGAGCCGCTGGTGGACGCCGGCCCACTCCGATCCCGGGTCGGGTGGTGGGCCCACGAGCCGGAGCGCGGCGCCGACGGCACCGGCCGGCGGATCCGCACCGGGGTCCCGGGGATCCAGGACGGCGCTCCACCGGGCCGCCGCGCGTGCGAGGTCACCGCCGTGCGGCACCGGCACCACCGTCGGCGCAGGCACCACCGTGGACGCCGCCGGCACCGTGGGCGCCGGCCGGGGTCCGGCGGGTCGCGAGTCGTCGGCCTCGTCGGTGTACTCCGGGGGAGAGCCCGCCGGGGGTGGCGGTTCGACCGCGAACTGCGGCGGGCGTGTGCCCCGGTCGACGGCCGGGTCCTCGCCGAGGCGGCTCGTGTCGTCTCCGGAGTACCAGCCGAGCAGGTCCCGCAGGCCGGGCACGGAGATCCCGCTGCTCGTCTCGTGGGATGGGATGCCGTCGCGCAGTCGTTGCGCGGTCACCGCCGGGTTGACCCACACGTCGGTCATGCTCAACGAGATCTGGTATGCCACCAGTGCGAGCGCGATGTGGTGCAGCCGGCGGGCGAGCCCGCTGCCCTGCCAGGTCGCCGGCCCGTACGGCCGGCCGGCCGGCACCGCGGGCCCCGGCGTGTCCGCCGGGGGCGGCACGTCCAGCAGCTCGCGAGCACGCTCGGCCCAGCGCAGCGCCGCGTCCTCCTCGACGCGGCGGCGGACGGCCTCCGGCTGTTCCGCCAGGAGGCGCGTGAGGTCGTCGTACGCCTTGCGGAGCGCGGCGTCCAGGCGCGCCTCGTCCAGTTCCGTGCGGGTCCGGTCGGCGCGGTCCACGCGCGCCCCGACCGGTTGCCAGTGGCCGCGCAGCGCGGTCGCCAGCGCGGCGGGCCGACCGGGCACCAGCCGCCAGATCGCGCCGATCGACTGCAGGAGCTCCTCCTGCCGCGGGCGGGTGAGCGGTCCCGGTTCGGACAGCCCCAGCACCTGGCGCGCGGCCTCGCGGTTCTCCCGCGCGACCGCGTCCACCCGTGCGGGGTCGGACGGTGTCACCTCCCGGTCGGCGACGTCTTCGAACCGGTCGTCCCACTCGGCGAGGAACCCGTTGACCGCGGCGAACAGGGCGTCGGGGTCGGAGACGGCGGCGTGGCGACGGCGCGCCGCCGCCGCCGGTGCGACGGGCGGTCCGGGCAGCTGGCCGACGGCGGTCCAGTCGAGCAGCAGACCCGCGTCGACGAGGAACTCCTCCGCCGCCTTCCACGCCGTGTCCACGTGCGCGGGGTCGAGGATGCCGGTGTGCACGGCATCGGCTTCGGCACGCGCACTGTTCTCGGCGACCAGCGCACCGGCCACGACGGTGCGGACATCCTCCTGGAGGCGCCGGCGGTCGGCGGGGGAGATCCGTCCGCGGCCGGGGAGACCGGTGTCCGGCACCTGCTCGCCGAGCATGACCACCGCCAGTTCCGACGCGGTGCTCGCCGTCTCCGGGGTGGCCTGCCGCAGGGTTTCCCGTGCGGTGCGCAGCTGGTCGTCGTGGCGCAGGTAGAACTCGCTGACGATCGCCGTGGCCTCGTCGTGGCCGTGCAGTTCCGTGAAGCGGGCACGCAGGCGGCGGCCGAGCGTGTCGGCACGGGCGGCCAGCTCGGTGGCCTCGATCATGGCCCGCGCCTGGGGCATGGAGGGCCAGCCGGTGGCGGGCATCAGCGAGTTCAGCCGGTCGATCTCGGCCTGCGCGGCCGACCGGACCAGGTAGGCCCGGGTGAGCAGCTCCGTCGTCCGCCGCCAGAGCCGGCGCTGGTCGTCCGGCGCGGGTCCGCGCCAGGGCAGCGGTGGCGGCGCCGCGCCCAACGCGTGGGCCGCCGCGCGCTCCGCGTCCGCCACGGCCCGCGGCGACGGCCCCGCCGGCACGTGTTCCGCCAGTGCCCGCGCCTCCGCGGTGAGGAACGCCTCGTAGGCCAGGATCCGGCCGTCGATCCCACCGGTGTGGCCCGCGCGGAGCCGGTCCCCGGCGACGTCGGCCGGGACGTCTACGTCGACGTGCGCGACCCCGTCGGCGTTGGCCGACCGCTGGAACTCGCGGCGCCGCTGCTCGGTCGCCCGCCACGCCTGCGCGAACGCCATCCGTGCGAACCGCGCGTCGGGCCGCACGCGCCGCGTCCGCATCGCGTCCGCCAGCACGGTCGCCAGCTCGTCGTAGGCGCGTGCACGCCCGGCGGCGGCCGCGCTCGCTTCCGGCGACGTCAGGTCACCGGGTTCACGCGGCAGCCCCAGTGCCAGCCGCGCCGAGGTCTGGTAGTCCGCCTCGCTCCGGTCCCGTGCCTCCTCGTCGGTGCTCTCACTCGCGGAGTCGGACTCCTCGGACTCCTCGGACTCCGCATCGGCCGGTTCCTCGTCGGCGGACTCGGGCTCGGCGTCGTCGGGATCCCCGCCGCCAGGCTCATCCGCGCCGGACTCATCGGCGCTGGACCCATCGGCGCTGGACTCGTTGGCGCCGGGCTCATCGGCACTCGGCTCACCGGCGCCGATCTCGTCGCTGCCGGACTCGTCGCCGGACTCGTCGCCGTCGGAGTCCGTGCTGCTCTCGCCGGTCGAGTCCGCCACACCGCCGAAGTAGTCGAGGTCGGCGGCGATCTCCTCGGCGACGAGCGCGTCATACCGTGCCCTGGCGACGTACTCCGGGTGGTTGAACCGCTGCCGCAGCGCCGCGAACTCGGCGCGAAGCCGCTCCGCGACGCCCAGCACGGTGTTCACCTGCGGGTGGTCGAAGAAGCGATGCCCCACCACGGTCGCCACCAGGTCGAACCGGGCCTGCTCCCGCGCGGACGGGGACGACGGCCCTCGCAGGCGCTCACGGCCGGTCGCACGCCACCGCCGCCGGTCGGCCTCGGGCGCGTTCGGCAGCGCCTTCAGCAGCGCCGACACCTCACGCGGCGTCGCTGTCACCGACCTCCAGTCCAGCCGGCCGCTGTGCAGCAGGGAGCCGACCGTGACCACGAGCCCCAGCGACTCCGCCGTCACCGGTGCGCGCAGCAGCCGCATGCCGTCCACCAACCAGTCGACGACCAGGTCGGCGTAGCTGGCGGTCTCGGTGTCGTAGGTGCCGGCAAGCCGCGTGATCAGGTTCTGCTTCGCTTCCCGCCCTTCCTCTCCGCCGCGGTCGGTGAGCAGGTGTCCCAGGGCGTTCCGATCGTCGCGGAGCTCCTGCTCCAGCAGGTCGAGGACCGCGCTGGAATGGCGGTGCAGCTCGTCGTGGGCGGCTTGGAGGTGCCCCGCCAACGTCACAGCGCGCGCCTCCGCCAGCACGCGCATCCGCTGGGTCCGGTGCAGCTGGAACGCCAGCACGTCCACCATGCGGTGATGGACCGCGACCTCAGGCGCGCGCACCGCCGCGAGCGGGATGCCCAGCGCCCGGGCCGCCTCCTCGTGCCGGTTGCCCAACAGCGCCCGGGCACGGGCGAACTCCTGGGCGTGGTCGTCCTCGAAGGCCGCATCCCCGAACCCGGCACGCAGCCTGGCCGCGAGCCGCCGCGCCGACCCCTCCGGACGGCCGCCGTGCCGCTCGTCGACGACCCACACCGCGACGAGGTCGGCCATGCCGCGCAACACGTCCATCCGCCGCCGAGCCTCGACGAACTCTGAGGCGTGTGCCGACTCGAAGGCCGCGGCACCCACCCGCGCGAGCTCGTCCCGCAGCTCCCGCGCCGTGGCCGACGCGGCGCCCTCGGCCACCCGGCCCCACCGCTCCAGCACGACCTGGACCGCGACCAGGTTCGCCAC
The DNA here is from genome assembly GCF_035634895.1 of Actinophytocola sp. Taxonomy (GTDB): domain Bacteria; phylum Actinomycetota; class Actinomycetes; order Mycobacteriales; family Pseudonocardiaceae; genus Actinophytocola. Next base: position 2,564 of record NZ_DASQCC010000010.1, on the reverse strand, counting down.
GTCGCCCTCGAGGTGTGTCGACGCCGCCGGGAACGGCGTCGAAGCCAGCACCTCGGCCGCCCGCGTCTCGAGATCCGCCGGCAGCTCCAGCAGTTGCCCGGCGTGCCGGAGCCAGGTGTCCGGGTCGAAGCCGGCGGAGCCGACGACGTCGTCCATGCTCTGGCGGGGCGTGGCCGACCGGTCGCCCCACCAGGGGTGGTGCGCCAGGAACATGTCGAGTGCGTACTGGTCCGGGGTGCTGTCGACGAACTCGGCGTAGAAGTCCGACAGGGCGACACGCATCGCCGTCACGGGACCGGGAAGGCGCACGTCGAGCAGCGCCGGGCCGGTGTTGAGCAGGGTGTGGTCGAGCAGGGCGGCGCTCAGCACGTCGAGGAGTTGCGCGTGCAGCACCGCCGCCAGCACCGTGCCACCGCGCCGTGCCGACCGGGGCACGGGACCGAGGAGCGCTTTCGCGGCGCGCTCCGCCTCGTCGACGCGTGTCAGGCCGTCGTGCCGCGCGGCCGAAAGTCGTTCCCGCGCCCCGTCGACGGCCGCGCTCCAAGTCACGACCAGTTCGGCGGCCGCGGTGAGGCTCTCCTGCCCCGGCCGTGGTCCGCGCTCCCGCGCGGAACGCGCGGCGTCCCTGACCGTTCTGACCTCGTCCCGGCTGAAGCCCGCGGGCACGTGCACCATCGCCAGGTTCAAGGAGTGTGCGAGGGACCGGAAGGCGGCACGCGGATCCGGCCGGCCGGCGGCACCGGGCCCGCCGGCCTCCTCGTCGAAGCTGTCGGGATCACTGGAGTCGTCGATGAGCATCGGGACGGGTGGCCCGCTGCTCATGAGGTGGTCCGTGTCCGCGCCGGGACCGTGGCCGGTGGTGGCGCCGGCACCGACCGGTTGGAACATCAGCTCACGCATGCTGTCCGTCGACACGAGACCGCCGGACTGCATGTCGAAGTAGACGAGGTCACGACGACCGTCGGTGCCCCTGGCCTCGAGCACGGTGACGACGTGCCGGCCGCCGCCGGGCAGAGTGCCCGCCAGGTGCCCGTAACGTTTGCCGGCCGGCTTGAAACCCAGGTACAGGTCGACGACCGCACGGTCGGGCACCGGCCGGAACGGGCGCCCGACCTCGTCCTCGAGGACCGCGCGCGGCTCGCCCGCCGGCCGTCCGTCCTCATGCGACGGAGTGGGCTCGACGTCGTGCTGGCGATCGTTCTGGTAGGTGCGGTAGCCGGCGATCGTGGCGCGGACGCAGTTCGTCGGACGCGTGCCCGCGCGGATCTCCTGGCGGAACCGGGGTCCGTTGACCATGCGGAACGCCATCGGGATGGTGGCGTCGGTGTAGGCGTCGGCGGCCGCGTCGGTGGCGAAGCTCTCGCGGGAGACCACCGCGGGCCGCCCCGCGTCCGGCCGCGACGCCACCGGCGGTGCGCCCATCGACCGCAACGCCGCGACCCGCAGCGGTGCCGGGTCGTCCGACCGGTAGCCGGTCCCGCTCACCGCCGCGGTGGTCAAGGGGTCCTTCCCGTGCCCGACCGCCGTGGCGACGTCCGACAGGAGGTCCCGCAGGCGGTCCGGCGCCAGCGGCGGGGAGTTCTCCGCCGGGAGCGCCGTGGCCGCGAGGACCGCGTCGTTCACCAGTCCTCGCACCCCTTCGCGCACGTCCACCGCGGACGCGGGCAGGTCGTCGAGGGTCAGGTCCAGCGCGGCGAGCAGGTTGCGGGTCCGGCCGTCGGCCAGCACGCCGGACACCGCCGTGCTGGCCCCGGCCACGTCGGACACCGCGGGGTCGGACCCGCCCACCTCCGACGCCGCCGTGCCGGACCCGGCCACCTCCGACGCCGCCACGCCCGCGGCGGCCTGGACCGCCGGCGGCATGGCCGACGTGAACCCCGGCAACCCCTGTTCGGCCGGCGGCACGGCGGCCTCCCGGGACGATGACTGGACGCCGGGGAACTCCGTACCGGACACGGATCCGGCGGTCGCCGATCCGGCGGTGCCGGCCGATCCGGTGACGCCGGACGGGCCGGTGACGCCGGACGGACCGGGACTCACCGGCGTACCGGCCGGACCCGAGACCGCCGACCCACCCGCGGCGACCGAACCCGGCGGCACGCCAACGGATTCCGCGACACCCGACCCCGCGAGAGGACCCGTCGCGACCGACGCGCCAGCACCGCCGGGAGCCGGCACGGCCAACGCACCCGCCGCTCCCCCGGTCCCCACCTGCCCCGCGACCCCCACCCCCGCCGAACCGGAAATCGCCGGCGCGGAAGTCGCCTGCCCGCCGATCGCCCCAACCGCCGATCCACCAGACCCAGGCTGACCCACCACCGCGGACCCACCAGCCGAACCCACAGCCCCCAACCCACCGGCACCACCCGAACCCAACGCCCCACCAACCGAACCCCCGGAACCCCCAACCCCAACCGGCCCCGCTCCACCCAACCCACCAGCCGAACCCACAGCCCCCAACCCACCGACGCCACCCGAACCCATCGGCGCACCAGCCGAATCCACGGACCCACCAACCCCAACAGACTCCACTCCACCCAACCCACCAGCCGAACCCACAGCCC
>NZ_DASQCC010000009.1:0-7015 GCF_035634895.1 Actinophytocola sp. | reverse complement strand
GGCCGTACTGACGATCACCCCATGGGCCAGGACCACCAGGAAGGACCTGACCGCACTCACCAGGGAAGGCTTGCGGCTCCTGGACTTCCTCGCCCCCGCCGCCGAAACCAAGGACGTCCGCATCGACGCCTGACCGCCGACACGAGCCGGCCAAGCCTCGACACCCAACTCCATCCGGCCCCCTCCCCCGCGGCACCAGGGCGTCGCCGCAAGCCGACGAATCCCTCCAAGTCACCTCCCTCCGACGAGCCCCCCTCCTTCCTTCGCTTGTTTTTGTTCGGACAGGGACGATCCGGTTAGGACTGGACCGGACGCCGCAGCCGATAAATTGGACATTCATATAGTTTATACATGATTTTAATGCGAAGAGTTGGGGGAGCGGGCGCTGGGCCTGTTTTGGCCCCACGCGCTGGCGTACAGGCCGGAGACCAGCGACGGACGGCGGCTCGCCGGTGGCGCAACAGCGCAGCTGGTGACCTACCTCGTTGGGATCGAGCACGGCAGGGTCGACATGACCTTCGGCGACTCCCAGCGGGACGGCCAGCTCCCCCAATGACTCGACCCCCACCCACCGATCGACCCCGCCCACCGAGTTCGGACGTCAGCGCTCCCCCAACGAACGCCGCGCCCGAGTCACGAGGCCCTCCCCTCTCTCTGCTTCTTTGGCTGGTGGGACGTTCGCTCTCGAGCCTCCACCACTCGGCAGACACATTGGACATCTATATAGTGTCTAGAAAATTTTTGTACGAACGGTTGGGGGAGAGTCATGGGGAGTCGATCGAAGACGAGTGGGCTGGCCTGCTGGGCCGTCATCGATGCCGGCGCACGCCGGATCGGTTGTGGTGCTTGGGTTTTGCCGTGCTAACCGTACTGCCCGGTCAGAAGGCCGGCCACGGGATGGCGCGCCAGTCCTCGCCGGGCGCCGGGAACTCCCCTGCCTTGAGGAAGGCGTCTAATCGGGTCCGCAGTGCACGCACCTCAGCCGTGGTGATGTGATCGGCGAGGGTGTCCGCGATGTCCTCCACGCCGGCACGCAGCTTCTTCAGCATGTCGACCACGTCATCGGGCAACGGCTCCCCCAGCCACCCCCACAGCACGGTCCGCAGCTTGTGCTCGGTGTGCAGGCAGATCCCGTGGTCGACGCCGTACACGTTGCCGTCCGTGCCGTGCAGCACGTGTCCGCCCTTGCGGTCCGCGTTGTTCAGCACGACATCCAGCGCGGCCATCAACCGAACGCTGGGATGGTCGGCGTGCACGAGCAACGCGGGGTCGCCGAAGCGGTCGTGTGCCTGCAGGACCGCGCGCCACCCGACCGGCACGTCGTCCGGCGCGAGGACGTCGACCAGGTCGCCGCCTTCCTTGGTATCCACCCACAGCTGCACCATGCCGGGCCCGAACGGCCCGTTCCGCAGTACGGTCGGCGGGATCACGGACAGTCCGGCGGCACGCGACACCAGATACGACGCGACCTCCCGGCCGGCGAGCGTGCCGTCGGGGAAGTCCCACAGCGCACGCTCGCCGCTGACCGGCTTGTACACGCACTGCGCGGAGTCGCCGCCACCGTCGATGGCGCAGAAGAGCGTGGCGTTCGAGGCGTCGACCAAGCGTCCCTCGATCTCGATGCGTCCTCTGGTCAACAGTTCGAGGACGCCCGGGTCAGACGGCTGCAACCCCTATTCCGCCTCGTCGTCCTCGGTGCGCCGGTAGCCGTTCTGGCGCGGGCACACATGCCCCGCCGGGTCCAGCGGCTCACCACACAGGGGGCACGGCTTGCGGCCGGCGTTGATGACCCGGTCGGCGCGGTCGGCGAACGCCCTGGCCTCGGCCGGGGTCAGGAACACGCGGACCGCGTCCGGGCCCTCCTCGGTGTCGTCGAGCACGATCGACTCGTCGACCTCGGTCTCGGTGATCGCGAGCAGCTCGATCACGACCGCACTGGTCTCCGAGTCCCAGCCGAGCCCCATCGTGCCGACGCGGAACTCCTCCTCCACCGGCACGTTGAGCGGGTCCGCGTCGACCAGCTCCTCCGGTACCTCCACCGGCAGCTCCGCGCCGAAGCGGCGGTGAACCTCCTCCAGGAGTGAGCCGATGCGCTCCGCGAGCACCGCCATCTGCTGCTTCTCCAGTGCGACGCTCACCGTCCTCGCGCGCTCGGATGCCTGCAGGTAGAACGTACGATCGCCAGGTTGCCCGACCGTGCCGGCGACGAACCGATCGGGTTGGCGGAAGACATGAATCACTCGTGCCATGGCACCTCCGACCCTACGGCAAACGTCGCGGTCGAGCAGGCCCGTTCCCACGCCGACACGCCCTTCGTGAGGAACGTTATCGCCAGGTGGCCGGGCTCACCACGGTGGTGATGGGCAGGGCCTGAGCGCGTTAGGGTCAGCGCGTGGTGAAGATCGCAGAGTTCGGCAGCTGGAAGTCCCCGCTCACCGCCGAGGCGGTGGCGGCGGCCGGTGTCACGCCGAGGTGGGTCGACGTGCATGACGGTGTCGTCTGGTGGGCCGAGGGCCGGCCGAACGAGGAGGGACGCTCGGCGCTGATGCGCGAGGGTCCGGACGGGACGGCCGTCGAGGTGCTGGCGGCGCCGTGGAACGTGCGCAACCGGGTGCACGAGTACGGCGGCCGGCCGTGGGTGGTGCTTGGCAATACGGTCGTCTTCACGAACTGGGCGGACCAGCGCGTGTACGCGTTCGCCGAGGGCGACGAGGCGCCTCGGCCGCTGACGCCGGAGCCAGAACGGCGTCACGGCGCGCGGTTCGCCGACCTCTCCCCCGGCTATGGCAATACATCCGTACTGTGCGTGCGGGAGACGGTCACCGGCGACCGGCCGATCGACGTCGCCCGGGATGTGGTGGAGATCCCGCTCGACGGCTCCGGGCCGCGGTCGCTGGTCGCCAGCCATCACTTCCTGGCCAACCCGCGCGTGTCTCCCGACGGCGCCAAGCTCGCCTGGATCGGCTGGGAGCATCCGAACATGCCGTGGGACGGCACCGAGCTGTGCGTGGCCGAGCTGGGCATGCCCCACCGCGTCCTGGCCGGCGGGCCGCGGGAGAGCGTGTGCCAGGCCGAATGGGAGACCAACGACGCGTTGCTGGTGCTCACCGACCCGGACGGCTGGTGGAACCTGTTCCGCGTCGGTCTCGACGGCACGGCCGTGAACCTGGCGCCGTGCGAGGAGGAGCTGGGCGGTCCGCTGTGGGTGCTCGGCAGCCGCTGGTTCGCGCCGCTCGGCGGTGGCCGGTTCGCGGTCCTGCGGTCGGACCAGCTCGCGGTGCTCGACGAGCACGCGGGCACGGTGACCGACGTCGACACCGAGCTGACGGCGTGGACGTCCGACCTGACCGCCGACGGCGACACGGTCGTGTCCGCCGCCGGCGGACCGCGGAGCGAGCTGGCCGTGGTGCGGCTGGACCTCGCGTCCGGCGCGGCGGTGACCGTGTCCGGCGGCGAGGAGGACACGGCGCTCGACGACTACCTGCCGGTCCCGGAGCACCGGGTGTTCACCAGCGCGGACGGGCGGCGGATTCCCGCTTTCGTCTACCTGCCGCGCAGTCCGGAGTTCGTGGGTCCGGCCGACGCGGCGCCGCCGTTCCTCGTGCACGTGCACGGTGGCCCGACCGGCAAGTCGACCGATGTGCTCCGGCGCGAGATCGTGTACTTCACGAGCCGTGGCTTCGGTGTGGTGGCGGTGAACTACGGCGGCTCCTCCGGGTACGGGCGGGCGTTCCGGGAGTCGCTCAACGAGCAGTGGGGCGTGGTCGACGTGCAGGACTGCGCGACGGTCGCGGCCGAGCTCGCCAAGGAGGGCATCGCCGACAGGGCGCGCCTCGCGGTGAGGGGCGGCAGCGCGGGCGGGTGGACGGCGGCCGCGTCGATGACGTCGACGACCACCTACGCGTGCGCGACGATCATGTTCCCGATCCTCGACCTCACGGGCTGGACCGACCACGGCGGCGAGACACACGACTTCGAGTCGCGGTACATCGAGGGGCTGGTCGGCACGTTGCCCGAGCACGCCGACCGGTACGCGGACCGCTCGCCGAGCAACCACGTGGACAGGCTGGCCGGACCGGTGTTGCTGTTGCAGGGCCTGGAGGACGAGGTGTGCCCGCCCGAACAGGCGGACCGGTTCGTGGCGAGCCTGGACGGAACCGGGCTGCCGCACGCGTACCTGACGTTCGAGGGTGAGCAGCACGGGTTCCGGCGGGCGTCGTCGGTGATCGCGGCGGTGGCGGCGGAGCTGTCCTTCTACGGGCAGGTGTTCGGGTTCGAGCCACCTGGGGTGCCGGTGCTGGAGCTGAGGTCGTGACCAGGGTCAGACCGGCGCGGCTGCGGCCCGGGAGCAAGGTGGCCTTGGTCGCGCCGGCCGGCCCGGTGAAGGAACCGCCGCTGCGGCGTGGGATCGGGATCCTGGAGAGCTGGGGCCTGACGGTCGAGGTCGGCGAGCACGTGCTGGACCGGCATCCAAGGCTGCCGTACCTGGCCGGGCTCGACCCGCGCCGGGCCGCCGACCTGCAGCGGGCGTGGTGCGACCCGACGGTCGACGCGGTCGTGTGCGCACGCGGCGGCTACGGCGCCATGCGGATGGTCGACCTGCTCGACTGGGACGCGATGGCCGAGGCCGGACCGAAGCTGTTCACGGGGTCGAGCGACATCACCACGCTGCACGAGGCCATCGGGTCGCGGCTGAACCTCGTGACCCTGTTCGCGCCGCTCGTCGCGGCCGACGTGACGTTCGACGTGGGCGCGCAGAAGCACTTCCGGCAGACCCTGTTCGAGCCGGAGTCGGTGCTCACGCTGACCGGACCGCTGGCCACGTCGCTCAACGACGGGGTGGCCAGCGGGATGCTCGTCGGCGGGAACCTGTCGCTGCTGGCGTCCGGGGTCGGCGCGCCGGACGCGTTCGTCCCGCCGGACGAGTCGATCGTATTGCTGGAGGACGTCAACGAGGATCCGTACAAGGTCGACCGTATGCTCACCCAGCTGCTGCGGTCGGGCTGGTTCACCGGCGTCACCGGGGTCGCGCTGGGGTCGTGGACGGGCTGCGGGACGCTCGACGAGGTACGCGACGTGGTGGCGGATCTCCTTGTGGGACTGGGGATCCCGGTGATCTGGGAGCTCGGTTTCGGGCACTGTTCCGACCAGCTGACCATCCCGCTCGGCGCCCACGCCACCCTCGACGCCGACCAGGGCACGCTGACCCTCGGCGAACCCCCGCTGCGATGACGGCGCCGCCGCCCTGCCTGCCCTTAGGATGCCGAGATGGATGGACTGGGGCGTCGTAGGTTCCTCTCGGCCGGGCTCGCCACGGCGGCCGGGCTCGCGGCGTGCACGTCGCAGGACCCCGCGGAACCGAAGCCGCGGGACACGACGTTCGACCCGAACGACTGGGAGGACGTCCGGGCGCTGTTCCCGCTCGACCGCGGGCTCGTCCACACCGCCGCGTTCGTCTTCGCCGCGCATCCGACACCGGTCCGGGAGGCCATCGAGCGGCACCGCCGCGGCCTCGATCTCGACACGCACGCCTACCTGGACGCGCACCACGCGGCCGAGTTCGAGGTCCAGTCGGCCGCGGCCGACTACCTCGGCGGCACGCCGGAACAGGTCGCGCTGACCGACAGCACGACCATGGGCCTCGGGCTGCTGTACTCGGGCCTGCGCGTCCGGGCGGACCAGGACGCCGTGACCAGCACCCACGACTTCGTCGCCCACCACAGCGCGCTCGAGGCGATGTCGCGGCGGACCGGCGCACCGGTCCGCCGCGTCGCGCTCTACGACGACCCGCGAGCGGCGACCAAGGCCGACATCGTGGCCCGGCTGCGGGCGGCGATCGCGCCGAACACCCGCGTCGTCGGCGTGACGTGGGTGCATTCCAGTACAGGTGTACGACTACCTGTCCAGGCAATCGCCACCATGCTCGCCGAGGTCAACGCCGGCCGGGCGGCCGAGGACCGGGCGCTGCTGTGCGTGGACGGCGTGCACGGGTTCGGCGCCGTCGACCTCGCGGTCGCCGACCTGGGCTGCGACTTCCTGACCACGGGCACCCACAAGTGGCTTTTCGGGCCGCGTGGCACCGGCCTGCTGTGGGCTCGGGCGTGGGACGCCCTCGACCCGGTCATCCCGACCTTCGCCGGCGGCGACGAGCCTGGCGGCGCACGGTTCACGCCGGGCGGCTACCACTCGTTCGAGCACCGCTGGGCGGTCCGTGAGGCGTTCGAGCTGCACCGGAGGATCGGTCGCGGCCGCATCGCCGAACGCATCGCGGTACAGGCGACCCAACTCAAGCGGGGCCTGGCCTCGATCCCGTCCGTCCGGCTCATCACCCCCGACGACCCCGAGCTGTCGGCCGGCATCGTGTGCTGCGAGGTCGACGGGATGGACGCGTTCACGGCGACGAAGCGGCTGCGTGCGGCGGGGGTGGTCGCGAGCGTGACCCCGTACGCGCAGCAGTACCTGCGGTTCGGGCCCGGCATCGTGACCACCCCGGCCCAGATCGACAAGGTCGTCGCCACCGTGCGGTCGATCAGCTAGTGTCCCGCGCCGGAAATCAGGCAACTTAGAGGCTCCGGCAATTGGTGGCCACCGAGTCGAGCTTGACAGGGGGCAGTGATGGTGCAGGCACGGACGCAGGTGATCATGAAGTTTCTGACGCTACGTGATCACCGGGGTGCCCGTGCCTGCCGTGCCATCTTGCCTTATCGATCCCCTGTTCGCTGAACTGGAGGCCTTGCTCGGCGTACAGCCGGAGTTCTCTCCGAACCATCCCTGGGGATGTCACCGCCGCCGTGTCTCACATCGGGTCGTGTTCGAACACATCGTCGCGGCGATGGTGCACGGCTCGGGATATGAACTCATCGCATCGGCGGGATGTTCTGACCGCACGATCCGCCGCCGTGTGAAGGAATGGGCCGACAAGGGTCTCGGTCAGAAAATCCACCAGATCGCGCTGGCCGCCTACGACAAGATCATCGGACTGGAGTTGGACGATCTGGCTACCGACGGCTGCATC
>NZ_DASQCC010000008.1:0-62042 GCF_035634895.1 Actinophytocola sp. | reverse complement strand
CAGACCGCCGCCCACCGTGACCAGCACGCCGACCTTGGTCTCCCTTGGATCGACCACGCCGTCGCGGTCCGCGTCGGTGTACACGGTCAGTGCCAGGTCGGCCTCCTGCACCGTGACGAACGCGTTCACGGTGACCTGGTTGCTGGTCGGGTCGGCGTCCGGCTCGGCCGACACGACCTCGAGCCGCTCGGTCATCCCGGTGCCGTCGTCGTTGGCCGGCGCCGTGACGGTGATCGGCACCTGCTCACCCGGTGCCAGCGTGATGCCGGTGTCGGCCAGCTTGCCCCATCCCGTGAACGCCAGGTCGCCCGACGTGTGCACCACGACCCCGGTCGCGGTGCCCGGACCGTTGTTCATGACCAGGACACGCATCGTCACCACGTCGCCCGGCAGGTACGCGTTCTTGTCGAGCGTCGCGATCAGGCCCAGGTCGACCATCTCCTCGGCGGCGGCCACCGGCGCGGCCAGACCCATGACCAGCAACGCGCACACCAACGCCGCCAGGCGCCTCATGAGTACGACCTCCGCCGCACGAGCAGCAGGCCCAGCGCCACCAGCAGTGCGCCAAGCGCGGCCAGCTCGGCCACATCCGCGCCCGTGTCGGCCAGCGCGGTCGGCCGCACGACCGTCGCCCGCGGGGCCGGTACCGTCACGGCCCGCACCGCCGGTTCCGGCTTCTTCTCGGGATCGTCCTGTACCGGGCCCGGTTGCAGGACCAGCGGGTCGAACGGGTGGTCCGTCCCCGCCATGACCTGTACCTCGAACACCGCCGCGCCCAGCCGCCACGGGCCGACCGGCCGCAGCTCGTACCCGTCCGCAGGCAGCTCAGGGAACTGGAACCGGCCGTCCGCCGCGCTCTCGGCCCGCGCGACGACCCGCCCGTTCACCATGTCGAGCATCAACAGCGTGATGCCGCCCAGCGGCGTGCCCGCGGTGTCGACGAGCCGCCCGGAGACCGTGCCCTCCCCGCCGGGCACGGTGCCCCGTGCCTCCGCGAGCGGACCGTCGTGCGCGCCGGCCGGGGAGAAGTCGCACTGCAGGAGCACGTAGCCGTAGTCCCAGGCCTGTGGCGGCACGACGTCGTCGAACTCCCAGGTCCTGGTCTCGCCGGCCCGCACGACCGCGCCGCCCTTGTCATCCGGCGCCAGCTCCCCCCAGCCCACGCTGTACAGCACGTTCTCCCGCCCGTAGCCGCCGCAGTGGGCGACGATGCCGACGATGTCGGTGTGGCCGGTGTTCGTGAGCGTGACCCGCTCGTGCACCGGCTCGCCCGGCGCGTAGGTGGCCTTGTCGAGCGAGACGGCCGCCCGCAGTCCGGTGAAGTCGTTGTGGGTCGCCTGGATCAGCACCTTGTTGGCGCCGCCGCGGACCTTGATGACCTCGCCGATGTCGCTGTACCAGCCGACCGGCAGGTTCACGTGCTGCTGGTACGGGCCCCCGCTGATCCCGGGGAAGTGCGCGACGCCCGTCTCGTCCGTGCGGGTCGTGTGACGATCGTGGCTGAGACCGCCGGAAAGCTCGACCGCCACGCCCTTGCGCACCTCGCCCGGGTCGACCACGCCGTCCCGGTCCGCGTCGAGGAACACCGTGACGTCGAGGTCGGCCTGCTTCTCGGTGACGAACGCCGAGAGCGTCACCTCGTTGCTGGTCAGGTCGCTGTCCACCTGGTCGGAGCCGACCAGGAGCCGCTCGGCCACGCCGTCGCCGGGGTCGTCGATCGGCGCGTGGACGGTGCGGTCCACCTGCCCGCCGGGCGGCAGCTCGATGCCGGGTCCCGTGTCGGCCAGGTCGCCCCAGTCGAACGCCATGTCGCCGCGGACGTGCAGCACCACGCCGGTCGCGGCGATCGTGCCGGAGTTGATGATCGTGACGTGCGCGGTCATCTCCTCGCCCGCCAGGTAGGCGGGCTGGTCGATCGTCGCGATCAGGCACAGGTCGACGTACCGCACGTCGGCGCTCGCCGGCGCTGCCCACGCGATGGTCAGCAGGGCCGCGAGGAGGGCGGCGAGGACACGGCTCATGGGACCTCCCGGGAGCGGCGGACGAGCAGCAGGCCACCACCCGCGAGCAGGAGCAGGATGCCGAACACGGTCAACTCGACCACGTCCGCGCCGGTGTCCGCGAGGCCGGCTGGCCGGGGCGGCGAGGCCTGCGGGGTCGGTACGGGCTTTACGTCCACTATGGACAGTGGCGGCGCGTCGAGGTCGGGCTGGTTCGGGCCGGGCGACACGGCGTACCCGATGCCCTTCGTGACGTCCCCGTCGAACACGGTGACCTCGAGCCCCTCGTACACCAGCTGCCACGGCCCGGCCAACCGCATGAAGTAGCGGTTGGCGGGCACGTCGCGGAACATGAACGTGCCGTCGGCGTCGCTGACGTCCCTGGCGGCGACCTTGCCGGCGCGGTCGACGAGGAAGACCTTGACGCCGGACACGGTTTCGCCCGCGTCGGGCCCGCCGTTGTCGTTCCGGTCGAAGAACAGCACGCCGCCGGAGGAGCCCCGCCCGCCCGGCACGTCGGCCCGCGCGACGATCTTGGGGCCGTCGTCGTACCGGAAGGCCGTGCCGAACCAGCAGGTGATCGAGATGAACCCGTACAGCCTGCCGCCGTCGGGCACCACGTCGGTGAACTGGAACGTCCTGGTCTCGCCGGCGCGCACGGTCACACCCGGCGCCAGGTCGTGCACGAGGTCACCCCAACCGAGCCCGGACAGCTCGTTGGGCGCCGCGCCCTCGTTGCACCGGGCGGTGACGCCCGCGAGGTCGGCACTGCCGGTGTTGGTCAGCGTGACCGTCTCCCGGATCGTGTCGCCGACCGCGTAGGCCGCCCTGTCGAAGGTGATCGAGCTACGCAGCGCCGAGGAGTCCCGCACGGCGCGGATGAACGGCTCGGGCCCGCCGACGCGCACCTCGACCGTCGAGGTCTCGTCGTGCCACCAGCCGGCGGGCAGGTTGGGGGTGAGCACGTACGTGCCCTCCGCCACGTTCGGCGCGGTGAACCGGCCGGCGCCGTCCGTGCGGACCGAGACGTGACCGAGCGGCCGGCCGCCGACGCCCTCGAGGAGGACGCCGCCCAGCGCCTCGCCGGGGTCGAACTGCTTGTCGCCGTCGATGTCCCGGTAGAGCGTGCCGTTCAGGTCGGTCCTGCGCACGGTGACCGGGGCCTCGGCGGTCGCCGCGTTGTTCGTCGTGTCGGTCTCCTGCGTGGGCGTGTGGACCTCGACGGCCAGCCGCAGCACGTCGACGACGTCCTGCATCTCGATGGTGGCGCTCGCGGCCACCTGCTGCCCCGGCTCGATGGTCACCCCCGGCCCGGACGGGTCGAGGCCGAACCACTCCTTCGGGTCGAACGGGCCGTTGCTCTCGTGCGACAGCGTCACGCCGGTCGCGGGCGCGGTGCCGTTGTTGACGACCGTGACCGTGGCCGTCATCCGTTCGTACGCAAGGTATGCGGGCTTGTCGAACGCCACGGTCACGGCGAGGTCGGCGCCCGCAGGCTCGGCCGCGGCGGGGACCGCGGACAGCATTGTGAGCAGCGCCACAGCAACAAGAAGTCTCGTCAAAGTCTGTACCTATCGGATGTGTGAGGTTTCCCGGACTCACGCGTTTTCCGGGATGCAGGGTGGGTCTCGGTGGCATGGAGGGGCGCGATGAGTGGGGACGAGTCAGCCAGAGTCGGTACGGAGGGACAGTTCGCCGCGCTGGTGCAGAGTTGGCGGCACGCGGCGAACCTGACGCAGGAGGGACTCGCGGAGCGGTCGGGGCTTTCGCCCCGCAGCATCCAGAACCTGGAGAGCGGTCGGGTGAGCCGGCCGCGCCGGGACTCGGTGCGGCTGCTCGCGGACGCTCTGGGGCTGGGCGGTCGCGCCCGGACCGAGTTCGAGCAGGCGGCTCGGCTCGGCACACCGACTCCGATAACGGAGGCGGCGTCGCATCGAGGGGTACAGGTCACGGTGGCGGACAACCTCCGCCAGCTGGTGGCACAGGCCGGACGCGAGGGGTGGCGGCCTGTGGACCTGCGTGGCCTGGCGGCGACCGCCGACCCGGAGGAGGTGCTGCACCGGCTGCTGGCAGCGCTCGGCGGCAGCCCTGACGACGGAGGCGTGGCAAGGGAGGTGTCCGTCGCCGTCTGACCCCGGACTGGCGGTGCGCCGGCCCGGGGCAGTACCCGACGGGGGTCATGGGTAGGCAGGCGCACCGCTGTCCGCATAGGTGTTGTTCGACCACTGGTAGTCCGAGGCGCCGGACTTCCAGCCGGTGCTGGGCGCGCTGCCGCGGAATCGGTTGTTCAGCACGTGAATGCCGGCCGAGCCGGCCTGTGTCGGCGCGTCGACCTCGTTGAGCAGGTTGTCGTCGACGGTGACGCCGCGGATGGGGGCGTCGAGGTCGTTCATGGTCACGCGGCCAATCGTGTTGTGCCGCAACAGAACCGAGGAGGAACCGGGCGTGACGAGCACGTCGGCGTTGTCGAGGTAGCAGTTGTACAGCTGCGCTCCGCCGGTGATCGTCACGCCGGACTGCAGCCGGCTGCGGCGGATCGTGAGGCCGTTCGCGGCCTGCGTGAGCGAGGTGCCGCCGGACAGCTCCGAGTCCACGACCGTCAGGCCGCCCGCGTTCTGGCGCACGGCCGTCGCCCCGTAGGGCGCGACGACGAGCACCCGCTTGAGCGTGACGTTCGGCGCGTCGACGATCACCGTGCCGGTCACGCGGAGGTCCGACACGACCTGGCCGGCGGTGGCGATCCGCAGGTCGCCGTAGTGGTCGCCGAGGGTCGCGCCGAGCGGCACACCGGTGTTGGTCGAGTTCGGGTCGCCGACCATCGACGGCCAGCCGGGTTCGGGCCCGCCGCCCCCGGAGTTGTCGACCATGGTGCCGGTGCCGCCCGGCTGGTTGCGTTGGGTGGTACCGGGGTTCGGCCGTTCCGCCCCCGAGCTGGGCTGCTGGGTGGACGGCGGCTTGGAGACGTTGGTGGGCTCGTTGCGGGACGGCGACGAGCTGACCGTCTTGTCCGGGCCGTCGATGATCATCGTGGGGTCGGCGGGCGGCGCGTCGGTGAGCAGCGTGGTCGTGACCACGACACCGCCGAGCCCGACGACCGCCGCGGCCGCGGCGGCGACCGCCATCGACCGCCCGCGCTGGCGTCTCGGCCGCAGCTCATCGACGATGGGCAGCGCGACGATGTCCGCGCCGGCCTCCTCCGCGAGGTGCTCGCTGTCGTCGTCCTCCGCGGGTTCCGGCTCGTCGTCGTGCTCCCGGACGTAGGCCTCGGCGTGCACGTCCGCGATGCGGTCGCGCCAGCGGTCGAGGCGGGGCGGCGCCTCGATCTCCTCGAAGAGGGCACGTAGCTCGTTCTCGTCGATGCGGCCCATCACGGCGCCCCCATGTGCCGCTGCAGCCTGGCCAGTGCCCGCTTGCACGCCATCGTCGCCGCGTGCTCGGACACTCCCAGGACGGCGGCGACCTCCGCGTACGGCAGGCCGGCCGCGATCCGCAGGCCGATGACCGTGCGGTCCTTCTCCGCGAGGTGCGTCATCGCGGCGAGCGCGCGGCGCACCTCGTCCCGCAACACGACCTCACCTTCCACGTTCGCCTTCGGATCCGCCTCGGTCTCACCGCCGAAGAACCTCGCCAGCAGCGCCGACCGGCGCGAGTGCTTGCGCCGGTGGTCGATCACCGCGTTGCGCGCGATCCGCAGCAGCCAGGCCAGCTCTGTCCCCGGCATCAGCTCGACCGTGCCGAACGCGTGGAACGCGGCGGCGAACACGTCCGCCGCGAGGTCCTCCGCGTCGCCGCGGTTGCTCACCTGCGACAGGCAGTACCGGAAGACGCGGGCGGCGTGGTCGCGGTACACCTGCTCGAACGGCGGCGCGGGAGCCTCCGTGAGGTCAGTCGCCGTCATGTCGGTGTCCTGCCCGCGCTCCGAGTCCGGTTCCGCCGTGTCATCAGGTAGAACGCGTGAGCTCACGAAATCTCACACCCGATTTTTGTGCGTTCTGGGCGCCGGGTCGCCGTGGTGCACGAGAATCCTGTCCCCCTACGCGAGCGCGTGAAGCTGTGCGAGGTTACCAGGCCGCTCGGTGGGAAATCGACGATCAAACCGTTACGAAAAACGGTATCTCGTCCACATCGTCCGTCCAATGCACGATGATCCGGTCGTCGATGCGGACACGATGATCGTCAAGCTGGGTGACTGTCGCGGCTTCCCGCGGGTGACCTGCCAGAACCGCGAACGCGTCGGCGGCCGGGTTGCGCCGGGTCAGCTCGCGGCCCTCGTAGGCGAGCAGGTTGAGCTTGCCGAACATCACACCCATGAGCTGGTGGGGATCGATCTCGCCGGGCACCTCCGGGGCGAGGTGCCAGTAGACGGTCCGTTCGACGGCGCCGGCCAGGGCGAGCAGTGTGCGGACGGCGAGCTGGCGGCAGGCGATCCGGTGGCGTCTCTCCTCCCGCTCCCGCAGGCAGCCGACGAGGAACATGCGTAGGTCGTCGGGCAGGTCGTCGCTGGCGTAGAGCGCGCGGACCGCGTCCGGGCCGATGCCGGCCGCGAAGAGGGCGGCCATCGCCGCCGGGTACTCGATCGGGACTGGACCGCCGACCTCAACGGCGATGATCCGCTGCTGACGTCGTGGCTGTCGGCGCCGGCGGGACCGTCGCTGGACGAGCAGTTCGAGCTGGCCCGCGCTTCCTGCTGGACAGCATCGGTTACGTCCTGGGCCGAAACACTTAGCGCGCGCCGCTCTCCTTTGACAGTTTGGTGCGCATGGAGAACTTCGATCCGCGCCTGTACGGGGCGCGCTGGGCGAACATGTACGACGAGTTCCACAAGGGCCTGATGGACGACGAGGGTGCGGTGGCCGCACTGGCGACGCTGGCCGGCGACGGTCCGGTGCTGGAGTTCGGGGTGGGCACGGGCAGGCTGGCGGTCCCGCTGGCGCGCCGCGGCGTGGAGGTCGTCGGCGTGGACGTGAGCCCCGAGATGCTGGCGAAGCTGAGGGAGAAGTCGTCCGCGGTCACGGTGGTCGAGGCGGACATGACGACGGTGTCGCTGGAGCGGGAGTTCTCGCTGGCGTACATCGCGTTCAACTCGATCTTCGCGCTGGACACCCAACAGGCGCAGGTGGAGCTGTTCCGCAACGCGGCCGCACACCTGAGGCCCGGCGGCCGGTTCGTGCTGGAGACGGTGGTCGTCCGGCCACCGTCGCCGGACCGAGGCAAGCTCGCGGTGGCGGACATCGAACTGGACCGGATGACCCTGGTGGGCGGCAAACACGACCCGGTGACCGGCCAGCACAAGGGGATGTGGCTGGTGCTGGAACCGGACGGCCCGAAGTTCTTCCCGATCTCCGGCCGCGACGTCTCCCACTTCGAGATGGACCTGATGGCCCAACTGGCCGGCCTCGACCTGGAGTCCCGATGGGCCGACTGGAAGCAGTCCCCGTTCACCGCGAAGTCCGAGCTCCACATCTCGACCTACCGCAAGCCGTGAGACCCCGGTGACCCCACACGACCTGCGGGGCCACCAGAAATGTCACCCCTCCCCGGTAGCGTTGAAACCGGGGGACCCCCTGGACGTACGAAAGTCCCATTCGTGCACGGTTCGCTCGATCGGGGGCTGTGGACAACCCGCCGCGCGACCCAGAGCTGCCGGCACTCGCTGATAGCGGGGCGTCAGCGCACCTCGCCTGCCCCCACGAGAGTCCCATTCGCACGGAGTTCGCTCAATCAGGGCTGTGGACAACCCACCACACAGCCCAGAACTGTCGGCATCCGCTGGTAGCGTTGAAATCCGGGGGTCCCCCTGGCCCGCACGAATGGGACTTTCGTGCGGGCGGGTTGGCGGTCAGGGCGTGACCGTGATGCGGTCCGCCGGTGGGGGCGCCAGGTTCGGATGCGCGGCCAGGTAGGCCGTGAAGGCGTCCAGGTCGACCGGCCCGCCCGCGAGGTCCGTGCCGTTCGCGAACTCGGCGAACCCGTCCCCGCCTGCGGCGAGGAAGTTGTTCACCGAGACCCGGTAGGTCGCGGCGTCCGTGACCGGCTGGCCGGCGACCGTGATGCCGGTGATCCGCGACCCGATCGGCGCCGCCGACGACCACGTGTAGTGCAGCGACGCCGAGATCTGCAGCATCTTGACGCTGACCGACCCGTCCGGCTGCGGCTGCCACTGCTGCTCCAGCACGGTCTTCAGCTGCGCGCCGGTCAGCGTCACCGTCTGCATGATGTTGCTGAACGGCTGCACCGCGAACGCCTCGCCGTAGGTCACCACACCGTCGCCCTCGCCCGCCGGCGAGCCGGCGAAGTTCAGGTCGGTGCGGATGCCGCCCGGGTTGGTGATCGCGACCTGCGCGTTGTTGACCGCGGTCGCGGCGAGCTGCGCGTCGGCGATCACGTCACCCAGCGACGACTCGCCCGAGGCGGCCTGGGCCCGGACCACGTCGGCGGCGATCGTGCCGACCGGCCGGTTGGCGATGGGCGCCGACTTCGTCTTCGCCTCGTCGGCCAGTGCCTTGGCCGCCGGGTCGGGGGTCACGTCGCGGGTCACGATCTCGTTGTGCGCCTTGGTCGCGGACCGCACGACGTCACGCGTGCGCCTGTCGATCTTCAGGTCCACGACCGACAGCAGCCGGCCGAACGACGCGCCCTGGATGACCGTGCGCGGGTTGCCGGCCGGGTCGTCGATCACGCAGTTGTACTGCTGGTGGCTGTGCCCCGTGAAGATCACGTCGACCGACGGCGACGCGGCCTTCGCGATCGCGGTCGCCGGTCCGGGGTCCGTGCGGCAGTCGTTCGGACCGCCGCCCTCGGTGTCGTCACCCTGGTGCATGAGCACGACCTGCGTGCGGATACCGAGCACGTCGAGCAGCCGGGACGTGCGGTTGATCGCCCGCACCTCGTCGCCGAACCTCAGCCCCTCGATGGCCTCCGGCGTGACCACGAGCGGCAGGTCCTCGAGCGTGACACCGATGACGCCGACCGGCACGCCACCGGAGAGCTTGACGGTGAACGGCAGCGCGGCCGGGAGTCCGTTGTCGAAGAAGACGTTCGCGCCGAGGATCGGGAACCTCGCACCACGGTAGGTGGGGCGGAACTGGCAGCCGTCGGTCGGATGGCAGCCGCCGAACTGCATGCGCTGAAGCTCGCGGTAGCCCTCGTCCAGCTCGTGGTTGCCGATGACCGACGCGGAGACGCCGAGGTCGTTCAGCAGATCCATCGTCGGCTCGTCATGGAAGAGCGCGGAGTCCAGCGGCGAAGCGCCGACGTTGTCCCCGGCCGAGAACAGCAGCGAGTTGGGTGCTTGCGCCCGCAACTGCTTGACATGCGCGGCCAGGTAGGCGGCCCCACCAGCGTCGACGGTGGTGCCGCCGGGCAACGTCACCCGGCCGGACGACCCGGCGGGCGGCTGCAGGTTCCCGTGCAGGTCGTTGAAGGCGATGAGCCGGACGTCGGTGGTGGCGCCGGGCGCGGCCGATGCCGGAGTGGCCGCGAGCCCCGCGGCGGCGGCGAACGCGACGATGGCGACTGCCCTGGTGATCCTGTGTCCCACGGCCGTGGAGTCTGCATGGCGACGGCGGCGCGCGCCACCCTCGAAAGGCGCACGATCTAGGCTAGCTGGGGTGACGGCGATTACAGACGGGCCCCGCTGGCTGGACGATGGCGAGATGCGGGCGTGGCGCGCGTACGTGATCGCCAGCGAGCTGCTCCGGAAACAGCTGAACCGGGAGCTACAGGAACAGCACGGTCTGGCCCTCGCGGACTACGAGGTGCTCGTGCGCCTGTCCGAATGCGAGGGTGGGCGGATGCGCATGGCCCAGCTGGCGGGCGAGGTGGCGTCGTCGAAGAGCCGCCTGTCCCACCAGATAGCCCGAATGGAGACCGCGGGCCTGGTCCAGCGCGTGGAGTGCGGCGACGACGCGCGGGGCGTTTTCGCGGAGATCAAAGAGGCTGGCCGAGTCCGCCTGAGCGAGACGGCGCCAACACACGTGGCAGGGGTGCGGGCCCACCTGATAGATCTGCTGGACGAGGGCGACCAGCGGTCCCTGGCCGACATCTTCGAACGGGTCCTGGGACACCTGGGGCGCGCGGGCTGAGTTCCCGAGGGGGGATGGCCGGCCCGTCGTGTCAGGCCGGCCATCCCGGTCACACGGACTGCCGTGCGGTCTCGTCGAGCCCGGCCAGCGCCGCCGGCAACGGGCCCCGGTGCAGCACGCCGAGGCGCTGGGTGGCCCGCGTGAGCGCGACGTACAGCTCGGCCGCGCCCCGGGGCCCGTCGGCGAGAATCCGGTCCGGGTCGACGACGAGCACGGCGTCGAACTCCAGCCCCTTGGTCTCCGAGGCCGGCACCGTGCCCGGCACACCGGACGGTCCGATCACGACACTCGTGCCCTCCCGCCCGGCCTCGTGCCGGACGAACTCCTCGATGGCGCCGGGAAGTTCACCCTCGGTCACCTGCCTCGCCCACGGCCGCACCCCGGACGCCCGCACCGAGTCCGGCGGCGCGACGGTGGGCGCGAACTCGGCGAGCACCGCGGCGGCGACCGCCATGATCTCGGCGGGCGTGCGGTAGTTGACCGTCAGCGACCGGTACACCCAGCGCCCCGGGACGTAGGGCGCGAGCATCGTGTCCCACGAGGTGGCACCGGCAGGCGACCGCCGCTGCGCGAGATCCCCGACGACGGTGAACGACCGGCCGGGGCAGCGCCGCATCAGCACCCGCCAGTCCATTTCGGACAGTTCCTGCGCCTCGTCGACCACGACGTGCCGGTACGTCCAGTCCCGGTCCGCGGCGGCCCGCTCGGCGAGGTCACGGGTGTCGACCTCGACGAACCGGTCGGCCAGGTCCTCGGCGTAGAGGAGGTCCGTGGCGTACAGGTGGTCCTCGTCGTCCATGGAGTCCGCACGGCCGATCATGCTGTCCAGCACCCGAGCGGCGTACTCGGCCTGCGCCTGCCGCTCCCGCTCCGCCGTGTCGTCGGCCGGCTTGTCCGGACCGAGCAGGTCCACCAGTTCGTCCAGCAGCGGCACGTCCGACACCGTCCAGGCGGCGCCGTCCGGACGCAGCAGCACGGGATCGCCGCCGGCCGCCGACAGCCGTTCCGCCGACTCGTACAGCTGCGCCAGCAGTGTCTCCGGTGTGAGGACCGGCCAGAGATTGTCGATCGTCGCGGTGAAGCGGTCGTCCTCCGCCAGTTCCTTGACCAGCTCGGCCCGCAACCGCTCCCAGGCCGCCTTGTCGTCCCTGGTCAGCCACCCGCGACCGATCCTGCCGAGCGCCCGCTCGGTGAGCACGTACGTGATGACGTCGGTGAAGGTCGCGCGTGCCTCGTTGTGCGGCAGCCCGCTGGTCCGCGCCTCCTCACGTGCCCACTCGACGGTCGCGAGGTCGATGCGCAACGGCGCCTCCCGCAACCCGAGCTCGACCGGTTGCTCCGGCAGCCGTTGCCGGTCGGCGACCGCCGCCCGGAGGACGTCCAGGATCTTCAACGACCCCTTGAGCCGCGCGACTTCCGGGCCGTCCTCGGCGGTGACGCGCAGCCCCGGGACGAGTTCGCCGGGCGTCATGAACACGACGTCCGACTCACCGAGCGAGGGCAGCACCCGGCTGATGTGGTTGATGAACGCCGGGTTGGGCCCGACCACCAGCACGCCGTGCCGCTCCATCCGCTCACGCTGCGTGTACAGCAGATAGGCGACCCGGTGCAACGCGACAACGGTCTTCCCGGTACCGGGCCCACCCTCGATCACCAGCACACCAGGATGCTCGAACCGGATGATCTCGTCCTGCTCGGCCTGAATCGTCGCGACGATGTCCCGCATCCCCACGCCACGAGGCGCGTTGACGGCCGCCAGCAACGCAGCGTCACCACGCACACCGTCACCAAGCCGCCCGAACACCTCGTCGGTGAACTCGACCACCCGCCGTCCCCGAGTCAGGAACTGCCGCCGCCGGCGCATGTTCTCCGGGTGCGCCCCCGTGGCGGTGTAGAACGGCCGCGCGGCCGGCGCCCGCCAATCGAGCAGAACCGGTTCGTAGTCGTTTCCCTCATCGAAAAGCCCGATCCGCCCGACGTAGGAATACTCGCCAGCAATGGCGTCCAGCCGGCCGAAACACAAGCCGTGATCCGCCACGTCCAGCCGCCGCACCTCCCTGGCCGTGGCACGCACCTTGTCATCCCGATCCATCGGCGTCCCGCCGTCGTACCGTAAAGCGCCCCTGAACTGGCCTTTCGCCCGCACCCGCTCGGCGTCGAGCCGCTCGTAGAGCCCAGCCACGTAGTCCTGCTCGGACCGCAGTTCCGCTTCGTACCCCTGACTTGACACAGGCCCCTCACAGCATTTAATCTGATTACAGGTCCGGCGAGTTCTTCGGCAATTCCGAAGTGCACGCCGACTTTTTATTGTCCGCCCCTTGTCAAGTCAGACATTTCAGCGGACCCATCCCAGCTCCCGCCACAGGTGGACGAGCCCCTCGAGAGCATCACCTTCGACCGGCCGGCCGTCGTCCCGTCGGCAACGCCGCCTTCTTCGAGAGAGCAAGGGTTCGTTCACTCCCGAATGGGTGCTTTCCGTGGCCCTAAGGGTGATTAGAACAGCGAATGTCCCAGTACTGCGGTGTCCTGAGCGGTGTCGGAAGCCGAGTAGTCGATCACCGCTACCCGAGGAAGGGTCGTATTGGACATGTTCGGTACTCGAATATTTCGCATGACCAGGATCAGAGCCAACGCGCGGCATGCCGTCGCGCTACTGGCGGTGTCATCGAGTGTGGCGGCGTTCGCGCTGGCCGTGCCGACAGCATCGGCGGCGTCGCCGGGCAGAGTGTCGGCAGTGCCGAACGCGAGCGCGGCCATCTCGCCGGTGTCGCTGGGCACTGCCGCCAACTTCGCGGTGCTCGCCGCGTCGACGATCACGAACACCGGCCCGACCACCATCAACGGTGACCTCGGCCTGAGCCCCGGCACCTCGGTGACCGGGTTCCCTCCCGGACAGGTGAACGGAACCATCCACACGACCGACGCGATCGCAGCGCAGGCCGAGGACGACCTGACAGCCGCGTACAACGACGCCGCGAGCCGCCCGACAACGGCCACCGTCCCGGTGGAACTCGGCGGTACCACCAAGACCCCCGGCGTCTACGCCTCACCAGCCGGCACATTCGGGATCACTGGAGCGTTGACGCTGGACGGCCAGGGAGACCCTGACGCGGTCTTCATCTTCAAGGCCGCGTCCACGCTCATCACCGCGTCCGCGAGCAGCGTGAACCTCGTCAACGGTGCGCGGGCGGCCAATGTCTTCTGGCTGGTCGGCAGCTCCGCGACGCTGGGAACCTACTCCATCCTGCGTGGAAACGTCCTGGCCCTCGCGTCGATCACCGTCACCACGGGGGTGATCGTGGACGGCCGCATTCTGGCCCGCACCGCGGCGGTCACGCTCGACTCCAACACGATCACCCGCCCAGCCGCGATCCAGCAGCCCGTCAACACCAACACCACTCTGACCACGTCGGTCAATCCCGCGGCGGTCAACCAGCCAGTGACCTTCACCGCTACGGTGCTGGCCGCCGCTGGAACGTCGATCCCGACCGGCTACGTGGTGTTCACCGACAGGTCGAACCTCATCCGCGTCGCAGCCGTCGACAACACCGGTCACGCGGTGTTCACCATCACGCGCCTGGGAGCAGGCCTGCACCTGATCAATGCCGTGTACCTGGGTACGCCCCAGTTCGCGCAAAGTGAGTCCAGGACGATCTACGAACTGGTCCGCTGAGGTCCGTAGCGACTCCAGCTACAGAACGCATTTTCTGTAGGGCCGCCGGGCGCCGTTGTCCGCCCGGCGGCCCTACACCGTCACGCCTTGGCGGAGGGATTTGTGATACCCCAAGCCCAGGCGGTCTCATCCGTTGGTCATCATCCCCGACCGCACGCCGTTGGTGTGTGGCTCGCCGTCCCGGGACTTCCGTAGGCGTCGGGCCAGTTCCGCCACCTGCCCTTCGAGCTCCACCTCCAGCTGCGCCTGGTGCCAGCGCTCATCGTGATGGGTCTTCGCCCGACGCATGTTCTCCTTGGTTCGCGTCTCCTCCTGGCTGGACTGCAGGTCGTCGAGGATCGCCTGTTTGGCGGTCTTCACTCGGTGTTCGAACACCTCCTGCGCGGCCTGCGTGCGGCAGTCCACCAGTTCCTCGTACTTCGTCACGCCGCCGATGAACTTGACCAGGACCGGCAGACAGTCGACGGCGATGAAGAACAGACGGATGAACCAGGTGGCGGCGAGCAGGTACCCGTTGGTCTCCGTCAAGGCGTCCAGGGTGGAGAAGCGTTCCAGCAAGCCGATAGCGCCCTGGTTCGCGCGCCGCTCCGCCACCTTCTTCCGAACCTCCGCGTCGCGGCGGGACTGGTAGTTCCGCTGCGAGTCGTTCAGCTGGGCCTGCAGTGTGGAAATCTGACCGGCCAACTCGCCGAGCCGCTTGGTCTGCGGCTCGATGGGGTTGGTCCTGCGGTAGTCCGCCGCCTCCTGCTCACGGGCTATGCACTCCGGGCCACGTCCGCTCTTACCGGTGGTGCCGGGGCCTGGGGTGCCGGCGCATTCGTTGCTGGCCAAGGTGTCTCGCCTGGCCTGCTCCTGCTGGTCGGTCGCGATGCTTTGACGCAGGATGCTCGCTTCCTGCTGTCGGTTCGTCAGTTCCTGGGCCATCGCCGCGTACGCTGCCTGGAGGTTCAGGCGGTAGTCGGCGCAGTCCGGGCTGTTCGCCGCGGCATGGGCGGTGTCGTCGGCGGTCGGATCCGGGTTGCAGCGCAGTAGCTTGCTCTCCAGCAGCCGGAGGTCGGCCTGCCGCTCGTCCTTGATGTGCTTCTCGATCGCCGCCTCGAACACCTTCAGCACGAGCGGCTCGGCTATCACGCAACCGAACAGGAAGGCCAGCACCAGCCGCGGCAGGAAGACCGACACCCGGCTGCGCCATCGCGTACCCGAAGCGGTCGATACCAGCCAACGGTCCAGATTGCAGACGAACGCGCCCCACAACAGTGCGGGCAGGAGCACGAACGCATGGAACCCGCCGCGCACCTCGCTCAGCGCGGTGGTCAACGACAATGCCGCGATCGACGCGGTGCCGAGCACGACGCCGCCGAGCGCGGTGTACTTGGCACGTTCGGTCGGCACCCATGCCAGAAGGCCCTCGTCGACCGCCGCCAGCCAGCGCAGCATTCGACCAAGCCGTGCGGGTCTGGTGGATGGCTCCGGTTGTTCCCTCAGCTGAGGTTCAGTCGCCATCGTCGTCCTTCTCACCGTCCTCGACCATCCGCGGTGTGGACTTCCCCCCGCCGGCCAGTTGCTGCTGCGCGGGCGATCCCAGAATCTGGTCGAAGACGGAGTCGACGATCCGCTGGGCGTCGACCGCGACGGTGTCCTGATACGCCTCAGGCAACGACTTCCACAGCTCGATGAGCTCCTGACGCTTGCCCTGCATCGCGTCGTACTCCCGTTGCGTCGCCTGGTTGAGGTCCAGCTCGCCACGGGCCGCGGCCAGGCCGGCGACGGCCGTCGGGCCGCCCTCGAAGTAGCTCCGCATGCGTGCGGCGTGCCGGTCCTCACCGTCGTGTACGAGACCTTCGTGATCCTGTCGCCAGCGTTCGTCCCGCATGCGCCGGTCGTGGTTGGCCAGCTCACGGGGTGTCACCACACGCATGTTGAGCAGTTCGATCGACATGCCAGCGACCCGCGGCGCCCGCAGCCGGTAGAACGCCTCGATGCGTGACGTGATCTCGGCACGGACCTTGTTGATCTGCTCGATCGACCGGGAGGTCGTCAACTGGACGAGTGCCGGGTCCTGTCGCAGGTAATGCCGGAGCGTGTTGGTCAGGTCGCGCAACCCGCCCGCGGCCACCTGTTCGGGATCGACGACCTCGCAGTGAAAGTCGACCAGCACGATGAACTCGTCGGCCGGGTCGAGCGACGGTAGGTTCAGCTGCACGGTGATCGTTTGCGGCCGTACGTCGACAACACTGACCGCGACCGCGTTGACCACCACATCCTCGCGCCCCGCGAGATGGCGCCGTTCGGTGAAGGCCAGATAGCCCGACCCGACCTCGAAGACGAGCACGGTGCCCGGTCGCTGCGCGGGCAGTTCGGTGAGGTCGCGAGTCCTGCTGAACACACGCCGCCCGGCAGGGGCCAGACGTCGCTCTTCCAGGACGGGGTAAGGCGGGTTCTGCGTCATGATTATCAACTCCGGAAAGACGAAGATGTCGTGGTCTTGGGCGTGCCTTCGATGGCGGACAGGAGCGCGGTCACGAGTTCGGCCGCCGGCCGCCGCTCAACCGCCCCCTTGTTCGCCTCACGCATCAGCTCGGCGGTGCGCAGCGCCCGGTGGGCGGGCGACATGCCCGCTCGGACCGCGTCACCCAGCCGCGCGACGGCGTCGGCCGCCCACGGGTTCCGTTCAAGGCCGCGCAGCAGCCGCAGCAGGGCGCTGCGTGCGGCGGGCGCATGTGGAGCGCTGCACAACACGTCAGCCCACAGGCTCCCCAGGAGGTCGATGTTCTCGGGCTGGTCGAGGACGATCTTCGTGGTCACCGGCTCGTGGCGGTCGCCGTGCTCGGCGCCGAGTACGGCGACCACCAACGACCGGGCCGCCATGACCACTCGGTAGCTCCACCCGTGCTCGAGCGGCTCCTGAGCGTCGTCCCGCACCGGTTTCTCGCCGTCTTCGCGGAGCTGTTCCGACACGTACGAGTCGGCCGTCGGCTGGACGTTCTGCGCCGGCGCCGGCGCGGGCCCCGGACCAGGCCAACGCCGCTTGCCGCCCGCGGTCAACGCACGCACCAGCTCAGCCTGGACAGTGCCGAGCACACCCGCTGTGCTTTCCGCTCCGTCGTCGACAGCGGCCTGGAACAGCGTGCCGACCGACAGCTGGGCGACGAGCCCGATCCGCTGAGCACGCATGGCGAGGAAACACAGCCGCTGCAACGCCTCCCCGGGGTAGCGCACGCCGAGCGGTCCGCCAAGCGCGAGCGCCGAGGTCACCGCCCGGTGCAGCCCCCGGCCCTGTCCCCAGGCCATCGCGGTGCGCAGCGCGGTTGGCGCCAGTTCGTCGTCGGCGCTCATGAACCACAGCACCATCGCGGCCGTCGTGCGTTCCGCGACGAGGCCGGCCGCCCACTTGTCGAGGAACTCGCGGTAGACGAAGGAGAAGTCGGCACGCGCCACCATCGCGAGCCCCTCGGCGATGTTGACCTGGAGGTCCATCATGGGGCCGGTCGCACACAACTCGTGGAGCCACGTCCGCACCGGCTCCCACAGCTCGTAGCCGTAGAACTGGTGC
This sequence comes from Actinophytocola sp., assembly GCF_035634895.1. GTDB lineage: Bacteria > Actinomycetota > Actinomycetes > Mycobacteriales > Pseudonocardiaceae > Actinophytocola. The sequence continues at coordinate 44,732 of NZ_DASQCC010000008.1, read as the reverse complement.
AGTGAGCTGAGCACGGCCGCCCGCATCTCCACGGTGCGGAACTGCACGCGCCGCCCTGTGAGCCAGTTCTGCCCCGACTCGTCGTCGTAGGCACTCACCATCAACGGGTGATCCCGGCGGCGCTTCCTGATCTGGTCCTTCTCCGGGGAGACGTAGGGTGCGGCCTCTCGTTCGCCCGGCCGAGGTTCGGCGTGGCGCACCAGTTCCTCGGTCATGAAGTCGTGCACCGGCTCGGTCTGGCTACCCACGACAGCGAGCACTGTGACGGCGAGCAGCTCCCGTTTCGGGATGTCGCCGCTGAACCACTCCTCGACCTGTGTGGCTGACTGGTCGCGCATCGCCTCCACTGCCGCGTCCGGATCCTCGCGGAGCCGACGGGCGAGGTTGACGACCTCGCGGGGAAACGGCTGCTTCGCGACATGCTGCTCAGCCGACTCGCGGATGTCGGGTGCGATGTCGCTGCCCTCAAGGCACCCGCCGAGCAGCGCCACGGGGTCCGGCGGTGTCACCGTCACCGACCGGTTCCGCATCCGGCGCGCGACAGCGAGGCTGGTCGTGGTGATCACCAGGTAGGTGTCGTGTTCGGTGAGCTTGTCGGTCAGCCGTTCCGCGTCGTAGGCGTGCACGGCGGTGTGCGACCCGTCGCCGACGTGGTCAGCCACGAGGTAGCCGTGCCGCCCGGCGAAACGCACCGAGGTGGCCAGCTGGACCATTGACGCGGCCGGAGAGACGCTGACCAGCGTGGCGTCCTCCGGACAGACAGCACGGAGCAGCCGCAGGGCGCACGCCCTCTTGCCGATGCTTTCCGGCCCGGCCAACACGACGAAGTGGTGTTCGAGCAACGTCCTGAAGGTCTCGTGATACTCCGGGGGTTCGACGAACCACCGCAGCGCTTCGTCGACGGCGGGCCGGGAGATCGGTCCAGTGGCACGCCGCGAGGCACCCGCGCCGCCCGAGACACCGAAGACCGCCGAGCCGCCAACCGTGACCGGGCCGTGAATGTGGGTGATGGCCGCGCTCATGTTGTGCACGTCGTTGCCGAAGTCGTCGTCGACCGGCGCGGCGGGCACGTCCTCCGACGCGGCGACGCTCTCCGGCTCGGCGACCGCGTCCTGGGGATCGTCCTGGTCGTCGCTCACCGCATGTCACCGTTGTTGATCCCGATGACCCCGTTTCCGGCAATGTGCACGTCACGCATCGTCGTGGTGGCGGCGGAGGCCGCATTCGGTGGAGTCGGGACGTCGAGAACGTCCGCGAGTGTCGGCACCAGTTCCACAATGCGCGCGACCAGCTCATCGAGAGCGGCACCGAACCGGCGCTGACTGAACTCAAAAGCCTGACGCGATGCTATTTCGGATATGTCAGCGGGTAGGTCGCCCTTGGTGATCCGCCCCGCGCTCGCGGGAGTTTCCTTGAGCAGAACGGGCAACACCTGAATACCTTGCTGGAACGCGGTCGCAATCTCGTACCTGACCCAGTCAAACGGTCGATCGATGAGACGCTGCCCACCCTCGGCCATGGTGAGCCATTCCGGGCCGATGATGGCCAGAAGAATGTCGGCGCTTCTGAGCGCCGACCGCAGTTCGTCCGGGTACCTGTCACCCGGACCCATCGAAACGCAGTCCCGGAACACACGGCCATGCCCGAATCGGCGTGCCAGGTGGTCGTGTATCGCCGCGGCTCCGAGCGGCTGGTCCTTGGACCGATAGTTGATGAAAACCCCTGCCATGAAACACTTTCCCCATTCGTTTCGTGCGGCGACCAACCTGACCCACGGCCGATCAGCAGCACCTTCGACTTGATTCCCCCGGAACGACTGAACCCCGGACGATCAGTCCAGGCTCACGACAACAAAGTCGGCAATCACCCGATCGTGTTACAAGATCAACTGCGTACCGGTTGCGCCAGCCTGCAACACGCACGTGGACCGGACGTGGATTTATCGTGTATGTCCTGGCCAGCGACGAAGACAAACCCGAACCAACATTCTGTTCATCACAGCACCCAGCCACGATGGCTGATGTGGTGACGCAGCCGCAGTCGACGAGGGCTCACACGAAGGTTGACGAAGCGCTGGATTCTTGGGACGTCCGGGACGGTCTCAAATGGCCGATGCGGCGCGGTTCGGACTGGGCACCAGAGTAACCTCACGCGAACGCCGCGAGGTCAACCACCGTCAGCCCGGTCAGGCACAGCGGAGGCGGAGGGATTTGAACTCCCGGACCCGTGAAGGTCTCCTGTTTTCAAGATCTACGCAACCGCGTTCGAGGGTGTTCACGTGAGTCCATCTGCGCTGGCCCCGGGCGTGATGGCGTCTTGACGAACGCTGCCGACCGCCCCTGGATGAGACCGCGACTGGGACTGTGCCAACCAGCACTATCGGCAGTGCCTGGAACCGGACATGGGGAGCCAGGCCCGCACGATCGAGGAGGCCTGTCCAACCTGCTGAGGCGCCCGACGGGCAGGGGCACCGTCATTACGCGAACGGCGCCGGTTGCCGGATACAGGCACCTCCCGCTACTCGTTCGGTGTTCGGTATTGACCGAACACCGAACAATCATGGACGATCTCCCTATGGCTCCTCGTCGAGACGGACAGGACGCCGTCGAAGCGCTCATCAACGCGGTGCAGGCTGTAGGACTGGCTGCCCGGACGACGGTCGACGGCACCGATCAACGCCCTGATGTCCTGGTTGTGCTGCCCGACGGCAGGACCTTGGCAGTTCAAGTCAAGACAGCGTCGCTCGTGACTGCCGACAGCGCGCCAGGTCAGCTCCGACGGTGGTCAAGCAGCGCTGAAATCAATGTGGTGCCCTTGGTCGTCGCAGACCGCATCACCGCGGACGGGCGAGACCGCCTCAACGGAGCCGGATGGAGTTGGCTGGACTTGCGCGGCCACCTGAGGGTGGTCGGTCCCGGGCTGTTCGTCGACACAGATGTTCCAGCCCTGTCGAAACCCGGCCCTGCTCGACGGGGGTTTGGTGGGCGCGTCAGCATCGAACTCGCGGCGCTGCTGTTGCTCAACCCGACGACGCGGATCGGGGTCCGTACTGCGGCCATGGCGTTAGCGCGCGCGCCCAGCTCGATCTCCGAGGCCCTTGCCGCCCTGCGCGAGGCGAACCTCGTCGACGCGAATCACATGCCCGCTGTACCGCAGCTGTTCTGGGAGCTCGCGGAGCACTGGAGGCCGCTAAGTGAGGATGTTGCGAGCATCCCGGCACCGGGCAGGGCCCGCGAGAATTCAGTGCTCCACCTTGGGCTCGACGATGTCGAGTCGACAGTTGGTTGGGCCCTGACGGACACCGTGGCAGCAGCATTTTATGGAGCACCTGTCTCGATGCGCGCCGACCATCCACCCGACTTCTACGTTCCTGATCAAACCGTACTGCGCCGCGCGGTCCGACTATTGGGGCCTGCCACAACACCGGCCACCCGGGCTGGCCGAATCCGTGCGGCTCCCGTGCCGATGGTGTGCGCCCAACGAGTCGATGGAACAGCATGGGCCAACGAGTGGCCGCTAGCGAACCCCCTGTTCGTCGCACTCGATCTCGCTCAGGATCCTGGGCGGGGCAGGGAGATCCTGAACATGTGGAACCCGGGAAGGCCATGGCATCATGTCTGGTGAGACCCCGGACATCGTACTCGCCGGTATTTCGATGACTCGGCTCGTGAGCGCGATACCTGTAATCACTGAGAAGACGGGGCGTGAGGTGTAGGCGGCCTTGCGGTCCTGTGTCGACTGTCCACCCCGTATCGAGCGACGACCGATCTCGACACTGTCGACCGTCGAGCATTGGCAGAGCGCTCGCAGCTCGAGCTGCTCCTATCGACCGGAGCGACACCAAGCGGACCTTCCGGCGCATTGGTTCACACTCCATACGGTGACGTGCAAGTCGACATTCTGGAAGTCACTGATGCCGAGGTCAACGATCCTCCCGATGATCCGACCGATCGCCTTCACGTCCAGTCTCATGCGTGGGCGGCTTCTACCGCGTCCAACATGGTGCTAGGTGTTGCGGAGCTTGACCCCCTAACGGTGAAAGTCTCTGAGCCTGGCCCCATCATTGCGATGAAACTGCAGTCGATCATGAATCGCGGGGCCGCGAAGGAGGGCACAGATCTCCTCGACATCGTCCGAATCACCCTCGACCACAAGTGTGGCCCCGTCTCACGAGACCAGCTCGAGGCGGCTGATCCAAAATTGCGGGCCGACGCGCTACTCCACGCCCGGCGATGGTTCGATCAAACCGCCGATCGCTCATTGGCGAAGATCCGGAGAGTTCCAGAAGGCAACGATGTCGAGATCGACGATGTAGGGCTGGTCGGCGACCTGCTCATCGCAACGCTTACAGACTGATGACAGACGCAGCATGATCCGCGATATCAACATCCTGCTAGCGCAGTCGTCAACCGCAGGCAACAAGCGACTCGTCGAGACGACCCCAGCCCACGAGCCGTGTTGACGACCTCTGGGACCGCTACCAAGCCGCGCGCAACCAGATCGGTGACTCGACGACTCGGCTGGAGGTGGCGGCCTGATGCCCGACATCACTGACGCCCTGTCTGCGATCGATGCGGCCATTGCCGACGAGCACCCGGCCGACTGCCGGGAGTGTGGAGGTCCGCGCGACGGCTCACCCTCTGTCGACTTCTGCTCGGACCCCTGCCAGACCGCATGGACCGCACGACAGGCAGCCAAGCAGGCCGACGACCGCGGGGCGACGCCGAACCGCGACCTGCCCGAGGCCGCCCCGGTTCGGCCGCTCACCTGGCTTGGTCCGACCCCTGCCGGCGCGTTTCTCAAGCCTGGCCATGAGGTGCTCGACGCTGTTGTGACGTTCGTGTCGCGGTTCTCCGCGTTCCCCAACGAGCACTGCGCCCCGACGCTGGCGCTCTGGTACGCCCACACCCACATCGCTGACCGGCTCTACGTCACGCCCCGGCTCATCCTGGACTCTGCCGAACCGGGCAGCGGCAAGACGCGCGTGCTGGAGGTCGGTCAGTACCTGGTCGCCAAGCCAGAGATGACGATCAGCGTCACGCCGGCGGCCGTGTTCCGGATGCTGGTCGAAGGTCCGATCACGCTGCTGTTCGACGAGATCGATGCCGTGTTCAATCCCAAGACCGGCGGCAACAACGAAGACCTCCGCGCACTGCTCAACGCCGGCTACAAGCGGACAGCCACCGTCGCCCGATGCGTCGGGGACGCCAAGAGCATGAACGTCACCCGATTCCCCGTCTACGCACCAGTCGCCCTGGCCGGAATCGCCGGGGGAATGCCAGCCACCATCACGACCCGCGCGGTCACGATCCACATGCGCAAACGGCGATATGACGAAGTGGTCGAAGAGTTCATCGAGGAAGACGTGGAACGGGAAGCCGCACCCGTCCACGCCGACCTCGAAGCGTGGGCGCACCGCGTGGCCGACGAGGTCGCACGCGCACGGCCCGAACGGCCGGACGGTGTGCGCGACCGGGCGGCCGAGATCTGGCGTCCGCTACTGGCCCTTGCTGATGCCGCTGGCGGGCACTGGCCGGAGACAGTGCGCAAGGCATGCCGTCACTTCGTGGTCGAGGCTGGACCGCAGAACGTCTCGACCGGCGTACGGCTGCTCTCGGACATCCGCGACATCTTCACCGCCCAGAACACCGACCGCATCGGCACGGCCGACCTAATTCGCGAGCTGCACGCGATCGAGGACGGGCCGTGGACCGATCTTCAGGGCAAGCCGCTCGACAGTCGCCGGCTGGCCAAGGAACTGGACCGCTACTCAGTCCGGCCCAAGGACGTGAAGGTCAACGGCAAAGCGCTCAAGGGCTACCGCGTTGACAGTGACGGCGGCCTGGCCGACGCGTGGAGCCGCTACCTGCCGCCGCTCGCCACCCGCGCGACCTCCGCGACGGCCGCGACGGAGCAGGTCAACGAGAACGACGACGCCGAACCGGTCGCGCAACCAGACGCGACCTCCGCGACCACAGCCGCAGAACAAGTCGCGGACGGTCGCGGCAACCACGAGCGATCCGCACCCGCTGTGACCGGCACGGTCGCGGAGGTCGCGGAGGTCGCGACCGACATCGAGGGGGAAGCATGACCGCCGCCAGTCCCAACGTCGCCGCGTTACTCGCTCAGGTTGTGCAACTGCTCGCCACCAGCCCAACCGCCACCGTCCCGGAACCCAGGACAGCAACGCCACAGGACCGGGTGCTCCTGACCGTGGAGGACGCCGCCAAACGGCTCCACATTGGCCGCACCACGGCTTGGGGACTGGTCAAGAGCGGCGATTGCCCTCCGTCCAGATCGGCCGGTTACGGCGCGTTCCAGCATCGGCAGTCAACGCGTATGCCGCCCGACTGCTTGCCGGACACAACAGCGACGACAACTGTGGGGAGGCTGACATGCCGCGCAAGAAGTCGACTCGCAACCCGAACGGCCGGTCGAGCATCTATCTCGGGAAAGACGGTTGCTGGCACGGTCGAGTAACGATGGGTCTCAAGGATGACGGGACACCGGACCGGCGGCACGTCAAGCGCAGGGGTGACGGCGCGTATGACGATGTTGTCGCGGCCGTTCAGCAGTTGGAGCGTGAGCGAGAAGACGGGATAGTGCGCGCTCCCCGTAGCAAGTCGCAAACCGTGGCCGATTGGCTCACGTACTGGCTGAATGACATCGTCGGACCGAACATCCGCTACAAGACATTCGAGGGGTACGAGGGCGACATCCGCAACCACTTGATACCGCGTATCGGTGCACATAAGCTGGCGAAACTTCAGCACGAGCCCGAGCGATTCGAAAAGGTGTACATCGATCTCGCAGCAAAGGGTTACAGTCAAAACACGGTGCACCACGTGCACATCACGGTGCGGGCAGCGTTCCGAGAGGCCAAGAAGCGCAAGGTCATCACCGAGAACCCGTTCGAGATCGTGAAGTCTCCCAGAGTCGACGAAGAGGAAGTAGAGCCGTTCGAGGTCGAGGAGATTCAAGCGCTCCTCACGGCAGCGTTGAAACGGCGGAACGGCGTACGTTTCGTTCTCGCGTTGGCACTCGGCACCCGGAAAGGCGAGTCAATCGGGTTCCGGTGGAGCTGGCTGAATAAGAAGACCAAGGTTCTCCGGGTCCGCAAGCAGCGACAGCGGCAGACCTACCGACACGGCTGCTGTGATCCTGTCGCTTGCGCGGCCGGGAGACACAAGACGAAGCCATGCCGGAAACCATGCAAGGCGCACACGAATCAGTGCCCACCGCCCTGCCCTCCGGGCTGCGCGAAACACGCCATTTACTGTCCGCAGCGAACCGGCGGCGTCATGGATGTTGACGTGAAGTCGCGGGCCGGCCGGCGCGGCATCCGGCTGCCTGATCAGGTGTTCGAGCTACTGATGGAGCACGAGAAGGTGCAGGCTCAGGAACGGGAGTTGGCGGGCGACCTGTGGCATGAGAGCGACTTCATGTTCACCCAGCCCAACGGCAATCCGATCGATCCTCGCTCGGACCACAACGAGTGGAAAGCGCTGCTCGCTGAGGCAGAGGTCCGAGACGCTCGACTGCACGACGCCCGGCACACGGCCGCGACGGTCCTACTGCTGCTCGGGGTCCAGTTGCCCGCCATCATGGACATCATGGGCTGGTCCAACACGAAGGTCGCCAAGCGGTACTCACACGTCACGGCCGCCATCCAGACCAACATCGCGGCCCAGGTCAACACGCTGCTGTGGGGATCCAAGTGAGACCCTGAATATGCCCCACCGGTTCTCCCCTTGAGGATGTTTGCCCTGCAAACGACAAGCACCGCGCCACTGTTCCTGGTGCGGTGCTTGTCTCGTTGTAGGCTCGTCAGCCCACCGGCGGGTACGGTCGTCCCTGTTGGCCGTCCGAATGAAAGATTCGTCTGGCGGGTGTCGTGGCCCCAGATCTGAACGAAGGTAAAGATGAGCACACTTCTACAGCCCTTCAACGAAGCGCAGCTTAAGCTGCTGGAGCTTGTTGCAGTCGTCCAACAGGATCACGGCACAGCTCCTGTATGGTCATACATCGAGCACGAATTTGACCGTATTGACATGGACGCCACTGAAGTGCTCAGTTCGCTTCCATTCGTTGGCAGTCCACGCCCGGGGAACCGTCACTATGGATTTGTGTGGACTGATTCGAACATCCCCATGCCTGGCACGAAGGTCTATCTGACTGTAGCTGGACGCCACCGTGTACAGGGGATTGAGCAGAGGAATACGGAGGCATTCGTCGCTCTTCTGCAGCGACTGGTGACCGCCAGGCTGAATATGCCCATGTCACCGACAGAAGTACAGCAGACATATTCCACCTGTCAAGAGTTGCGCGACCAAGCGGTTGGTTATAGCAACCCTATACTTGAATCGAGCTCACTTGAGCAGATTAAAATGCTTGTGGACTACGAGCCCGCGCTCGCGAGCACGGTGACTCCGGCACCCGACAAGAGAGGAGGTTGGCGAGTTGAACTTCGACGTGAGCTCGCGCTATACAAGGGTGTTAAGAGTGTCGAGCAATACATAAGCCGGGTTTCAGAGTTGCTAACGCCGCCCCAAGTCGAATCAACGGAGCCGATCCCGTCACCCTTCGGCATTGTCGCAGCCTTTGATTACCTCGACGTTGTGTGGCGACTGCGTTTTGCTAAGCCACTCGTGCAGTCAATTAGCGCGGAACGCACAGCAAAGTTGGCTTTTCCGGTCAATACTAGAGATGAACTTAACTCGCAACTTAGCAGCATGGCGGAACTGCTGAAGGGCTTAAGGATACCGCGCAATTCAGGTGGCCATCCCGTCCGATCGATCGCCACGTTTCTTGAACAAGGCGATGTTCTGGACGAGGCTGCGCTAGGTCGAGTGCGTGACGCAGCCGCTGACTTAGGAGCGGTGGTAAACATCAGAAACGCCCAGCAGCATGGTGGTGGCCAAGAACGAGGCGTTGAGGCTACTCGGGTCCTCGGTCTCTCTTACCCAATCGTCGACCCAAGCATGGCGTGGCAGGTCATTCAAAGGCGGGTTGTTTCGGCGCTAACAACCTTGCGCGAGGAAGTTCATTCGTCTTACTTCGCTAGCTTGGACGCCTGAGGTTGTATATTCTCGATGTCGAGCAGCTTTTACTGTAAGTCACAGCGACCCGGCTCCAGAGCGCATCGGGGGTTGTCTTCTGGCTGGCCGCCGCGCTGGCGTCCCTTGACGACGTTCACCAGTTGCCGCACGTCGACCATGAGTATCGGCTCATGCGGGTTCTTGCTGTCCAGCACCGCGCTAAGAGCGGGTATGCGCCAACTTGATAGAGCTGCCGTTGGTTCCACCGCTGTGGCTTGATATACGCCAACATGCAGCCTTGCCGCGCGGGGTCATGACTGAACCCCTCGCCGCTTGCTCCCGCATCCGCTCACCAGGTCGCGCGGGACGGTTTGTGGGCGACTCTGACCACAACCAGGAGTGAGCGCCGACCAGCCGGAAGTGTCCACCCGGCAGGTCGAATGAGACCCTGAATGAGACCCCGGGAGCACGGTGACTGGATCGCACATCGCGTCCAGCCGCCGTTTTGCCTGGTCAGAGAGCGGAGGCGGAGGGATTTGAACCCCCGGACCCGTGAAGGTCTCCTGTTTTCAAGACAGGTGCATTCGGCCGCTCTGCCACGCCTCCCTTGCCCGTGCAAGGGTAGCGGGTTGCGCTCTCCGCCAGGTCAGCGCCGTCCGGCTGGGTGGGTGGGGCAGGCAGTGGATCGTCTGCTTCGGACAGTGATCGGGTGTTTCACCAGTTCAGGACCTTGCGGGGGGTTGTGACCTGGCCCACGCGGGTGCATGCTGGGGGTACGGCGGGCCGATGCGAGAGGCCGCCGGGAGCTAGGAAGGTAGGTGGTGCCGTGGCAATGCGAGTACAGGACGTGGTGGACCGCCGTTCGCTGCGACCCCGCGGGTGAGTTGACAACATCGGCTCGGTCGTGATTGCGGAGCAGTGCCAGGATTCGGGTGTGCACGTGCGCACAACGCACGTCCGCGCGCCACGACGATGTTGATCCCTCCATTCAGGGCACCTCTCGGGAGATGGCCGGAAAGGATCCACGCCAGTCTGGAGACGACAACCACCACTGACAGAACAAGCCTGGGTGCGGCCGCCGGAAAGGGCCCGCACCCAGGTTTTCTGGGGTGCGGGCCCTTTTTCCGTCAAATTTAGCTCAGTGCGGTGTGTGGGTCGTTGGCCTCCGGTGCCGTGGCCACGGACTTCTGCGCGACACGGGCCTGGGCGGCCCGGGTCTTCGCACGTGCCGTGCGCGGCGGGACGCCGTTGATGTCCTCGGTGCTGATCGCGTACGAGCCCAGCACGAACGCGATCGCGTCCGAGTTTCGGTCTAGTGCCACGCGGTCGATGTTGCCGAGGTTGTCACATGCCTGGTGATAGCACGAGTCGAACGCCTGACCGGCGATGCCGCCCCACTTGTTGGCCTGGTCGTCGGTCTTCAACACCTCGGCGCCGGTGAACAGGCCGCCGGCCGGGATGCCGTTGAGGATGAACTCGCCGTAGTCGGAGCGGCCGTCGAAGTCGCGGCCCTCCAGCGGGATGCCGGTGTAGTCGAAGTAGGCGGTGAACGCCTGCTCGATCTGCGCCGAGCCGTACGGGCCGGGGCCCGCGCCGACGCCGTCCGAGTCGTCGCCGTCGAAGGTGAAGTAGCCGGCGTTTGGTGAGCCGATCATGTCGAAGTTCAGGTACAGCGCGATGTCGAGCTGCTGCTCGAAGTCGAGGTTCTGCACGTAGTACTTCGAACCGAGCAGCCCCAGTTCCTCAGAACTCCACCACGCGAACCGCACCGCGTTGTTGACCTTCGGTGAGCTGCCTAGCTGCAGCGCGGTCTCCAGCAGCGCGGCCGAGCCGGTGCCGTTGTCGTTGATGCCCGGGCCCGCGGGGACGCTGTCCAGGTGCGAGCCCGCCATCACCACGTTGTTGTGCCGGCCCGTCTGGGTCTCGGCGATCACGTTGTAGGTCGTGCGCTCCTCGGTGACACCCTGGAGGTTGAAGGTGACCGGCGCGCCGTTCTTCGCGATCAGCGCCTGCCCGTTGGCCTGTGTGATGGCGCCCGCCGGCGCGCTGCCCGGAACGGCGCCGCCGAGCGTGCCGCCCGGTGCGCCCGGGACGTTGTTGTACACGACCACACCGACCGCGCCGGCCTCTGCTGCGTTGGCCGCCTTGACGGCGAACGTGCACGTGCCGCGGCTGACCAGTGCGACCTTGCCCGCCACCCCGGCAGCTGTGAAGTCGGAGACCTCACAGCCCGGCGTCGCGTCCGCCGGGACGACCGCGAGCGTGCTCGTCACGCCGCCGGCGGGGGTGTTCTCGCTGTAGGTCATGCGGACGACCGGCACCGAGGTGCCGTCGACGGTCAGCGACGCGTTGGTGGTCTGGTCGAACAGGAACGGGAACTCCTGGCGGTCCACGATGAAGCCCGCGGCCTCGAGCTTCGTGGCGACGTACTCGGCGGAGTCGGTGTGCCCCTTCGTGCCGGCGGCGCGGGTGTGGTTGTTGCGGTCGGCGAGCCGTTGCAGCGCGATCAGGTGGCGGTTGGTGTTCGCCACGTCGACCTTCTTGACCAGCTGGCGGGCCAGTGCCGGCCCGTCGGGGATCGGCGACGCGGACTGCGCGGACGCTGGCACGGCCACGATGCCGAGACCGGTTGCGGCCGCGAGCAACGCGACCCCGGCTCGGAATGTCGTCTTGGCGGACGGCATGAAGCTTCCTCTCCTCACAGGCTAAAAAGCCGGCGGCCTGATCTCCCCGAAGCCCTGATCAGCGCGCCCGGCTTGCGCAGCCTTGTCCGAACTTTCATGCTGGTCAAGACCCATATACGGACTGTTATGTCGGTCGATTACCGTCTTCCCATGCACGCGATAACGATCACTGAGCCGGGTGGTCCGGAAGTCCTGCGCTGGACGGAGCAACCCGATCCACAGCCCGGCGTAGGCGAGGTTGTGCTGGATGTCGTCGCCACGGCCGTGAACAGGGCGGACCTGCTGCAGCGCCAAGGCAACTATGCGCCGCCACCAGGCGTGACGGATGTCCCTGGACTGGAGTGCTCCGGACGGGTGGCCGCGCTCGGCGAGGGCGTCCAGAGTGTGGCAGTTGGTGACGAAGTGTGTGCGCTGCTCGCGGGCGGCGGCTACGCGACGAAGGTCGTCGTGCCGGCGGGGCAGGTCATGCGCGTGCCGTCCAATGTGGATCTGGTGACCGCGGCCGGGGTGCCGGAGGTCGCGGCGACGGTGTGGTCGAACGTGGTGATGGTCGCGGGGTTGACGGCCGGCGAGACCCTGCTCGTGCACGGCGGGGCGAGCGGCATCGGCACGCACGCGATCCAGGTGGCGAAGGCGCTGGGCGCGCGGGTGGCGGTGACGGCCGGCTCCGGGGAACGGTTGTCGCGGTGTGCCTCGCTCGGGGCGGACGTGCTCGTGAACTACCGCGAGCAGGACTTCGTCGAGGTGCTCGGGGCCACTGTGGACGTCGTGCTGGACAACATGGGCGCGAAGTACCTGCCACGCAACGTCGACGTGCTGGCGCGGCTCGGCCGGCTGGTCGTGATCGGCATGCAGGGTGGTGTGAAGGGCGAGCTGAACCTCGGCAAGCTGTTGGCCAAGAACGGCACGGTGACGGCGACTTCCCTGCGGTACCGGCCGGTTGCGGAGAAGGCGGCGATCTGCCGCGAGCTGGAGACGCGGCTGTGGCCGCTGTTCGAGGCCGGCAAGGTGGCGCCGATCGTGCACGACGTGCTGCCGATCGAGCAGGCCGGCGACGCGCACCGCAAGCTCGAAGAAGGCGACGTGTTCGGCAAGCTCGTGCTGCGGGTGAGTTGACTGCACGTGTCCGCCCTCGGTAAGCGCGGCGGTCGGGCGTGTTTGACGGGGGCGTGGGCCGGGCCGCGGGGCATGGGTTTGACCGCGATCGACTCATCGCACCGCTACCGACTATGCCTCTGACCTGCGAAAACATTTTTCTTTGAATCAGCACCAGAATGGAGAGTAGGCAGCCCCCACCCAAATCCCGGGGGCCACCCCGCCGACCATTCTACCGGTATGGGGTGACGCAGCCTTGCGAAAGCCCTGGTCAGCGGGGGGTGTGGATAACTTTCACCCGGTTGGGTCGGGCGAAGGTGACATTCGCTAGCTGATCGAGGTCAGGGCGGCTACGGCTTCTACCAGTGCGTCTATTTCCACCGACGTTGTGTAGTGGGCCAGTCCTACGCGGACCGCGCCGCCGACCTCGGCTACTCCCAGTGCGGCGAAGACGCCGCTTGGCACGTCGTCGGCGAAGGCACAGATGCCTCGGTCGGCCAGGTGGACTATGACGGTGGAGGCCTTGATGTCGGCGACGGTGAACGCCAGTGCGGGGATGCGTCGCATGGCGTCGCCGATCACCGTGACGTGTAGTAGGCCGCGTAGTTCGGAGATCAGTTTGCCCAGCATGCCTGCCTGGTAGGACTTCGCCGAGCCGATCGACGTCTGGATGCGCTCTCGGCGGCTGCCCGTCGCCGCGTCGTCGAGGCTGGCCAGGTAGTCGACCGACGCGACCAGGCCCGCCAGCAGTGGGTAGGCGTGTTGGCCCAGTTCCAGGCGACCGGGGCCCGTTTGGTTCGGTGACAGTGAGCAGGCTGGCAGGCGTTCGATCAACGCGGGATCCGCGAACGCCAGTGCGCCGACCGTCGGGCCGCCCCACGCCGTCGCGTTGACGGCGATCACGTCCGCGCCGATGGCCTTGATGTCCAGTGGCACGAACGGGGCCGCCGACGACGCGTCCACCACCACCAGTGCCCCGACTTCCCTTGCGAGGTTTGCGATCTTGGTCAGGTCCGGGCGGGTGCCGACCACGCCCGACGCGGCGGTGACGGCGACGGCCTTCGTGCGGTGGTTGATCAGACCCTCGAACTGCCACGCAGGCAGCTCGCAGGTCTCGATGTCGATCTCCGCCCACTTCGTCGTCGCGCCGGCGCGTTGGGCCACCCGGAGCCACGGGGCGATGTTCTGCGCGTGGTCCAGCCGGGAGACGACCACCTCGTCGCCGATCACCCAGCCCGCGCCGACGGACTCGGCCAGGCGCTGGAGCAGGACCGCCGGGTTGGGGCCCAGCACCACGCCGGCCGGGTCGCATCCCACGACGTCAGCGATGGCTCGGCGGGCCGCGTCGACGATGGCTCCGGCACGTTGGGACGCTGGGAAGACGCCACCCGGGCCGGACACGGGTGCGCGCAGCGCGGTCGAGACCGTCGTCGCGACCTGCTCGGGTACCTGCATGCCGGCGGGGGCGTCCAGGTGAATCCAGCCATCACCCAACGCGGGGAACCAACCCCGAATCGCAGCGACGTCGAACGCCATGGCACCACACCGTACGGACGGGTCCGGGGGCGTCGTTTGCGGGGTGTGGATGACGGCTACCCTCGAACCCGTGCAGATGGAACCTGACCAGGACAGCGAACAGCCACAACACATGGTGGTGATGGGCCCCGACGGGACGCCCGTCGGCGCGGCCTCCCTCCCGGACGGCGCTGCCGAGCAGGTCGGCGACATGGTGGAGCAGCCGGCCAAGGTCATGCGCATCGGCACGATGATCAAGCAGCTGCTCGAGGAGGTGCGGGCCGCGCCGCTGGACGAGGCGTCCCGCAATCGCCTGCGTGAGATCCACAAACGGTCGATCGCGGAGCTCGAGGACGGGTTGGCGCCGGAACTGCGTGAGGAACTGGAGCGGCTGTCGCTGCCGTTCACCGAGGGGAACACGCCTTCCGACGCTGAGCTGCGGATCGCGCAGGCCCAGCTGGTGGGGTGGCTCGAGGGGCTGTTCCACGGGATCCAGACGGCACTGTTCGCGCAGCAGATGGCTGCTCGGGTGCAGTTGGAGCAGATGCGTCGCGGGTTGCCGCCTGGTGCTGGTGGGGCTGGCGGTGCTGAAGGAGTTGAGGGGCACGGGCTTCGGGGGACCGGGCAGTACCTCTGAGCGCTTGCGGCTTCTACAACAGGGTTGGCTCGCCTTTTTCGAAGGCCAGTAGGTAGCGCTTGCGTGGGAGGCCACCGCCGTAGCCGGTGAGGCTGCCGCTGGCGCCGACTACCCGGTGGCACGGGATGATGATGCAGATCGGGTTCTTGCCGTTGGCCAGGCCTACTGCCCGGGACGCCGTCGGCCGGCCCAGGCGTTCCGCCAGTTCACCGTAGGTGGTGGTCTCCCCGTACGGGATTCGCTGGAGCTCCGTCCACACGCGACGCTGGAACTCCGTGCCCGCCATGGCCAGCGGGATGTCGAACTCCTTCAGGTCGCCGGCGAAGTAGGCGGTCAACTGCTCGATCGCGTCGGCCGACCGGGTGTCGTCGCGTCGGCCGAACGTCTCCTCGAGCGGGCGGTGGCGTTGTTCGTCCATGTACAGGCCACTGAGCACGCCGTCCGTCGCCACGAGGGTCAGAGGGCCCACCGGGGTGTCCATCACCGTGTGTGTCCGCATGGGTTTAGCGTGCCCTCTCTCGTGAGGTGCGGCTGGCCGTTTTCGGACATGACCGTGTGCGTGTCCGAAAACGGCCGGAACGCGTCCGGGACGGCTGGTGGAGTCTCGGCCATGAACTTTCGCGCACGTCATCAGTCTGGCGAACCACTTGTCCTGCCCAACGCATGGGACGCCATCAGCGCCCGGCTCATCGAGAAGGCCGGGGCCGAGTTCATCGCCACCACCAGTGCCGGGGTTGCCTGGAGTCTCGGGGTGCCCGACGGCGACCGCCTGGATCCGGACGACGCCGTCGCGGCGGTCGCGCGGATCGTGCGCGTGGTCGATGTGCCCGTCACCGCGGACGTCGAGGGTGGGTACGGGGACGTCAGCCGCACGGTCCGGAAGGTTCGGGACGTCGGGGTCGTCGGCGTCAACATCGAGGACGGCGCTTCGGCGCGGCCCGATCGGATCGCGCAGGCTCGGGCGGTCGACGACGAGCTCTTCGTCAACGCACGTATCGACACGTTCCTGCTCGGTGTGGGTGGCATCGGCGAGACTGTCAAGCGGGCTCGGCAGTACCTCGACGCCGGAGCGGACGGGATCTTCGTGCCCGGGGTGACCGACACCGACGTCATCGCGGAGTTGGCCGAGAGGGTTCCCGCGCCGCTCAACATCATGGCTGGGCCCGGCGCGCCGTCCGTTGCCGAGCTGGCCAAGGTCGGGGTGCGGCGGGTCAGCGTCGGTGCCTCGATCCCGATGGCCGCCTACTCGCTCGTGGTGGACGCGGCCGCCGAGATCCTCGGGTTCGGCACCTACGACCAGACCCGCGGCGGGCTGACGCACGGTGACCTGAACTCCGCCTTCGCCTACTGACCTCCCGACCGGCAGGAAACCAGCCGGTCGGTATCGACATACCGGCCGGTTGGTTCTTCCTCTGTGAGGCACACCACAGCCGCGGGTGAACCAGCGGTAGACGTCAATTCCAGCGGTGGTCGTCCGCACCGTGGAAATCTGATCTGTGCCGGGGCCCGGCTCCGACACAGCCCAATTTCACATGGGGATGACCATGACAATCTCGATCACCAACCGGCCCGCGCCGGCGTGGCTCCGAGAACTCGCCCACGGCCGCGCATCCTACGAGGAGTTACTTGGCTGGCCGGTCTCTGTGCAGGTGGGTAAGCGGGTACTCATCGTCGCGATCGGCCAGGTGCTCGACGCCGTGACCATGCCGGCGAGTCTCGGCGCGCGGGTACACGCTGAACTGGGCATCGCGATGCTGTCCGCTCCTGTCGTCACAGAGCCGGAAGGCAAGCGCTGGACCTTCCTCACCAAGCCGCTCGACCGGCTGCGACCGAACATCGCGGCCGATCTCTCTCACCTTCGGGTCGACGTCGCGCCACACGGTGCGCACATCGTCATCCCGACCGAACCGCAGACGACTTCCGGGCAGGAGTGGCGCTGGATCGATCCGCCGAGCCCGACCCGTACGCTGCCGCCTGCCTACGCGGTGATCGGCGTGACGCGCCGGCTCACTCAGGGACAGGAGTTGGCCGCGTAGATCAGTCTCCCCCGTGGGCCGAACCTGCCAGACTTCGGGCGGAACCAGAACGCCTGCCGGCGCATCTACGTTCCGAAGACAGGACCCGGCCCCGGGGGGATTGACATGCCTGACATCCAGTACTCGTTCGGCACCGGCGAAGGCGATCCGAACGTCCACCACTCGGAGGCGGACGTCGACGTGGACGGCGACGGCGTCGTCGACGGCGTCGCGCTGGACTTCGACGGCGACGGCCGGGTCGACGACGTCATGTGGGACTCCGACGGCGACGGTGTCGCGGACACGGCGTTGCTCGACGAGAACGACGACGGCGTCGCGGAGGACGCCTACAGCGATCCGACCGGTGCGGGCACGTGGAACGCGCACGGCCAGGGCGGCGGACACGCCCAGAACGCGCCGGAGCCGTCGCCAGGTCCGACCGATCCGAAGCCCGAGGGCGGCGACGACACGGACAACGGCTATGAGCCGTACGGCACGGGCGCCGGTGACGACCACGGTGGCGGCGAGGTGCCGGCCGATCTGCCCGATGACGGC
The DNA here is from genome assembly GCF_035634895.1 of Actinophytocola sp. Lineage (GTDB taxonomy): Bacteria > Actinomycetota > Actinomycetes > Mycobacteriales > Pseudonocardiaceae > Actinophytocola. The sequence goes on along the minus strand of NZ_DASQCC010000008.1, from coordinate 27,193 downwards.
GCCGACCACGACGACAACAGCACGCCGGAGTTGCCGGACACGGGGGGCGACGACTCGGACTCCGACGACGCCGGCTCGGACGACGCCGGCTCGGACTACGAGCCTCGGGACGACGAGGACGGCGACACCACGCCGTTGTTCGACGGGCTGGAAGACGCTCCGGACGTCGACCGCGAGGCGGTCAGCGGGTGGTACGACGACATGATGAACTAGGTGTTCTGAAGCCCTGTTCTCCGGCCGCCAGGCCGGGGAACAGGGCTTTTGCTTGTTTGGGAGGCCCTGACGCGCGCTTCCCCGAAGCGAGCGAGGCATGTGTCGCGGCATAGGCGCCGCTTGTGACTGTCTTCCACGGCCTGACCTGCGAAAACAATTTTCGCCGAATCAGCACCAGAATGGAGAGTAGGCAGCCCCCACCCAAATCCCGGGGGCCACCCCGCCGACCATTCTACCGGTAGAGGGTGACGCAGCCTTGCGAAAGCCCTGGTCAGCGGGGGGTGTGGATAACTTTCACCCGGTTGGGTCGGGCGAAAGTGACATTCGTGGCTCGCGGTGTGGAGGGACTGGGTTTTGGGTCACTCTGCGGGTGGGTGGTCGTCGTGTAGGCGGATGCGTAGGGGGAGAACGAACCACAGGGCGGCGAACAGGGCCGCGAACAGTGTCGTGATCACGATCGCTACGGCTGGGCCGGCTACCACCTCGAAGAGCAGGAACACCGTCGCCGTCATCGAGACCGCCAGGAACGCCAGGCCTGCCACCGTCAGACTGTTCGCCGCTCGGAGGATCTGGGGGCGTTGACCGTGGCGGAACAGCAGGCGGTGCCAGGCTGCCGGTGCGGTCAGGCACGCCACCGCCGCCGTTGCGAACACCACCGCCACCAGGTGCACGACCTGTTCCAGGCCCGACGCTCGGGCGTAGTGCTCGGTGAACGCCACCGCCAGCAGGAAGCCGAACAGGAACTGCACGCCGCCCTGTGCCACGCGTAGTTCCTGCAGCAGCTCGCTCACGTTGCGGGTCAGCTGCTCGTCTCGGGTCTCGGTGGCCGCCATGGCTGAGTTCTACCTTGGGCCGGGGCGAAAACGCCAGGTCGCGTCAGCTCACCCGGTCGCCGGGGATCGGGTAGAGGTAGTCCCTGCCGTCCACCACGCAGTACGCCACCAGCGGGCGGTCGGGGCCCTTCGGCCTGGTGACCGCGGTGAAGACGTGGATGCCGGGGAACGGGTCGGCGATCGCGTCGATCGTGTGGGTGTTCGGGTCCCAGGTGTGGGGGTGCCAGCCGTGTGGCTCCAGTGACGAGTACATCCACGACTCGTATCGGAGCGTGCCCAGTGGGAAGCGGTCCGCCTGTGCCGCGAGGGTTTCGCGGGTCGACGGGTCGATCGGGCCGCTGTCGGAGAACGCCATCACGGCATAGCCGGTGCCATCGTGGGTCGCGAAGCGGAGCTCGACGGTCTCGTAGACACCCTTGCGCTGTGCGGAGATCCAGATCGCGTGGGCCTGCTTCGCCTTGCCCTCGCTGAACATCCCCCTCATCACCGCCGCGAATCCCGACTCCGTGTCGAGACTCGCCGCGAGTGCGGCAGTGTCCACCTGTCCTCCATGGCGGTCGGCCCGAGCTGCTCCCTTCCAGCGCGTTTGCACTGTACAGACCATCTGGTGTTCAGCGCAGGACGAAACGTGAAATCTGTTCGCGGTGGCAGGCCAGTAGCGAGGACAACGTGACGGCGCCTGGCATCATGAGCACGGCGACATCCGGTTTCGTCGGGGAGGTCCTGGTTGCCCGACGTCACCGACGACCACTTTCCCCGCCAGCCCGAGCTGAGTGGCAAGCTCGCGCGGTTCCGGCTCGTCCGGAAGCTGGCGGAGACGAACACGAGCGTCGTCTACCTCGCCGAGGAGACCGACCTCGGCAACCGTTCGGTGGCGATCAAGGTGATCGTGCCGGCGCTGGCACGTGACGAGATCCTGCGTGCCGCCAGCCTCGACCACCACAACATCGTCCCCGTCCACTTCGCACAGACCGACGGCGAGCTGCTCTACCTCGTCATGCCCTACGTGGACGGTCCGAACCTGCGTGAACTGCTGACGAACGGCCCGCTCGACCTGTCCTGGACCGTCCACATGATCCGCGAGGTGGCCGCCGCACTGGACTTCGCGCACGCGGCCGGGGTCGTGCACCGGGACGTCAAGCCCAGCAACATCCTCGTCGACCGCCAGTCCGGCCGGGTGCTGCTGTGCGACTTCGGCATCGCGGCGCATGCGTTCACCGGGGCCGGTCGCGCCGGTGTCGGCACGCCCGGGTTCGTCGCGCCGGAGCTGATCCCCGGCGGGGGACGGGCGGGGGCGCCGATCGACCCGCGGGCGGACGTCTACTCGCTCGGCGCCGTGCTGTACCAGTGCCTCACCGGCCGTCCGCCGTACGCGCACTCCGACGTCAACGCGTTGCTGTGGGCGCAGGGCCACGAGAAACCGCGGCCGGTCACCGCGCTGCGGCCGGAGCTGCCTACGGCACTTGACGACGTCCTCGCCACCGCGCTCGCGAAGCGGCCGCGGGACCGGCACACGACCTGCCTGGAGCTGGCCGACGAGCTGAGGCTGGCGGTGTCCGGCCGCCCGGTACGCGACGTGCGGCGCACGCCCCGCCCAAAGGGGCGTTGAAAGCCGGACGCCGCGGCGCCGTGCGAGCGGGGCGGACCGGCCACCAGGAACCTCGTCACCACTTGTCGGAGGTGACGATCGCCTTCAGCTGGTCGAGGGTCAGCGGCGGCTGCGGCGCGAGGATCTCACCGCCCGGCGAGTCGAGCACCGCACCGCTGGGGTCCTCCTGGTTGCTGACCTGGATGAGCACCGTCGTCCCGTCGGGTCGCTTGAGGCACGCCAGGTACGACGCCGCGCCGGGAGCCCGGTGCCCGGTCCCGGTCGCCAGCTGGGAACCGTCGGGCAGGGTGCTGATGTCACAGTCCGCCACGAAGGAAAGGTGGCACCACTCGCTCGGCTCCGGATCGCTGGGATGGATCGCCAGGAAGAAGCTCCCGGTGAAGCCCGCGGAGGTCAGAGTCCCGCCGATGACCGCGGTGGTGGGGTACGCGGGGTTCGTCGACGGGGTGTCGACCAATCCTGACCCCGGTGGCATGTCGACGGTCGAGGGCTGGGGACCCCCTGGCAACGTGTCCTTCATGGTCACCTCGAACGTCGCGGTGTCGCCGAGTACCGCCCTGAACCGGGCGATCAGCTCATCCGGCGTGGTGGGGATGCGTGCCGTGGACGGTGCGGTCGACGAGGTGGCCGGTGGGCCGGCGGCGTCCGTGCCGGAGTCGCGGGGTACCAGCCACACCGCACCCGCGACCAGGCCGGCCACCGCGACGACAGTGGTCGCGACGGGTATCAGCCGCACGGCCCGGCGTGGCCGCGTGACCGGGGCCGTGGCCACGGCCGTGGCGTCGGCGCGCCGCTCCAACTCGGCGAAGGCGTCGTGGAGGTTGCGTAGGTCGCTCATGGGGTCTCCTGGAAGTTGGGGGCCGTGACGGTGAGGTCGATGCGCAGAGCGGCGAGCGCCCGATGGATCTGGCTGCGTACGGTCGTTTCCCGGCACCCCAGCTGTGTGGCGATGTCCATGTCGGACAGGCCCGCGTAGTAGCGCAGGACCACGGCCGCGCGCTGCTTCCTGGGCAGGCCGGCGAGGCGGCGGATCATCGCGTCCCGCTCGGCCCGCTCGTCCGCGCCGTCGGAGATCACCATCGGCTCGACCTCGGCGCGTGGGGACGTGCGGGTCAGCCTTCTGCGCCAGGACAGGTACTCGTTGACGACCATCCGCCGCACATAGGCGTTCGGCTCGGCCATCCCCGATATCCGGTTCCACCGCTCGAACGCCCGGCCGAGCACGTCGCTCACCAGGTCCTCGGCCAGCCACGTCTGGCAGGTCAGGACCGTGGCGAACCGCATCAGCGCGGGACGCTGCCTGGCCACGTACTCGGCGAACTCCATCGGCCACTCCCGATCATCGACTCGACCTCGATTTCGCATCCCTAATGAGGAAGTGACCCGTTTTGTTGCATTCGGTCCCCGGCTGCCGGACCAGGCGCGAGTCCGGTGGCGGTCAGGTTGGGTCGCCGGTCCCCGGGCGCATCTCGAAGGCCATCAGGAACGCGCCGATCGGTTGGGTGCCCGGGGTGTGTGGTGGCGCGGAGTGCTCGTGCAGCTCGTACATCAGGACTGCCAAACGTTTGCGATACTCCGTCCACACCTCCGGGGTGACCCACAGCTCGGCGTCCGTGACGACCGAGGCCGACTCGGGCACGCGGGTGGTCAGCCGCTGGCGCAGGTTCTTGACGAAGGCCTCGGTGAGCAGCGGCGACGCGTCGGCCCGGTCGGAGAGCGGGCTGCCCTTGACGGTCCGGTAGAGGCGTTCCCGGCCGCCGCGGTTGGCGCGCACCTCGGCGAGCTCGACCAGGCCGGCGCGGTCGAGGGTGCGGAGATGCTGGCTGGCCAGGCCGTGCGAGATGCCCAGCTCCGTGGACAGGTTCGCCGCGGACAGCGGTCCGGCCCACATCAACGACAGCATCCGCAGCCGGGTCGGATGGCTGAGTGCACGCAGGACGGGATCCGTCATGCGCCCAGTATCCAACCCCCTAGTAAATGCTAGGGTGTCCTCGTGGATTTTCGCCGGTTGTGGTTGGCGGATGCCGTCAGCCAACTGGGGAACCGGATGACGTTCCTCGTCGCGCCGCTGGTCGCCGTCCTCTACCTGCACGCGTCGACGTTCCAGGTGGCGCTGGTCCGGACGTGTGACTCGCTGGGGTGGCTGCTGTTCGGGTTGCTGGCCGGTGCGTGGGTGGACCGCCTACGGTGCCGGCCGGTCATGCTGGTCACCGACTTCGGGCGGGCCGCGCTGATGCTGTCGGTGCCCGCGGCCGCGCTGTTCGGCGGGCTGACGCTCGCGCAGCTGTACGTGGTGATGCTCCTGGTCGGCGTGCTGTCGGTGTTCTTCGAGGTGGCGCACCACTCGTACCTGCCGCGGCTGCTGCCACCCGGGGAGCTGGTCGACGCGAACGCGAAGCTGGCGGCCAACGCGTCCGTGGCGGCACTCGCGGGTGCCAGTGCCGGCGGTTACCTGGTCCAGCTCCTGACGGCGCCGTTCGTGTTCGTGGTCGACGCGCTGTCGTTCGTGTGGTCGGGGCTGTGGGTGCGGGCCATCCGGCACCGCGAGCCGCCGGTCGAACGGGCGCCCGACCGGCATCTGGGCCGCGAGATCGGCGCCGGCGTGCGGTACGTGTGGCGGCAGCCGCTGCTGCGCCCGATCGCGCTGAGGACGGCGACGACCGTGCTGGGCCAGTCCATGGGGATCTCCGTGAGCACGGTGTTCCTGGTGCGTGAGGTCGGCCTCTCGGCTGGAATGATCGGGCTGCTCGGCACGATCGGGCTGCTCGGGGCGCTGCTGGCGTCGGGGGTGACGCGGCGGGTGGTCGCGCTTCTCGGGCAGGCGCGGGCGCTGATGGTCGGCGTGCTCCTGCTGGGGCCTGCGTTCGTGGTGCAGGCGTTCACCACGGCCGGGTGGGGGCTGGCGTGGTGGGTGGTCGGCACGTTCGTGGCGAGTTTCTGCATCATCCTGACGAACGTGGTGCAGGTGACGATCCGGCAGACCGTGTGCCCGGCGCCGCTGCAGGGTCGCGTCAGCGCGATCATGGACCTGACCGTGGGCGGCGTGATGCCGGTGGGCAGCCTGGTGGGCGGCGTGCTGGGGACGCTCATGGGTACGCGGACGACGCTGCTGGTGTCCGGGGCGGTCGCGTGCCTGTCCGTGATCTGGCTGCTGGCCTCGCCGTTGGCGCGTCGGAGCGAGATTGTCGGTGCGCGCGGCTAGCTTGGCCACCATGCAGAACGCCATGCTCGCCGGCGCGGACCTCATCGGGCTCGAGGAAGCGGCGGGCCCCACGTCGTACGCGCGGGGCCTGGCCTACGCACGCAAGGGCGCCGTGCTCTCGATGCGGTGGGACGAGTCGGCGTGCGCGGTACGTGGCCGCGTGAAGGGCTCCTACGACGAGGTCTACACGACCACGGCGTACTTCGCTTCGGGGTTCGGGCAGGCGCTCGGGTTCGCGGAGGGCGAGTGCGACTGCCCGGTGGCGATGGACTGCAAGCACGTCGTGGCGCTCGTGCTGACCGCGGCGGGGCTCGCCGGCCCCAAACCGCGGCGGCCCAAGCCGACGCCCGTGACCTGGCAGCAGTCGCTGGACGCGTTGCTCGCGCCGCCGCGGGTGAGCGGGGCGACGCCGCTGGCGATCGAGGTGTCGCTGGTGGACGGGCCGCGGGCCTACGCGAAGGTCGTGCGGCCGGGGCGTGCCGGGTGGATCGGCGGCGGGGTGAGCTGGACGCGGCTGGAGGGTGACTACGTCCCGGACCACGTGCGGTTGCTGACGGAGCTGCACGCGCTGTCCGGCTCTCCCGACGGGCTGGTCGTGGACCTGTCGTCGTTCGCGAGCGCGCGGCTGTGGCCGATGCTGGACGAGGCCGACGCGATGGGGCTGCGGGTGGTCCACGCCCGCAAGCGGCTCGGCGACCTGTCGCGGCACGACTCCGCTCGGCTGCTCCTCGACGCCACCAGCGACGGGGCGAACCTGGTGCTCGGGCCGGCGCTGCGGATCGACGGCGTGGCGGACCCGGTGGTGGTGTCGTTCGTCGGCGACCACGGTGTGGTGCACGTCGACCGCGCGGAGCTGACCGCCGACCCCCAGGCATGGCGGCTGGGGCTGGCCCGGCTGGCCGAGGCCGTGCCCGCGCAGCTGCGGCAGCTCACGCTGCGGGGCCACCGACTCGAGATTCCCCTTACGGAACAACGGAAGTTCGCGACCGAGTACTACCCGCGGCTGCGGCGGCTCGCGCCCGTGGTCTCCTCCGACGACTCGTTCACGCCGGTGGCGATCTCCCCACCCGTCCTGGTGCTGCATGCCGACTACGGCGACGGGCACCGGTTGGCGCTGCGGTGGGAGTGGCGGTACGAGGTCGACGGCAGACCCGCCTACGCGTCGTTGTCCGGTCAGGTCGCCGCGTACCGCGACCCGGCCGCCGAGCGGGCGCTGCTCGACGGGCTCGACGACGTGCCGCTCGAGCGCTTCGGGCTCCGGTCGGGCGAGACGCTGTGGCCCGGTGAGGTGCGCGGCATCGACACGATGCTGTTCACCACCGAGGTGTTGCCGCTGCTGCTGGACCGCCCCGGCGTGGACGTGTCGGTCGACGGCGAGACGGCCGACTACCGCGAGGTCGGCGACTCGCTGACGATCGGCGTGTCGACCTCGGCGGTGCCGGGCGACAACGACTGGTTCGACCTGGGGATCACGATCCGCGCCGAGGGGCGGGAGGTGCCGTTCCTCGACGTGTTCGTGGCGCTGGCCAGGGAGCAGTCGCACCTGCTGCTGCGGGACGGCGCGTACTTCTCTCTGGAGAAGCCGGAGCTGCAGGCGTTGCGGCGGCTGATCGACGAGGCGCGGTCGCTGCACGACTTCTCCGACGGGACGCTGAAGATCAGCCGGTACCAGGCCGGGTTGTGGGACGAGCTGGCCGCGCTCGGGGTGGTGGAGAAGCAGGCGGCGGCGTGGGACCAGCAGGTGAACGGGCTGCTGTCGCTGTCGTCGGTGGCGTCGTACGAGGTGCCCCCGCTCGAGGCCACGTTGCGTCCGTACCAGGTGGACGGTTTCCAGTGGCTGGCGTTCCTGTGGGAGCACCAGCTGGGCGGCATCCTGGCCGACGACATGGGGCTGGGGAAGACGCTGCAGTCGCTCGCGTTGATCCGCCACGCCGCGGCGGACCGGCCGTTCCTGATCGTGGCGCCGACGAGCGTGGTGTCCAACTGGGTCGCGGAGGCCGGGCGGTTCACGCCAGGTCTGCGGGTGGCGTCGATGGCCCGCCGCGGCGCGGAGCTGCCCGGCGACGTGGACGTCGTGGTGACGTCGTACACGTTGCTGCGCCTGGACGTCGAGGCGTACGCGGCGGCCTCGTGGGCCGGGCTGATCATGGACGAGGCGCAGTACACGAAGAACCACCAGTCGAAGGTGTACCAGTGCCTGCGGCGGGTGCCGGCGCCGGTGAAGCTGGCGATCACGGGCACGCCGATGGAGAACAACGTGATGGAGCTGTGGTCGCTGCTGTCGATCACCGCGCCCGGGTTGTTCCCGAGCCCGACCCGGTTCCGCGACTACTACGCACGCCCGATCGAGCGGGACGGCGACACCCAGCTGCTCGCGCAGTTGCGGCGGCGGGTGCGGCCGCTGATGAAGCGGCGCACGAAGGAGCAGGTGGCGGCGGACCTGCCGGCGAAGCTGGAGCAGGTGCTGGAGGTGGAGCTGCACCCGAAGCACCGGAAGCTGTACCAGACGGTGCTGCAGCGGGAGCGGCAGAAGGTGCTGGGGCTGCTGGAGGACATGGACCGGAACCGGTTCACGATCCTGCGGTCGCTGACGTCGCTGCGGCAGCTGAGCCTGCACGCCGGCCTGGTGGATCCCGAGCACGCCGAGATGCCGTCCGCCAAGATCGACGCCCTCGCCGAGCAGCTGGCCGACGTCGTCGCGGGAGGTCACCGGGCGCTGGTGTTCAGCCAGTTCACGAGCTTCCTCACGATGGTCCGGTCCCGGCTGGCGGCCGAGGGCATCGAGTACTGCTACCTGGACGGCCGGACCCGCGACCGGGCCGAGGTGATCGACCGCTTCAAGGGCGGCGGGGCGCCGGTGTTCCTGATCAGCCTGAAGGCGGGCGGCTTCGGCCTGAACCTGACGGAGGCGGACTACTGCTTCCTGCTGGACCCGTGGTGGAACCCGGCGACCGAGGCCCAGGCGGTGGACCGAACCCACCGAATCGGACAAACCCGCAACGTGATGGTCTACCGCCTCATCGCGAAGGACACGATCGAGGAGAAGGTGACGGCCCTCCAGCGGCGGAAGGCGGAACTGTTCACCAACGTCATGGACGACGGCGACACGTTCAGCCCCAGCCTGACCGCCGAGGACGTCAGGGGGCTGTTCGAGCCCGGCTGACGCCCGGGTCACAATGGAGGGCATGGCGGCAGTCGCGAAGGCACTGCGGATCGGGCCCTACCAGGTCGATCCGCCGGTCGTGCTCGCCCCGATGGCCGGGATCACGAACGTCGCGTTCCGGCGGCTGTGCCGGGAGTACGGCGCCGGGCTGTACGTGTGCGAGATGATCACCGCGCGGGCGCTCGTCATCCGGGATGCCAAGACCAGGCACATGATGACCTTCGACCCGAGCGAGCACCCCAGGTCGGTGCAGCTCTACGGCGTCGACCCGGCCACCATGCGGGAGGCCGTGAAGATCATCGTCGGCGAGGGCCTCGCGGACCACATCGACACGAACTGGGGCTGCCCGGTCGTCAAGGTCACCAGGAAGGGCGGCGGGGCCGCGCTGCCGTACAAGCGCAGGCTGTTCGCCAACATCATCCGCGCGACGGTCGAGGCCGCCGGCGACCTCCCGGTGACCGCGAAGTTCCGCATCGGCATCGACGACGAGCACCACACGTACCTGGACGCCGGGCGGATCGCGGAGGCCGAGGGTGCCGTCGGGGTGGCGCTGCACGCACGGACCGCGGCGCAGCGGTACTCCGGGCAGGCCGACTGGACCCACATCGCGCGGCTGAAGGAGGCCGTCACGACCATCCCCGTGCTGGGCAACGGCGACATCTTCACGGCGGCCGACGCGCTGGCGATGGTGGAGAAGACCGGCTGCGACGGCGTGGTCGTGGGCCGCGGCTGCCTGGGTCGCCCGTGGCTGTTCGGCGAGCTGCAGGCCGCGTTCCGCGGCGAGCCGGTCCCCGCCGGGCCGTCGCTGGGTGAGGTGGCACGGGTGCTCCGCAGGCACGCGGAGCTCCTCGTCGAGCACGACGGCGAGGAAAAGGGAATCCGTGACCTGCGCAAACACATGGCGTGGTACTTCATGGGCTTCCCGGTCGGCGCGGAGCTGCGGCGCAGGTTCTCGATGGTGTCGTCGCTGGCGGAGCTGGACTCGTACCTGCCCGAGCTCGACCACGAGGCCCCGTTCCCGCCGGCCGGCGAGGGCCCGCGGGGCAGGCAGGGCTCGTCGGGGAAGGTGACGCTGCCGTACGGGTGGCTGGACGACCCGGACGACCCGGCGGTGCCGGCGGGGGCCGACATGATGCACTCGGGCGGCTGATCACTTCCGGTCACTTCCGGCAGGTCGCGCCTCTCAACGGCTGGGGTTCGCTCTCGTAGACCTCGTCGCCGTCGGTGGCCTGGACGAGGAAGCAGTACTTGCGGCCCGGCTCGACGTCGACGGTCATGGCGTGGTTGCGCTGGGCGAGGACGACGTGGGTCGACTCCCCTTCAGCGGCGACGACGACGGCGAAGTCGAGCTCGCGGGTGGCCTTCCAGGTGAGCTCGACCCGGTCGATGAGATCGGTGGGCTCGCCGAGCTCGACGGTGACCTGGTCGGCCGTGCCGCCGGCCTGCGGCACCCTCGGGGTGCTGGAGATCTCGTCCGGGTCGCCGCGGAGGAGGAGCAGGGGGACGAGGGCGAGCAGGGCGAGGACGAGGGCCGCACCGGCGAGCAGGTCGTAGCGGATGAGGCGGCGTTGGGGCTGTTCGGGTGGGGTGAGCGGGCCGGCGAGGACCGTCGCCCGCCGGGCGTTGCCGAAGTCGTCCCCGAAGTCGTCCCCGAAGTCGTCGCCTAGGTCATCGTCGAGGCCGTCGCCGGGGTGGGAGAACTCGGTGGTGACGGGTGGGTCGGGCCTTCCCGGCACGGGGGTGGGCGGCGGGGCCAGGGGGAGGAGGGGCGCGGCGGGGTGCGGCGCTTCGGGAGCCTGCGTCGGTGCGGGGGCCGCATCGGCCGCAGGCGGGGGCGGCGGCGGCGCGACAGGTGGGACGGCAGGGCGTGCAGCCGGAACCGGCGAGTCCCACAACGGCGATACCGACGCCGGAGTAGTGGCGCCTTCCGCGTGCGATGACGCCGACGACGGTCCAGATGGCGGACCCGCAGGGCGTGCAGCCGGAACCGGCGAGTCCCACAACGGCGATACCGACGCCGCAGTAGTGGCGCCTTCCGCGTGCGGTGGCGCCGGTCCCGGTGGGCCGGCCGGCTCGCCGGGCGAGGCCGGTGGCGGCGCTGTCGGTCGCGGTGGGTGGGGTCGCGTCGCGGGTGCCTCGATCGGCGCTGGGGTGGAGGCCGGTGGCGGGGTGGCTGGTGGAGGTGCCGCCGGCGCGCCGGCGGCCGCGGGTGGTTGCGCTGGGTGGCCGCCGGTCGAGGGTGGCGGTGAGGCCCATGCCGAGCTGCCCGATGGGAGTGGGGCGAAGTCGTCGAAGTCCGGTCGGGGGTCGGGGTGGGATGGGTGGACGGGTGGGGACGGGTGGTCGAAGTCGTCCCAGGCTTCTGGCTGGGGTGGGGTCGGTGGGTTGGGGAGTAGGGCGGTCAGGTGGTCCGCGACCTGGCCGGCGTCCTGGGGGCGGTGGTCGGGAGTCGTGGCCAGCAGCCTCGCGACCAGAGTGGACAGTCCCACCGGGACGTCCTGGCGGTTGATCGCCGGGACTGGTTCGCCCAGGATTCTCAGGACGCGTTCGCCTGGTTGTTCGCCAAGGCGGCCCGGGTGGGGGGAGCGGCCGGTCAGTGCGAAATGCAGGACCGCGCCGAGACCGTAGAGGTCCGTTCTCTCGTTCAGCGTGCCGGTCCGCAGGGTTTCCGGGGGAAGGTACTCGACCGCGTGCAACGGGTCCCGTGTGAACGCCTGCCGCAGCGTCACGCCGAAGTCGGCCACCACCGGCTCGTTGTTCGCCCGGAACAGGACGTTGTGCGGGGACACGCCGCCGTGCACGACCCCCACACCGTGTGCCGCCGCCAGTGCCACCGCCACTGCCCGGCCCAGGATCGCCGCGTCCGGGGCCGACAGCGGGCCCACCCGCTCCACCAACGCCGCCAGCGACTGTGTGCACAGCTCCATCCGCAGCGCCGACTCGCCCGACGGCATCTCCTCCACGCCGTCCACCATCAGGATCGACGAGACCCGCCGGACGGTCGACAGTCTGGCCTGTTCCTTCGTGAACGCCGACACCGTTCGCTTGTCGAAGCGTCTCGGGAACACCTTCACGGCCACGGGCACGCCTGCTCGACGGCCCGAGTACACCGTCGCCACCGGGCCGTCATCCATCCTGGTCAGGTCGTTCATCGTGCCGTGTCCAGGTAACCGCAGCTGTTCGCCAGCAGCGGCCTCAGGTCCGCCAGCAATGCCGGGGCCAGGTCGGCCGGGGCCTCGCCGGCCACCTTCGCGCGGATTTCGCAGGTGTGCCACAGCGTCGGCGCCAGCGCCGACCACTGCCACAGCTCGTAGGCACTCGCCCCGAGCCTCGCCGGTTCCGTGTCCGGTAGGCCCACCAGGTACGTGTCCGGGTTCTCCGTCGTGTTGCCTATCCCCACCGACAGCGGCTCCAGGCGGTATGACCTCGTGAAGGCGACCGGGTCGTCGGCCGTGGTCAGCAGGCCCACCGACAGGAGGCGTGCCGCGGCCGACTCCGCGTCAGGCAGTGACGCCTTCGCCGCCAGGGCGAGCACATCCTCCAGTGACCACTGTGGACTGTCCTGGTGGGACAGCACCCACACGCCGAACTCGTCCGCCGTCATCGTCTGGTGTGCCAGGCCCAACCGCACGTAGTGCAGGCCCTCCGGGTGCCGTTCGCCCATGTAGTGGCCGACGGGGAACACGGTCATCGCAGGCCCGCCATCCGCACGTCGAAACACGCGACCTTCGCCGCCAGCAGCTGCGGCACCGTCTCCAGCGCCCCGGCCAGCACCTGCGCGGGGTCCGTCTGCTCCGGGCTCGTCACCTCCGCCTGTGCCGCCACCGCCGCGGCCTCTCGGCACGCCGACCACAGGTCCGGGGACAGGTGCGCCCACTGCCACAGGTCGTACAGCGGCCCGGTCATCGCCACCATCGGTTGGTACAGCACGCCCGCCGAGAACAGCCACGGCTCCTCCGCCGTGTTCCCCAGGCCCAGTGCCAGCGGGATCAGCCGGTGGTTGGACGCGAACTCCACGGGGTCGGCCAACGGCGCCAGCAGGCGGCGGGACGCCAGCCACGCATCCGGTGCCGCGGCCAGCCACGCCTCGTACTGGGCCTCGGTCAACTCCTCGAGCTCGGCGCCCACCCGGACCTGGCGGACGGAACCGCCCACGCCGTCGTGGAAGACGCCGAGGTCGTGGCCGATCGGGACCAGGTCCACGCGCCGCACCTCCTGGCATGTCCGCTAGCTGCCGAGCCCGTTCCCCGGATCTGCCTGTCCGGTCATCGTAGGTGGGACCGCGAAAAGACATGGGACCGTCGGCAGGAAGCTGCAAACGACATGAACACCACTGGTCTCGTCCGGGTGACCGTCGCCGCGCCCGCGCGCCGGATCGACCTGGCGTTGCCCGAGCGTGCGCCCCTCGCCGAGCTTCTCCCCGGACTGCTCAAGCATGCCGGTGAGGACCTCGCGGACGCGGGCGCCCACAGCGGCGGCTGGGTGCTCCGCCGCGCGGACGGCGCCGCCCTCGACTCCGCGCGCACCCTCGCCGCCCAGCGGGTCCGGGACGGCGAGGTACTGCACCTCACCCACGCGCACACCGACTGGCCCGAGCTCGAGTACGACGACCTCGTCGACGCCATCGCCACCGGGTCCGCCCGCACCGGCGGCACCTGGGGCCCCCGACACACCCGTGCCACCGGCCTCACCATCGGCGCGCTGGCGGTCGTGTTCGCGCTCGCCGCCGTCGCCCGCTCGGGGCCGGGTTGGACGGGGCCCGCCTGGTGGTCGATCGGCGTCGCCACCGCGCTCCTCGCGGCCGCGCTCCTGCTCGCTCGGGCCGCCGGGGACAGCGGTGCGGCGGTCATGGCGGCGGCCGTCGCGCTGCCGTTCGCGTTCGCGGGTGGTGGGCTCGTGTTCGCGGGGAACCGGGACCTGTCCGAGCTCGGCGCGCCCCACCTTCTCGGCGCGGGGGCCGCGTTGCTGCTCGCCGCCATGGTGGCCCTGCTCGGCGTGGTGGACCGGGCCGCCGTTTTCGTCCTCGCCGCCACGGTCGGGGTGTTCGCGCTGGTCGGCGGCTGGCTCACCACGTTCGACTCGCTCGAGGGGTACGAGGCCGCCGCGCTGGTCGCCGGGGTCGGGCTCGCCTTCGCCCCCGTGCTCGCGCCGCTGTCGATCCGCCTGTCGCGGGTGCCGATGCCGGTGCTGCCGAAGTCCTCCGCCGACCTCCTCCGCGACGACCCGCAGCCGCCGCGCCGCGCCGTCTACGCCTCGGTGCTCCGCGCGGACAGCCTGCTCACCGGCATGGTCGGCGGGCTCGGCGTGGTCGTCGTGCCCTGCCAGGTCCTGCTGATCACCAGCGGCAGCGAGGCCGGGCTGATCCTCGTCATGATCCTGACCGTCGGGTTCCTGCTGCGGGCCCGGCTCCACCCGATCGTGCGGCAACGCGTGCCGCTCCTCGTGGCCGGGCTGTCCGGGGCCGCGTGCCTCGCGCTCGGCCCCCTCATGTCCGACCGGAACGACCTGCTCGCCATGGCCGGACCGGTGCTGCTGCTCGCCGGCGTCGCAGCCGCCCTGCTCGGCGTCCTGCACAGCACCCGCGAGGCAAGTCCCTACCTCGGCCGGTACGCGGAGATCCTCGAGGTGCTGCTGGTGCTCGCGATCGTGCCGGTGACCTGCTCGGTCCTCGGGCTGTACGGCTACGTGCGCGGGCTGGGCGGCTGACATGGCCGCCAAGAGAGACCAGCTCCACGCCTACCAGTTCCTGGTCCAGCGGGTCGTCTCCGCGCTGGTCACCAGGGAGACCGACCCCGAGCAGCCGCCGTTCCGCAGGCCGGTCCACGCCGCGTTCGGCGGCATCGCGGTCGCGGTCGTCGCGCTGGCCGCGGTCGGGGTGTACGGGATGCTCAACCCGGGCGGCAACCAGACCTGGGCGGACGGCAGGAAGGTGGTCGTCGAGAAGGAGACCGGCACCCGGTTCGTCTACCTGGACGGCCGCCTGCACCCGGTCGAGAACTACACGTCCGCCCTGCTGGCCCTGGACGACCATGCCGACACGGTGAGCGTGTCGAGGGACTCGCTGGCCGGGGTCCCCCGCGGCCCCCGCATCGGCATCCCCGACGCGCCGGACGCGCTGCCGGCCGCCGACGGTCTGCTCGCGGACCCCTGGACGCTCTGCTCGCAGCCGGCGCCCGACCTGACCGGGACGGTCGTACCCACGTCCGTGCTGATGGTCGGGCAGCTCGCGCGCGGCGGGCGCACGCTCGGCAACGAGGCCGTGCTCGTGGACGTGCCGGAGACCGGTGAGCGGTACCTGGTCCTGCGTGGCTACCGGCACCTGATCAGCAGGCCGGACCAGCTGGCCGTCGGGCTCGCGCTGCATGCGACCCCCGCGGTGCGGGTCAGCCCCGCGGTCGTCGAGTCGATCCCGGCGGGACGGCCGATCGCGCCGATTCCCGTGGCACAGATGGGACAGCCCGCGCAGGTGGTCGCGCCGGACGTCCGCGCCGGGCAGCTGTTCGCGGTGACGACGACGCGCGGTGTGCAGTTCTACCTGGCCGAGGTGGGGCAGCTGCGGCCGATCACCGAGCTGCAGTACGACATCCAGCGCGCGTACCGGGAGACGGCGAAGGCGTACCCGAACCAGGAGCCGAAGGCGCTGCCGATGGGGTTGATCGAGGCCAGCGGGGCACCGCAGCCGTCGGTCGCGCCGCCGAAACCGGGTGACCCGCCCTCGTTCCGGCCGGCGTTCGTGGAGGTCGACGACGGGGCACCGCTGTGCCTGACGTTCGCGCCGGGCGACGACGTGCCGCTCGTGACGCTGGCGCCCGCGTCGGCGCCGGTCGACCCGATGTCCGCGACGCCGAAGCGGACCGACAGGGGCGTCGTGCTCGCCGACCAGGTGCTCGTGCCGGCGGGGCGGGCGGCGGTCATCGAGGCGGTGCCGTCGGCCGACGCGCCGCGCGGGACGTTCCTCGTGGTGACCGACCAGGGCATCGCGTACCCGCTCGCATCGGCGGACGTCCTGAAGGTGCTGGGCTACGACGGCGTCAGGCCGGTGCGGATGCCGGCGGGGCTGGTGGCCCGGATCCCGCTGGGCTCGGGCCTGAGCCACGAGGCCGCCCTGCGGCGCTGAACGCCGTGCGGGTGCCCTCCGTCTCGAAGGGCACCCGCACGGCTCGTGTCAGTGCAGGCGGCGGACCGGGGGCGCGACGAGCTGCTCGTCGGCGGCCGGCTTCTGCTCCACCTGCCACAGGTCCTCGTCGATGAGCTGAACCGTGGTCGGCACGTCGGACTCCTGCGCCTGCCGGCGGCCCCGGCCGACGAACGCGTTCATGTCGGCCATGCCCGCCTTGCCGCTGAGCATGACCGGCAGTCCCGGCGTGACGACCTCCTTGCGCCGGTTGTGGTTGTTGCGGCCCGGGCGGGACACCGCACCGGAGCCGGGGGCGCCGCCGCCGGCACCCGTGCCGCCCATGCCCATCGGCGACATCGGCATGCCACCCATGCCGCCACCGGACCCGGAGCCGCCCGCGGTGGTCGCCGCACCGGCCGTCGTCGGCGCGGTGGGGGCCACGCCGCCCGGGCCGGTCGACGCCGGGGCCTGGTACGGGGTCGCGGCCGCCGGGATCTGGCCCGTGCCGCCACCGGCCGCGCCGATACCGCCACCTCCGGTGCCCGCCGAGCCGAGCCCGGGAATGCCGCCGCCACCACCGAGGCTCAGGCCCGGCACCCTGGCCCCGGCGAAGGGGCCACCACCGCCCCCGCGGCCGGGGATGCTCGTGATGGGGGTGGGCAGGGCACCCACGCCGGTACCGCCGCCACCTCCACCGATGCCGCCGCCCGGGCGTGCGCCGATGCCGCCCAGACCGCCGTTGAGGGACGGGATCGGCGACGCACCGCCGCCGGTGCCCAGGCCACCCGCACCGGTACCGGCGCCACCGCCGGCGCCGACCGGGCTCGTGACGCTCGGCGTCGGGGCAGTGCCGAGACCACCGCTCAGCGTGGGGTCCGGACCGCCGCCGGCCGCCGCGTCCGCGCCGGCCGGGAGATCCGCGCCACCGCCGTCGACGCCGAGCGGGCTGGTGAGGGACGGGTCGGGTCGGGTGAGGGCGTCCTGGCCGTCGGTACCCGTCGTCGGGGAGGCGAGGGGATCCGTCACCTCCCCGGGCGGGGGACCGCCGCCGGGCGACGCACTGACCGCCCCCGCCGGGGCACCGCCGCCCCCGCCGCCGCGGACCGACGGGCTCGGGCCACCGGACTCCGGGTCGCCGTCGATGCCCCGGTACTTCGGGCCAGAGCCTGCCTTCGTCACCGCGCCCCCGGCCTGCTCGTACAGGGCGGCGATCTGGTCCATCAGCCGGCCGCTCGGCTCCCGGTACGGGGCCTCCAGCTGGTCGGCCGAGTAGCCGAGGTTGATCGCCACGCCACCCTGGGTCGCCATGTACTGCTGGAACCGCGTCTGGTTCGTCTGCGCCAGGGAGAGCGCCTGCGGGACGAGCGCGTTGATCTGGTCGAGCATCGTGGCGGGGTTGGCGGACGAGATGTTCTGCGTCCACGTCCGGATCACGCTCTGGGTGTCACGGGCCTTCGCCACGAAGGTGTCGCCGCCGGGGTCCGTCCACGCAGTCTCGAGCTTGTCGGTCTCCCGACCGAGCTCCGCTTCGGCGTCGTCGAGATCGACGACCGCGTGTTTCCACATCTGGCTCTTGGCCTCGCGGAGGTTCTGGTTCTTGTCCTCCTGCTCCAGCATCGAGATCTGCTGGGCGAGCGGCATCGCGGTGTAGTTGGGCATCTAGTCCCCCGCGACGAACTGTTGGGTGAGCGTGCCGAAGTGCCGAATGCCGTCGGCGGCCAGCTCGTCCGTCTGCAGGTAGTCGCGCCCGTGAGTTTCCGCGCTGCTGGAGTACGAGTTGAACCCGATGGCCGTGGACTGCACGAAGGTCGCCAGCCGCCTGGACGCGGACTCGTCCTTCACGGCGTAGGCCTGGCCTTCCGGCATACCCGACGTGAGCTTCGCCGTGCCGTCGAACTTGTACAGTTCGACGCCGGGTCCGCGCAGGATGAACGTGCCCATCGCACCTGGTTCACCGGCGATCTCGTCCGGCACGCCGGACAGCTCGGGGTCCGTCTCGTCTGCCATCGGTTCCTCCTTGGTGGTCGACTTCATTCGGTCGGTGGCAGCCACGCGAGCTGCACCAGTTGCGGCTCGCCGCGACGGGTGACGAGCTTCGCCCGCCCGGGCGGCAGCTCCTCGGCCTTCTGCCCGCCGAGCAGCTGGCCCTCCGCCTTGTCGCCGGACATCAGCAGGCCGATCGCGCCGACGTCCCGCATGCGGGTGAGGAACTGTTCGAACAGGGCCCTTCCCGCGCCGCCCGACCGGCGCGTGACGACCACGTGCAGGCCGATGTCCCGGCCCTGCGCCAGGAACTCCGTGAGCGGCGCGAGCGGGTTAGACCCGGGCGTCGCGACCAGGTCGTAGTCGTCGACCAGGACGAACAGCTCCGGGCCGGTCCACCAGTCGCGATTGCGCAACTGCTCCGGTGTCACGTCCGGACCGGGCAGCCGGCCACGCACGCCCTGCGCGACGGCGTCGACCAGCCTGCTCGTCGCCGCGGGGTCGGTGCCGTAGCCGAGGAGGTAGTCCCGCGGGATCTCGCCGAGCAGGCTCCTGCGGTGGTCGACCAGCAGGATCCTGGCCTGGTCCGGGGTGTAGGTGTCGACGATCCTGCTGGCCAGCGCGCGGACGAAGGTCGTCTTGCCGGACTCGGCGTCGCCAAGTGCCAGCACGTGCGCGTCCGCGCCCAGGTTGAGCCGCACAGGACGCAGGTCCGTCTCGGCGATGCCGACGGACAGCTGGTGCGTCGCGGGGTCGTCGGGCGGCAGCGCGACGTAGGGCAGGAAGGGGGGCAGCATCCGGACCGCGGGCGCCGGTTCGCCCTGCCACGCGCCGCGGATCGCCGCGACGAGGCCGGCGACGCCGACGGCGAGGTCGTCGACGCGGCCGTCGATGCGTGGCAGCGCGGTCAGGATCTGGTGCTTGGTGGGGCCAAGGCCGCGGCCGGGTGCGTTCTCCGGCACCCGCAGCGCGCCCGTCCGGTCGATCATCGTGTCGATCGGGTCGCCCAGGCGCAGCTCGACCCGGCTGCCGAGCAGGTCCCGCACCTGCGGGCGCAGGTCGAACCAGCGGGCGACGGCCACGAGCAGGTGCACGCCGTACGCGAGGCCGCGCTGGGCGATGCTCGTGATGATCTCCTCCTGGTCCTCGAACTCCTTGCGCAGCGTCAGCCAGCCGTCGACGACCAGGAACACGTCGCCGTGCGGGTCGTCGACCCGGCCCGCGGCCCGCAGCGCCCGGTAGGTGGGCATGCCGTCGACGTCCAGCTCGGCGAAGCGGCGCTCCCGGTCGGCGAGGATCGTGGCCACCTCGGCGACCGTCCGCCGCACCGCGCCGGTGTTCTGCCGGCCGGCCACGCCGCCGACGTGCGGCAGGTCGCGCAGCGCGGCGAGTGAGCCACCGCCGAAGTCGAGGCAGTAGAACTGGATCTCGCGTGGCGTGTTGGTGAGCGCGAGGCTGGTGATCATCGACCGCAGCGCGGTGCTCTTGCCGGACTGCGGGCCGCCGCACACGACGCCGTGCCCGGCCGGGCCGGACAGGTCGAGCACGAGCGGGTCGCGGCGCTGGTCGAGCGGGCGGTCGACGACACCGAACACCGCGTGCAGGGCGCCGTTGTGCTCGGCCGGGCGCAGTCCCCGTGCGCTGTCCACGGTCAGCTCGCCGAGGACCTGGTCCAGGCTCGGCGGCACGTCCAGCGGCGGCAGCCACACCTGGTGCGCGGGTACGCCACGGCCCGCGATCCGGTCGACGAGGATGTCCAGCAGGCTCTCGCCGACCGCGTCGTCGTCCACGGTGTCCTTCGTGGACTCCGCAGTCTCCCCCTCGACCGCCGGCGCGACGTAGGTGGTCGAGTAGACGTTGAGCCCCAACGGTTCCGGTCCTGTGGGCGGGGCGCCGTGCGGCTGGTCCGCGCGGTGCACGCCGGACACGTACGCGGACCGGAACCGCGCCATCGGCTCGTCGCCGTAGCGCAGGAAGCCGTGGCCGGGGGCGCGGGGCAGGGAGAACGCGTCGGACACGCCCAGGACCGTGCGGGAGTCCATGTCGGAGAACGTGCGCAGGCCGACCCGGTACGAGAGGTGCGTGTCCAGGCCACGCAGCCTGCCTTCCTCGAGTCGTTGCGACGCGAGGAGAAGGTGCACGCCGAGCGACCGGCCGACGCGTCCTATCTGGACGAAGTTGTCGATGAAGTCCGGGCGGGCGGAGAGCAGCTCGGAGAACTCGTCGACGACCACGAACAGGGTCGGCACCTCGGGCAGCGGGGCGCCGGCCGCGCGTGCCTTCTCGTAGTCACGCAGGGAGGCGAAGTTGCCGGCCGCCCTCAGCAGCTCCTGGCGGCGGATCAGCTCGCCGTTGATGGCGTCGGCCATGCGGTCGACCAGCGGCAGCTCGTCGACCAGGTTGGTGATCACGGCGCTGGTGTGCGGGAGCCGGTCCAGGCGGGTGAACGTGGCGCCGCCCTTGAAGTCGATGAGCGCGAAGTTCAGCGAGCTCGGTGGGTGGGTGATGGCGAGCGCGAGGACGAGCGTGCGCAGCAGCTCCGACTTGCCGGAGCCGGTGGCCCCGATGAGCAGGCCGTGCGGGCCCATGCCGTCCTGCGCGGACTCCTTGAGGTCCAGCTCGATCGGGCTGCCGTCCGGGCGGATGCCGAACCGCACCCGCAGGCGGTCGCGGTTCGGGCGCGGCACCCACGTCTCCTGCGGGTCGAACGCGTACGGGTCGCCGAGGTCGAGCAGCTCCTCCAGGCCCAGTTCGGAGCTGAGCGGCTGCTCGCCGCGCGCGCCCTCGGTGAGGCGGAGCGGGGCGAGCTGGCGGGCCAGTGCCTCCGCGTTGGTCACGGACAGCGAGTCGGCGCGGCCGAGGTCGATCTCGCCGTCCGCGGTGGCGCTGGTGAGGGTGCCGTCGCTCGCCACGCGCAGCACGACCGCGGACCGGTCGGGGGCCCGTGGCGGCGGGGAGGTGAGGTCGACGACCGTGGCGCCCTCGACGCCGTTGCCGGCCGTGAGGTGGTCGGAGCCGGCGGTCTCGCCGCCGTCGAGCACGACCACGAGGTGCGGGCCGGCGACCCTGGTCGTGCCGTCCTCCGGGTCGAACCGCGGGCGCGCGCCGAGCAGGTCCTCCAGGACCGCCTCCAGCATGGTGATCGTGGGGGCCACCAGGCGGACCGGGCCGAGTGCGTCGGCGCGTTCGGGGTGCAGTGCGTGCGGGAGCCACTTGAGCCATTCCCACCCGCCGCGCCGTTCCGGGCTCACGCACACGGCGATGCGCAGGTCGTCCGGGGACTGGAGGGTCGCGAGCTGGCAGATCATGGCGCGCACCAGACCGTCCACGCGGTCGCCGCCGCGGAGGTAGACGCGGCTGAAACCGTTGACCGCCATGGCGAGCGGGAGGTCCGGCACGGACGAGTACGCGGTGATGAACCGGCGCAGGGCCAGTGCCGACAGGGGTTCCAGCTGCTCCATCGGTTTGGTGTCGGGCGCGATCAGCTCCGTGGCGAGGGTCTGCGCGCCGAGTCCGATGCGGGCGACGCCGAAGTCCGCGTCGCCGCGGCGGCGTTCCCACAGGCGGAAGCTGGCGGCGACCGACCACAGCGACGCCGGGTCGGGATGCAGGTACCAGAGGGCCTCGCGCTGCCGGCGTGCCGTGCGGCCGACCCGCACCCGGTGCTGGGCAAGGGAACGCAGGTACATCCTGCGCGCGTAGCCCATCTCCTTCTTGCTGGGCCCGCCGCCCTGGAGGAACGCTGCGCCGACCATCACGAGCATCGCGAGGCCGAACATGCCGAACACGACGAAGCGGATCGCTGTGAACGTGCCGCTCCCGCCGAAACCCGCGCTGAACAACAGGATCATCGCGCCCATCATGAGCACCATCGGCAGGACCATGAGCACCTGCTGCCACTGCCGGCCCGACGGCGGCGGGATCTCCGGCGGCGCGTCGAGCACCAGCTCACCCGCCGGCATCGGCGGCGCCGGCCGGCGCAACGGGCGGCGCACGATCACGGTCCCCAAGGCCGACCTCCGTTCCTCGGCCCCGATCCTGACCCGCCGTCCGGCCGTGTGTGGCCGCCGTGGCAGGAACGTGCCGGTCCCCCTCGCGCGGGTGGCGGGCGACCTAGCGTCGGGGCATGTCGCCGCGGACGCGGCGCTCGCACAGGTGCGTCTTGTGAGGGAGTGAAGCCATGGCCCTGGACAACATCCACGTCGAACAGTCAGCGATGACCACGGCGGTCAGCCGGTCGTCCGACGTCCACACCGCGATCATGGACTACGAGAAGCAGATGTCCGGGATCGCCGACATGGTCAAGTCGGTGTGGGGCGGCCGCGCGAAGGTCGCGTTCGACCAGAAGCACCAGGAGATCCGCGGGTACCTCGGGACCAACGCCCAGGACGCGGACAGCATCTCCCAGGGCACCAGCCAGGCGCTGAACATCAGCGTCGGCGCCGACGACGACGCCTACTCGATCATCAACGCCATCAACGGCCACTGAGGAGCGTGAGGACGTGAACCTTGACGACGCCGTTTCAGTCAAGTTCGAACACCTGCAGGACCTGAAGGAAGCCATCCAGAACGCCCAGAACAGCCTGTCGCAGAACCGCGGCGACTGGATGTCCTTCACCACCGGGACGATGAACCTCGGCTGGGCGGACGACGCCGGCGAGGCCAACCAGTTCCGCAACGCCGACTTCGACACCTACGGCCAGAAGAACGAGGAGTTCCTCGCCAACCTCATGCGCGCGGTGGACCAGGCGGAGCAGGAGCTGCGCGGCGCGGTGCAACGCGCCCGCTCCGCCATCGCCGGCTGACCGCCATGCCCTGAGGGGCACCCCGGCCCGGGGTGCCCCTCAGGGCTTTCTGCCGGCCGGGAGCAGGAAGACCTGGTCCGGGGTCTCGGTCCGGTCCGGGGTGTCGGGGAGCGGGTCGCGGCGGGTGGCGGCCCAGCGGCGGCGCCGGGCCCTCGGCAGTGCCGCGGCGAGGATCGCGGTGACCACGATGGCCACGACGACCAGTCCGGCGCACACCTTCGCGCCGGCGCCCATGTCCGACCACCACGTGGCCTCGCGGATCTTCTCCTGGTCCGGTGGCCGCGGTGACACGTCGGGCACCAGGAGCGGCCGGCGGCCGGACAGGTCCTCGGTCACCGCGCGGTACGGGTCGACGATGCCGGCGCCGTACTCGCGGCTGCTCCGGCCGCCGGGGGCGGGGTCCGCGGTCGCCATGAGCCGCTCGGCGACCTGCTCGGCGGTGAGCTCCGGGTGGGCGGACCGGACGAGCGCGGCAACCCCGGACACGAACGGCGCGGCGAAGCTCGTGCCGGCCCAGTAGTGGTGTCCCGCGACCCGCGACGCGCCGACCACGTCCTGACCCGGCGCCACCAGGTCCACATAGGACCCGACCTGCGAGTCCCGTGCGCGAACGCCGTCGATGCCGATGGAGCCCACGCCGAGCACCCCGTCGTAGGCGGCCGGGTACGACGGCACCGCACCCTGGTCGGCGCGGTTGCCGACCGCCGCGACCAGCAGCGCGTCCCTGGCCCGGGCGTAGGCGACGGCGTCGCGGATGTCCGGGAAGTCGCCGTACCCGGACAGGGAAAGGTTGATCACCTTGGCGCCACTGTCGGCCGCGTAGCGGATGCCCTCGGCGACGATGCCCGGGTTGATCGGAGTGGCGGTGCCGCCGTCGGTCAGCTCCCGGTCGGTGACCCGCACGGGCAGGATGGCGGCGTCCGGCGCCACACCGCGAAAGCCGATCCCGGCCGCGGGTGACGCGGCGATGATCGACGCGGCCGCGGTGCCGTGCGACACGCAGTCGAAGTCGCCCGGCAGGTCGCCGACGAGGAAGAAGTCCGCGCCGGGCAACACCTTCCCCCGCAGCTGCGGGTGGTCGGCGTCCACTCCGGAGTCGACGACCGCGACCGTGACGCCCACCCCGGTGCTGTGCGGCCAGGTGCGGTCGAGGTCGAGCAGCCGCTGCGCCCACGGCAGCTGGGTGATGACGTCCCGCCCCGGCTCCGGGTCGCCGCGGCAGGCGCCCGCGGGCGGCGCGGCGGCCGACGCCGTGGCCGGCAGCCCGAGCGCGCACGCGGCCGCCAGCGCCACGGCGAAAGCCCCTCTCATGACCGGTGATCCTCCGGCCGGCGGACGGACGCGACGCGGCCGTGGCCGGAACCGGTCACCGCCGCGGCCGGGCGATGCGCCGCGGTCATCCTGAGGTCCGGTACACGTGGGGAGGTCACGAAAGTGGAGAGATCGGCCACCGAGCTGACCGGGCGGCTCGCCGAGTACGCCCGCCTCGCCGACCAGGTGAAGGCGATCCGGGACGGCGTCGACGAGATCCGCGGCACCGGCTACTCCGGCGACGGCCTGGTCACCGCCGTCGCCGGCGGTCGTGGCGAGCTGCTGGAGCTGGACCTCGACCCGCGCGTCTACCGCGAGCCCAACGCCACCGAGCTGGCCGCGAAGATCGTCGCGGCCGTGCGCGAGGCCGCCGCCGAAGCCGAACGGGAGGCGACGAGGCTCGCCGCGAAGCTCCTTCCGCCGGAGCGGCACGAGGACATCGACCCGAGGTTCGACCCGGCCCTGCACCTGCTGGGCGAGATCTCGGCGATGGAGGGCCGGCAATGACCGACCCGGACGGCGAGCACTGGACCGCCATCGACCTGAACGGCACCGGCGTCAGCATGTACCCGGCGCCGACGTCGAAGAACATGGGCGACGTCGCCAACACCAACACCGACGCGCAGAACGGTTGGGGGACGGCGAAGGGCCAGATCGGGTCGCTGGAGGGCAAGCTCGGCCAGGGCCCGATGGGCGGCCCGTTCAGGGAGCAGTACAACCCGGCGGCGACCCAGCTCACCGGCGCCATCGACGCGATGACGGCGAGCCTCGGCAAGATCGCGCAGGCGGGCAGCGAGGCCGTGCCGATGTACGTCCAGGCGGACCTGGTGGCCGGCCAGCACTTCGAGTTCTGACGCCATGGCCGTACCGGAGCCCTCCGACAACGTCGGTCTCTGGGAGTCCGTCAAGCGGTACACCTTCGACCAGGTCTGGCCCCCCGACGACGAGGCCGACGCGTGGGCGCTGGCCCGGCAGTGGCAGGCCGTCGCCAAGCTGATGGACGACACCGCCACCGAGCTCGAGGCGCAGGCCAAGGTGTCGGAGACAGTGTGGGTGGACGACGCGGGCGCCCAGTTCGCCTACGCGCTGCGGAGCCTGCCGAAGAACTTCCGGCTGATCGCGCGGAGCATGAGCTCGCTGGCGGACGGCATCGACGACTACGGCGACTCACTCCGCGAGGCGCGGATCAACATCGTCATGGAGCTGGTCGCCAACATCGTCATCTTCGCCGCCCTGGCCTGGATGCCCGGCGGCGGATTCCTGGCCCAGGGCCTGGCACGCATCGTGGCCGGCCGCCTGACGTCGATGATCACCAGCCTGGCCGGCAGAGCGTTGTCCGGTGGGCTGCCCAGGGCCCTGGAGCTGGTCGCCCACACCGGCGTCGAGATGGGCAAGGAGGCCATCGACGAGGCCCTGATCAACGCCGCGACCCAGCTGACCAGCATGGCGATGGGGACCCGGGACAGCTTCGACTTCGCTCAGCTGGGCCAGAACACCCTCGCCGGCGCGTTGGGCGGGCCGCTGGGCGAGGTGGTCGGCAAGGCGGCCGCGCCCCTGTCCCGCGCCACCGGCGCCGGGTTGGACCAGATCCTGCCGTCACGCCTGGCCAGGAACCTCAACGCCGGCCTCACCTCGGCCGCGAACAACGCCGTGACGTCACCGACGGCCGGCTACCTCGCGCAGAACATCGACAACCCGTCGGCGTGGGTCGACCCCGATGGGTACGCGGAGTCGTTCAAGCAGAACGCCATCTCGTCGGCCCTGGTCGGAGCGCCGAGGTCGATGGTGGTGGACGGGGTGCAGCAGTGGCACCCGCACGGCCAGCAGACGGTCGACGACCTTGTGAACCGCTTCGCGGGGAACGCCGCGGGGGCCGCGCCGCCGGACACGTCCGGTCTCCGTGGGGGTGATCCGGCTGGGGGTGCTGGGAGTTCCGCGGGTGAAGGGGGAGGTGATGGCGGTCAAGGCGGTCAGGCTGGTGGCAATGCGGGGAGTGCGCAGGCGGGCGGCGGCCAGGCGGGGGGTGCGCAGGCGGGTGGAGAAGCCGGTGGCGCACAGGGAGGTGGTGCCCAGAGCGGAGGGCAGGCCGGAGGTGCGCAGGCAGATGGCGCGCAGACCGGCGGCGCACAAGCGGCGCAAGGTGGCGGCGCACAGGGGAATGGCGCCCAAAGTGGAGGGCAAGCCAGTGGCGCGCAGGCGGGGCAGGCCGGCGGCGGAGAGGCCAGCGGTGCGCAAACAGATGCGCAGACCGGAGAGCAGGCCGGCGGCGGTCAGGCGGGGCAAGCCAGCGGCGCACAAGCGGGGCAAGCCGGCGGCGGTCAGGCGGGTGGCGCGCAGGCCGGAGGGCATGCCACCGGCGCGCAGGGAACTGGTGGCGCGGAAGTAGATGGCACCCAGGCTGGTGGGGAGCAAGCGGCCGGTGCCCAGGCGAGTGGCAGTCACGCAGCCAGTGGAACCGGCGCAGCCCAAACCGGCACGGGCGCCGACGGCCAAACTGGCGGTGCCTCGACAGGCAGCGAAGTCGGCACACACTCCAATGTCGAGCAGACTGGCAGCCAGGGCAGTCAACCGAGCGGGGCAGAGGCAACCGGCCAGCCCGGCCACGCGCCTGTCGGCGAGGCGAGTGGCACCCACTCGGGCGCGTCACAGTCGCAGAACGTCGCGACCACCGGCGATCCGGGACAGTCCACGTCAGGCGTGGGCCAGGCCACGGCTCCGATGGGTTCGGCGCCGACGCACGCGGCAGGCGCCGCCCCCACCCATACGACGTCATCGAGCAACGCCGGCGCCCAGGCGGCCGGCACCACCGCCAATCAATCCGGCACCAACTCGCAACCCAACGCCGGCCAGTCCGGCAACACCGCCGGCAAGCCCGCTCAATCCGGCACCACCCAGCAGCCCAGCTCGCCCCAAACCGGCAACACCGCCAACTAAGGCAACCAACCTTCCGGCCCCGC
>NZ_DASQCC010000007.1:0-11511 GCF_035634895.1 Actinophytocola sp. | reverse complement strand
ATTTCGTGGTGCTCGGGCCGCAACACGGCTCGCTGCACCGGACCGAGGCGTCCATCCGCGCGGCGGGCGGCCAGGTTCTGCAGGCCTGGCCGCAGATCGGGGTCGTGATCGCGACGTCGCCGAGCGCGGGCTTCGCGGCGTCGGTGCGCCGCAAGCCCGGTGTGGTGGCGGCGGGCGCGTCCCGCAACCTCGCCGAGCTGGGCCTGTCCACCACGGCGGCCCGCACGGCCGGGTCCGCGCAGCGGCAGGAGATGCTCGCGTCGCCCGACGCGGTCGTCGACAAGGCCGCGGCGGGGACCAGGCACGGCGGTGGCGCGGTGGCGCCCGAGCCGCTCGAGGCCAACCAGTGGGACCTGCGGCTGATCAAGGCCGACAAGGCCAACGCGATCTCCGGCGGCAGCCGGAAGGTGCTGGTCGGCGTGCTCGACTCCGGCGTCGAGGCCAGTCACCCGGACCTGGCGGCGAACGTCGACGCGTCGAAGTCGGTCGGCTGCACCGACCAGGGCGTGCCGGACACGTCGCCTGCCGCGTGGGCACCCACCACCAGCACCCACGGCACCCACGTCGCGGGTGAGATCGCCGCCGCCAGGAACGGCATCGGCGTCGCCGGGGTGGCGCCGAACGTGCGGCTGGCGTCGGTGAAGGTCGTGGACGACGACGGGTTCATCTACCCCGAGTACGCGATCTGCGGGTTCGTCTGGGCGGCCGAGCACCACATGGACGTCACGAACAACTCGTACTTCATCGACCCGTACTTCCTCTGGTGCACGACCGATCCCGACCAGAACGCGGTGATCAAGGCGGTCAAGCGCGCGGTGGACTACTCGGTGCACAAGGACGTCGTGAACGTCGCCGCGCTGGGTAACAGCAACTGGGACCTGTCGCACCCGATCACGGACTCCGGCAGCCCCAACAACGGCACGCCGGTCACCAGGACCGTCGGCAACGAGTGCCTCGACCTGCCGGCCGAGCTGCCCGGTGTCGTCAGCGTGTCCTCGGTCGGGCCGGAGAACCGCAAGTCCTTCTTCTCGAACTACGGGATCATCGAGACCGACGTGACCGCACCGGGCGGCGACTCGATGCAGGTCGCCGACACGCCGGACCGCAACGGTCGCGTCCTGTCGACGGTCATGGGCGGTGGCTACGGCTACCTGCAGGGCACCTCCATGGCGTCCCCGCACACCGCCGGGGTGGTGGCGCTGATCCGCAGCACCCACCAGCGTTACTCGGTCGGACAGGTGTTCGGGACGCTCGGCCTGGAGGCCGACCGGATCGCCTGCCCGCCGGGTGGCACCTACGACCCGACCGGCACGGGCGCGTTCCTGGCCAACTGCCAGGGTGGCCGTACCGGCAAGGGTTTCTACGGCGCGGGCCTGATCGACGCGCTTGACGCGGTGACCCGCTAGAGGTCGATGTTCCGGTGGCTGCCCGCGAGGGTGGCCACCGGAACGTTCCATCGGGCAACTCGTTGACTTCGCCCAAGCGCCCGGCGGACCGTGAGGCCATGCATCCCGCCGTCCGCCGTGTCGTCAAGGTCGTACTGCTGGCCCAGGTGGCGTGGTCCGTGCCGCTCGGCGTGGTGCTGGCGCTCACCGTCCACTGGTCGTTCCTGCTCGCGTTCGGCGGTGTGGCGCTGGCCGTCCTGGCGGTCCTGCTGGGCTTCATGTTGGCGTGGCAGCGCGCGGATCTGCGCCGCGAGGCGCTGCTGACCCGCGGCGCGCGCATGCCGGCGCTGCTGGTCGCCTCCCGTGCCACCGGCACCCGGATCAGGAACCGGCGGCTGGTGGTGCACGTCTTCGAGGCACGTCCGGAAGGCCGGGTCGTGCGTGCGGAGGTGCGGGCGTTCGTCCACCTCCCGGTCGGCGCCGCGGCCACGATCGCCTACAACGCAACGGATCCGGTCCACGCGGTCGTCGTGGAGGACCTGGAACGGTCGTCACTCGGTCACTGAGCAGGGTGGACTTCGCTTCACCCACTCGGTTACGCCGCAACGTGTATCGCCAGGTCAACCCGGATCGATGCGCTCGTGAGCATCATTCGTGTAGCGGACACGCCCGCGATCGTCGGGTTTCCTGTGCTCATGATCGAGCCGACGAACCAGGATCTGCCGCCGCCGGCCCGCACGTGGGTCTCGCGGGTCCGGAACAGTCTCAAGCACGATATCCCTGCCTCTCTCGTCGTTTTCCTCGTCGCCGTCCCGATGTCGCTGGGGATCGCCTTCGCGTCCGGGGCGCCGCTCGTCGCCGGTCTGATCGCCGCCATCGTGGGCGGCCTGGTCGCCGGCCTGCTCGGTGGCTCACCGCTCGGTGTGAGTGGGCCGACGGCCGGGCAGACCGTGATCATCGCGGAGGCCGTCCAGCACTTCGGCTGGCCGGCGACCTGCGCGGTCACCGTCCTCGCCGGCCTCGTGCAGGTGGTGCTCGGGTGGAGCCGCGTCGCCCGTGCGGCACTCGCCATCTCACCCGCGATCGTGCACGGCATGCTCGCCGGCATCGGCGTCATGATCGTGCTGGCACAGCTGCACGTCGTCCTCGGCGGTGACATGCAGACCTCGCCGGTCGACAACCTGGTCGAGCTGCCGGGCCAGGTGCTGGACTTCCACGGACCGTCGATGTCGGTCGGCCTGCTCACGATCGGCCTTCTGGTGGTGTGGCCCCGGCTGCCGGCCGCGGTGCGCAGGGTGCCGGGGCCACTCGCCGCGGTGGTCGCCGTGACCGTGCTGTCCCTGGTGGCCGGCATGACGCTCGACCGTGTCGGCGTGCCGGACCACGCGCTGCGCATCGACTTCGTGCCGGCGCTGCCGGACGGGGAGTGGCTCGCGTTCACGTTCACCGCGCTCGTGATCGCCGTGATGGCGAGCACGGAGAGCCTGCTGTCCGCGGTCGCCGCCGACAGGCTGCACGGCGGGCCGCGTGCCGACCTCGATCGTGAGCTGGTCGGCCAGGGGGCCGCGAACATCGTCTCCGGCTCGCTCGGCGGCCTCCCGGTCACCGGTGTGATCATCCGCAGCACCACCAACATCGCCGCCGGCGCCCGCACCCGAGCGGCGGCGGTGTTGCACGGCCTGTGGATCCTGTTGTTCGTCGTGCTGCTGGCCGGCGTGCTGCGGACGATCCCGCTCGCCGCGCTCGCCGGCCTGCTGGTGTACGTGGGCGCCCGGCTGGTCGACCTCGACCGCGTCCGGGCGGTGCGCCGGCACGGCGACCTGCTCGTCTACCTCGCGACGCTGGCCGGCGTGGTCGTGCTCGACCTCATGAGCGGCGTGCTGGTCGGCCTCGGCGTCACCGCGGTGCTGACGCTGCGGCGCCTGCTGTGGACGGGCATCCGCGCGGAGCAGGACTCCGGCGGATGGCGGATCGGCGTCGAGGGCGCGCTCGCCGCGGTGTCGATCCCACGGCTGTCGGTCGTGCTCAACTCCATCCCGGCCGGCGCGGACGTGACGCTGGAGCTGGTCGTCGACTACCTCGACCACGCCGCGTTCGACACGCTTTCCTCGTGGCAGCAGGCACATGAGCGCACCGGCGGGACGGTGGCCGTCGAGGAGCGCGGGTACCCGTGGTTCGCCCACGGGAAGGCCGGGACGCCGACCGTCGGCATGGCCGCCGCGCGCCGGACCGTGCCGAGGTGGTTCGCGCCGTGGTCGGACTGGCAGCGCGTCGCGGCGACGGTCATGCCCACGCAGCGGTCCGGGCCGCCGTCGGTCCTGGACGGCACCGCCGAGTACGAGCGGCGGGTGGCCGGGCTGGTGGGTCCGATGTCCCGGCGGCTCGCGAACCCGCACAAGCCGGAGACGCTGTTCCTCACCTGTGGGGACGCGCGGATCGTGCCGAACGTGATCACCTCGAGCGGGCCCGGTGACCTTTTCACGGTGCGCAACATCGGCAACCTCGCGCCGGCCGGCGCCGACGACTCGGTGGCCGCCGCGGTCGAGTTCGCCGTCGGAACCCTTGGCGTGCGGGAGATCGCGGTGTGCGGCCACTCGTCGTGCGGTGCGATGAAGGCGCTCGTGTCCGGCCCACCGGCCGGCGGGCCCGCGCTGTCCTCGTGGCTGCGGCACGCTTTGCCGAGCCTCGACCGGTTCCGCACGAGCCCGCCGCTGACCGTCGACGGCGAGCTGCCGGCCGTGGAGTGGGACCGGCTCGCGCTGCACAACGTGCTCACCCAGCTCGACCGGCTCCGCGCCCACCCGGCGGTCGCGGCGGTGGAGCAGGGCCGGCTCCGGCTGATCGGCATGTACTTCGACGTCACCGCCGCCCGCGTCTACCTGCACGATCCGGCCACGGACGACTTCGTGCCCGCGTCGTCCACAGTGGACAGATCGGCGAATGGCCGGCCAACCGATCCCGTGGCGTAGGGCCACGTTCATCGCCGGGTGGGTGCCGCCCGTTTACGCTGCGGTGGGTAAGCGGGCGACCACCCTTCGGAGGTAGATGTGAAACGACGCAACTTCCTGCGCGCCGCCGTGATCGGCGCGGGTGTCACGGCGTTCGGCAACACCCTCACCCCCGGCGCCATGGCGGCGCCCGCGCAGAACGGGCCGAGCCCGTACGGGGCGCTGCGGGCCGCCGACGCCAACGGGATCCGGTTGCCGGCCGGGTTCACGAGCCGCGTCGTCGCGCGGTCGGGCCAGCAGGTCGCCGGCTATGCCTGGCACAGCGCGCCGGACGGCGGCGCGGTGTTCGCCGACGGCGACGGCTGGATCTACGTCTCCAACTCCGAGGTCAACCCGGGCGGCGGCGCGAGCGCGCTCCGCTTCGATGCGAACGCCACCATCACCGACGCGTACCGGGTGCTGTCCGGCACCCGGCAGAACTGCGCGGGCGGCGCGATGCCGTGGGGCAGGTGGTTGTCGTGCGAGGAGGTCGACCGCGGCTTCGTCTACGAGACCGACCCGTGGGGCGGCGCGGCCGTCCAGCGCCCGGCGATGGGCAGGTTCACCCACGAGGCGGCCGCGGCCGACCCGGTCCGCCAGGTGATCTACCTGACCGAGGACGTGCCCAACGGCTGCTTCTACCGGTTCGTGCCGACGGCCTGGGGCGACCTCGCCGCCGGCACGCTGCAGGTGCTGGTCGCGGGCTCCGCCACGAGTGGTTCGTTCACGTGGGGGACCGTGCCCGACCCGGGCGGCTCGCCGACCGTCACCCGCGACCAGGTGTCCGGCGCGAAGCGGTTCAACGGCGGCGAGGGCCTGCACTACGCCAACGACACGGCGTGGTTCACCACGAAGGGTGACAACCGGGTGTGGCAGGTGAACCTGGCGGACGACACGTTCGAGCTGGCCTACGACGACTCGCTCGTGACGAACGGCTCGGCCCCGCTGACCGGCGTCGACAACGTCACCGGGTCGTCGTCCGGGGACCTGTTCGTCGCGGAGGACGGCGGCAACATGGAGATCTGCATCATCACCCCGGACGACATCGTGGCCCCGTTCCTGCGGGTCAGCGGACAGAGCGCGTCGGAGATCACCGGTCCGGCGTTCACCCCGGCGGGGGACCGGCTCTACTTCTCGTCACAGCGTGGTACGACCGGCTCGTCCAGCGGCGGCATCACCTACGAGGTCACAGGCCCATTTCGGAGGTGAGGTCGGCGTAAGCTCCCGTCACCGCGCGTGTAGCGTGCCGCCCGGTAACGCCATCCGTGGGAACGGGTGGGCGAGGATGGGTGAAGCGAGTCGGGGCGCGGCGGGAAGGGGCCAGTGATGCGCGTTCTCATCAGCGGAGTCACGTCGGACCTCGGTCGCGTGTTCGCCAGGGCGGCGCTGGGCGCGGGGCACGAGGTCATCGGCGTCGGCGTGCACGCACACCGTGACCTCGCACCCGAGGTCGCGTTCACCGCCGGCGACGCCGCGACGGCCGAGTCACTGGTGGCCGGCACCGATGTCGTGGTGCACCTGTCGCCGGTGGAGCGCGACGCGCCGGACTCGGGTGGCATCCCCGCGCTGCGCCGGATGGCGGTCGCCGCCGCGCGGCACGGGATCCGTTTCATCGCGCCGATCGCGCACGGCCCGGACGCCGCCGACGCGGACCGGGTGGTGCGTGACACCGGCACTCGCCACGTCGTGATCCGGACCGCGCCGCTGGGCGGCCGGCTGCTGGACTGGCAGGCGTGCCGGACCGCCGCGACGCTGCTGAACGCGCCCCGCGATACCCAGTGGCGGCTGCTGCACACCGACGATCTCGTCCGTTTCCTGTTGTACACGCTCACCTCCGACCGCACCGGGGTCGTGGCGCTGGCCGCGCAGGACGTCATCCTGGCGGGCACGGCCCGGGAGGCGATGCGGGGTGTCACCGCGCGCGGCATCCCGAGCTGGCCCGCGATGTCCACCTCGGAGCGCAAGGGCACCGCGCGCGACTGGGGTTTCGAGTGCGGCTGGACGTCCGCGGACGTGGTGGCGGACCTCGTCCGCGGCGCCCGCGGCCGGCAGCTGGCCAAGAACGGCGCCGAGGAGGACGTGACCCGGCTGCCGATCCCGGCCGAGCCGATTCCGCGGCACCGGGCACCCGCGGATGGCACGTCACTCGTGTCCGTCGCGCTGCCGAGTGTCGCGGTGGAGCTGGACGACCGGATCGACACGCGGTACCCGGTCTTCAGCATGCAGCAGACGGCCGAGCTGTTCCCGACCCGGCTGACCCCACTGTCGATCGACGTGCACACCGCGGGGCTGCGGGCCGCGGGCCGGACCATCGCGCGGCTGGCCGGGGTGCCCGGCCCGATCGCGGACGAGTGGGAGAGCCGCGGGCACGCGGTGTTCGGGCATCACCTTTACGCGGGGGTGTCGGCGGCCGCGGCGGCCCCGTTGCCGGGCTGGACCGAGCAGGCCGTCGTCGACTCCTATGTCCGTCCGCGTGCGGACGTCGACCTGTTCCCCGAGGACGACCGGCCCGACATGCCAGGTGGCGTGAAGGGGCTCGGCACGCGCCTCGCCGCGTGGTCCCGCTTCACGCGGATCGCGCGCCGGTACCGGGCGGCCGTGCGAGACTTCGCGGCCGCCGCGGAGAGCGAGCGCCTGCCGGACGGCCTCGAGACCCGGCCGGACGCGGAGCTGGCCGTGCGGGCACGGTTGCTGCACGACCGGCTGGCGGAGGGGTGGACGCTGACGCGGCTCGGCGAGCACCTCGCGCACGTCGCGGCGGGACCGTTGCGTAAGCGTGCCAAGGGTGACGTCGCCGCGCTGGGCCGTGGCGCGGACGTCGCGAACGAGCCGACGTTCCCGGCGGTCGCCGAGCTGGCGGACGTGTTGCGTGCCGACGAGGACCTGCGCGCGCTGGCGGAGTGGGGCGACCTGGCCCCGGTGCTGGAGAAGTCGCCGGAGTTCGCGGCGGCGTTCGACAAGGCCCTGGCCCGGATCGCGCACCGCGGGCCGGGGGAGACCGAGCTGTCCGGCACGCCGTTCGGGGAGCGGCCGGAGCTGCTGTTCCTGGCGGCACTGAGCGCGTCACGCAAACCAAACCCGGAACCCCCGGCGGCGCCGGCCCCCGAGGCGACCCCCGACCCGGAAGCCGAGCCACAGCCGGGAACCGACCTCGCATGGCCGTCGGACGAGCCGACGACCAAGTTCGTGCCGACGACCAACTTCGCGCCGTCACCCACCAAACGGGAACCGGGCGAGGCGCCGGCCTGGCCGACCACGGACCCCACCGAGGAGCCCGCGGACTCCACCCCGGACGAGTCCACCGAGGACAAGAAGACCGTGGACGCTGTGCCGCGCGTGAAGCGAAGGTTCGCCGAGAAGCTGGCGATCGCCGGGCAGCGGCAGCGGGAGCTGGCCATCGACGCGACCGTCCGCTACACCGGTGAGCTGCGCAGGCTGGTCCGCGAGTGGGGCCGCCGGCAGGTGCACAACGGCCGCCTCGTGGACGTCGACGACGCGTTCTACCTCACGCTCGACGAGCTGTTCGGCCTACCGGCCGACGTCCTGTCCCGGGTGGAACGGCGCCGCGGGGACCGGGAACGGCTGTCCGGAGTGCGGATGCCAGCGGTGATCAGCGGCTCGTGGCGGCCCGAGGTCGTGGACTATCCGACGCCGGAGGGCAAGCAGCTGCACGGGATCGGGGTGTCCGCCGGGGTCGTGGAGGGTCCCGTCCGGGTGCTGACCGAGCCCAGGGCCGACGTCGAGCTGGGTGACGTGGTCGTCCTGCGCGCCGCCGACGTCGGACACGCGGTCCTACTCGGCGCGGCCGCCGCGATCGTCACCGACCTGGGCGGCCCCCTGTCCCGAGCGGCAGTCGTGGCCCGCGAGCTGGGCGTACCGTGCGTGACCGGTACCCGGGACGCCTCGGCACGACTCTCACCCGGCACCCTCGTCCGCGTCGACGGCGAAACCGGCGACGTCACCGTCCTCACCCCCGCGTCCGCCTCACTTCGCACCTAGCCCCACCCTCCACACAGCCCGGCCTCCACACACAGCCCGGCCTTCGCGGACGGTCCGAGTTCGCCGTGGCCCGGCCTGCGTGGATGGCCGGGGTTCGTGGATGGCCGGCCTCCGTGGATGGCCGGGTTCGTGGGCGGGCCGCTTCGTTTCGAAATGCGGGCGTCGAGACAGCGCTATCGTCGCCTTATGAGCGGACCGCAGGACGAGCCGGTGCTCGACGCCGAGATCGTCGAGCAGAGCAAGGACCTCACCACCACCCCCACCCCGCCCGTGGTGGTGCCGGAGGGTGACTACACGCAGGCCGGCGTGCCGACGTTCGACTACGTGCGCGACCGCATCGAGAACCGCGTCGCCACCGGCATCGGCTCCCAGGAACTGGCCGACGCCACCCCGGAGGGCAAGGCGGTAGACGACCAGTTCGAGGCCCGCAAGAAGGCAGGCCAGAACAAGCTGGAGGAGATCCGCCGCGCAATGCGCGGCGACTCATAACACCCACCGTCGCGAGTCCCGCACCCAAACATACCGAGTCCCGCGTTCGTGCATACCGAGTTGCGGGTTCGTGCATACCGAGTTGCGGGTTCGTGCATACCGAGTCCCGCGTTCGTGCATACCGAGTTGCGGGTTCGTGCATACCGAGTCCCGCGTTCGTGCATACGGGTTGCGGGTTCGTGCCTACCGGGTTGCGAGTTCTGCAGATCTTGGCCTTGGTCCACCTTCCCCACCCACCGGGCTGGGACCTCAGTCGTGTGCACGAAACCGCAGTTCAGGGTGTTTGAACGCGAGACTCGCGCGGAGGTCAGGGCCGGGCATCTGCGGGTCGTGAGGTGGATTCGGATTGGCAGATTCGGGGAGGCGGATTCGGGAGGTCGCGCCCCTCGCCGGAGGCGGTGTGCAGTGCGGCCACGCCACGGTGTGGTTGGCGACCACTCGGGCGATGGCGCGAGGGTCAGTCGGTCTGGTCCTTCTGGTCCGTCTGGTCGGTCGGGAGGTGGATCCGGAACGTCGCACCCTCGCCGGGGGCGGTGTCCAGTTCGACCGTCCCGCCGTGGGCGGTGACCATCGACCAGACGATCGCGAGGCCGAGGCCCGCGCCGCCGGCGCCGTTCTCGCGGGCCCGGGACGTGTCCGCGCGGTAGAATCGTTCGAACACCTGTCCCGCCTGTTCGGCCGGCAGGCCCGGACCGTTGTCGGCGATCTCCAGCACCGCCTCGCCGTCGGCCGTGCCCACGCCCACCCGCACCGCGCTGCCGGACGGTGTGTGCGCGATCGCGTTGCCCACCAGGTTGCTCACCACCTGCCGGAGCCGGGACTCGTCGCCCACGACCGGCGCCGGCGCCGGGTCCTCCGCCGTGCCGAGGCCGGTCAGGCGGACGGGCCGGGTCGGGTCGAGTGCGCGTAGGTCGTGCAGTGCGTCCGCGGCGAGCGTGCGTAGGTCCATCGGCGCACGCCGTAGCTCCAGTCCCCGCTCGTCCAGCTGCGCGAGCAGCAGCAGGTCGTCCACCAGGCCGGTCAACCGCAGGGACTCCCGTTCGATGCGGTCCATCGTCGCGTCGATCTCCGCGCCGCCCAGGCGGTACAGCTGTGCGAACCCGCTGATGCCCGCCAGCGGCGTGCGTAGCTCGTGGCTGGCGTCGGCCACGAACCGCCGCAGCCGCTCCTCCGACCGGGTCCGCGCGGCCACCGCACGCTCGATCTGCGTGAGCATCCCGTTTAGTGCGCTGGTCAGCCGGCCGACCTCGGTCGCGGGAGACATCGTGAACGGGACCCGCCGCGACAGGTCGCCGCCCGCGATGGCGGCCGCTGTCTCCTCGATGCGGCGCAGCGGCCGCAGCCCGGCCCGCACCCAGAACCAGCCCGCGGCGGCGAGCACGGCCAGCAGTCCGGCGCCGACCAGCACACACAGCAGCAGGACCTGGTTCATCGTTTCGTCCACCTGGGACAGTGACCCGGCGACGACCAAGCTGCCGCCGCCGGACCGCGTCGGCAGCGCGAGCACCCGCCAGCCGGGCACCTCGAACGCCACTCCGCGCCTCGCCGCCACCGACGCACGGTCCAGCTCGGGCAGTTCCGGCACCTCGCTGCCGTGCAGCGACAGCGACGGGTTGCCGTCGGAGTCCAGGTAGGCGAAGTAGAAGTCCTTGACCTGCGCGGGCGGCTTCCGCACCTGCTCGTCCTCGGCCAGCCCGCGCAGGAGCGGCTCGGGCAGGATCGACAGCGCGCCCGCCGCGACGGTCACCTGCAGGTCGACCCGGTCCACCAGCGGTTTCCGCAGCGCGACCAGCACCACCGCGTCGCTCGCGACCATGCCGGCGGTCAGCAGCGTCAGCGCGACGATCAGGACCCGCGCCCGCAGCGACAGCCGCCTCATCGCGGCGTGCGCAGCACGTAGCCGACACCGCGGACGGTGTGGATCAGCCGCGGCTCCCGGTTGTCGACCTTGCGGCGCAGGTAGCTGATGTACGACTCGACGATGCTCGCGTCGCCGCCGAAGTCGTAGCGCCACACGTGATGCAGGATCCTGACTCGTTCCAGCACCCGGTCGGCGTTCTCCATGAGGAACCGCAGCAGCGTGAACTCGGTGGGGGACAGGGAGATCTCCGTACCACCGCGGATGACGAGCCGGGCAGCGGGATCCAGCTCGAGATCACCCGCCACGAGCACCTCCCGTGCGCCGCCGCCCGTACGCCGCAGGATGGCCCGGATGCGGGCGACCAGCTCCTCCAACCGGAACGGCTTGGTCACGTAGTCGTCGCCGCCCGCGGTCAGCCCCCGCACCTTGTCCTCGCCGGCGTCACGGGCGGTGAGGAACAGCACCGGCACGTCCTGACGTCCGTGCCGGAGCCGGCGCAGCACCTCGAACCCGTCGAGGTCGGGCAGCATCACGTCGAGCACGACCAGGTCGGGCGGCCGGCTCGCGGCGATCTGCAGCGCCTCGGCCCCGCTCGCGGTGGTGGACACCGCGAACCCGGCGAAGCGCAGGCTCGCCGCGAGCAGCTCCCGTAGGGTCGGGTCGTCCTCCACCACGAGCAGATTGGCGTTCACGCCGGCTCCTCGCCCGACCCGCGCGGCCGACCCGCCCCATGCGGCCGACCCGCTTCGCGCGGCCGACCCGCTCCGCCCGCTCCGCCCGCTCCGCTCAT
>NZ_DASQCC010000006.1:0-58511 GCF_035634895.1 Actinophytocola sp. | reverse complement strand
CCGGACCGGTCCGGCCGACACGGCAAACCGGCCGCGGGTCCGTTCGATCAGCCGAACCAGAACGGCCCGGTGATCATCAACGGCGTGCCGCCGCACGAGCGGGGCTACCCGGCCAACTGATCGGTGACCCGGCCGAGTATTCGCTGGATGTGCAGGCCCCGTCGCACGTCGAGCGGGTGCTCGGCCGTGTTGGTCGCCACGAGGCCGGTGAAGTCGTCCAGCAGGGTGGCGTAGCGCTCGGGTGCCTCGCCGCTGGCGTTGAACGGCAGGAACCCCTTCGGCCCGTGCACGGCGAAGTCCGTGACGGCCGGCTGGACCGGCGTGTGCATGGACATCGTCGCGGTGCTCAGCCTGCCGCCGTCGTGGCCGAACATGACGTGCCACAGGCCGGGTTTCGTGAGCCGAGCCTGCTCGACGCTGGTGACGGTGCCCAGCGCGGCGTCCAGCAGGTCGAAGACGTGCGGGCCGATGTCCGCGAGCGCGCCGCCGTCGTGCCGCCACCGCGAGCCGTCGTACCTGGCCTCGAGCAGGGTGCCGGAGAACCAGCGGGCCTCGCCGCCCACCCAGTCGTCCACGGCGTGCACCGCCTCGAGCCATCTCCGGGTGGCCGCGGCGTACCGGAAGGTCAGCACCAGCATGGACGCGACGCCGGCCCGCTCGACGGCGTCGACCAGCTGTTGTGCGTCGCTCGTGTTCCCGGCGAGCGGCTTCTCGAGGACGAGGTGCTTGCCGGCGCGAGCGGCTCTGGTGGCTAGTGGCGCCTGCACGGCGGGCGGCACCGCGAAGGCGACGGCGTCGACCTGGGCGAGCAGCTCGTCGAAGTCGTTCGTGGGGACGGCGCCGTGTGGTTCGGCCACCTCGGCCGCCGCCCCGGCGCGCCGGGCCCAGACCGCGGCGAGGCTCGTCCGCGGATGAGCGGCGATACCCGGCGCATGCAGCCTGCTCGCCCACGGTCCCGCCCCGACCAGTCCCATCCGCAGCACGTTCATGGACTCATCCTGCCCTCTGAAACCGCTGTGAAGGCGCGGCGAAACCGGGTGGCCGCAGCTTTGTCGCCATGACCTCAGACACCGTCTCCGCTCTGCCGATGACCCGTCCGGCGGGCTGTCCCTTCGACCCGCCCGAGGAGCTGGGTCGCCTGCGCGAGCAGGGTGGCCTGCACCGGCTGGCCTTCCCGGACGGGCATGTCGGCTGGCTCGTGACCGGCTACGCGCTGGCCCGTGCCGTGGCGGCCGACACCCGGTTCAGCTCCCGGTACGAGCTGATGCACCTGCCCTACCCCGGCGTGGGCATGACCGAGCTGTCGCCGGCCGCGCCCGGCGACCTCACCGGGATCGACCCGCCGGGGCACACCCGCTACCGGAAGCTGCTGACTGGCAAGTTCACCGTCCGCCGGATGCGGCTGCTGACCGAACGCGTTGAGCGGATCACCGCCGAGCACCTGGACGCGATGGCGGAGCAGGGCCCGCCGGTGGATCTGATGGAGGCGTTCGCGCATCCCGTGCCCGCGATGACGATCTGCGAGCTGCTCGGCGTGCCGTACAGCGACCGGGAGTTCTTCAACCGGCACGTGGCGGCGTCGAACGCGCCCGGTGCGACGGCGGAGGAGCAGATCGCCGCGTTCAGCGCGATCGGGGAGTACGTGCACAAGCTCGTGGTGGCCAAGCGCGCCAACCCCACGGACGACCTGCTCAGCGACC
This sequence comes from Actinophytocola sp., assembly GCF_035634895.1. Taxonomy (GTDB): domain Bacteria; phylum Actinomycetota; class Actinomycetes; order Mycobacteriales; family Pseudonocardiaceae; genus Actinophytocola. Next base: position 56,811 of record NZ_DASQCC010000006.1, on the reverse strand, counting down.
TGACCACGACCGACCTGACCGAGGCCGAGCTTGCCGGCCTGGGGACGTTCCTGCTGGGCGCCGGCCTGGAAACGACCGCGAACATGCTGGCGCTGGGGACGTTCGCCCTGCTGCGGAACCCCGCTCAGTTCGAGGCCCTGCGTGCCGACCCCGGCATCGCGGAGGGAGCCGTCGAGGAGCTGATGCGGTACCTGTCGATCGCGCACACCGGCCTGCGGGTGGCGCTGGTGGACATCGAGCTGGGCGGCGAGGTGGTCAGGGCCGGGGAGAACGTGGTGGTCTCGGTCCAGGCCGCGAACCGCGACCCGGCGCGGTTCGCCGACCCCGACAGCCTCGACGTGCGCCGGCACGCGACCGGTCACCTGTCGTTCGGCCACGGCATCCACCAGTGTCTGGGCCAGCAACTGGCCCGCGTCGAGATGCGCGTGGCCTTCCCGGCCCTGGTGACCCGTTTCCCGACCCTCCGCCTGGCCGTCCCACCGGAGGAGGTCCCGATGCGCTCCTCGATCAACATCGACGGCGTGTACGGGCTTCCGGTGGCCTGGTAGCCCACGCCGGATCGCGGCACACCGTGTCAGGTGGCTTACTCGGCCATCCGGGAGCTCCGCGCCGAAGTAGGCTCCTAGCGTGCGTGAGCTGCCGAAGGAGTTGACCCTGCCCTCCGGGATGGTGCCGCCCGCCCCGCCGGACCCACCCGTGACCCCCAAGGACGCGGCCACCGTCATGCTCGTGCGGGACTCCCCGGACGGCCTGGAGGTGTTCCTCCAGCGGCGGGTCATGGGCATGGCGTTCGCCGGTGGGATGACCGTCTTTCCTGGTGGTGGCGTCGACCGGCGTGACGCGGACACCTCCGTCGCCTGGCACGGGCCCTCGCCTGCCTGGTGGGGCTCGAGGTTCTCCTGTGACCTCGCGCTGGCGCGCGCACTGGTGTGCGCCGCCGTGCGCGAGACGTTCGAGGAGTCCGGGGTGCTGCTCGCCGGGCCCGACGAGACCAGCGTGGTCGCCGATGTGCGGCCCTACGCCGAGGCGCGTGCCCAGCTCGTGAACCGGGACCTCTCGCTGGCCGGGTTCCTCGCCGAGGCCGGGTTGGTGCTGCGCGCCGACCTGCTGCGGCCGTGGGCGGACTGGGTGACGCCGGTCGAGGAGAGCCGCCGCTTCGACGCCAAGTTCTTCCTGGCGCGGCTGCCCGAGGGCCAACGTGCCGACGGCGCCACCTCCGAGGCACAGGACGCCCGGTGGCAGCGCCCCGGCGACGCGCTCGACGACTGGAAGGCCGGCCGCAGCGGGCTGCTGCCTCCGACCTGGACGACCCTCGCCGAGCTGGAGGAGTGCCCGACGGTGGCCGACGCGATGGCACGGGAACGCGTGATCACCAAGCTCATGCCCCGAGTGGCCCGCGAGGGGGACACCCTGCGCATCGTCCTGCCCGGCGACCCCCTGTACGACGACGCGCCGAACCACCTCGACGCCCGACCGGACGACAAGCTGTGACCGCCCACCCGGCCTACGGCGAGCTGCGGCAGGTCACCCCGTCCGCGGGCGTGGTCCTGGAGGACAACCCCGGCGCGATGACGCTCGAGGGCACCAACACGTGGCTCCTGCGTGCCCCCGGCGCCACGACGTGCGTGATCGTCGACCCCGGCTACGAGGACGTGCCGCATTTGACCCGGGTCGCCGAGGCGGCGGGGGAGGTCGAGCTGATCCTCGTCACCCACCAGCACCCGGACCACGTGCAGGGCGCGCCGTGGCTCGCGGCGCGGGTGGACGCGCCGGTCCGCACCTTCGACCCGGCCCTGTGCGTGGACGCGCCACCACTGACCGACGGCGAGGTCGTCGTCGCGGCCGGCCTGTCGATCGAGGTCCTGCACACGCCCGGGCACACCGAGGACTCCGTCTGCCTGGCGGCGGACGGCGCCGTGCTGACCGGCGACTCGATGCTCGGCCGCGGCACGACCGTGATCTCGGACCTCGGCGCCTACCTCGGCTCGCTGCGCAGGCTCACGTCGGTACCGCCGGGCACGCCCGCACTGCCCGGCCACGGCCCGGAACTGCCGGACGTCGCCGCGACGGCCCGCGAGTACCTCGCCCACCGCGAGGAGCGGCTGAACCAGGTACGCGCGGCACTGCGCGAACTCGGCCCCGGCGCCACCCCGCGCCAGGTGGTGGAGGTCGTCTACCGAGACGTGGACCAGTCACTCTGGGCACCGGCCGAGTGGTCGGTCCGCGCACAGCTCGACTACCTCCGCACCACAGGCGAGGCCAGCTAGCGCGGGCGGCCACACTCCCGCCAAGGTAAGGCAAGGCAAGGCACGCGAAGCAAAGGCAAGACACGCAACGCAAAGGCAAGACACGCAACGCAAGGCAAGCCGTGCCCCGTCCACCGCCGCGCCGCCAGCCCTGGACCGCGACGAACGCTCCCGTCCGGCTCGCGGCACGCCCGCGGCCCCAGCATGGGCCGTCGTGCCTTGGTGGGCCGTAGTGCCGTTTTTGGTTATTTCGGCGGGAGCATGGGCATCACCACGTAGCGGACGGCCGGTTCGGTCTTCTCCACCGCCGAGAAGACCGTCGCGCGCATTCCTGGTTGGATCTCCATTCGGACCTGTTGGCCGGTGAAGCAGCGGAGTGCGTCGGTCAGGAAGCGCGACTGGTACGCCTGGCCGGTCCGCCCGCCGTCCGCGGTCGCCTTGACCGACTCCTCCGCCTCGCCGGCTCGCTGGTCCGCCGCCCGGACGCGGAGCTCACCGTCGCCGACCTCGATCAGGAGCACGCCGCGGGCATCGGTGTACAGGCCCACCCGCCGGACCGCGCCGGCCAGCGCGTCGGCGTCCAGCGTCAGCACCGTGTCCACGTCGGACAGGTGGATCTTGGACTCGTGCAGGAACGAGCCGTCCAGGACGGCCGTCGTCGCCAGGGTGGCGCCCCAGCCGAGGCCGAAGCGGTCGCGTTCCGCGTACACCGTCACCTCGCCCGGCGGGAGCTGCTTCGCCAGCTCGCTCAGCAGGCTTGCCGGCACCAGTGCGTCCACAGACGAACCCGACCACGGCAGGGACGCCAGCGCCATCTGGTACCGGTCCGTCGCGACCATGATCAGCCGGTCCGCCTCCGAACGGATGCGGACGCCGGTGAACATGGGTAACGCGTCGTCCCGCGACGCCGCCAGCACCGTCGTCGCCAGCGCCGAGGCGAACTGGCCGCCGTCCACCGTGCCCGCCACCGGCGGGGCCGCACCCACACCCGGGTGGACGTCGGCGTCCAGCATCGGTAGCGCGTAGCGCGCGCCCGGCGCGCGGATCGCCAGCTTCGTGCCCTCCACCACCAGCCGGACCTGCTCCTGCTCCAGCGCACGTAACGTGTCCGCCAGCGGCTTGGCCGGCACGAGCACCCGCCCCTCCGTGTGCACGACCGCGTCCCGCGTGACTCGCGCCGCGCGCTCGCGGTCGTTGGCGGCCAGCGCCACGTCGGTGGCCGACGCGGTGAGCAGCAAACCGGCGAGCACCGGGTCGATGAGCTTGCCCGGTACCAGCTTGACCAGCGCCGATGCGGCGCCGGCCAGCTCTGTTGTGGTGACGGTGACGTCCATGGCGAACAAGCTAGACCCGGGCACCGACAATCTCGATCTCGTCGCGTGGCGAGGGCTGTTCGGCGAGCGTCCGGCGGCGCGCGAACACCGCCAGCGCGATCAGCAGCCCCGCCACGCTCGACACCACGAAGGACGACCACACGCCGACGTGCTCGACGAGGTACCCGCTGGTCGACTGCCCCGCGGCCAGCCCGATCGTCACCGACGTGACGACCCAGCCGAACGCCTCCGTCGCGGAGCCCGCCGGCGCGACCAGGTCGATCGACGTCGAGTGGGTCGTCGACTGCGGAGTGATCCACATGCCCGCCACCAGCGACAGCAGCGCCAGCCCCCACAGGCTCGACGGGATGGCCAGCGGGGCGATCAGCAGCGCGAACACGCCGAGCAGGAACGGCAGCCGCATGCTCATCCGCCGGGGCCACGGGTGCGCGGCGTACCACACGCCGAAGATCACCGAGGTCAGCGACCACGCGGCCAGCATCACGCCGCCCAGCGGCGCGTGCCCGGCCTTCGTGGCCGCGGCCGGCACCGCCACCTCGACGAACCCGACCGTCACGCCGAAGCCGAGCGCCGCCAGTGCCACCGTGCGCATGCCCGGGGTCGACAGGGCGCCGAGCAGCGAGCCGCCGGCCGACGGCGCCGGGCGGACCGCACGCACGACGCTGGTCAGCGCGAACCCGACCGCGCCAACGGCCATGCATGCCGAGCTGAACACGAGCGCGGTCCCCGCCCACGGCGCCGCGACCATGACGCCGGCCAGCGCCGGGCCCAGGATGAAGAACACCTCCAGGCTGATCGCCTCGTACGCGAACGCCGCGTGGCGGATCGGGCCGGGTGGCAGCAGGTGTGTCCACAGCGCCCGCGAGGCCGAGCCGATCATGGGCTGGGTCACGCCGATGAGCCACCCGAGCCCGACCAGGACCGGGCCCGGCCGGTCGGTCTCGATCGCCGTGATCTCGGCGACGACGGCCGCGGCGAACAGGGCGGTCATGACCAGGAGCGGCCTGGTGGGGCCGTTGCGGTCCATGATCCGGCCCTGTGCGACCGCGCCGATCGCGACGCCGATGAGCGTGCCCGCCGAGACGAACCCCGCGATCGTGAACGAGCCGGTCCTCCGCTGCACGTACAGCAGCACGGCGAGACCGACCATGGCGATCGGCATCCGTGCCAGCAGGGACATGAGGACGGGGGTGCGCGCGCCGGGCGTGGTCAGCGCGGCGCGGAAGTCGGCGATGCCGGCGGAGTCGGACACGCGGGCCAGTGTGGCAGATTTTGGTACGCAAGTACCAATTAAAATAACTCTGGTCACGTTTTGGTAACGACCGGTTGGAACCGCACAACGACCGGGTACTCGGTCGAGTCCTCATGACAAGAAAAGTTCAGCTGCCGGGTAACGAACCGCGGCAGCGGGACGTTCAACACAACAAGCTCCCTCCGGCAGACATGGGTCGGGGCCTAATGGTTCGGAGGGCGGGGAGCGTGAGCCGTCGGGGGATGGCTCACGCAAGCGAGGAGCCGGAGCGCCGCGTCGGGGGCGGCGTCCGGTTCCTTTGCTTTACACAGACCTGAAAGTCGATCCGAGGAGGTCCGTCCACAGCTCGCGGAGTTGTCCACAGGTTGTCCACAAGTGGATGCAGCTCGGTGACATCAAGGACGGTGACACCAACGAAGAAGGCCCGCGAGCCGACGGCTCGCGGGCCTTTCTGGACAGTCGACTACCGGGCGCGGCGCGCCAGGCGCTCGGGGTCGAGGATCAGCACGCTCTTGCCCTCGAGCCGCAGCCAGCCGCGGTGTGCGAAGTCGGCCAGTGCCTTGTTGACCGTCTCCCGCGAGGCGCCGACGTACTGCGCGATCTCCTCCTGCGTGAGGTCGTGCATCACCCGCAGCAGGCCGGCCTCCTGGCTGCCGAACCGCTGGGCGAACTGCAGCAGCGCCTTCGCCACCCGCCCGGGCACGTCGGTGAAGATCAGGTCCGCGAGCATGCCGTTCGTCCGCCGCAGCCGGCGGGCGATGACCCGCAGCAGCTGTTCGGCGATCTCCGGGCGAGTGGCTATCCACTGCCGCAACGCCGGCCGGTCCATCGTCCTGGCGACGACCTCCGTGACGGTCGTGGCGGTGGAGGTCCTCGGCCCCGGATCGAAGATGGACAGCTCGCCGAACATGTCCGCCGGCCCGAAGATCCCGAGCAGGTTCTCCCGGCCGTCAGGAGACTTGCGGCCTAACTTCACCTTGCCCGACTGGATGATGTACAGACGGTCGCCAGGTTCGCCTTCCGCGAAGATCACGTGCCCACGCGGGAACTCCACGGTTTCCAGCGTCTGAGCGAGCGCTTCAGCGGCGGCCGGTTCGACACCCTGGAAGATGCCGGCCCTGGCAAGGGTCTCGTCCACCTGCGTCCCTCCCAATCAGAATGAGCAGCGACCAGCGGCAACGGCGCCCTGATCACTCCTGGGAGTGTAGAGCGTGTGCGGTGGATCACCTCGCAGGGCGTACTCCCGGTATGTCGACCCGGCGCGTTCGGCCCGTCATGCCGGGCTCAGCGAGGCTGCTGCCGCTTGAGTGAGGGCGGCACCGGGATCACGACGGTCTGCGCGTTCATGACCTTGCGTGCCCGGGCCCGGCCACGGCGCCTGCGGACCCGGAACAGCTCCAGCGCCCGGCCGATCCCGTGCCCGTACAGCGCCCGCACCTCGTCGGGGCTCGGGTTGTCCAGGAACGCCTCGACCTCGTCCTCACGGACGGAGCCTGGCCGGAGCCGGGCCTCCACCCGCTCCATGAACAGGGCGAAGAACATCACCAGGACGGGAACGACGAAAACCAACCAGACACCTGCTGTAGTCATCTGTGTGATCCTCGCTCAGGTCAGCGGGACGAACGGGTCCTCGATGGGTAGACGTCCAGGGTGGCGATGAGGTTGTACGGCGGCCCGTAGGCTAGCGGGGTGCCGCCTGCTACCCGACAGCTACCCCGAGCTGAGTCTGTCAAAACGCCGCCGACCGCGCTCGTTCGACGGGCTCGCCGAATGACCCGGGTGCTGGCCGAGGCGTTCCCGGACGCGCACTGCGAGCTGGACTTCACCAACCCGCTCGAGCTGACGGTCGCCACGATCCTGTCCGCGCAGAGCACCGACGCGCGGGTCAACCTGACCACACCCGCGCTGTTCAGGCGGTACAGGACGGCCGCCGACTACGCGGGCGCGGACCGCACGGAGATGGAGGAGCTGATCCGGCCGACCGGCTTCTACCGCAACAAGACCTCCTCGCTGATCGGCCTCGGCACCGCGCTCGTCGAACGCTTCGGCGGCGAGGTGCCGAACAGGCTGGACGACCTCGTCACACTGCCCGGCGTGGGCCGCAAGACCGCGAACGTCATCCTGGGCAACGCCTTCGGCGTCCCGGGCATCACGGTCGACACGCACTTCGGCCGCCTGGTCCGGCGCTGGGAGTGGACCGAGCAGGACGATCCCGTGAAGGTCGAGCACGAGATCGGTGCGCTGATCCCCAAGAAGGACTGGACGATGCTGTCCCACTGGGTGATCTTCCACGGCCGCCGGGTGTGCCACGCCCGCAAGCCGGCCTGCGGCGCGTGCGTGCTCGCCAAGGACTGCCCGTCCTTCGGCACCGGCCCGACCGAGTTCGAGGTCGCCGAGAAGCTCGTGAAGGGACCGGAGGCGCCGCACCTGCTCGAGCTGGCCGAGAAGGTGCGCGGCGGGTACAAGGCGGGGCACGCGAGGTGAGCGGAGCTTTCCGGTGCCGCGCGGCGGGCGAGGAGTCGGCGTGAACGGAGTGCGTTGGGCCGTCGCGGTGGTGATCCTGATGATCGCCGGCGTGGTGGCCATCTGGCCGCGCTCCGATCCCGCCCCCACGCCGGTGGAGGCCGCGCAGAGCGGCCAGGACCTGCGTCAGGCCCGTGCCGAGGCCGGGCTGCCGTCCTGCGAGCGGGGGTCCGATGGGCCCGCCGACCTGAGCGGGATCACCGCGGAGTGCCTCGCGGACGGGGATCCGGTCGACGTGGCGGCCGCGCTGAACGGACCCGTGCTGGTCAACGTGTGGGCCACCTGGTGCGAGCCGTGCCGGACCGAGCTGCCGGTCCTGTCCCAGTACGCGCGGGAGCCGGGCGCCATGCGGGTCGTCACGCTCGGGGTCGAGTCGCGGCCGGCCGACGCGCTGGAGCTGTTCACCGCGCTGAAGGTGCGGCTGCCGGGCCTGCTGGACGAGTCCGGGAAGGTCAAGCGGAAGCTGCACCCGGCCGCCCTGCCGTCGTCCTACCTGGTCGCGGCCGACGGCAGCCTCACGCTGATCAGGAACCCGCCGGTGTTCCGCTCGGTCGACGAGGTCCGGCAGGCAGTGGCGCGTGGCTGAGCAGGGACCACTCGTCGACCCCGCGACCGTGCCCGGCTGGCTGCGGCCGGTCGTCGAGGCCACCCGTGACCTGGACCCGGAGATCTTCCGCCGCGTGTCCGGGCCGTCGGTGAACCCGCGCGACGCGGCCGTGCTGATCCTGTTCGGCGAGCACGAGAACCACGGCCCGGACGTGCTGTTGCAGCTGCGTGCGAACAGCGGCGGCGCGCACTCCGGCCAGGTCGCGTTCCCCGGCGGGTCCAGCGAGCCGGATGACGACGGCCCGGTCGCGACCGCGCTGCGGGAGGCCGTCGAGGAGACCGGCCTCGACCCGGCCGGCGTGCGCCCGCTGGCGGTGCTGCCCGCGCTGGGCATCCCCGTGTCCGGCTTCCACGTCACGCCCGTGATCGCGCACTGGGAGGTGCCGAGTCGCGTGTGGGCGGTCGACCCGGCGGAGAGCGCGGCAGTGGCGCGGGTGCCCCTGACTGAACTGGCCGACCCGGCGAACCGTTTCACCTGTAGGCATCCGTCGGGGTTCCTGGGACCCGCGTTCGCGCTGCCGGGCATGCTTGTGTGGGGATTCACCGCGGCCCTGCTGACGCTGTTGCTGAGGCTCGGCGGGTGGGAACGGCCCTGGGACGGGTCGGTCGTACGGGACCTTGACGCCGCGTGGCGTTCAGTTGGCTAACGGCGTCGGGAAGGTATGAACGGGTGAACTGGGTCGACCTGGTCGTGGTGCTGCTCGCGATCCTCGCCGCGATCTCGGGGGCGCAGCAGGGCGTGATCACCGCGCTGCCCGCGTTCATCGGGGTGCTGCTCGGCGCCATCGCGGGCATCAAGATCGCGCCGCTCGTGGTCAAGTACATCGAGTCGACGCCGACCAGGGTCGCGTTCGCCGTGGCGATCTTCGTGCTGCTGGTGGCGCTGGGGGAGACGCTCGGGGTGTGGCTCGGCCGCAGCCTCCGCCAGCGGATCAAGTCGCCGAAGCTCGTCAGCGTGGACAAGGCGCTCGGCGCGATCGTGCAGGGCGCCGTGGTGTTCGTGGTGGCGTGGCTGATCGCGTTGCCGCTGGTCACCGTGGGCAACCTGCCCGACCTCGCGTCGGCCATCCGCAACTCGACCATCCTCGGCGGCGTCGACAAGGTCATGCCGCAGGCCGCGCAGGACCTGCCGGACGAGCTGCGCAGGCTGCTGGACGTGTCCGGCTTCCCCGAGGTCGTCGACCCGTTCGACCACACGCCCAACCGCGAGGTCGCGCCGCCGGACCCGGCACTGCAGAACAGCGCGGTCGTGCAGAACGTGCGGCAGAGCGTGCTGAAGATCCACGCTCGGGCGCCGTCGTGCTCGCGGGCACTGGAGGGCTCGGGGTTCGTCATCGCGCCCGAGCGGGTGATGACCAACGCCCACGTCGTGGCCGGCACCAACGAGGCCGCGGTGGAGACCGACCAGGGCGAACTGGAGGCGCGGGTCGTCCTGTACGACCCGGAGACCGACGTCGCCGTCCTGGCCGTGCCGGGCCTGTCCGCGCCGGTGCTGCGGTTCGCGGGCCAGGCGGCGGTGTCCGGCCAGGACGGGATCGTGCTGGGCTACCCGCTTGACGGGCCGTACCGGGCCGCGGCGGCGCGGGTCCGGGACCAGATCAACCTCCGCGGCCCGGACATCTACGACACGAACCAGGTGGAGCGCGAGGTGTTCACGCTGCGCGCGCTGGTGCAGAGCGGCAACTCGGGCGGTCCGCTGGTCGACACCCAGGGCCATGTGATCGGCGTGATCTTCGGTGCCGCGACGGACCGGTCCGAGACCGGCTTCGCCCTCACCGCCGCCGAGGTCTCCGACGAGGTCAAGGCCGCGCCGGGCCTGTCCCGCGAGGTGTCGACCGGCAACTGCGCCGCCTGAGGCCGGCGGCCGGGTGCCCGGCCGCCGGCCGCTCTCAGGCCGCTGCGCAGTGCGTGCCCGGCCGCGGGGTCCTGCCGTTCTGCACGTAGTCGGTGAAGACGGCCCTCGTGCAGTCGGTGCGGTCCGTGACGCCGTGGCCCCAGCCGTCGTAGGTCAGCAGCACGCTGCGGTCGAGCTGCCGGTTGACGCTCAACGCCCACTCGTAGCCGGTCGCCGGGTCGTGCAGCGAGTTCAGGATCAGCACCGGCGGTGCGGACCGGTCGACGTGCGTCCGGTGCTGCGGGTTCGGCGTCTCCGCCGGCCACGCCGAGCACAGCGTCAGCGCGGCGAACGCGAAGTGCGTCCGCATGGTCGGCGCGACCGCGCTCTGCTTGCGCCACATCGCCTCCCACTGCCCCTGCGATGAGATGCGCACCCGGTGGTCGGTGCAGAACGAGGCCAGCGGGAACGGCTCCGGCTCCGCGGCCGCCCGCATGGCCTGGGTGGACAGGCCCTGCAGCAGGGTCGCCGTGTCGGCCCAGCGCGGACCGTAGAGAGTGTTCAGCACGCCCTGGACCAGCCCGAAGGCCGGGACCGGCAGCTCCCCGCGGACCGCGCGGTCGAACAGGTCCCCGTACACCTGACCGACATCCTGACCGTGCAGCACACAGGACGCGTCGGTGGCACACCACTTCGCGAACTCGCCGAACGCGTCCTCGCCGGTCCTGGCCTCGGTGACGGCGAACCGCGTCGGGTCGAGGCTGTGGTCGAACACGCTGTCCAGCACCAGCCCACGAACCCGCTGCGGGAAGTTCTCGACGTACATCTGCCCGGCGAGCGTGCCGTAGGACCGGCCGTACAGGGTGATCTTCCGCTCGCCGAGCGCGGCGCGGACGGAGTCGATGTCCCTTGCGACGCTGACGTTGTCGACGTGGTCGACCAGCGGGCCGGTGTGCTGGCGGCAGCTGTTGCCCAGGTCGCGGGCGTACTCCTGGACGTCCGCGAGCCGCGTGCCGGCCTCGGGCGTGAACTCCGGCATGTTCTCGACCAGCGTCGCGTCGCAGACGACCGGGTTGCTGCGGTTGGTGCCGCGCGGGTCGTAGCTGACGACGTCGAACCGCGCCGCGACGGCCGGTGGCACGACGTTCCCCCGCAGCAGCCGGTTCACGCCGGAGTCGCCAGGCCCACCGGGCATGTAGACGAGCGTGCCCTCCTTCTCGCCGGTCGCCCTGATGCGGGCGATGGCGAGGTCGATCGTGCCGGTCGCCGGGTGTGCGTAGTCGATCGGCACGGTGATCGTCGCGCAGTCGACCGGCGACTCCGGCGCACACGGCGTCCAGCCGACAGCCGGTGCGGCCGCGGCGGTGGTGGTGGCGGTCGCGAAACCGCTGATCAACAAGGCGGCGAGCAGCACTGAGCCACGTTTCATGAATGAGCCTTCCCCAGTGGACTTCCCCAGGCCTCGAGTATGTCCGCCTGATCGACATCGCCGACTCGGGGAAGACCCTGAGATGTCCCCTACCGGGCGAAGAACTCCGTGAGGAGGCGGTTGGTCGCGACCGGCGCCTCCTGCTGCGGGAAGTGGCCGACGCCATCGAGCGTGCGGGTGCGCACCGGCCCGGTGACCCACCGCTCGGCCGCCTTGCGGGTGCGGGGAAGCACGCACGGGTCGAGCGTCCCGGCGATCTGCAGCACCGGCACGGTGATCCGCCGCTGCATGGCCTCGCTGAACCGGCGGCCCTCGCCACGAAGCTGGGCGCGGCCCACCCAGCGGTAGTACTCCAGCGCGCTGTGCGCGACGCCGCGCACCATCATGGCGGAGCGGTGCCGGGCGACGGCGTTGACGAAGTCCGCCGTCTCCGTCCACTCCGGACCGGAGCGGTGTCGCATGAACGTCTCGACCGTCGCCGCGCCGTCGCGGGTGAGCCAGCGTTCCGGCGCGACGGGCGCCTGCGCGCGGAAGACGTACCCGAGCGCGCGGGCCTGGTTGTTCGCCTTGCCGCGCAAGGCGGTCCGGAAGATCTCCCGGCGCAGTGCCATCGGGTGCGCGCCGCCGATGCTGGTCACCGAGCTGACCAGTCGCGGGTGGAACGCGGCGACGGTCCACGCCAGCATGCCGCCCCGCCCGTGGCCGACCAGGTGCGCGCGGGACTCGCCGAGCGCCTTGATGAGCCCGCCGATGTCGCCGGCGAGGGTCCAGGCGTCGTAGCCGCGGGGTGGCTTGTCGGAGTCGCCGTAGCCGCGCAGGTCGACGGCGACCGTGCGGTAGCCGGCGTCGGCCAGCGCGCCGAGCTGGTGGCGCCACGTCCACCAGAAGCCGGTGAAGCCGTGCAGGAGCAGGACCAGCGGACCCTCACCGGACTCGGCGACGTGCAGGCGGATGCCGTTCGCGTGGACGTCACGGTGCACCCAGGGGCCGTCGAGCCGGACGGTCGACGGGTCGGGGCGCACGATGGTGGTCAGGGTCGTGCCGTTCAGGGGCGTTCGAGCCGGCCGGGCTCGTCGTCGCCCCGGTGGCGGAGCGCGGCAACGGTGCTCTTGGCCGAGTCGATCGTGCGTTGCGGCGCGCGGATCCGCTTCAACTTGCGGATGCCGCGCCACACGAGCAGCCCGACCACGAGGATGAACAGCCCGAAGGTGATGAGGAAGCCCACCCAGGGGTGGTTCTCCCAGTCGAACGTGTCGTTGAGGCCCAGCGCGAGCGCGACGAACGCGAACGGCAGTGCCAGCAGGAACACGACGAGCGCGACGATCAGGGAGACGCTGCCGGTGAGGCCCTTCTTGACCTCGCCCGCGATCTCGGTCCTGGCCAGCTCCAGCTCGCCCCTGACCAGGGTCGACAGGTGCGTGGTCGCGTCCCTGACCAGCCCGCCGATCGACTGGTCGGCCGCCGCGCTCGCGTCGTCCGAGAGCGGGATCGACGGAACCCTCGGCAGTTCCGCGCCGTTTCCGTGGCTGTTCTCGCGCGCACTGGTCACCGCGACATCGTGCCATGTGCGTGTCAAAGAAGCTGGCCGGGCGGGGTCAACCCGCCGGACGGGCCTTCGACCGGCGCACCAGGAGCACGGCGGCGAGCAGCGAGGCGACCAGTGACGAGACGAGCACCGCCCCCTTCGCGAGCGCCATGTCCGGCCCGTCGAGCGAGAGGTCGGCGATCAGCAGGCTCACCGTGAACCCCACCCCGCCGAGCATCGCGACCGCGACCAGGTCCTTCGGCGTGACGTCGGCCGGCAGGCGGGCCGCGCCGATCCGGACCGCGAGCAGCGCGGACCCCGTGATGCCGACGAGCTTGCCGACCACCAGCCCGACCATGATCGCCAGCGCGAGCCGGTCGGTGAACAGGTCGCCGAACACGCCCGCGTTGATCGGGATGCCGGCCGCGAACAGCGCGAACACCGGCACGGCGAGCCCGGCGGACCACGGCTGCAGCCGGTGCTCCAGGCGCACGCACGGCGACTCACCCTCGCCGGGGTCGGCCCGCACGCGGGTCAGCAGGGCGAGCGCGACGCCCGCGACCGTGGCGTGCACCCCCGACGCGTGCACGGCCACCCAGGTGGCCACGGCGACGGGCACGTACAGCCAGGGCGTGCGGACGCGCCGGTCCTGGAGCAGGGCGTACAGCCCGAGCAGCGCGACCGCGGTGGCCGCCGCGAGCAGGTTGAACGAGCCGGTGAAGAGGATCGCGATCAGCAGGATCGCGCCGAGGTCGTCCACGACCGCGAGGCTCAGCAGGAACACCCGGGCGCCGCCCGGCAGCCCGGACGCGACCAGCGCGAGCACCCCGAGCGCGAACGCGATGTCCGTGGCCACCGGGACCGCCCACGCCTGTGCCATGCGCGGGTCGCCCCAGCCGACGGCCGTCGCGAGCAGGGCGGGCACGACCATGCCGCCGAGTGCCGCGATCACCGGGAGCAGGGCGCTCCTGAGGCTGGACAGCTCGCCGACGACCAGCTCGCGCTTGAGCTCCAGCCCCGCGACGAAGAAGAACAGGGCGAGGAGCCCGTCCTTGGCCCAGTCACCGACCGTGAGATCGAGGTGCAGGACGTGCGGGGCGAGCCGGGTGTCCCGCAGTGTCTGGTAGGCCTCCGCCCACGGGCCGTTCGCGGCGAGCAGGGCCACCGCGGTGGCCGCGAGCAGGATCGACCCACCGACGGTCTCCATCCGGAGGTAGCGGCCGAAGTCGGTCAACGGATCTCCTCTCCGCCGACCAGACTTCCCGGCACACCGCACGGAATCCTAACCGGTGGTGACCCCGAACAGCACGCCGACGAGGTACGTGACCAGCATCGTCAGCGCGCCGACCCCCACGTTGCGGGTGACCGCCCGGCGGACGTCCGCGTTGCCGAGCCGCGCGCTGACCACCCCGGTGAGCACCAGTCCGACCAGGACGGCCGCCGCGCACGACCAGACGCGCACGCTGACCCCCGGCAGGGCGATGGCCAGCAGCGGCAGCAGCGCGCCGACGACGAACGCGGCGAGCGAGGCCCATGCCGCGTGCCACGGACTGGTGAGCTGGTCCGGGTCGATGCCCAGCTCCGCCTCGGCGTGTGCCTCGAGCGCGTCGTTCTGGGTCAGCTCGTGCGCGACCTCGGCCGCCAGCCCGGGGGAGAGGCCCTTCTCCTCGTAGATCCCGGCGAGTTCCTTCTCCTCCGCCTCCGGCATCGTCTCCAGCTCGTACTTCTCCAGCCGGAGGGCGGCCTGCTCGGTGTCCCGCTGTGTGGAGACGGAGACGTACTCGCCCCCGGCCATGGACAGCGCCCCGGCGACCAGCGCCGCGACCCCGGCGACGACGATCGCGGCCCGGTCGGGGGTGGCGCCTGCCACGCCCACCGCCACACCCGCGACGGAGACGATGCCGTCGTTCGCGCCGAGCACGCCGGCACGCAACCAGTTCAACCGCTGCCCGAGACTCGCTTGGTGGGGCTCACCAGGGTGGGATACAGACACCCGCGTATTGAACCGCGTCTGCCAGCAGCCAGCAGCCCTTAGTGTTCGTCCCCATGAAGCTGCGCTTCCCGCTGCCCGACGGTTGGCACGAGTACTGCGCCGGCTGCCAGGCCGAGACGGTCGAGAAGGTGGCGGCGAACGGCAGGGAGTACTTCGACTGCCGCACCTGCGGCCGCCGCCACGAGCGGCGGATCATCATCGACCCGGCGGTGACCTGGTGGGTCGCGGACGACGGCGAGTACTGGCACGAGACCGCGGGCGTGTTCGTGCGCGACGGCGACCGGTTCCTGTTCTTCGAGCGGACGATGTTCCCGGTTGCCGCGCTGACCGTGCCGGCGGGCCACGTCGACGCGGGGGAGCCACCCGAGCGGGCCGCGCTGCGTGAGCTGAACGAGGAGGCCGGCTGGCGGGCGCCCGGCGTCCGGCACATCGTGACCGAGGACGTCCCCGGCGACTCGTGCCGGCGCGGCTCCGACGCCCACCGCTGGCACGCCTACCTGACCGACTTCGACCCGGCGGCCCGGGTACGGCTGAACGAGGAGGGCGTCAACCCGCGGTGGCTGACGCTCGACGAGGCACTGACGGGGGACCTGACGGTCCCCGTGCGGCGCCTCGTCGAGCGGTACCGGGCGTTACTCCTCTGAGCCGGAGCCCTTCAGGCCGGAGGAGATCAGGTCCATCACCGACGAGTCGGCCAGCGTGGTCACGTCGCCGATCTCGCGGTTCTCCGCCACGTCACGCAGCAGGCGGCGCATGATCTTGCCGGACCGGGTCTTCGGCAGCTCCGGCACGACCATGATCTGCCGCGGCTTGGCGATCGGGCCGATCTCCTTCGCGACGTGGTCACGCAGGGCCTTGATGGCCGCCTCGCCCCTGGCCTCGTCCTCGGCCACGCCGCCACGCAGGATCACGAACGCGACGATGCCCTGGCCGGTGGTCTCGTCCGTCGCGCCGACGACCGCCGCCTCCGCGACCGTCGGGTGCGACACCAGCGCCGACTCGACCTCGGTGGTCGAGATGCGGTGGCCGGACACGTTCATCACGTCGTCGACCCGGCCGAGCAGCCAGATGTCGCCGTCCTTGTCGTACTTCGCGCCATCGCCGGCGAAGTAGAAGCCCTGGTCGGCGAAGCGCGACCAGTACGTCTCCTTGTACCGCTCCTCGTCGCCCCAGATGCCGCGCAGCATCGACGGCCACGGCTTGTCGAGGACCAGGTACCCGCCACCGAGCGCGGCGACCTCGTTGCCCTGGTCGTCGACGACCTTCGCCGAGATGCCCGGGAGCGCACGCTGCGCGGAGCCCGGCTTCGCGGCCGTCACGCCGGGCAGCGGGGAGATCATGATCGCGCCGGTCTCCGTCTGCCACCACGTGTCGACCACCGGCGTGCTGCTGCCGCCGATGGTCTCGCGGTACCAGATCCAGGCCTCGGGGTTGATCGGCTCGCCGACCGAGCCGAGCACCCGCAGCGACGACAGGTCGAACTTGGCCGGGATGTCCGCGCCCCACTTCATGAACGTCCGGATCAGCGTCGGCGCCGTGTAGTACACGGTCACGCCGTACTTCTGGACGATCTCCCAGTGCCGGCCCTCGTGCGGGGTGTTGGGCGTGCCCTCGTAGACCACCTCGGTCACGCCGTTCGCCAACGGTCCGTAGACGATGTAGCTGTGGCCGGTCACCCAGCCGATGTCGGCGGTGCACCAGTAGACGTCACTCTCCGGCTTCACGTCGAAGACGTTCCGGTGCGTGTACGCGGCCTGGGTCAGGTAGCCGCCGGAGGTGTGCAGGATGCCCTTCGGCTTACCCGTGGTGCCCGAGGTGTACAGGATGTAGAGCGGGTGCTCGGCGTCGAAGGCCTCCGGGGTGTGCCGGTCGGACTGGTCGTCCACGACGTCGTGCCACCACAGGTCGCGGCCGTCGGTCCACTCGACGTCGGTGTCCGTGCGCCTGACGACCAGCACGTGCTCGATCGACGGCGTCTGCGCGACGGCCTCGTCCACGGCGGCCTTCAGTGGCGCGGGCTTGCCGCGCCGGTACTGGCCGTCCGAGGTGATCACGAGCTTGGCCTGCGCGTCGTCGATCCGGGAGCGCAGGGCCTCGGCGGAGAACCCGCCGAACACGACGCTGTGGGTCAGGCCGAGACGTGCGCACGCGAGCATCGAGAAGATCGCCTCGGGCAGCATCGGCAGGTAGATCGCGACCCGGTCGCCGGTCTTGAGGCCAAGCGAGAGCAGGGCGTTCGCGGTCTTGGAGACCTCGCGCTGCAGCTCGGCGTAGGTGATCGTGCGGCCGTCGCCCGGCTCGCCCTCCCAGTGGATCGCGACCCGGTCGCCGTTGCCGGCCTCGACGTGACGGTCGACACAGTTGTAGGCGACGTTGAGCTTCCCGCCGACGAACCACTTCGCGAACGGCGGGTTGGTCCAGTCGAGGATCTGGTCCCACGGGGTGTCCCAGCTCAGCTGGCCGGCCTGCTCCGCCCAGAACGCCTCGCGGTCGGCATCAGCCTGCTCGTACAGTTCGGCCTTCGCGTTGGCCTGCCGCGCGAACTCGTCGCTCGGTGGGAACGTCCTGCTCTCGGTGAGCAGGTTGTCCAGCGTCTGGCCCTGGCCGGACTGCTCGGTCATGATGCGGATCCTCCTCGACCCAGTACGGGCGTCTTCTGCCATGACCGTAGTGCTCTATCACGCCCGGGGACAGCAAGTACAGAGGTCTGGACCAATGACTGGCGCTTCACGGACGGATGTCACCCGGTATGGTCCGCTTTCGTGACAGACCCCCTGGCGCCACTGCTCGAGCTCCCCGGCGTCGAAGAGGCGGTGGCCGCCGCACGCGAGGCGGTCGACGCCGTCCACGGCCATCCGGCGAACCGGCGCGGCTGGCCGGCGACCGCGGCCGAGGCATCGGTCCGGGCCGCCCGCGCGTCGGCCGCACTGGACGGCGGCGACGCCGAGATCCCCGCGACCGGCGAGGTGGCCGAGCCGCACCTGGCGGGCGCACTGCGGATAGGCGAGTCGATCGGCCCGCTGCTGCCGGTCTGGCAGCGCGCCCCGATGCAGGCGCTGGCCAGACTCCATGTGCTCGCGGCGGCGGACCTGGCCGACGACGACTCCCTGGGCAGACCACGTGGCGTACGCGCGGTGTCCCGCCGCCTGGACATCCTGGCCGACATAGTCGCGGGCGGGACGTCGGCGCCGGGCCCGGTCCTGATGGCGATAGTGCACGGCGAGTTGCTGGCGCTGTCGCCGTTCGTGTCGGCGAACGGCGTGGTCGCCCGCGCGGCGGCCCGCATCACGATGATCTCGACGGGCCTGGACCCGAAGGGCCTCAGCGTGCCCGAGGTGTTCTACCTGCGCAGGTCAGAGCGCTACCGAGAGGCGCTGGCGGCGTTCAAGAAGGGCGGCCCGGACGGGATGGCCGAGTGGCTGCTGTTCAGCTGCGAGGCCATCGAGGCGGGCGCCAGTGAGGCGACGAGCATCGCCGAGGCGGCCCTTCCCGCCTGAGGCTCCAGCCGGAGTCCAGCACGCCACTGGCGGCGTCGCCCACCCTGGAGACCGGCGAGTTCCCCCCTTCCTCGCCGAACGGGATCCCCCTCCCCGGGTGGGCCGAGAAACCCTAGCGTCTCGGCCCACCTTTTTCTTTGCCCATGGCAAAGGCGGAGATCGGCGGGACGAACCGGGTCACATGGCGGCGGCGGCCAACGTGGTGAGCGCCTGGCGGACATGCCCATCGTTGGCGGCGAGGGCCGCGGCGGCCGTCGGAGCGTCCGCACCCGACAGCAGGTGCACGAGCGCCACCTTCAGATCTCCGTGCGCGTCGTCCAGCGCGTGCGCGCACTCCTGCTGCGACAGTCCCGTCGCCTCGCGGAGGATGCGCAGCGTCCGCCCGCGAAGCTTCGCGTTCGTCGCCCGCATGCTGACCATCAGGTTCGAGTAGGTCCGGCCTAGCTTCACCATCACCGCGGTCGAGAACGCGGTCAGCACCAGCTTCTGCGCCGTCCCCGCCTTCATGCGGGTCGAGCCGGCCACGACCTCCGGTCCTGTGTCGACCTCGATCAGGACATCGATGTCAAGCAGGCCAGTGGCATGCGGGTTGGAGAACGCGAGCCCCGTCCGCGCCCCCCGCTCCCGCGCGGCGCGCAGTGCGCCGAGCACGTACGGCGTCCGCCCCGACGCGGTCAGGCCCAGCACGAAGTCACCGGGCGAGGCGGACGCCGCGAGCTCCGCGGCGCCTGCCTCGTCGTTGTCCTCGGCGTCCTCGACCGCGCTCTGCAGCGCGAGGGAGCCGCCCGCGTGGTGCACGACGAACCACTCGGCCGGCGCGTTGTACGTCGGCGCCAGCTCGGCCCTGTCCACGGTGGCCAGGCGGCCGGACGTGCCGGCGCCCACGTAGTGCACGCGGCCCCCGCCCCGCAGCGCCTCGACGGCGAAGTCGACCGCCGCGGCGATCGACGGCAGCGCGGCGGCCACCGCGTCCGGCACGAGGCGGTCCTCGGCGTTGATGGCTCGCAGGAGGTCGAGCGTCGACAGCTGGTCCAGGTCCGTCGTGCGCGGATTACGCCGTTCTGTCGGCGAGTCGACGTGTACGGCCTGGCGCGGCACAGTCATCAGCGGCCTCCCCCAACCATCATTTACCGGTCTCCCGCGCCTTGCGGCGACCGTCGTGGCGGGTCTCGAGACGGTGCGAGCCCACCGCGTCCCTGGTGTCGTCGAGGGCCTTCATCGTGTCGGCCAGATGGCGCTGGGCGATCCCGATGAACAGGCAGTCGACGACGGTCAGCTGCGCGATCCGGCTTGCCGTGGCGCCGGACCGGAACGTCGTCTCCCGTGCCGCCGTGGTCAGCACGAGGTCGGAGACCTCGCTGATGGGGGCGGTGGGGAAGTTGGTCAGGGCGACCGTGGTGGCCCCGGCCCTCCTCGCCTCACGCAGGGCCTCGACGGTGTCGGCCGTCGCGCCCGTGTGGGAGATGCCGACCGCCACGTCGCCGCGGCCGAGCACGGCGGCGGAGGTCAGCATGATGTGGGTGTCGCTCCACGCGAAGCACACCCGGCCGATGCGGTGCAGCTTCTGCTGCAGGTCGGCGGCGACGAACGCGCTGGCCCCGACGCCGTAGACGTCGACCCGGCCGGCCGACGCCAGCGCCTCGACGACCTTCTCCAGCACCTCGGTGTCGAGCTGCGCGGCGGTCTCCTCGACCGCACGCGCGTCGGCGAAGGTCACCTTGCCGACGACGGTCGCGATGTCGTCGTCAGGGGAGATCTCGCCGCCGAGGTCACGCTCGGCGCGTGCCTCTGATCGGGCGGTGTCCGCGGCCAGGGCGATGCGCAGCTCGGGGTAACCGCCGACGCCGATGGCCTTGCAGAACCGGGTGACGGTCGTCTCGCTGGTACCCGCCGCCTCGGCCACCTCGGTGATGCTGCGGCGCGCGACGGTCGACGGGCTGTCGAGGACAACCTTCGCGACTCGCTGTTCGGCGCGGGCCAGACCGGGCAGCAAAGACCGGATTCGGACCAGCGGACTTGACTCAGTGTGTTGTGTGGTCATGGCACTCGCGCTCACGTGGGAAACTTACTAACAGGCATATAAAACGACAAGGTGGCAGGCGTCATCTGTGGACAACGCTACCCAAGTCCGGGCAAAACTTCAGGATGCGGTTATGTTGGGTGCAACATCGGAATCGACGATGTACCACACCTTGTTAGCGCTCCTGTCCGAACTTCACCCTCATCGTGATCTACGCTGCCAGCCTTCTGGATGCAGTTTGTAAGGTTCTTTCTCACCGTTGAGGAGCGTCCGACCACGTTCCGTGACCACTATCTCGTCCAGGTTCACTCCACGCCCGGTGTAGCGGGCGTCGGTAACGAACCGCCAGCGCAGCGTGATCTCCGCTGCATAAGGTAGCCGAGCCTCGACTCGCCACCATGCCCGGTGTCCGTTGCCGGCGAGCGAATTGACCGCTTCGTCCGGTGCGTCGCGGCCCCGGACCGACAGCGGCACTTCCGCCCAACTCACTCCGTCGGTGGTTACCTCGAATACCAGCCGATCGGTGCGCTCTGTGTCCACAAAGACGCTGAAGTTCACCCGAACGGGTCCGGATGGGTGAACCTGAACGGACGTCAGCGACGCTGAGGAGGCGTCGCCGATCCCTGAGTACCACGAGTCCCTGCCACGCACTGGTCTGACCGCGAGTGCCTTGGCCAGCCCGCTGGACAGCGTCTCGCGAGCGATGTTGATCGATCCCCGGTTCCGGGTCGGGTGCACGCGGTTGGTCAGCAGGATCGCGAACGACCGGGACGCCGGGTCGATGACGACGTCCGTGCCCGTGAAGCCGGTGTGCCCGGCCGTGCGCGGCCCGGCCAGGCCGCCCATGTACCACAGCTGGTTCAGCTCGAACCCGAACCCGTGGTCCTGGCCGGGGAAGCTCGCGTTGTGGTTGGTCAGCATCGCGGTGACCGTCTCCGGCCGCAGGATGCGGTGTCCCCGGTAGGTGCCGCCGTTCAGGACCGTCTGGGCGAGGATGGCCATGTCGCCGGCGGTCGAGAACACGCCGGCGTGCCCCGCGACCCCGCCGAGCGACCAGGCGTTCTCGTCGTGCACCGAGCCGCGGACCATCCCGCGTGGCGGCGCCGCCTCGTACTCGGTGGCCGCGATCCGGCCCAGCTTCGACGCCGGCGGGTTGTAGCCCGTGTCGACCATGCCGAGGGGCCTGGTGATGCGCTCGGCGACCACCTTGTCGAGCGTCTTGCCGGTCAGGTGTTCGACGAGCACGCCGAGCGTGATCAGGTTCAGGTCGGAGTACTCGTAGACCGTGCCGGGCGGGTTGTGCGGCGCGAGATCCATCACGGCCTTGATCCGCGACGGGACGTCCGGGTACGCCGACCACAGCGGGATCCACGACACCAGCCCCGAGGTGTGCGTGAGCAGCTGCGCGACGGTGATCGACTCCTTGCCGTTCACCCCGAACTCGGGCAGGTACGTCGCCACCGGCTTGCTCGTGTCGACCTTGCCCTCCTCGACCAGCTGCATCACCGTGATCGAGGTGAACAGCTTCGACACCGAAGCCATGTCGAAGATCGTGTCGTTCCGCATCGGGACCTTCTGGTCCTCGGGCAGCTCCGTGCCGGCGGCGTCGGCGTACCGGACGGCGAACCCGGCCGTGTGCCGGCTGACCACGACGCCGTCATGCGCGAGCAGCGTCACCGCGCCCGAGTACAGCGGCACGTTCAGCGCCGGGTTGTAGTTCTGGGTGGTCCACCCGTCGATCTTGCCGAGCGCCGCGTCGATGGGCGCCCGGTCGAGACCGGCGGACTCCGGCGAGCCGTCCCGCAGGACGGCTCGCATGTACCCGGTCTGTGGCTGGTCGAACCGGCCGCGGTCCGAGCCGTGCGGCTCGGCCGCGCTCAAACTCGCCCCGGCGGTCATGACCAGCACCGACGCCAACACCGCGACCCGCACGACTCTGGACATGGCCCCCTCTTCACCGGTAGATCAGGTACTTCTCCCGCAGCTTCGCGAAGGCGCCCAACTCGGCCCGCCACGCGCCGGTCACCTCGTCGACGCTCGCGCCGGCGTCCACCATCGTGCGTAACCGGGCCGAGCCGGAGAGCTTGTCGATGTAGTTGTCCGACCGCCAGGCGAACACGTCCGGGTGAACTTGCTTGGCGGTGACGAGCATCGTGACCGCGGTGCGTATCGGCTGGAACCGGCGCTCGTCGGTGATGTGCACCTGCACGCCGCCGCACGTCTGGTTGACCCACTTGTTGAACGTCGGCACGAAGTACGCCTCGCGGAACCGCACGCCGGGGAGTTTCGCCTGGTTGAGCGCCTCGGCCCAGCGCCAGTCCATCCCTGGTGCACCGATGATCTCGAACGGCCGGGTGGTGCCGCGGCCCTCGGACAGGACCGTCCCCTCGAACAGGCACAGACCCGGGTAGACGAGCGCGGTCTGCGGGGTCGGCACGTTCGGGCTCGGCATGACCCACTCGAGCCCGGTGTCGGAGAACAGGTCGTCGCGGCGCCAGCCCCTGACCTTGACCACCTCGAGGTTCCGCACCTTCCCGCCGGCTTCCGCCGGCAGGTACTCGCCGTTGTACAGCCTGGCCAGCTCGCCCATGGTCATGCCGTGCTGCTGCGCGATCGGCTTGCGCCCCACCCCGGAGGAGAAGGCCGGGTCCAGCACGGGCCCGTACGGCTTGCCGCCGACCGGGTTGGGCCGGTCGAGCACCGCGACGTCGATGCCGGTCAGCACCGCGGCGTGCATGGCGTTGTACAGCGACCAGATGTAGGTGTAGAAGCGCGCGCCGGCGTCCGCGATGTCGAACACCAGCAGGTCGATGCCTGCCTTGGTGAACTGGTCGGCGATCCGCGCCGCGGTCAGGGTGTAGGTGTCGTACACCGGCACCTGCGAGCGGGGGTCGAGGTAGTTGCCCTCGGAGCCGCCCGCCTGCGCCGTGCCGCGGAACCCGTGCTCGGGCCCGAACACCGCGGTCGGCTTCACTCCGGCCGCCACCATCGAGTCGACGATGTGCGTCTGGTCGCGCAGCACGCCGGTCGGGTTGGTCAGGACGCCGACCTTGCGGCCCTTGAACCTGGCCCACCCGGCCGCGGCCAGCTGGTCGGCGCCCGGGGTCGTGCCGCCCCCGTGGTGACCGTCCCCGCCGCGTGTCTCCGCGGCGGCGGCGCCCGCCGTGACGAACGGGGCGGCCATCGCCGAGGCCATCAGGAAGTTGCGGCGGTCCATGCCGCGGCGGTCGTCGCTCACCAGGTCAACCCCGTGTCGAAGGGATACAGGATGGTCGACGTGCCGCCGACCGGGACGTCCACCGGCAGCCGGCCGGCCGGCGAGACCTCGCCGAACAGGACCTTGGCCAGTGACTCCATGGACACCGCGCGCCAGCTGTACGTGGCGAGCCAGGTCGGCGCGTCGACGTAGCCGGCGTCGTACGGGATCTGCGAGGCGACCGCGATGACCGGCTTGCCCGTGGCGAGCAGTGAGTTCACCAGGTTCCGCTGGTTGACCCGGTCCTTGAGGTTGTTTGTCAGCACGACGACCACGTCGGACGTGTTGGCCGCCGCGACCGCGCCGCTGATCGTCGCCGCGCTGGGGTTCGTGCCGGTGGGCAACGCGGTGGCCGTCGCGCCGCGCCGGTTGAGGCTGTCCGCGAGCCACTGCGGGCTGCGGGCCGTGACCACCGTGTCGCCGACGCCCGTGACCAGCACCTTGCCCGGGTTGCCGCGGAACGGCAGGAGTCCGGCGTTGTTGCGCAGCACCGTCGTGGTGCGGTCGCTGACCTGCTGGACGGTCGCGAGGTGGTTCGGCGTGCCGACCCGCTGGGAAAGCCTGCCCTCGTCGCAGAACGGCGCGACGATGATGGCGCGCTTGATCTTGAGCGCGAGGATTCGTATCACGCTCTGGTCGATGCGCCGCTCGGTCAGCCGCCCGCTGTGCACGGCCGACTTGACGGAGTCGAGCGCGACCTGCAGGTGCGGCGGCATGAGGAGCTGGTCGACGCCCGCCTCCAGCGCCATCACCGGGATCTCCGCCTCCGGGAAGACGTTGGCGCCGCCCATGCCGAGCGAGTCCGTGACGATCACGCCCCGGAACTTCAGCTCGTTGCGCAGCAGGTCGGTCATGATGTGCCTGGACAGCGTGGCCGGCACCCCGGACGAGTCGAGGCTGGGCATCTCGATGTGCGCGGTCATGATCGAGTCGATGCCGGCGGCGATCGCGGCCTTGAACGGCGGGAGGTCGGTGGTCCGCCACTCGGCCTCGGAGCGGTTGATGATCGGCAGCGAGGTGTGGCTGTCGGTCGCCGCGTCGCCGTGGCCGGGGAAGTGCTTGGCCGACGAGGAGACCGTCTCGTTCGGACGGCCGCCCTTCTGGTAACCCTGGATCTCGGCCCTGACGAGCTGGCCGGTGAGGTCGGGGTGCGAGGAGAACGAGCGCGCGCCGATGACCGGGTTGTCCGGGTTGGAGTTGACGTCCGCGACCGGCGCGAAGTTCTGGTTGATGCCCATGGCCCGCAGCTCGTTGCCGTTGATCGTGGCCAGGGTCCTGGCGTCCTGCGAGCTGCGACCCGCGCCGATGGCCATGTTCGCCGGGAACTCGGTGGCCGGCGACTCCAGCCGGGTGACGTTGCCACCCTCCTGGTCGATGGCGATTATCAGCGGGATGCGCGTGTTCGAGCCGGTCGCGGCTCGCTGCAGGCCGTTGGACAGCGCCCCCACCTGGGCCGGGTTGTCCACGTTGTCGGTGCCGCTGTTGTTGAAGTAGATGACCCCGCCGACGCCGTACTTCTGGACCACCTGGGCGGGGGTGTCGACGCCGTAGTTCGTCTGGTTGGTGGGGTTGACCTCGTTGGCGCTCTTGCCCCACACGGAGACCACGAACAGCTGGGCGATCTTCTGGTCGAGCGACATGCCGCGCATCTCGGTCTTCGCGAGGGCCTCGTACGCCGTGTCGGGGTTGACCTTGGGGGTCGCCGTGCCGGCCACCGCCGTAGCCGGATGGACGCCGCTAACCACGGCGGCGGTCGCGACCACCGCGACCGCGGCGGACAGGGAACGACGGGCGGACGATCTGGACAGAGACACAGCGGCCTCCTTGGCCGGCCAAGCGGGACAATCCGTAACCTCTTAACCGAGAGCTAGCAGCACTCGTAAGTTACCCACGAGATCGCCTCGTGGACAAGCAGGTGTTCGGACTAACCTAACCCGCCGCACCGACAGAGGCGCGAACCGTGACTTTGCCAGTAGGAACTGCCCCCAGAATGGAACTGGGCGGCCCCTGCTCGCCTGTTACAGCGAGTTGGGGCCGCCCAATCGGCCGCACGAGCACTTCGGGTTACCAAGCGTGCAACGGTGTCGTACCTACCTGGCCTCGGCGTCCGGCGTCCCGGTACGCAGTCCTTGACGACATGCCTCCCGCGGCTTGCTGCGCGTGGGTGCCCGGTGCTCGTGCACGGAGCTCCATCGGGGTGGACCAGGCTTCTCTTCGACTGGCCCCTGGCCGGCTGGAAGTCCGCATCTCCTTTGTACCCAGTGGTCAAGGTCACTTCAAGACCACAGATGGGTGCACCGTTACAGACTCCATCGGTGGTTGATGGCAACCCATCGTGAGCGTACTGTGATCTGCTCGGTATACGAATTGTCCGACCGACAATTCCTTGAAATGTTTCAACGTTTCCGTAACCGTTGGATGCCGTACCAGGTGGCTCCGGCGGTGGCAATGGCCCCGAGACCGATGGCGGTTACGGCGACGGCCGTGCCGGACGGCTGGAAGCGGGAGCGCAGCGACACCGGCTTGGTGAACTCGAGGACCGGCCATCCGCGCTCGGCCGCCAACGTCCGCAGTCCCCGGTCCGGATTGACGACGGTCGGGTGGCCGACGGCCTCCAGCATCGGCAGATCCGTGATGGAGTCGGAGTAGGCATAGCTGGCGGCGAGGTCGTAGCCGTTGGCCGCGGCGAGCTCCTTCATCGCGGTGGCCTTGTTGTCGCCGTAGCAGTAGAACTCGATCTCTCCGGTGTACTTGCCGTTCGCCTCGACCATGCGCGTGCCGAGGCTGTGCGTCGCGCCGATCATGTCGGAGATGGGCTTGACGATCTCCGCCCCGGACGCCGAGACGATGATGACGTCCCGGTTCTCCTTGTCGTGCTCCGCCACCAGTTCGGCGGCCTCGGCGTAGACGAGCGGGTCGACGATGTCGTGCAGCGTCTCGTCGACGATGGCCCGAACCTGCTGGACGTCCCAGCCCGTGCACAGTGCGGTGAGGTGGGCGCGGATCCGCTCGACCTGGTCGGCGTCGGCGCCGGAGGCGGCGAACACGAACTGGGCGTAGGCGCCCTTGAGCACGGCCCGCCGGTTGATCAGACCATTGCGGAAGAACGGCCGGCTGAAGGCCAGTGTGCTGGACTTGGCGATGACCGTTTTGTCCAGATCGAAGAAGGCGGCGGCGCGGAGGCCGTTGCGGTCGCTCACCCGGCCCAGCATAGGAGTGACGAACTCCTTGTCGGGGATTTCGCGCAGGTAGGGCGCGTTGGGGTCGCCTTGTTGCGTCACTTCGAGCAACTTGCAACCAAGAGTAGGACGTAACGGGATACAGTGGTGCCATCCGGCGTCAAGCCGGACCGGTTCAGTCCGACCCCCCGGGGCTGAACCTCTGACGACCCCCGTCCCTCCCCCCTGGCGGGGGTCGTCCCTTTTTTCTCTCGTCTCCGCGCCGCCTTTCCGCCGCGCCGTCCGGAGTTATCCACAACCGCACCACTTGTCCACATGTGGATCTTGACGCGTTGTCCACTCGCCGCGCCCGGTCGATGGTGTGACCAGACGCCAGGCACCCCGCCCGGCGCTGGACCCCAGGGGGCATGTGGTGAACGCGAACCGGCCGATGGCCTTCGTGGCGGACGAGTCGCTGCTGGACGACCTGCTGAAGCTCGCCGTAGCCGCGGCCTGCGAGCTGGAACGCGTCCCTGACGTCACCGCCGCACGACAACGCTGGTCCACGGCCCCGTTGGTCCTGCTGGACCAGAAGGGCGTGGCCGAGTGCATGGCCGAGTCCATGCCGCCCAGAGGCGCGATCGTCGTGGTGGCAACCGATCCAGAACCGCCGGAGCTGTGGAAACAGTCCATGGAGATCGGCGCCGAACGGGTGGTGACCCTGCCCGGCGCCGAGCCCTGGCTGGTGAACGCACTGGCCGACGCGATGGAGGGACCGGCAAGCAACGCGGGCAAGGTCCTGACAGTGCTGGGCGCGAGAGGCGGCGCGGGCGCGTCGGTGTTCGCCGTGGCAGTAGGCCTGACCGCCCTGAAGGCAGGCGACAACACCCTCCTGATCGACTGCGACCCGAAGGGCGGCGGCCTGGACCTGGTGCTGGGCGCGGAGGAAGAGAAGGGCATGCGCTGGCCCGACATGCAGCTGAGCGCGGGCAGGGTGGCCGCGTCGTCCCTACACATGTCACTACCAGCAAGAAGAAGCGGCGACGCCCAGCTGACCCTGTTGTCCGGCGCACGAAAGGGCGAAGGCCCCGCCCCGGACGCGGTGGCGGCCGTCATCGAAGCGGGCCGCCGCGCCGGTGAGGTGGTGATCTGCGACCTGCCAAGACAACTGGAAGCGGCGGCATGGTCAGCGATAGACCGCGCGGATCTGGCGGTGATCGTGACCCCGGCAGAGGTCCGAGCGGCGGTGACGGCCAAACAACTCGCGAGAGAACTGTCGGACCGAGGCGCCAGTCCCCAACTCGTAGTACGAGGCCCGTCCCCGGGCGGCCTACGCGCTGACGAGATCGCGGCCTCGGCCGGCATCCCGCTGCTGGCAACGATGCGCCCAGAACCCCAACTGGCCCAGTCCTTGGAACGCGGCATGTTCCACCCAAGGCCGAGGGGCCCACTGACCCACGCCGCAAAGACAACCCTGAACGAGCTGGCGACGGTCTCCTCGAGGACCCACCGAGGCCACACGCTGAGGACAGCCTCATGACCACCATCGCCCCGGATCGATTCCTCTCGCCCAACTCCACGGTTCGGCGCTCCGACGGCAACCATTCACGAGCAGCCGCAGCCCCCAGGACGTCCGGGCCGAATGCTCTGCCGCGACCACGACCAGCGCGGCGAACAGATCCCTGTTCCTCAACACCCTGGCTCTTGCTCTCAGCCAAACAAACCCGTCAGGCGACCGCGAACCTCGTTTCGAGGAGCACGCGCCACTCGCGCGACTTCCCCAATCGTCCTCGCGCCCGCACCCTCTCCCGCGCGCCGAGGACACCCGGTCGTCGGATCGAGCATTCCAACCAGCCACTCGATCCGACGACCAACCAAGACGTCCCGTGCCGCAGCGCAAGAGCACTCCCGCCGCGGCAGGGCGGCAGGCGTCGGACCGAGTACACACAGTCCGCGGTCCGGTGCCGGGCAGCAAGTCCCGCCGGCCCGTCCTCGTTGCATCTGCCGGCGCGCCCAGCAGCGCGCCCGCCGCAACCGTCCCAACCCGCCCGTCGACTCGCGACACCGCCTGGACCAGGACGCCACGCCCCCCGACCCAGGCCAAAACCCCAGAACTCCCCACCGACCACTCGCACGGTGGGGACGGCCGGCGCCGTGCATCCCTCAACCAGCCCCCGACGGAGTACGGCGCCGGCCACCAACAACACCGGCCACCAACAACACGGCGCAGCAAGAAACAAAGGAGCACAAGTGAGCACCCCTGAGCTTGTCGAGCGCGTGCGCAGCCGGCTCGCCACGAGCGGGACCGCTGTCACCCGCGCCGAGGTGGCCCGTGCCGTTCGCGAAGAAAGCGGTATCGCCGGCCATGACGACATCCTCATCGCCACCGACCGGATGACGCAGGAGTTCGTCGGTGCCGGTCCGCTGGAGCCACTGCTCCGCACCCCCGGCACCACCGACGTCCTCGTCACCGCCCCGGACCAGGTCTGGTGCGACGGCGACGGCGGTCTCCGGCGCACGGATGTCACGTTTCCCAACGAGGACGCCGTCCGCCGCCTCGCGCAGCGGCTCGCACTGGCCTGCGGCCGCCGTCTCGACGACGCCCAACCGTTCGTCGACGCCTGGCTTCCCGGCCGAGTACGGCTCCACGCCGTCCTCCCACCCATCGCCGCGGCGGGCACCTGCATCTCCCTGCGGGTGCTCCGCCCGGCCGGCCACGATCTCGACTCACTCCGCGCACTCGGCACGTTCGACGACACCGTCCACCACACCCTGCGCGCCATCGTCAAGGCCCGCATGGCATTCGTCGTCACCGGGGGCACCGGCGCCGGCAAGACCTCACTCCTCAACGCACTTCTCGGCGAGGTCTCCCCGGACGAACGCATCGTGAGCGTGGAGGACGCGGCCGAACTGTCCCCGAACCACCCGCAGTTCGTCCGGCTCATAGCCCGCCCCCCGAACGTCGAGGGCGCCGGTGAGGTCACCCTGGCCGACCTCGTCCGCGAAGGGCTGCGCATGCGGCCGGACCGGCTCGTCGTCGGCGAGGTCCGCGGTGCCGAGGTCTGCCAACTCCTCACCGCGCTCAACACCGGCCACGACGGCGGTGCGGGCACGGTCCATGCCAACTCGCCGGCCGAGGTGCCGGCCCGCATGGAGGCACTGGCCGCCCTCGGCGGCCTACCCAGGGCGGCACTGCACAGCCAACTGTCCGCCGCGTTCCACGTGGTCCTCCACATGCGCCGCGAGCGGGACGGCTCCCGTCGCCTGACCGACGTCGGTGTGTTCGACCGGGACGGCGACACCGTCAAGGTCGTCCACGACCGCATCCGTCTCAAGGCCCTCCTCGCCGAGCGCGGGGTGACGGCACCATGGTGAGCCTCCTCCTGACCAGCCTCGGCCTACTCTGCTGGCCAGACACCCGTGCCACGGCCCGACTCCGTACCATCGCTGGTCACCAGGCCCGCAAGCGCTTGCGGACAACACGTCCGAGTGCGGTTACGGCGATGTTCGCCGCGGTCGTCACCGGCTGGCTGGTTGCCGGACCAGGCGGTGCGACAGCGGCGGCGCTGCTGGCGGCAACGGCCCGCCGGCAACTCCGTGCCCGCGCCGAGAGCAGGCAGTCGCTGGCGGCGGTCGACGGTCTCGCCGAGGCAGTGCGTGCACTCGTGGCCGGCCTGCGCGCCGGCGCGCATCCGGCCACTGCCGCGGAGCTGGCCGCCGAGGACGTCCATCCACAGACGGCCGCCACCATGCGTGCCATCGCCGCGGCTGCTCGGCTGGACGGGGACATGACGGCCGTCGTCGACACCGCTGGAACCACGGCACTGGCCACCACGCTCCGACGGGTCGTGCGTGCCTGGCAGCTGGCACACCGCCACGGCCTCCCGCTGGCCGACGTGCTCGACGCCGTACGCCGCGACCTGGAGCAACGAGCCCGTTTCACACGTCAGGTCCTCGCCAGGATGACGGGACCGAGATCGAGCGCGATGGCCCTGTCGGTGCTACCGCTGGTCGGTATCGCCCTCGGCGTGTCCGTCGGGGCGGACCCGTTGGCGGTCCTCACCGGCACCGTCCTCGGACAGTGCCTACTGGTGCTGGGCGTGGGCCTGCTGTGCGTCGGCGTCGCGTGGTCGGCTCGCATCACGAACCAGGTGGTGGCCGGATGAACCTCAGCATCGCGCTCGTGCTGCTGGCCGCGGCCGTCCCGCTGTGGTCCGGGGCGGGGACGCCACGCCTCCGTCTCGCCGGGCTGAACGGCCGGCCAGCACCCGGCACGCGTCTCCGGCGTCGCCTCGCCGGTCGAAGACCGAGCGGCACACCACCCGCACGGCTGTTCGCCGCCGTGGCCGGTGTGCTCACGGCCGTGGTGGTCGGTGGACCGGGCGGTGCGGTCGCGGGAGCCATGGCCGCCGCGGCGGTGTGGTGGTTCCTCCGCCGTGCGCGGCGACCGCCCCGCGCCGACCCCATGACCGTCGCCGCGGCCTGGGACCTGCTCTCCGCCTGCCTGCGTGCCGGCTTGCCAGTGCCGACGGCGGTCACGGCGGTGGCCGGTGAGCTGCCGGCCGAGGCGTCCCGAGCGCTGAAGGAGTCCGCGGACCTGCTCGCGCTGGGCGCCGCACCGGACGCGGCGTGGGCCCCGGCGACCAGCTGCCCGGACACAGCGGCACTCGCGAGAGGTGCGCGTCGTGCGGCCCAGTCGGGCACGGCGCTGGCCGAGCTCGCCGCCGAGTTGGCGGCGGACGTCCGGGCGAACGTCGTCGACGCGGCGGAGGCAAAGGCTCAGCGCGCGAGCGTGCTGATCACCGCACCGCTCGGACTGTGCTTCCTGCCCGCGTTCGTCTGCCTCGGTCTCGTGCCGGTCATCGCCGGTCTGGCACGGCAGATCGCCCTGTGAGCTCCAAAGAAACGAAGAGAAGGGAAGAAACCATGTTCAACCTGTCCCGCGAGGTCTTCCTTGACGACACGGGCTCGACCACCGAGGCCGGGATCATCATGGTCGCGCTCGCGTCGTTCGCGGCCATGTTCCTCATGGTCGTCACGAGTGACCCGGTCAAGGCAGCGCTTGCCGCACTGGTTCAACGCGCGGTCCACTCCGGCGGGTGACGTCGCATGTCCAGCCATCACCGCCGAAAACGGCGGCCGCCGGGCGACCGCGGCGCGGTCACGGTGGAGACGGCCATCGCGTTGTCGGCGTTCGTCGTGGTCCTCGGCCTGATGATGTACGGCCTGATGGCCGTGCTGGACCAGGTCCGCTGTGTCGACGCGGCGCGGGAGGCGGCACGGCTGACCGCTCGCGGCGAGATCGACCAGGCCAAGGACGCGGCGTCGCGGATAGCGCCGGCCGGCGCGTCGATCCAGGTCGACGTCGAGGGTGAGCACATCCAGGTCGACGTTCGTGCGTCCCCGCCCGGCGACGTGGTCCCCGGTGTCGAGTTGCACGCCGTGGCCTTCGCCGTCCGGGAGCCGGGCGGATGAGCCGGACCGTGGGCCGCCACCGGAAACCAGGTGGCCGCGACGGTGGCCGCGCCCGACGAGGCAGCCGGGCTCGTGGTGAGCGATACCGACGCGTGAGTTCTCGGAAAGGTTGGCGTTGGCTGTCACTCATTCGGGCGAGCGGCTGGTGGGCGTCGGTGAGCGGCGCGACCAACCGCGGCCGGCTGCCGTTCGCGGGCTCGGGGGTGGTCGGCCGCCGCTGGTCGTGGGGCGTCGCCTGGCCGGGTCGCCGGACCGGCGGTGGGTTGGGGCCGTTCGACCGCTCGCCGTTACTAAGTTGCGATGAGCGGTTTGCAGATCGTGGCTTGGTGACCGTCTGGGCGGCTGGCGCCGTCGCGGCGATGACCGTCGTGTCGGTCTGGCTGCTCTGGTTCGGCTCGGCCGTGGTCGCCCGGCACAGGGCGGAGAGCGCCGCCGACCTCGCCGCGCTCGCGGCCGCGAGCAGGGCTGTCGCTGGTGAGCGGCGTGCCTGCGACGAGGCGCGGTGGGTGACCGGACGGATGGGCGTCCAGCTGCGGTCGTGCCGGCTGTCGGGCTGGGATGCCCTGGTGGAGGTGGTCGCGACGGCATCCGGTGTGCCGCCCGGCTTCCGCCCGGCGGGGGCGAGGGCCCGTGCGGGACCGGTCGAACTGGACCGCTGAGCCAAGTTCAGCGGTTGTCCACGAACGGTGAATGGCACGGCAGATGGACCGTCAATGGTCTGGACCGCCGTTGACCGCAGGCGGGGGGTTCAGTCCGCCGTTACCCGACGTTCTCTTCACCGTTCGTGGACGACCAGTTGTCGACTGCGAGTTCCGGCAGGTGGACACATTGCAGTTAATTAATGCGTAGGGCCCCCGCCGCACAGGGTGCCCGAAGAACTAGGAGGCAAGAGCTCGACATGTTGGACATGGATTCGTCGGATAGCTGGCGCAGAGCCTTCCGCGTCGAACTTCGGGCACAGGCCATCGGCCTTGCCTGGCGCGGGTGGCCGGTGCTTCCAGGTACCTATCCGGCGGGCCCGCAGTGGGCGGGCCGCGACGGCGTTGAGGACACCGGCCCGGTGCCGGTGCACGCTGACTGGCAGGAGCGGATCGGCACGAAGCCGGAGCAGGTCGCCACATGGTGGACCGGCCGGCCGTACAGCCTGCTGCTCGCCACCGGCGTGGTGCTCGACGCCATCGAGGTTCCCGGTCACCTGGGCCGTGGCGCCGCACGCGTTCTGCGCGCGGTGGGACTGCCGGTGCCGATCCTCGCGACGCCGGACGACCGCTGGACGTTCCTCGTCCGGTCCGGACAGAAGCTCGCCAGTCCACTCGTCGAGCACGGCGACGTGGTGCTGCATCAGGCAGGTAGCTGGGTGCCGCTCCCACCGACGCCCGTCGAGCACGGTGTCGTGCACTGGCGTGTCCGTCCCGAGGTCTGCGGTTGGCAGATGCCGACGCCGAACCTCGTGCAGGACGCGCTGATGGACGCCATCGCCAGTGAGTCGACCTCCGTTCGCGGCGGTCGGCTGGTCACCGCGGACTGACGGTCCGCGGTCGAGGTCCCAACCCTCGAAAGACCATTTGCCGGAAACCGCACCCATCCGGCAATTCGGCGGTGAACATCCGCGATCCGCGGTACCACCGCACCAACCCGTCCCGGAACAGGCGCTGCTCCCGCACCTATCAGTGGCCTACCGGGACGGGCAGCATGCCGGACGCTCGCTGAGGAGAAGGTCTCCCGCGTCGCGGCCGACAGGGACCAGGCGGCCACGCCGCCGACGGCGAAAACTGGCCGGTGACCGCCAGTTTCGTGGAGGGGTCTGCCTCCCATACCTCCGCGAAACCGGGGGAAACCAAGCCGAGGTCCCAGAAACGCGACACCCGAGAGCGGTCGTAGATCGTTCCTCGCGCGTCCGGCGAACTCAGAGCGCCGGGGCAGGTCCACAGCCGCCCCGGCGCTCTGTGTGTTCCAGGGCACCGTTTCCAGCGATGGACCGCGGCCGGTGAGGCGTTTGCGGACTGGACAAATCATTGTCGCTCCAAGCAAAAGGCCGAGGTCCGGACACCGGGCGCTGCCAGACTGGCGCGGTGAACCACTACCAGTCCGAAGAAGAACCGACGCCAGGGCCGCACACACCGGAGGCCGGCAACGTGCCGACCCCGACGGGCGAGGAGCCACGCTCGGTGTGGTCAGGCACGTCGGCGGAGCCGGGTTCGTTGTCGCCGGGCGGAATGCCGGGGGCCGGCGATGCACGGCCGGCGATGAGCGCGAGGATTCGACCGCGGCCGCCGTGGTGGTTGGTGGCCGTGCTGGTCGTGGTCGGCGTCGGTGTGGGAGTTGGTGCTGGCGCGTTGATCTGGGCCGGCCAGGTCAAGAACGTGTACCCGCCGGGGTTCCACGCGCTGAGTCCGGCGGAGTACGACAGGTGCGTTCGCGGTGTGATCATCTCCTTCGGCGGGCCGGACCCCGACTCGGCGATGCGCGAGGCCGCCGCACAGCTTCGCGACGACGAGCGGTTCGACAGCGTGCGTGAGGAAACGCGGCAGCAGGCCTACAAGCGCTTCAAGGAGACGTTCGCCGACCAACCCGACCTGGTGGACAATGCGCGCCCGGAAGCACTGCCGGCCTCGGTGAAACTGATGGTGCGTAAGGGAAGCATGGCCAAGGACCTCAAGGGCGCGCTTCAGGACGAGTTCTCGGACGCCGAGGTCGTCATCCAGGACTGGTGTCCTGCGCCCGAGTGACTCACGACGCCCGGGACGCCTGGCCTTCCGCCGCCGACGTCACCGCGGCCAGCACCGTGGTAAGGACTCTTATCGCACCCTGTTTGTCCAGCGGCTCGTTTCCGTTGCCGCACTTGGGGGACTGAACACACGACGGGCATCCCGAGGGACATTCGCATGCCGCGATCGCGTCCCGCGTCGCCGTCAGCCATGGGACCAGGGCGGCGTGGGCCCGGTCCGCGAAGCCCGCGCCGCCGGGGTGTCCGTCGTGGACGAAGACCGTCGCCTCACCGGTGTCCGGGTGCAGCGCCGTGGACACGCCGCCGATGTCCCAGCGGTCGCACGTCGCGAACAGCGGCAGGAGGCCGATCGCCGCGTGTTCCGCCGCGTGCAGGGCGCCCGGGATCTCGTGCCTGGTCAGCTCCGCCTCGGCCAGCAGCTCGTCCGGCAGCGAGTACCAGACAGCCCGCGTGTTCAGCGTCTGTTCCGGCAGGTCCAGCGGAATCTGGTCGAGCACCTGGCCGGACGGCAGCTTCCGCAGGTACGCGACCACGTGGGACGTCACCGCCACCTCACCGAGGCTCACCGTGACGTCGCCGGCGAACGTGACCTGTTCCTCCACCGACAGCACGGTGATGTCCACCTGCTCGCGCGGGGAGGTCGACCACTCGGGGTCCTCGCGGTGCACCATCGCCAGTCCGGTGGACAGGTCCAGGTCGTCGACCACATAGGACGTGCCCTGGTGCAGGTACACCGCTCCCGGGTGGACGCTCGTGAACGCGGCCCCCGGGTCGACCGTGCCGAGCAGACGGCCCGAGTCCGCCTCCACGACCGCCACCTGGTCGCCACCCGAGCCGCGAATGTCCACCGAGGCGTGCGGGCGTTCCCGCGAGGTCCAGTACCAGCCCGCCGCCCGCCGCCGCAGCACGCCGTCGGCCGTGAGGTCGTCCAGCACGCGGCGGGCCGCCGCGCCGCCGAACGCCGGCAGGCACGCCTCGGTCAGCGGGAGCTCCATCGCCGCACAGACCAGCTGCGGCGCCAGCACGTACGGGTTGGTCGGGTCGATGACCGTCGCCTCGACCGGCTTGTCCAGCATCGCCGACGGGTTGTGCACCAGGTACGTGTCCAGCGGGTTGTCCTGCGCCACGAACACCACCAGCGCGCTGTCACCCGCCCGCCCGGCCCGCCCCGCCTGCTGCCAGAACGACGCCAGCGTCCCCGGGTAACCGGCGACCACCACCGCGTCCAGCCCGGCGATGTCCACACCCAGCTCGAGCGCGTTGGTGCTCGCGACCCCCAGCAGGGTCCCGTCGGCCAGGGACTTCTCCAGCGCGCGCCGCTCCTCCGGCAGGAAGCCCGCCCGGTACGCGGCCACCCGCGCCGGCAGCGACGCGTCCACTTCGGCCAGTGCGTGCCGCGCCGAGAGCGCCGTCAGCTCCGCGCCCCGCCGGGACCGGACGAAGGCCAGCGTCCGCGCGCCCTCCACGACCAGGTCGGTCATGATCCGGGCCGTCTCGGCGCCGGCCGACCGCCGGACGGGCGCACCGTTCTCACCGGAGAGTTCGGGAAGCAGCGGCGGCTCCCACAGCGCCACCGTCCGCGCGCCCTGTGGTGATGTGTCCTCCGTCACCGCCACGCAGGGCACGCCCGACAGGCGAGAAGCCGACGTGGCCGGGTCCGACACCGTCGCCGAGGCCAGCACGAACACCGGATCGGTGCCGTACTTCGCCGCCACCCGGCGCAACCGGCGCAGCAGCAACGCCACGTGCGAGCCGAACACCCCGCGGTACCCGTGACACTCGTCCACCACGACGTAGGCCAGACGCCGGAAGAAGGAGGCCCAGCGGGCGTGCGCCGGCAGGATCCCGCGGTGCAGCATGTCCGGGTTCGTGAACAGCCACCGCGCGTGCGCTTTCGCCCAGTCGCGCTCCGGCATGGGGGTGTCGCCGTCGAACGGGGCCGGGCGGACGCCGTCCAGCCCCAACGTCGAGACCGTGCGCAGCTGGTCCGCGCCGAGCGCCTTCGTCGGCGACAGGTACAGCGCGGTCGCGCGGCGGTCCGCCAGCAGTCCGCTCAGCACCGGTAGCTGGTAGGCCAGCGACTTCCCGGACGCCGTGCCAGTGGCGATCACCACATGCCGGCCCTCCCACGCGTGGTTCGCCGCCTCGACCTGGTGCGTCCAGGGACGGGCGACCCCGGTCGCGCCGAAGGCCGTGACCAGCGAGGACGGCGCCCACGACGGCCAGTCGACCGCCGAGGCCGGTCGCGATGGCAGCTCCCGCACATGCCGCAGAGGGTTCTCGCCGCGGGGCACACCGGCCAGCACGCGGTCGAGCAGGTGGCGACTCACGGAAGCGAGGGTCGCACATGTCACCGACAACGATCGCGGGCCGTGTTCGGGGCGGTTCTGGATCGATGTTCTGGATCGATCCCGCAACTCGGAAATCCGCAGCTTGGCGGGCCGGCCGTCAGAGCGGCGACGTGCAACCCATAGACTCCGCCGGTCCCATCAATACCCCCTGGTGGCGCACCGTCCCTTCGTGGGGCGAATGCGGCGGTCCTCGGCGATCGCGGAAAACGCGCCACGTTCAGGCAGACCCAGGAGGACAGATGTCCTGGCAGTATCTAGCGGCGGAAGGCGGTCCAACGCTGACCGGCGGTGATCGCGGCATCGTCGTCGTGGTCGCCGTGATCGCTCTCGCCGCCCTGGCCGTTGGTTACGTGCTGCTCAAGGAGGTGCTGGCCGCTGGCCAGGGCACCGCCAAGATGCAGGACATCGCCAAGGCCGTGCAGGAGGGCGCCGGCGCGTACCTGAAGCGGCAGCGCAACACGCTGACGATCTTCGGCGCGATCGTGTTCGTCGTGCTGTTCTTCCTCCCCGCGGACGGATGGGGTGACCGGATCGGCCGCTCCCTGTTCTTCATCGTCGGGGCGGTGTTCTCGTTCTCCATCGGCTACCTCGGCATGTGGCTCGCCACGCAGGCGAACCTGCGGGTCGCCGCGGCAGCCCGCGAGCAGGGCGGCCGGGAGACCGCCATGCGCGTCGCGTTCCGCACCGGTGGCGTGGTCGGCATGTGCACCGTGGGCCTCGGCCTGTTCGGTGCGGCGATCGTGGTGCTGGTCTACGCGGGTGACGCACCGAAGGTGCTCGAGGGCTTCGGCTTCGGCGCCGCGCTGATCGCGATGTTCATGCGTGTCGGCGGCGGCATCTTCACCAAGGCCGCCGACGTCGGCGCGGACCTGGTCGGCAAGGTCGAGCAGGGCATCCCCGAGGACGACCCGCGCAACGCCGCCACCATCGCCGACAACGTCGGCGACAACGTGGGTGACTGTGCCGGCATGGCCGCGGACCTCTTCGAGTCCTACGCCGTGACGCTGGTCGCCGCCCTGATCCTGGGCTCCACCGCGTTCGGCGCGCAGGGCCTGCTGTTCCCCCTGATCGTCCCCGCGCTCGGCGCCGTCACGGCCGTGGTCGGCGTCTACCTGACCCGCGCCAAGGTCGGCGAGAGCGGCCTGACCTCGATCAACAAGGCGTTCTACATGTCGGCGCTGCTGTCGGCGGTGCTGTGCACGGCCGCGGCGTTCATCTTCCTGCCGAACTCGTTCTCCGACCTGGACGGCGCGGCCGACGGCAACATCGCCGGCAGCCCGGCGGTCATCGCGACCGTGGCCGTGATCATCGGCATCGTGCTGGCCGGCATCATCCTGTGGCTGACCGGCTACTTCACCGGCACCGACTACAAGCCGGTCAAGGACGTCGGCAACTCCTCGCTGACCGGCGCCGCGACCGTGATCCTGTCCGGCATCTCGGTCGGCTTCGAGTCCGCGGTCTACACGGCGGTGGTCATCGGCGCGGCGGTGTACGGTGCGTTCCTGCTGTCCGGCTCGCTGTTCGTCGCGCTGTTCTGTGTGGCGCTGGCTGGCACCGGCCTGCTCACCACGGTCGGCGTCATCGTGGCCATGGACACCTTCGGCCCGGTCTCCGACAACGCGCAGGGCATCGCCGAGATGTCCGGTGACGTCGAGGGCGAGGGCGCGGCGATCCTGACCGAGCTCGACGCGGTGGGCAACACCACCAAGGCCATCACCAAGGGCATCGCGATCGCGACGGCCGTGCTGGCCGCGACCGCGCTGTTCGGCTCGTACATCAACGCGATCCGCGATGCGTTCGGCGAGGCGCTCAAGCTGCCCGCCGACGCGCTGGCGAAGGTCACGAACGCGGACCTGTTCGCGTCGAGCGACCCGGACGGCCAGGCGTTCGTCGGCCTGGTGTTCAGCCCGAACGTGCTCGTCGGCGTCGGTATCGGCGCGGCGGTCGTGTTCATGTTCTCCGGTCTCGCGGTCAACGCCGTGTCCCGCGCAGCGGGTGCGGTCGTGTACGAGGTGCGGCGGCAGTTCCACGAGAACCCGGGGATCATGGAAGGCACCGTCCGGCCGGAGTACGGCCGCGTGGTGGACATGGTCACCCGTGACTCGCTGCGCGAGCTCACCACTCCGGGCCTGCTCGCGGTGCTCGCGCCGATCGCGGTCGGCTTCGGGCTCGGCACCGGTCCGCTGGCCGGCTACCTGGCCGGCGCCATCGCCACCGGCACGCTGATGGCCGTGTTCCTGGCCAACTCCGGTGGGGCGTGGGACAACGCGAAGAAGCTGGTCGAGGACGGCCACCACGGCGGCAAGGGCTCCGAGGCCCACGCGGCCACCGTCATCGGCGACACCGTGGGTGACCCGTTCAAGGACACCGCCGGCCCCGCGATCAACCCGCTGATCAAGGTGATGAACCTGGTCTCGCTGCTGATCGCCCCGGCCATCGTTACGCTGTCCGTGGGCTCCAGCGAGAACGACGCCGTGCGAGTGGTCATCGCGATCGTCGCGGTGATCCTGATCGTCGCCGCCGTGTTCGTGTCGAAGCGGCGTGGCACGGCGATCGCCGAGAACCCGGCTGAGGCCGTCGCCAACGGCGCGGCCTGACAACCTCGAGAGGAATTCAATGAAACGGCTGACCACGGTCGCCGCGGTACTGCTGGCTCTCGTCGCCGCGGGTTGCGGTGACAAGGGGAACGACGGTGGCTCGTCCACCGGCGCCTCCAACACCAACTCCAGCAGCAGCTCGGACGGCGGCGACGCCACCGCCTGGGCCGACAAGGTGTGCACAGGGCTCAAGGACGACATCTCGGCGCTGACGACCACACCCGAGATCGACCAGAGCAACCCGCAGTCGGCCAAGGACGGCCTCGTCGCCTACCTGGCCAAGCTGGAGACGTCGCTCGACGGCATGGCCAGCGCGGTTTCCGACGCCGGCACCCCGCCGGTCGACGGCGGCGAGGAGGCGGTCAACAAGTTCCTCGACCAGATCTCCACCGCCAAGGACTCGGTGACCAGCGCCAAGTCCAAGATCGAGGCGGCGCCGGTCAACGACCCCGCCGCTTTCCAGGCCGCGGCCGCCTCCGCCACCCAGGACCTGCAGGCCCTGAGCAGCATGGGTGACCCGACGGCCAGCTTCTCGGAGAGCAAGGAGCTCGACGCCGCCTACAACAAGGCGAAGAGCTGCCAGGAGCTCGAGGACTCGGTCTCGTCGCCGACCTCGTAGGCCCTGGTTGACACGTGTATGGCCCCATGGGCCCGGCCTCGCGCCGGGCCCATGGTCATTTCGGTACCACCCGTCTCTGGCCCAGATCGAACGGGTGTTCTATCCTTGGCCGGGTGGCGCAGCTCTCCTTCTACTCCGCCGAGGCCAACCGGCCGCATGCCGGCGACCTCGCCGGTCTGCTGTGCTGCCAGGGCCAGCTCGCCGAGTTCGCCAGGACCGCGGCGCGCCTGACGCTGCCGCTGGAAACCCGCTGGCGGGTCCGGGCCGTCCGTCTGGCGCTGGCCGAGCGTGGCATCGAGACCACCCCCACGATCGACGAAGAGGGCACGCACGGGGTGCGCACCGCCTTCCGCGCCGACCTGCTCCCGCTGGCCGACGACTGGACGAAGGAGGGCGAGAAGTTCGCCCCGTCCGGACTGACCCTCGATGGCGGAGCGTTACGACTGTGGGTGCTCGCCGCCGGCAGCTGGCTGGGTACGAACTACCTACTCGGCCTGGATCCGGCCGCGCCCGACACGTACGACACAGTGAGAGGGGCGCTCGGCAACGCCGGGCTGCCCGCTACCCTGCATGGTGTGGGCCTGCGGATTTCCGGTCGGCGACGGCTGGGCAGGCTCGCTGAGCTGGTCGGTAGCCCCCCGTCGGGAGACGCGGAGGAACACTGGCCGGCGGTATCCGGGGTGCGGAGAAGCGCGTAGCCGTGCTACCCAGGTAACAGAGCGAGCTTGTGTGGCGACAAGTGTCTGACGTTCGCTTCGCGAGCTGTGCGAGGTGTGCTGCGGGGCACCTGGGGGTAGGTATCACAGTGTGCAACGTGCACACTAGCGAGCTGAGAACAGGCTCGGACTGGAGAGCGGGACGGCGTGGCAGGGTCTAACGGGACGAAAAGGAGCGGGTCGGCGGGAGCCG
The DNA here is from genome assembly GCF_035634895.1 of Actinophytocola sp. GTDB lineage: Bacteria > Actinomycetota > Actinomycetes > Mycobacteriales > Pseudonocardiaceae > Actinophytocola. The sequence goes on along the minus strand of NZ_DASQCC010000006.1, from coordinate 15,459 downwards.
AGCCGCGGCGGCTGGTGATCGTCGAGTCGCCTGCGAAGGCGAAGAAGATCGCCTCCTACCTCGGCCGGAACTTCGTCGTGGAGTCCTCCCGCGGCCACATCCGCGACCTGCCCCGCAAGGCGGCCGAGGTGCCGGCGAAGTACAAGGGTGAGTCCTGGTCCAACCTCGGCGTCAACGTCGACAACGGCTTCGAGCCCATCTACATCGTCACGCCGGACAAGAAGGCGACCGTCACCGAGCTGAAGGAAGCCCTGAAGACGGTCGACGAGCTCTACCTCGCGACAGACGGCGACCGCGAGGGCGAGGCCATCGCCTGGCACCTGCTCGAGGCGCTCAAGCCGAAGGTGCCGGTCCGCCGGATGGTCTTCCACGAGATCACCGAGTCGGCCATCCTCGCCGCCGCGGACAACACCCGCATGCTCGACCAGGACCTGGTCGACGCGCAGGAGACCCGCCGCATCCTCGACCGCCTGTACGGCTACGAGGTCAGCCCGGTCCTGTGGAAGAAGATCACCCGCGGCCTGTCCGCCGGTCGTGTGCAGTCCGTGGCCACACGCATCGTCGTGGACCGCGAGCGGGAGCGGATGAAGTTCGTGCCGGCCTCGTACTGGGACATCTCCGCGAAGCTCGACGCCGGCGCGGAGGCCGAGCCACGCACCTTCGGCGCCCGGCTCGTCCAGATCGACGGCGGCAAGCTCGCCACCGGACGCGACTTCGGCCCGGACGGCCGGCTCAAGGCGGCCTCGAGCCAGCCGCTGGTCCTCGCCGAGGCCGACGCGCGGCGTCTCGCCGACGCGCTGACCGGCCAGGACATGCGGGTCGCGTCGGTCGAGGAGAAGCCGTACACCCGCAGGCCGTACGCGCCGTTCATGACCTCCACGCTGCAGCAGGAGGCCGGCCGCAAGCTGCGCTTCGGCTCGGACCGCACGATGCGGGTGGCGCAGCGGCTGTACGAGAACGGCTACATCACCTACATGCGTACCGACTCCACGACGCTGTCCGAGACGGCGATCGCGGCGGCCCGCGCGCAGGCCCGTGAGCTGTACGGCGACGCGTACGTCTCGCCGCAGCCCAGGCAGTACACGCGGAAGGTCAAGAACGCCCAGGAGGCGCACGAGGCCATCCGTCCCGCCGGCGAGGTGTTCCGCACGCCGGGCCAGGTCGCCGGTGAGCTGGAGACCGACGAGTTCCGCCTCTACGAGCTGATCTGGCAGCGCACGGTCGCCTCCCAGATGGCCGACGCACGCGGCACGACCATGAGCGTCCGCATCGTCGGGACCGCGCAGTCCGGCGAGGAGTGCACGTTCGCCGCGTCCGGCCGCACGATCACCTTCCCCGGCTTCCTGCGGGCCTACGTCGAGACCGTGGACACCGAGGCGGGCGGCGAGGCGGACGACGCCGAGCGCCGGCTGCCTCAGCTGGTCAAGGACCAGCCGCTGACCGCGACCGAGCTGAACCCGGACGGCCACACGACCTCGCCGCCGCCGCGCTACACGGAGCCGAGCCTGGTCAAGGCCCTGGAGGACCTCGGCATCGGCCGCCCGTCGACCTACGCCTCGATCATCAACACCATCCAGGACCGCGGGTACGTGTGGAAGAAGGGTGCCGCGCTGGTGCCCTCCTGGATCGCGTTCTCGGTGGTCGGCCTGCTGGAGCGGCACTTCGGCCGGCTAGTGGACTACGACTTCACCGCGGCGATGGAAGACGAGCTGGACCGCATCGCCTCGGGTGAGCAGCAGCGCACGACGTGGCTGTCCGGCTTCTACTTCGGCGGCGACATCGGCCCCGAGGGCTCGGTCGGACGTGACGGCGGGCTGAAGAAGCTGGTCGGCTCGGGCGTGGACACGATCGACGCCCGGGAGATCAACTCGATCCCGCTGTTCCCCGACGAGCAGCAGCGGCCCGTCGTGGTGCGGGTCGGCCGGTACGGCCCGTACCTGGAGCGCGACGGCGACGGTCCGGACGGCGCGGCGAACCCGCAACGGGCGAACCTGCCGGAGGACCTGCCGCCGGACGAGCTGACGCTCGAAATCGCGGAGAAGCTGTTCTCGACGCCGGTCGAGGGTCGCACGCTGGGCACCGACCCGGCGACCGGCCACGAGATCGTCGCGAAGGAAGGCCGCTTCGGGCCGTACGTGACCGAGGTCCTGCCGGAACCGGAGGACGCCAAGGCGAAGAAGGCCGCCAAGCCGAGGACGGGCTCGCTGTTCAAGTCGATGTCGATCGAGTCGGTGTCGCTGGAGGACGCGCTCAAGCTGCTGTCGCTGCCACGCCTGGTCGGCAAGGACCCGACGAGCGGCGAGGAGATCACCGCCCAGAACGGTCGCTACGGGCCGTACCTCAAGAAGGGCACGGACTCCCGGTCACTGGCGAACGAGGACGACATCTTCACGGTGACGATCGACGACGCGGTGAAGCTCTACGCGGAGCCGAAGCGCCGTGGCCGGCAGGCCGCCGCGTCGGCGCCGCCGCTGAAGGAACTGGGGAACGACCCGGTGTCGGGCAAGCCGATGGTGGTCAAGGACGGCCGGTTCGGCCCGTACGTGACGGACGGGGAGTTCAACGCCTCCCTGCGGAAGTCCGACAGCGTCGAGGCGCTGACGGACGAGCGCGCGGCCGAGCTGCTGGCGGAGAAGCGCGCGAAGGGGCCGGCCCCGAAGCGCGCCACGACCCGCAAGACCACGGCGGCCCCGAAGAAGGCCCCGGCCAAGAAGGCTCCGGCCAAGTCGAAGTCGTGACGTCACCGGGGGAGCCGGGTCCTCCGGTAGGGCCGAGTCGGGTGGGCTCTTGCTCACCAGCAACGTCGGTGTGACGTTGCTCATGCTCGGTCCGCTCTTGGTCGACGTTCGCACGAGTCTCGCGGCCCGGCAGGTTTGTCTCGCCCGGCGACCCGATGCCTCCTAGTCTGGTATCAGACGCACACAGTGACGCACAGGGAGTCGAGATGGCGAGCTGGAACCACGACGGTACCCAGGACCCGGGCCCGCCGCCGCTGATGAACGACCCGCTGTCCGGCCTGGTCACCGGCGGCAGGTACGACGGCGAGGCGGTGCGCATCCGCGTCGTCGAGCCCGCCAAACCGGACATCGAGGCGGTCCGCACGGCCATGGAGTCCATGCTCGACGAGAACTCCGAACTGCGGGTCAACCTGCCCGGCCTTCCCGCCTCGGCGCCCGCGCCGGTGCCCGCGCCGGCCGGTAAGACCCCGCCGCCGACGCCGCCCGCCGGCATCCCGGTGCGCGCGGCCCGCACGGGATCCGCGCCGCTCGAGATCCCCGCGCAGCGCGGTGTTCCCCGGCCGCCCCGAAAGCGGTGGTCCCCTGGTCTGGTGGCGGTCGGGTCGTTACTGCTGGTGATGGCCGTGCTCGTGATCGTGATGCTGGCCAGCCTGATCGACGCGATCTCGTCAATCTTCAGCTGAACCCTCAGCACTCTCAGGTTGGCCGCGCTACGTTACCCGCGCGTTCTGGTTACCCTGAGGGCGCGGGGATTCGTGGGGAGGACGGGGTGGCGGGCATAAGCGGGGGTGCGACGAACGCTTCCATCACACACCGGGCGCGGAGTGTGCTGGCGATTCGTGCCTTCCGTCGGCTCTGGGGCGTCACCTATCTGTGTAGCGTTGGTGACTGGTTGTCACTGCTCGCGTTGGCCGGTCTCGTCACGAAGCTGATGAACGAGGACTACCAGCTGCGGAGCTTCGCCTTCGCCGGTGTCGTCCTCACGCAGCTGCTTCCCGGCCTGCTCTTCGCCCCCATCGGCGGCATCCTCGCCGACCGGTTCGACCGCCGCAAGATCATGGTGATCTGTGACGTGCTGCGCTGCGGGCTGTTCGTCTCGATCGCGATCGTCGGCTCGCCGCTGTGGTTGTTCATCGGCAACTTCCTCGTCGGCTGCTGCGCACTGGTGTGGATCCCGTCCAAGGACGCGGCGGTGCCGAACCTGCTGCGCCGCGCGGACCAGGTCGAGACCGCGAACCAGCTCAGCCTGGTGATGACCTACGGCCTCGCGGTGATCAGCGGCGCCGGCCTGTACGCGGCGATCACCGGCATCACCACGAACCTGAACATCCAGCCCGACTCGGACGGCCTCGGCATCGCCAAGATCATCCTGGTCATCAACGGCCTGCTGTACCTGACCAGCGCGATCCTGGTCGCGACCAGGATCCCCGAGCTGTCGCTGCGGAACACCCCACTCGCCAAGGCACGCAGGGCCGACGAGGAGGCCAAGAAGAGCGCCGGCGAGAAGCAGGGCTTCGTGGCGATGGTCCGCGACGCGGCCCGGTTCGTCCGGACCACGCCGCTCGTCCGGGGGCTGCTGATCGGCATGGTCGGCGCGTTCGCGGCGGCCGGCGCGCTGATCGGCTCCGCGCGGATGTACGCGGACAGCCTGCGTGGTGGCGAGTCGACGTTCGGCCTGCTGTTCGTCGCCATGTTCATCGGGCTGGCCACCGGCATGGCCGGCTCGCCGAAGCTGGCACAGCGGCTGCCGCACAACCGGATGTTCGGCATCGCGATCGTGCTGGCCGGCATAATTCTGGTGCTCGTGGCGCTTTCCCCCCACCTGATCGTGTCGCTGATCACCGTGGTGATGGTCGGCGCGTGCGCGGGCGCGGCGTTCCTGACCGGGGTGACGATCATCGGCACGCAGGTCGAGGACGCCATCCGCGGGCGCATCAACGCGATCTACCAGTCGCTGCTGAAGATCATCCTCGCCGGTGCGATGGCGCTGACGCCCGTGCTGGTCGGACTGGTGAAGGCACACAAGGTCACCGTGTGGGGCCGGGAGATGACGATCGACGGCACCCGCCCGGTCCTGCTGGTGGCCGGGCTGATCGCCGCGCTCGTCGGCGTGGTCGCCTACCGGCAGATGGACGACCGCCGCACCGAGCCGATCCTGGCCGACCTGCTGAACGCCATCCGCCGCAAGCCGCGCCGGCTGACCGGCCTGCTGATCGCGGTCGAGGGCGACACGGTCGCGGACACGTCCGTACAGGCAAGCCTGCTGACCGACTGGCTGAAGCGGCCGGGGCAGAAGGAGGTCGTGCTCGCGACCGACCCGACCCTGGACGACGAGCGGTTGCAGTCCGTGCTGTCGGGTGCCCAACTCGCCGGCGCCCGGGCCCACGCGCTGGTCGCGGCGGCGGTCCGGGCGGACATCGTGGAACGGCAGATCAGGCCGGCGCTGGAGCGTGGCGCGCTGGTCGTGATGGAGCGGTTCGTGGACAGCCCCCTGGCCCACCTGTCCGCCGCGGCGGGCCTGGACCCGGCGGAGCTGGAGGGCCTGGCGGACTGGGCGACCGCCCGCCTGCGCCCCGACGTGACGATTCTGCTGGACCGCGACCCGAGCACACTGGACAGCGAGCGGTCCCGCCCACCGGAGCACCACTGGCACGTGCAGAAGGTGCTGGCGGAGTTGGCCGCGGCCGACCCGGACCGCTACGTGGTGGTCGACGCGGACGGCACGCCGGAACAGGTGGCGGTGCGCGTGCGGATAGCCGTGCAGACCGCGTTGGCCGGCCGCAGGGAGAGCAGCCTGCTGCCGAGCGATAGCCTCGCACCGGTAGAGGTCCGGGCGACCTAGGTTCGGAGGCAGTTGGTTTGAGCACCGTGTGGTCGCAGGTCGTCGGGCAGCCGGAGGCCGTGGAGGTGCTCAAGGCCTCGGCGGCGGTGGCGGCGTCGATGGTCGACGGCACGTTCGCGGGCGGCTCGTCGTCGGCCGTCGCGCATGCGTGGCTGTTCACCGGCCCGCCGGGCTCCGGCCGCTCGGTGGCCGCGAGGGCATTCGCCGCGTCGTTGCAGTGTGAGACGGGTGCGGGGTGCGGTTCGTGCGCGGGCTGCAGGACCGCGATGGCGGGCACACATGCGGACGTGCATGTGGTCGTCCCGGAGGGCCTGTCGATCTCGGTGGCGGAGATGCGCGCGCTGGTGCAGATCTCCGCGCGCCGCCCGACCGGCGCGCGCTGGCAGGTGGTCATCATCACCGACGCCGACCGCCTGACGGAGGGCGCGGCCAACGCACTCCTGAAAGCGGTGGAGGAACCCCCGGACCGCACGGTGTTCCTGCTGGCGGCCCCGTCGGACCACCCGGAAGACGTCCCGCTGACGATCCGCTCCCGCTGCCGGCACCTGGGGCTACGCACTCCGGCGGCCCCGGCCATCGCCGAGGTCCTGCGGGGACGCGATGGCATAGAGCCGTCAATGGCAACGTGGGCGGCGTCGGTATGCGGTGGTCACGTGGGGAGGGCCCGGCGCCTGGCAACGGACGAGGCAGCCAGGACCCGCCGGGAGCAGGTGTTGAGAATCCCGCTGAACCTACGCCGCCTGTCAGATGTCTTCGACTGCGCGGACGATCTGGTAAGAGCAGCGGAAGCGGACGCGAACGAAGTAAGCGGCACTCGCGACGAGGCGGAAAAAGAAGCGCTGAAAACCGCCATGGGCCATGGCGGAACGGGAAAAGGCACGGCCTCGGCGACAAGAGGAAGCGCAGCGGCGATAAAGGAACTGGAACGCCGCCAGAAAAGCCGAGCCACCAGAACCCAACGCGACGCGATCGACCTGGCACTGGTGGACCTCGCCGGCTTCTACCGAGACGTCCTGGTCATCGCCAGCGGCAGCACGGCGACCCTGACCCACCCGGACCGCGAACGCGACTCCCGGCAGGCGGCGACCATGTGGGCCCAGGACTCGACGTTGCGCCGCCTGGAAGCAGTCCTGGCCTGCCGAGAAGCCATGGAGCTGAACGTCAAGCCAAGAATCGCCATAGAAGCAATGCTGACAACCCTGCACTACGGCTGACCCATTTTCTTGATCAACGCCAACACAGATGGTTGCGTAGGCAGCCCCCACCCGAACCCGGGGGCGGCCCCGATGCCCATTCTACCGGCTGGCACTGACGAAACCCCTGGTCGCCGGCGGCTGTGGATAACGTTCACCCGGTGAGTGCGAACGAAAGGGACACTCGTGCGTGTTCTTCGTCAACTGGCCTCGCGCGGTGCGCGGAACCGACTCGCGGACGGCGTGACCGTGAACGAATGCTCCACAGGTCCTGCGTGCGCCGGCCTCGCGAAGGTCCCTAGCTCCGCTCGGTGTCGGGGCTTTCCGTGTCGTCAGCGGTCTCCGCGTTCGACTCGGCCGCGTCCTTCTCGGCCTCCGGCTGCTCCGGCATGTCGGTTTCCTGGGCCTCGGCCGGCGCCACTTCCTCGGCCGGCGCATCGGTCGCTTCGGCTTCGGAGTTGGAACCGTCAGCAGGCACTTCGCCAGGTTCGTCCGCCGCGTCATCAGCGCGCTCGTCCAAGTCCGGCTCAGGCTCGTCGTCCACATCGCCAGGACCCAGCGGCGCCAACGTCCGCAGTCCAGGCATTGCCGCCACCAGCACGACACCGATCAACAGCATCGCCGTCCCGGCCCAGAACAGCGGGATCGTCTTGTAGGCCATCGTCGTGTACGCGAGTTGGATCGGTGCCTTGCCCTGCGGCTGAGGCGTCGGCGGCGCGGCCGGCTGCTCCGAAGTCCGGCACACCACCCCGCCGGCCGGCGCGTACGCCCGCGCCACCTGCTCGCCCAACGCCACCTGTGCCAGCGCCGACGGCAGGTTCGGCAGTCCCAGCGCCTGCGTCGGCAGCACCTGCAGGTCCAGCATCCGCGCCGTCGCGCCAAGCTGGTAGCCCTTGAACGGCGACGTCATCGGTGCCCCGCGCTGGTCGAGCTGTGCCACCCCCAGCCGGATCACGCCGAGGTCCAGCCGTTGGAGGGCCGCCGTGGCAGGCTGACCGTTCGCCAGCAGTCCGCCGATGATCGGCAGGTTCGGCGCACCCGTCGCGAGCGGGATCCCGACCGGGATGTCGATCTTCGGGTTGGCCGCGTCCAGCTGCCCCAGAGGCTTTCCGCCTTGTTCGACGGCCAGCACCGGCGCCGTGTACCGCACGGACGACGTCGCCTGGTCGCCGGTCGACGTCACCTGCAGCGTCGGCTGGCTGACCACCCTGATCTGGATCTCGAACGGCGTCCCCGCGAGCAGCTTCAGGTTCGCGACCTGCATGGTCGACGTCGACTGCACCGCCTTGTTCGCGGAGCCCGGGATGTCCACCAGCCGCACCACCGACCGCGCGGACAGCGTGTTCTGCAGGCTGACCAGCGACCCCGTGCCGTTCGCGGCCGGCTTCGCGCCGCCCGACAGTGCCCCGCCCAGCGTGCTCAACGGGCCGGCGAACTTCTTCAACCCGTTGACGATCGCCTGGTCGGCGTTCGGGTCGAGCGGCGAGTCGAACACCCCGGTCAGGTCGTTCGTCGACGGCAGGGTCGGAATCGCGTTGAGCAGCGAAAGGCTCGCGACCTCGGTGGTCGCGTCACTGATCGTGCCGACACACGGCCCGGCCGTGTCGCTCCACCGGGCGTGCACCTGCCCCTGGAGAGCGGTCGCCCGCACCAGCGAGTCAAGCGGAGTAGCCGGCAACGACAACCCACCGTGCACCGGCTCCGGATTGTCGGGCGACGCGGTCTGCGACAGCGCCCCAGGCGCCTGCGGACTGCCACCCTGCACGGCGATCCCACCGGGCGCCGCCTGCGCGATCGAGTGCTCGAACGAGAGGTAGGCCTCGGAGTTGACCTGCGCCGAAGCAAGCCCGAACCCCAGCTCAGCGGCCGACTGCCTGGGGAGCTTGTCCTCGAGCCCCGGCTGGATGGTCTTCGTCGGCACCGAGTTGGGCAGGATCCGCACGATCCCCAGCCCGGTCCCGGCATCACCGACGGCATGCCCGGATGGCACCGGCCCGGTAGGCGAAGACATCCCCGGCGAGGCCGGGTTGGTGGGAGTTGGGATCGGCGTAGTCGGCGGCTGCGCACTCGCCGGGACCGCCGAGAAGCCCACGACCAGCCCCGCGAGCCCCACCGCCGTCGCGACCAACAACCGTCCGCGCATGCTTCCCTCCTCGACAGCACCCGTCCTCTGTTAACGACCCCAGTCCCCGCAAGTGACGCCGAACGCGCCAGCTACACTATGACCCGTCTCGCCGCCTTAGCTCAGTCGGCCAGAGCGGCTCACTCGTAATGAGCAGGTCAAGGGTTCGATTCCCTTAGGCGGCTCCAGGCGAAGCGCAGGTCAGGCCCCGTCCACAACATGTCGGACGGGGTCTGACCTGCGTCTGAGGGACTAATTGGGTGACTAATCGAGTGGGTGCGTGTGCGATCAGGCGACCGGGCTGACCGGTGGCTGTTGCGCGGCCCGCGCTGCCTGTCCGAAGTCGTACCCACAGCTCTTGCACTGCAGTTGCCCGCGCTTGACGGTGCGACCGCATGCCGGACAGTCACGGGTCTTGCGTCTCGTGATCAGCCAGAGGACGCCGAGGATGACGTCAGCGGCGACCCACAGCCCGACAACCAGCCCGACGCCTATCGCCGTGCCCACGTTCTCGGCTGCCTCGCATGCGGCGCGGTCGAGGCTTCCGCAGTCGGCCGTGGAGTTGTTGCTGGCAATGCCAGTGATAATCCAAATCAGGAAAAGCGCGTTGATGACGAGGATAATCCAGGTAAAAAACGCGAAAGCGTGGAAAATGCATATGGGAACTTTCTCCGAGGAGCGCCCTTGATCCGAAATAGTCGTGCAAGGACTAGTCCTTTTCGGAGTATGCGCTCTTCCTGTGGCTGTGGCAACCATCTGCGCGAGTCGGTTTTGTTGATATCAATGAGTGGCGGCGCGAACCCGTTGAGAGCCACGAGTCGCGCGCGGAACCATCGGCGAATCACCCGTTGGCTTTAGGTCGTGTCACCCGGATGGCTGTTAGCCGGTTTTTCCGTGTTGCCAGGCGTACGTGATCAGGTTTGATGATGCTCGACCACACCGCCGGCACGGCTATCGACGACGTGAGGCTTGGACATGCAGGAGAAGGATGCCCTGACCACCGCCGAGTTGTGGGATCAGATCTGGTCGGTCCATGACGGCAGCGACAGTCCTCGCCTCAGGACGCGGTTGGCCTCGGGGCGCGCTTGGAACCGTCTTCTCGAGAGTCTGCTCGACGCTCCGCAGTCGAACGGCAGCCTCGACGTGCTCGAACTGGGGTGCGCGCCGGGTGCCATGATCACGCAGTTGCACGCGCTCCGGCCGCAGCACCGTTATCGCGGCCTCGACATCAGTGCTGCGGGCCTGAGGGTGGCCCGTTCGCGGCTGCGTGAGGCAGGTATCGATGCCGAGCTACTCGAAGGGGACGTGCGAGACGCCGACCTTCCCGGCGCGGATCTCGTCGTCTCGTTCGGTCTCGCGGAGCATTTCGCTGACCCGGCCGCGGCGATGCGATACCACCGGCGTTTCGTGAAACCGGGCGGGATGGTGGCGGTCACCGTGCCGAACTACGCGAATCCGTTGATCGTCCGGCTTCTGCGGAGGTTCAGTCCGGAAACGCTCGCAACACACAACCTGGCCATCATGTCCGTCGAGAACATCCGCGAGGCGTCGCGTGCGGCGGGTTTCGTCGACGTCGTCTCGGGGCGGTCCGGCTACGCCGTCATACCGAATTCCAGGCCACGTCCGGGACCGGTAGGGACCGCCTACCGGTTTGTGACCCGCGCGTGGAATCTGGCCTCGGGTGTTCTTCCCGAAGGCGTGCCCTGGGCGTCCTCCATCTGGGCAACCGGGGTCAACCCGGACTGACGGCACGTACGAACAGGCGCTTGGCCCTACGATCACCAGGTGGCTGAACAGGACATTCGCCGGTCGTTGGTGGCGCACGCGCACCTGCGTCGACGGCCGCACATCATGTTGCGACGGATGCTCGACCGGGTCGCGCCCGACACACCGCTCGTCGGGGCCGACGCGCCCATGACCCAACTCGAGACACGACTGGCCGAGTTGCTCGGCGAGCCACGCGCCCTCTTCTTCCCGACCGGGACCATGGCTCAGCAGGTCGCCCTCCGCATCCATGCCGAGCGGACCGGGCGCCTCACCTTCACCGCGCATCCCACCAACCACCTCGACATGTGGGAGCAGCGTGGGTACGCGGCGGTGCACGGCCTGCGCTACCAGCCCGCCGGTGACGCCGAGCGGCCGCTCACCCTCGACGACCTCCGGCAGGTCGCCGAGCCGGTCTCGACCCTGCTGATCGAGCTGCCGCAGCGGGAGATCGGCGGGCCCCTCCCCAGTTGGGACGACCTCAACGCCCAGGTCCAGTGGGCCCGGGACCGCGGTGCCGCCGTGCACCTCGACGGCGCTCGGCTCTGGGAGTCCCAGCCCTTCTACGACCGCCCGCACGCCGAGATCGCCGCCCTCTTCGACACCGTCTACGTCTCCCTCTACAAAGGCCTCGAAGGCGTGCGTGGCGCGGTCCTCGTCGGGGACGCCGACACCATCGGGCACGCCGAGGTCTGGCGGAAGCGCCTCGGCGGTGAGATCCCGGACGCGTGGCCGCTGGCCGTCGCCGCCCTGATCGGGTTGGAGGACGTGCTGCCGCGGATGGCCGCGTTTCGTGACCACGCCGTCGCGATCGCCGGAGCACTCGTCGCGAACGGGGTGACCGTCGTGCCCGCGCCGCCGCAGACGCCCATGTTCCACGTGCTCCTGCCGGTCGACGTGGCGGCCGCCACCCGGGCGCGGGACGAGCTGATCGCCGAGCGGGGTGTGCAGGTGTTCAGCCACGCGAGTCCCGAGTCGGTGCCCGGGCGGTGCCGGTTCGAGCTCACGGTCGGCGAGAACGCGATGGATTTCACCCCTGCCGAGGTGGCCGAGTTGATCGACGAACTCACCCGGCGGGCCTTACCGTAGCCCGGTGCCCCTGTTCTCCTTCGAAGGTAAGACGCCCGACGTTCACCCGGACGCGTGGATCGCGCCAACCGCGACGCTCATCGGTGACGTGACGGTCGAGGCCAACGCCTCGGTCTGGTACGGCGTGGTCATCCGCGCGGACTTCGGTGCCATCGTGATCCGCGAGGGCGCGAACGTGCAGGACAACTCGGTCATCCACGTCGGGATGAGCAGGTGCGAGGTCGGGCCGGGCGCCACGATCGGGCACCTGTGCGTCGTGCACGACTGCACGATCGGCGCCGAGGCGTTGATCGGCAACGGCGCGACCGTGCTCGACGGCGCCGTGATCGGGCCGCGCGCGATGGTCGCCGCCGGATCGGTGGTCACGCCGGGGACCGAGGTGCCGGGGGAAACCGTCGCGTTCGGATCGCCGGCCAAGAGGTTCGTGCCGCTCGCGGGCCAGGCGAAGAAGTGGGTCGACCACAACCCGGAGATCTACCAGCAACTCGCGCGCCGGCACCGGGACGGCATCGAGCCTGTCTAGGGACGCGTGTACGGCACGGTCGTGGTGAGGCGGACGAAGCCCATCTTCTCGAGGATCGGCCGGCTGGTCGGCAGCGCGTCGGTACGCAGGTAGCGGTGGCCGCGGGCGCGCGCGAGTCGGGCCCGGTGGCTGACCATGGCACGGTAGATGCCCTTGCCGCGCCACTCCGGCAGCGTGCCGCCACCCCAGAGGCTCGCGAAGTCCGTGCCGACGTGGAAGTCCACCCGAGCCGCGCACACCGGCTCGTCGCCCGCCAGCGCGAGCACCGGACCGACCGCGCCGGTGTGCAGGCGCTGTCGCATGCTGTCGATCATCGGGGTGTGGTCGCCGCCGAACACCGCGTCGTGCACGGCCTTCACCCTGAGCAGATCGTCCTCATCGGACACATCGACGATCCGAATTCCTTCTGGGGACGGGAAATCCGGCACGTCATCGACGTCGGCGACCATCAGCGCCTCCTCCTCGCCCGGCGCCAGACCGGCGGCACGCAGGCGGTCCGGCAGGTCGGCGGGCTCGTCGTAGGCGTAGTACTTCCATTCGACGGCACGGTTCCGCTCGGCGAAGTACCGCAGCTGCTCGGCGATCACCTCGTCCGCGTCGGACTCGTTCAGATCGGACCACTCGATGCCGGACCAGCCGTCCGGGTTCGGGCTGACGCAGCGGATCACCGGCCCGACGCGCTCGAACGTGCCACCGTCCAGAGTGGGCCGCACGACGTTGCGGAGCTGGCGGTCGAACGCCGCGAGGGTGGCTGCGTGGTCCATGCCCACCATCGCAGCATCGGTGTCAAGTGAGTTACTTACGTGCCACGACAAGCAGGTGCGAGGTGGCGCCGAGGACGTCCGGCTCCCGCTCGGTGCGTTCGATCAGTTCGAGCAGTACGGTGCGGCTGTCCGCCTCGGCGAGGCGGTCCGCGAGGTCCGGTACCCACTGGGCCATGCCTTCGACCGCCAGCAGGTCCACGAGCGTGAGCCCGGCATCGGCGACCTCGGCCGCTATCTCGGACGGTCGGTGGAAATAGCAGGTCGTGAAGCCGTAGCGGAGGTGCTGCGTGCCGCGGCGGGTGCCGGTGGCCAGGTCATCGCGGAGCATGGGGAGAACGGCCGGGGCGTCGAGCAGGTCGCGCAGCATCCAGTCGTACATCGACGCCCACCGGCTGATGACGGCCGCGACGACGAGGTCACGCGTGACGCGCCGGGCTTCGGCGAGGGCCTGGACCCGGTCCGCGCGGTCCACCAGGTGGTAGAGCGGCCCGAGGAGCAGCACGGCGTCCCGGCTGCCGTCGGACTCGCGAAGCTCCCGCGCGTCACCGAGAACGGCCTCGATTCCCTTGGCACGCGCGGAGTCCACATGCCGCGGCACCGGATCGACGAGCTTCACGTGGTGGCCTTCGCCGGCGAGCCAGGTCGCGTAGACCCCGGAAGCGCCGCCCACGTCAAGGACACTGGCGTCCGGCGGCAGGCAGCGGCGTAGCAAAACCTTGGTGCGTAACAGTTCTAGTGAGTCGGTCAGCCGGGTCTCCTCGCCGCCCCGGTCGTAGTACTCGCGGATGTCGGCGTCCATGCGGGGACGGTAGCCGGGGTGGTCGGAAAAACGCACTTGAGTTTCACGTAACGTCAGTTTCTAGCGTTCGTCGTTATGGCACAGAAACAGAAGTTCCAGGTGACGCTCGAACTGCCGGCGGGCGAGGCGCCGATGGTCGACCTCGGCAAGATGCTCGGGCAGACCGGCGTGAACCTGGTCGAGGTCAAGCGTTCCTACGACGCCGCGACGGCCGGCCAACGCGGCGAGGTGGTGCCGGCGGTGGTGACGGTTTTCGATGACCGCACGTTCACGCTGCGCCTGAAGACCCCGCCGACGGCGTTCCTCATCAGAAAGGCGTTGGGCGGCAAGGGATCCGCGCGTCCGGGGCACATCAGCGCCGGCACGCTGACGCGCCTGCAGCTGAGGGAGATCGCCGAGCGGAAGCTCCCCGACCTGAACACCTCGGACCTGGACAAGGCCGCCCGGACAATCGCAGGTACGGCACGGTCGATGGGAGTGTCCATAATGGACTGAAACGGAGTTGTCCACAACCGCTCCAGTTGTCCACAGGCAAGATCATCTTCAGGGTATCCGTCGGGTGATACCGGTAGACTGGCTAGCGGGGTGCCCCCGGGATCGGGTGGGGGCTGCCTGGTCTCCATTCTGGGGCGATTTCGGTGAAATTTCGTTTTCGCAGGTCAGGGGTGTGGCGACGGGCTTCGTGGGCGATGGTGTTAGCGCGCGTTTGCGGGTTACCCGTGAGTAGGTGAGTCGGCAAGGCAGGGTTCGAGTCACCCGCATGGTGGACTTGACAAGGGCCGCGACTCGATGGGGCCGCGCCCCCTCGATACTGTCGGGGCTGCACCGAAGACGATGGAGGCCACCCCGATGCACCAGCCGGCGATTCCCCACCTTGCCGCCGCCGATCCCGAGCTCGCGCAGCTCGTCGAGAGCGAGGCTCAGCGCCAGTTCGAGAAGGTGCGGCTCATCGCGTCCGAGAACTACGTCTCGACGGCCGTGCTCGAGGCGACAGGCTCCGTGCTGACCAACAAGTACTCCGAGGGGTACCCCGGCAAGCGCTACTACGAGGGCCAGCAGTTCATCGACCAGATCGAGAACCTCGCCATCGAGCGGGCGAAGGCGTTGTTCGGTGTCGACCACGTCAACGTCCAGACCTACTCCGGGTCGCCGGCCAACCTCGCCGTCTACCTGGCGCTCGCGCAGCCCGGCGACACCATCATGGGCATGGCCCTCCCGGCCGGCGGTCACCTCACCCACGGCTGGTCCGTGTCCGCCACCGGCAAGCTGTTCCGCGCCGTCCAGTACGGCGTGCGCAAGGACACCGGTCGCATCGACCTCGACGAGGTCCGTGACCTGGCTCTCAAGGAGCAGCCGAAGCTGATCTTCTGTGGTGGTACGGCCATCCCGCGCACGATCGACTTCCCCGGGTTCGCGGAGATCGCCAAGGAGGTCGGCGCCGTGCTCGTCGCGGACGTCGCGCACATCGCCGGGCTCATCGCCGGTGGCGCGCACCCCTCACCCGTCGGGCACGCCCAGATCGTCTCCACCACCACGCACAAGACCCTCCGCGGCCCGCGCGGCGCGATGCTCATGTGCGACGAGCGGCACGCGAAGGCCATCGACAAGGCCGTGTTCCCCGGACT
>NZ_DASQCC010000005.1:0-51829 GCF_035634895.1 Actinophytocola sp. | reverse complement strand
CGCTCCCCGCCCGGTGCCGGACCCCACCGTCTACGTCTGTGCCCCGGACGACCCCACGGTGGCACCCGACGGCGACGAGGCGTGGTTCGTGCTCGTGAACGCGCCACGCCACGGACCGGTCGACTGGACGGCGCCGGGGCTCGCCGGCGACTACGCCGACCGGGTGCTGCGGGTCATGGCCGACCGCGGGCTGGACGTGCGTGACCGGATCCGGTGGCGCGGGATCCGCACCCCGGCCGACTGGGCACGCGACACCGGGTCGGTCGGCGGCTCGATCTACGGCACCTCGTCGAACGGGCCGCGCGCCGCGTTGCTGCGTCCCCGCAACGCCGGCCCCGTGCGCGGCCTGTACCTCGTGGGCGGGTCGGCGCATCCCGGCGGCGGGCTGCCGCTCGTGGCCATGTCAGCCGAGATCGTCGCCGGCCTGATCGGGCCGGCCTGAGCCGGCCGGGTCCACCCACGGCCGCCCCGAGAGCTCCCGCCGGATCCCGGCCGTCAGCTGGACCAGCCCGACGACCGCGCCCACGCCCCACACGAGCGCCGACACCGCGCCCCACGACCACCCGGTGCCCGGGGTGCCCGCGGGGAACGTCCCCGCCCCCGCACAGGCCACCCCCACGACGATCAGGCGGGTCGGCCGCTCCGCGACGGTGACGGCACCCGCCGAACCCATGCCGACGCCCTGCGCCCTAGCCCGCGCGTACTCGTGCGACATCAACGCCGCCCCCAGCGCCGCGCACACCCACCCTGGCGCGCCGAGCACGAACAGCACCAGCACCAGGCACAGGTCCGCGAGCCGGTCGGCCACGGCGTCGACGACCGCGCCGAGCGGCCGGGCCCGGCCGGTGCGCAGCGCCACCGCGCCGTCCAGCCCGTCCAGCACTCCCGTCGCGACCACCAGGACCAGCGCCGCCAGGGGCCACCGGCCGCCCAGCGCCGCGATGCCGACGGCGCCCGCCGCGACCGCCACCCCGGCCGCGGACAGCACGTCAGGAGGAACGCCGTCGACCCGGCGGGCGAGCACGTGCACGAACCGGAGCCAGCCGACGACCACCCGGCTGCCCGACACGTCCTCGCCGTGCAGCCGCGACCAACCCGCCACCGGGTCGTCGTGCGGCTCGCCGTCGGTCATACCGGGACACTAGGCGGACGGGTGAGACACCGCGCCCCGGGTAACCAGCACCCATGCTCCGACCCGGCCTCCGTGGCGCGCTCCACGCGGTCGCGGCGCACGTGCGTGCCGCGCTGCGCGGACGTGACCTCGTGCTGTGGGCCGCGGGGCTGACGTTCTACGGCATGATCGCCCTGGTCCCGGTGTTGCTGCTCGCGCTCACCGGCGCCGCGACCCTGTTCGGTGACGACCTGGTCGTCGACGGGGCACGCCTCCTCGGCCGGTCGCTGCCGGACGCGCACGACAGCCGCCCCGCGCTGTCCGCGCTCGCCGGCGCCGCCGTGTCCACGACGTGGCCGCTGCTCCTGGCGATGCTCCTGCCGGCGAGCCTCTACGGCGAGGGGCTGCGACGTGGGCTCGTCGCCGTCACCGACCAGCCCGTGCAGGGCTCGACCGGGTGGGCCGGCCGGTTGCGCTTCGTGCCCGTGCTCGTGGCGGCGCCCCTGCTCGTGGCGCTGCCACTGGCCTTCGCGCCGGTCGTCGTGCCGCTGTACGAGGCGGGCGGCTGGTCGGCCGTGCTCGGCGTCGTGCTCTCCTTCCACCTCGACCTCGTCCCGATGTGGGTGGCTTTGGGCCTGGTCCTCGCGGGTACCGGCCCGTCGGTGCTCACGCCCCGCGCGGTCGTGCTCGCCGCGTTCGCCCTCGCGGCCGTGCTGACCGGTTTCCTCCACGGGTTCGTGCTCTTCCTCGCGATCCCGCTCGACTGGAGCCTGCCGTTCGGCGCACTGCCCTTCGTCGGTGACCTCGTCGCGCTCGGGCTGTGGCTGTTCGGCCTGCACGTCGTGCTGCTCGCCGGGTACCGGATCGCCGTCAGCGCCAACACCGTCCACACCACCGTGCGGAGAGGAACAGCTCATGTCTCGCAGGACCCCCATGTTCGACCGCCTTCGGGAGCGGTGGCCCGATGAGGTCCCGGTGCGGCCACTGGACCCCCCGAGCTGGCCTGCGCAGGAGCCGACGTTCGCGGCGGCGCGACCGGCGCTGATCGACGCGGCCGCGAAGCGGGCGGCGGCGCGACCGTCCGGCAACTGGTTCGTCCTGGCGGCGAGCCGGGAGATCCGTGGCGACCGTCCCTTCGGCACGTCCGTCGGGCCGAAGGAACTCGTGGCGTGGCGCGACGCCGAGGGCGCGCTCGTGGCCGGCTCCGGTGTCTGCCCGCACCTCGGCGCGCCCCTCGCCCTCGGCCGGGTCGACTGTGGCACGCTGCGCTGCCGCTGGCACGGGCTCGCGCTGACCGGCGACGGCGGTCCCGGCTGGCGCCCCCTGCCGTCCCACGACGACGGCGTGCTCTCGTGGGTGCGGCTCGACGACCTCGGCGGCGAACCACCCCTGGCCGCCCCGGTCCTCGCGGCCAGGCCGGACCCGGCGTCGAGTGTCGAGGCCGTCGCCACCCTAACCGGCGTCTGCGAACCGGACGACGTGGTCGCCAACCGCCTCGACCCGTGGCACGGCGCCTGGTTCCACCCGTACTCGTTCGCCCGGCTCACCGTGGTGTCCGCGCCCGCCGAGGCGACCGACCTCCCCGACGAGGACGACCGGTTCGTCGTCGACGTGACCTTCCGCGTCGGTCCGCGCCTCGGCGTGCCCGTACGGGCCGAGTTCTCGTGCCCGGAACCCAGGACCGTCGTCATGCGCGTCACCGGCGGCGAAGGCCGCGGGAGTGTCGTCGAGACCCACGCGACACCCCGCGCGTCCGGCCGGGACGGGCGGCCGAGGACCGCGGTCGTGGAGGCGACGATCGCCACGTCCGACCGTCCGGGGTTCGCCACCGCCCAGCGCGTCGCGCCGCTGCTGCGTCCGCTGATGCGCCGCGCGGCCGCCCGGCTGTGGCGTGACGACCTCGCCTACGCGGAGCGGCGCTACGCCCTGCGTTCCTCGACCTGACCCGGACGGCCGGCGTGGTCCTCGACGGGTCGGGTGGCGAGGAAGGAGTGCTCGATCCCGCGCTGCCACCCCGGCACGGTCGCGAACCGGACGCCGGTGAACCCCGCGCCGCACAGTCTGGCGGCGAAGGCCGGGGCGTCGTCGAACTCCGCGACGCTGCGCCACAGGTGGCGGTACAGACCGGTGCCGCCACGGTGGAACACGGCCAGGGGGATGACGATGCCCCAGCACACCGCGTGCCACTTGACCCGGGTGACGGCGTCCTCGCCGGAGGTGTAGTCGTGGACCAGCAGCGTGCCGCCCGGGCGCAGCAGCTCGCGCAGTGCCCGCAACTGGCCGTCCGGGTCGGCCAGGTTCCGGCACAGGTACGCGGCGAAGATCGCGTCGAACGGGCCGCGAACGCCCGCGCCGGCCAGGTCCTCGATCCGGCTGTGCACGAACCGCACCCCCGGCGGCCACTGTTTCGCCCGCGCCTGAGCCAGCATCGCGTCCGCGGCGTCGACACCGACGATCTCGGCGCGCGGCGCCGCGGACAGGAGCGCCGCGGTGGACGCACCCGTGCCGCAGCCCGCGTCCAGGATCCGCAGCCCGGCGCCGTCGCCGGGTGTGCCCAGCCGTTCGGCGGACAGCCGGAGGTTCTCGTGGTAGCCCGGGTTGCGGCCGACGAGCAGGTCGTAGGCGGACGCCCCGGCGTCGAACGCGGTCGCCAGGTCCGCGTCCCGCAACGGCGCGCGTCTCACACCGGCCGTCCTTCGTGGACGGTCTCGGTCCTTCTCCGCAGCCACCACGCGCGGGCGAGTGCCGGCGCGGCGACGCGCAGCTTGCGCCCGGTGCCGACGGCGGCGCGTCCGGCGAACACGTCGTGGTCCATCGCCTCGATGCGGCCGAGGATGCCCGCGTACAACGCGAACGCGGTCGCGACGCACGGCCGGGACGCCGGCGCCAGCATGGGGATCCCACGCACGGCGTCCCGGTAGATCACCCGCGTCGTGGCGACCTGCTCGGCCACCGCCGCGCGCACGACCGTGTCCGCCGCGCCGCGCGTCCGGCACCACAGCAGCCGTTCCCTGTCCACACCGGACGCCGCGAGCTCGTCGGCGGGCAGGTACACCCGACCCCGGTCGAGGTCCTCCGCCACGTCCCGCAGGAAGTTGGTGCGCTGGAACGCCTCGCCGAGCAACGCCGCGCACGGCTCGGCCTCCGCGCGGTCGGTCACCGAACCCAGCACGGGCAGCATCTGGAGCCCGATCACCCGCGCCGAGCCGTACGTGTAGCGCTCCAGGTCCGCGCGGGTCGCGTAGTCCCGCACGTCGAGGTCCATCCGCATCGACCTCAGGAACGCCGAGAACAGCGGCGGGTCGATCCCGTAGCGGTCGACCGTGTGGACGAGCGCCCGCACCACCGGCTCCGCGGAGCCGCCGCACGCCAGCCCGGCGGACAGGAGCCGCTCGGCCCGGTTGATGCGGGCGGCCACGACGGCCGGGGTGGCGTCCGGCCCCGGCTCGTCCACCAGGTCGTCGACCCATCGGGCGAACCCGTACAGCGCGTGTACGGCCGGCCGCTGGTGCGGGGCGAGCAACCGGGTGGCGAGGAAGTACGTGCGGCCGTGGGCGGCGTTGAGCACCCGGCAGCGCAGGTACGCCGCACGCAGGCCGGGATCGGTGATCCGTGCGGCGTCGAGCTCGCGCCGGCTCATCGCGACCACCCGGCCGCCATGGTGCTTCTCCGCGTCGCCGGCGAGCCGGTGATCCGGTCGGCCGCGAGCCGGCCGGAGACCAGCGCCGTCGGCACTCCGACGCCGGGGACCGTGCCGGCCCCGGCGAGCACGACGTTGTCGGTCGAGCGGGGGAAGTTGCCGGGGCGGAACGGGCCCGTCTGGGCGAGGGAGTGCGCGTAGCTGAACGGGGTGCCCGCCGTGAGCCCGGACCGCGCCCAGTCCGCGGGGGTGATCGTGTGCAGCACCTCCGCCGACGCGGTCAGCCCTGGCAGCAGCCTGCGCTCGGCCACCCGCAGGACCTGTTCGGTGTAGGCGCTCCCGTGGCGGTCCCAGTCGATCCGGCCGCTGTCGAGGTTGGGCACGGGGACCAGGATCGACAGCAGGTCGCGGCCGGCGGGCGCCAGCGCCGGGTCGGACGCGGTCGGCCGGGTGATCAGCAGCGACGGGTCGGACATGGTGGCGCCCCGGTCGATCAGCTCGCGGAAGGTCTCCCGCCACGCCACGCCGAAGCTGATCAGGTGGTGGCCGGTGTCCCAGCCGGCGGGGGTGCCGAGGTGCACGACGAACGCCGACGGCGAGGCACGCAGCGGCACCGCCCGCGCCGGCGTGTGCCGCAGCAGCCGGTACGCGACGCGTGGTTCGGTCGTGAGCACGACGGCGTCGCACGCGAGCCGGTCACCCCGGTCGGTCACCACCGCGGTCACCCGCCGCCCGCGCCGCTCCAGTCCGGTCACCGCGGCGCCGAACTCGAACCGCACCCCGGCGTCCTCGGCGGCGGCGGCCAGGGCGTCCGGGAGGGCACGCACCCCGCCGCGGGGGAAGTACACCCCGGCGACGGTGTCCATGTAGGAGATGACGCCGTAGACGGCGAGCGCGCGCTGCGGGGCCATCCCGGCGTACAGGGACTGGAAGCTGAAGACCCGGCGGAGCCGCTCGTCGCGGACGAAGTGCCCGACCCGCCGGGCCAGGGTGTCGAACCCGCCCAGCGCCGCCAGCCGCGCCAGCCGCGGCGACACCAGCGACAGCGGCGAGTCGGTGTTGGCGGCGATGAAGTGGTCGTACTCCGCGCGGTAGAGCTGGGTGAGCCACTCCCGCAGGCGCAGGTAGCGCAGTGCCTCGTCGGGTCCGGCGAACTCGCGGACCGCCTCGGTCATCGCGTCGACGTCGCTGTGCACCGCGAGGCGGCTGCCGTCGGCGAAGTGCGCGTCGTACGCGGGTGCGAGGCGCAGCGGCTCCATCCGGCCGTGGATCGAGTCGCCGACGGCGTTCAGCGTCTCCTCGACGATGTCCGGCATCGTGAGCACCGTCGGACCGGTGTCCAGCCGGTACCCGCCGACGTCGAGCCGGCCCGCCCGGCCGCCGGGCACCGGCTCGCGTTCGACCACCACGACCTCTCTGCCCCGTCCCGCCAGGTGCAGCGCCGCGGCCAGGCCCGACAGGCCGGCGCCGACCACGACCACGCGGTCGGTCCGTCCACCTACAGTCCGCACGACGCCTCCTACTGGTCGCGGTTGCCGCACAGGTCGGCGAGATGGGTGAGGCGGTGCCGGGCGTCCACGGGCAGCGCCGAGGTGGACAGCGCGGCCATGCCCTCCCGCAGCCGCTGCTCGATCAACCCCTCGACCTGTTCCCTGGCGCCGGTGGCCGCGACGATGGCCAGGTACTCGTCCACATCGGACCGTTCGAGCCGGGGGAGGCGGTCGAGCTCCGCGAGCTCCTGGCGCTGTGCGCTGTCGGCGCGTTCCCGTGCCAGGACCATGACCGTGGTGGCCTTGCGGGCCAGCAGGTCCTCACCGACCGGTTTGCCGGTCCGGTCCGGGGCGCCGAACATGCCGAGCAGGTCGTCGCGCAGCTGGAACGCCTCGCCCACCACGACGCCGTACCGCCCCAGCGCGCCGATCACGGCGGCGGAGGCCCCCGCGAGCTCCGCGCCGAGCTCGAGCGGGCCGCGCACGGTGTAGTCGCCGGACTTCGCCCGCGCCACGGCACGCACGTCCCGCAGGGCGGGCTGCCGGCGCGCGTCGTTCACCAGGTCGCGCAGCTGCCCGACCGCGAGCGTGCTGCGCATCCGGTCGTAGCGGGGGAGCGCCCTGGCCAGCGCCGCGCCGTCGACGCCGCTCTGCCGCAGCATCTGTTCGGCCCACACCAGGCACAGGTCACCGGCGAGCACCGCGGCGGACTCCCCGAACCGCGCGGCGGATCCGGACAGGTGCTGCTCGTGGTGCCACTGCGCGAAAAGCACGTGCGCGGCGGGCCGGCCCCGACGCAGCGGCGACTGGTCCATCACGTCGTCCTGCAGCAACGCGAAGCAGTGCAACAGTTCCAGGCTGCCCGCGGCACGCACCGCGGACGCGGTCGGTGTGGCCACACAGGCCCATCCCGCGAGCGCGAACGCGGAGCGCACGTACTTCCCACCCTCGACGAAGCGCCGCAACACGTCGGCGAGCACCCGGGTCTCCGGCGCCGGCCCGAGATGGTCGCGGCTGCGCGCGGCGACGAACTCGCGTACCACGTTCGCGACATCGGACCGGGCCCTGGCCCGCCAGCCGGCGGCGTCGTCATCGGGCGAGGTCGTGACGGTCATGGCCGTGCTCACAGACGCGCTCCCTGCTTCTCGTCGCGGCAGCCTGACCGGCCGCGACACTGCTCGGCGGGGTCCGCGTCGTTCGTGCTTCGTTCGTGCGTCGGTTGTGGGAGGCCCGGGGTACCCCGGCGCGGGCCGTCGAATCGCCGCCGTGTCCGCCACGCCCGCGCCCTCAACGCAGGTCTTCGAGTACGGCGGCCGCGGCGCGGCGGCCGGAGACGAGGGCGCCCTGGGTCGAGCTGGTGTCGCGGTGGTCGCCGCAGACGTAGCGGCCAGGAGTCACCCGTACCGGGCGACGCAGCGGGTGGTCCGGTCCCATGACGGGCACCGCCTGGGCGATCGCGTAGGTCGCGAGCAGGTCCCAGTCCCGGGTGCTCGCGTCGTAGAGCCGGGCGAGCCGCTCGCGCACGGCCGTCTCCAGGCCGTCCTCGTCGAGCCGCTCGGGCACCGAGGCGGCGACCAGTGCCTGTCCCGGCGGCGCGTACCCCGGAGCGACGTCGCTGACCACCACGGTGTTGACCAGTAGTCCGCTCCCGCCGTCGACCAGCAGTGTGCTGCCGGTCCCCGGCGGCGGCATGGGTAGGCGGTAGTAGTACGTGGTGACCTGGTGCCAGCTCGGTGCCGGCACGCCGGGCAACAGCCGGGCCGCGGTCGTGCCGTCCGCGGCGACCACGACGGCACGGGCGTTGATCACCTCACCCGACCGCAGGTGGACACCGTCGCCGGTCACGCGGCTCACCGGCGCGTCGCAGCGCACGGTCCCCGGTTCGAGCCGGGCCGCCAGCAGGTGGGGCAGCGCGCCCATGCCGGACGCCGGAAGGGCGGCGCCGCCGCGCAGGAACGACCGCCACACGAGGTGGAACACGCGTGCGGAGGTCACCAGGTCGCGGTCGAGGAAGACCCCGGCCAGGAGCGGCCGGAACACGTCCTCGACCGTCCGGGCCGACACGCCCGCGCTCGACAGCTCGGCGGCCGTGGTCCGGCGGGGCAGCGCGCGCAGGGCGCCGGCCGGCGCGGCCACGTCGCGTGCCGACAACGCCGTGAGCGCGAGCACGTCTCGGGGCCGCCGCACCGCGAACCGCACCACGTCGGCGGTGGCGCCGTACGGACGCCGCCACGGTGGCACCAGCACCAGCCGTTCGCCCGCTCCCTCGGCGGCGACCCCACGCGTGAACGGTTGCAACCGCAGCGACCCCAGTCCGGGCAGCGCGCGCACCGCCGGGTAGGCGGGCAGGAGGACCTGGAAGCCGCGATCGAGCCGGAACCCGTCGACGACATCGGTGCGTACCCGGCCACCCACCACGTCCCCCGCCTCGCAGACCGTCACGTCCAGCCCCGCCTCCCGCAGGTGGTAGGCCGCGTTCAGCCCCGCGAGACCGGCTCCGACGACGACCACGTCCACCCGCTCCGCCACGCTGCCGCTCCTTTCGCCGGGCCACCGACCGGTCGCGCCCCTCGTGCGTGCCGGGTGGTACGACGGCGATCATCTCGTCATGTCCGCGCAACTCATACGCAACTCACCCGGTCGTGTCGCGAGAGAGCGGTTCCCGTCGCCGTGCCTGCCCGCTGATCGCGAGTGGACAGTACGATGTGGACGGTCACTCGACCGGCTCGCCGGGCGTCGCCTCGTGACCGGGCACGCCGGCCGACCGGCGGCGGCGTTTCAACCCCGCCTCGTGGACGTGGGGCATGCCGCCGGTCAGTGCCCGAACCTCGCGTTCGTGCTCGCGGAACGGCGTGTAGTAGGTGTCCTCGTAGTCCTCGATCACCTGGAAGGTCCAGCGGCCCGGCAGCACGTTGCGGCCGAGCAGCTCCCGCGTCAGGCGCTCGGCCACGTCCTGGTGCCCGGCCTTCCTGAGCAGCTCGACGGCCTTCTCCAGCTTGAAGTCGGCCGAACCGGTGAGTTGGTGGAAGGCGTACAGGTGACCTCGGGCGACCTCGACGGTCTCGAGCGCCTCGGTCACCGCCCCGACCGCCTCCACCGTGGCGTCGTCCAGCGAGTCGCCCCAGCCGTCCCCGTCGAACCGCGGGTCACCCGTCGGCCCGTCCACCGCACTGTCAGATGTGTCCACCATGGCGGCCGGGTACCCGCCGCGCGCCGGGCGACGCATTGTTCCCGCCGAACGGGTGGGACGGGTGACCACGGCGACCGGCGCGACACCGGGGGTCCATGTCGGACGTCAGGGGCCGCTCTTCCGGCGTCGCGGGTGGAGGTCCGCGCTCACTGACGGACCGACACCTCGCCGGCCAGGCGGAGCTCCCGGGTGAGCACGTGCTCCGCGATGAGGTCGAAATGTCGCAGCTCGGTCAGTTCGAAGGTTATTGCCCCGCCGCCACGCCCCTGCGACGCCTCCCTCATCGGTGCCACGTGCTCGGCGTAGTCCCCGGAAAGAACGACCCTCATCCGGTCGGCCATGGCCGACACCGCCGCGAGCCGAGATCCGATTTGGTCGTAGCCGTCGGGCTGCCAATAGGCGAGCACGTCCTGAGAAAGCCGCTTGAGCTGAACGAAGTCCTTTCGCACGATTTTGACCAGATACCGACAAAGGTCCCGAAACCAGTCGCGATCGGGGGCGAGGGCAATCAGTTGCTTGAAAGCCGGGAGCGGGTCACGTGGGTCCGCCCGTGCGAACAGGCTGGAAATCGACATTGTCGACTGGTTGACATTGGGGTCCAGCAGCAGCGCGAGGGACAACCGGGGGACGTGCGTGCCGGCCATGCCGTTGAGCTCGGCGAGCCGCAGGATGATGTCGGCCCCCAGGGAGAACCCGACCAGGACGAGATCCTTGCCGTAGTTCTCCTCCGCGATGGCGCGGAGGAAGGCGGCGACGGTCCGCACCTGGTCGTCGAGCGAGACGGCCGGAACTCCCGGCAGCGAGTCCGGCTCGAACCCCGGCAGCGTGATCGCGACACTGTGCTGAGCGGGAACGGCGGTCAGATAGTCCGCGTAATCATCGCCGTCCTGCCCCAACCCGTGGACCAGGATTACGATGCTCCTGGAATCAGCACGTTGTTCGAGATAGCTCACCGCGCGCCCCTCGGTGTCGGGCAGAAGGCGCGAGACATGTTTCATGGTCATTCCCTGACTTGGCCATCGTCGGCTGACAGGCGCGACATGATCCCCAATTCGGCTCTCGACAGCGACATGTCGCATCTGTCTTACTAAAAGTACATGGGCGACTGGACCGAGGAGCGGCTGCCCTCCGTTCGGAGGAACGCCGTAGTCGAGAGGGGCCGAGGTGTGGGGACCGCGCTGATGGAGTCCGTGGCGGCCGAATGGATCGAGCTGAACGCATTTCCGCACCATCGTGTCGGGCGTATCGGTGTCGAACTGGAATTTCTGGTCGAGGACCACGAGATCCCCCGCGACCGCGTGAACCTCACCCGGCTGAGACGTGCGCTGGACAGTCCCGGAGCCTTGCCCGCCGGTGGATCCGTCTCGTTCGAGCCGGGTGGTCAGGTGGAGCTGAGTACCCGACCGGCCGGCGCCGTCGCGGCCTGCGTCTCGGAGGCGGCCGCGGACCTCTCGGTGTTGCGGGACCGCGCCGGCCGCGACGGCCTTCGGTTGCGTGGTGCCGGGTTGGACGAGCGGCCACCGGCCAGGACCGTCGACCTGGCCTGGTATGCCGCGCTCGAACGCAGCTACGACCTGTTCGGCCCCTGGGGCCGCGTCATGATGTGCAATGCCGCCGCCGTTCAGGTCAGCCTCGACCTCGGGGACGACTCGACCGGCTGGCGCGGCAGGAACCGCCGCTGGCTGCTGGCCAACAGGCTGGGGCCGGTGCTGGTCGCGATGTTCGCCAACTCGCCGGACCTCTTCGGTCTGCGCGCACGCAGCACACGGCAGCTCATCCGGTTCCGCACCGATCCGACGCGCACCGATCCGGTGCCGTGGTCGGGCGACGTGCGCGCGGACTGGACACGCTACCTGCTGGACGCGCGGATCGTCGGCATCCAAGGGAACACCCCGTCCGAGTGGACAGCTCCCCCGGTCGGGTTGACCCTGCGCCGTTGGCTGCGCGATGCCCGGCCGCGGGCGGTGTACGAGGGTGATCTGCGCCGCCACCTGAAGTCGATGATCCCACCGGTGCGTGCGTGTGGCCGGATGGAACTGCGGATGATCGACGCGCAGCACGGCGACGACTGGGTGGTGCCGGTGGTCGTCGCCGCATACCTGCTCGACGACGAGCGCGGCTTCGCTCAGGCCGAGACCGCGACACGACCGCTTCCGGTGCCGACCCGTGGCGACTACCTTCTCGCGGCGCGAGAAGGGTTGAGCGTGCCGCGGCTGGCCGATGTCGCCGCGCGATGCATGCGCTCGGTGCTGCGCGGGCTCGACGGCCTCGCCCTTCCCGACTGGGCGGCGGCGCGGGTCTGCTCGTTCGCGGACCGGTACACCCTGCGGGGCGTGTCCCCGGCCGATCTCTGCCTGGTGACGGAGGGCCCATGACGAGGTCTGCCCGACCGGTGCCACGCGCGGACGCCCGTGGCGAGTACGACTACCTGCCCACGATGTCGCCGCGGCAGTACCAGGAGTTCATGGCACGCCGCCATCGCGACATGGCGGAGCTGCTCGATCTCAGCGATGCGGCGGTCGAGGCGGCGCGGCCCTGGCTACGGTCCGCCGCCGAGTTCGGCGACGACCCCCTGTCCGGCAGGGGCGGGTCGTACCGCGACGCGCAGCGCGACCACTGCGCGCGGGCCAGGGGAATCATGACGCTGTTGAGCCTGTCCGGGCACACCACCGGCCGTGCGGTCGTGGTCGACGTCCTCGGCGGGAACGGCACCGTGACGCAGGTCTGGCGGCGTCGCGCCGGAGCACACGCCGCACGCCTGCGCATTCTCACCTGTGACGTGAGCGCGGCGATGGTGACGGCGGCCCTGGCCGACGGGCTGCCGGCGCTGCGGCAGCCCGCGCAGCGGATGTTGTTGCGTGACCGGTGTGCCGACCTCGTGTTGTTCGCGTACGGCACCCATCACCTGAGCGCCCGTGACCGGCCCCGCGCGCTGGCCGAGGCGTGGCGGGTGCTGCGGCCGGGGGGAAGCGTGGTCGTGCACGACTTCCCACATGGGTCGGCGGCGGCCCGGTGGTTCGCGGAGGTGGTGCATCCGTACTCGAAGGCGGGCCACGACCATGCCCACTTCGACGGTGCCGAGATGCGCACTCTGTTGGCCACCACGGGATTCACCGCGGTCGGCACGCGGCTGATCTACGACCCGTTCGAGCTGTCGGGGCCCAGTCCCGAACAGGCGCGGTCGAGGCTCGCCCGCCATCTTCGGTTGATGTACGGGCTGCACCCGCCCGGCGCGCCTGACGACAGCGCCGCCGACGAGTGGGTCGCGGAGAGAATGGCGCGGTACTTCCGGCTCGACTCCGCCGGCCCGGCGGCGGTCACCGAGCTGTCCGTTCGTGCCGCGGGCGGTGCCCACACCGCCGAGCTTCCCCGCGCCGCGCTCGTCGCGGTCGGCCGGAAACCGGACGGTGCGGGGTGAACCACCGCCGATCGACAACGGACTTCGCCCGCAGCGTCGACGCGATCGCGGCGCACCGGCAGGGCCACCACGGTTGGGCGGCGGCACATCGCGCGATCGGCCGGCTGCTCGCGGACGGCCTCGAGGAGCTCGAGCGTCTCCTTGCCACGACGTGGGTCGCGCGGCCGGACATCAGTGATGCCCACCTGCTCACCCTCCTCGGCGTCGCCATCCGCGACATCGCGATGCGTGACCCGGTCGCGGCCGGGGTGTTCCAGGACGACCTCGACGACTCGGCGCGCGCCGAGTTGCTCCGCGAAGTGGTGAGGCAGTACGAAATGGACCTCGCGCGCGCGTTGCGGGACCGCTCGAACTCGTTCACCGGCGCCAGAAGATTTGTCGTTCCGCAATTGTTGGTCGGTGCGTTCGCCGCGAATCTGGCGCTGCCCGAGGTCAGGCTCGTCGACCTGGGAACCGGCCTCGGTCTGTTACCTCGCCAGCTGAACAACCGCGCGGTTTTCGACCGGTTCGCCCCCGATCTGAGCTGGGACCGGGCCACGCCCGCCTACCGTCCCATTCCGCTGACCCTTCGCTGCGGCGTGGACACGTTCCCGCTGCCGACACTGGATTGGGTCCGCGCCTGTTACGGCAACTCCCGTTACTACGAAGACAGGTTCGGCGAGTTATTGTGGTCACTTGAGCAGACTCGGGACACCGCTCAGGATGTGGTCACGCATGTACTGGACATGCTCGAATTACGTCAAATGGCTGAATTCCTTTCCACCTACCGGTTCAATGTGGCAACCTGCAACTTCGCCTTGTTTCAGCATGATCAGAACACGCGAAGGATGATCGTGAACTGCGTGGTGTCACGCCTCCAACGACCTGGCCTCCTGCTGACGATGGATCCGAGCCACGGGCTGACCAGCCCCGGCGCGAGCGTGACCGGCTACCTCGCAGGCGACCCCACCGAGCTGCGCCTGGCCGAGATCTCCGACGCACACTTCATCGGCACCGTCACGTGCGGCCCGCACCTGTCCTCGATCGTCGGCGACGCGTGGGGCATTGATGCGCATTAGCCCCCCTGCCCCACTCCAGCCCGTACTACGACGCACCTGGGCCGCGGTCGGCGTGCTCGGTGGCATCGCCAGTGTGCTCATCGGCATCTACAGTGACCAGGCCCGGACGGGACTCGAATGGCTCTGGGGGCACACCGCGCTGTTCGTGCTCGTGCTGGTCGTCGTCGGCACGCTCGCCACGATCGCCTGGCAGGTCGGCGCGTCGACGGAGCGAAAGCGATCCTTCCGCCCGCCCATCACCGCGAAGTCCCTGGACATCCGCGCCGCCGACTTCGACGACGACCTGCCGGTGGACCAGGCGGTGTACGGGCGTGAGCTGCATTTCCTGGAACGTGAGGTGAAGTCGGACACCGTCGTCGTGCTCCTGCACGGCCTCGGCCTGGACGCCAACGACTTCCGGCCGTACATGTACGTCGCCGGCGTGCACACGATCGCGATCACCTTGTTCGGGTTCAACACGACGGAGGCCCACGACACCCGTTACCGGCCGATCGGCCTCACCACCCACGCCGAGCTCGTCAACGGGGCACTCAACAACATCCGGCGGCAGTACGAGAACAAGAAGCTGCTGTTGGTGGGATTCTCCACCGGCGCGGACATGATCCTGCGGCTCGGCGAGCTGTGGAAGGCCGACCCGACGCGCAGGCCTCGACTCGCCGGCCTCCTGCTGCTCGATCCGAACATCAACCATTCCTCGATGGTGGTGTCCGGCGGTTTCGCGACCACGGACCCGAGTCATCCGCTGGCCGAGTTCAAGCGCATCACCCAGATCCCGTCGAACCTCGAGGAGTTCGAGAACATCACGGAGTATCTGCACAAGATCTGCAAGAAGGACGCCGCGCACATCCAGCAGCACGCCAAGGACTGGTGGGACTACTGGGAGCCGGACGGCCAGTACGGCAAGTTCTTCACCAGGGTCGAGATTCTGCGTGGCGCGTGTGCGCGGACGCGGTTGATCTTCTCGGTGCACTACGAGGAGCATTTCAACGAACTGGTCGCCCTGGCCAGGCAGCGCAACCTGCATGCGCTGTTCGACCTGTTGAAGGTGGATCATTTCGATCTCATCGACGAGGACTTCCTGAACCGGGAGGTCGCGGCGTTCGACAACCCGGACGGGACCTCCTTCCGTTAGGGTGCCGCGTTTCTGGCCGGCCGACCCGTGCCGATCCTGCGGACGACCACCCCGCGCACCCCGCCGGCCTCGAACGGACCGGCCTGGCGGGAGTCGAAGCTCATGCTCTCGTTGTCACCGGTCACGATGATCTCGTCCCCTGGCACGGCCGCCGGGCGACCCGGCGCCGGGTCGCCCGGCGCCGCGACGACCCGTTTGATCATGAGCGGCCGGTCGTCGTTCGTCGCTCCGGCGAGGAAGTCGGCCGCGCTGAGCCCGCGGCCGGGCATCCGTGGTCCCAGGAGGACCACGATGTCGCCGCGCCGCACCGAGTCCACGGTGCGGCGGCGGACCAGCACCCGGTCGCCGTCGGACAGCGTGGGTGCCATGCTCGGACCGGCCACCGTGACCACCATGAACCACCTCCGCAGCGCGGCCGCGCCGAGCACCCCCAGCAGCACGAGCCCGACCAGCACGAGCCCCACCGGCACGACGGCGGTCATCGGCGCGCCGCCGGCCGTGGCACGAGAATCTCGGCGACGTCGTCGAACCGGATGACCACCGCGGCGACGAAGACCGCCGCCACCGAGCCGACCAGGACGTCCACCAGCCCCGGCGGCCGTCCCGTGCCGGTGTCCGCGAGCCCGGCGACCGACACGGCCGCGAGTATCGCGTTCCGCACCAGGTGCCTGCGGTCCAGGAGGTCCGCCGACGCGCCGAAACACGGGCAGGGCACCCGGATGTCCCTGCGTACCGACGACTCGATCGCCACCGCGAACACCGCGCACAGCAGGATCACCAGTACGAAGCCGGCGGTCGCGAAGGCACCCGGCAGGAGGAGCAGCGCGGCGGCCGCCCCTTCGGCGGCGACGACCACCCGTGCGACCGGCCGCACGGGTGGTCGTCGCCCCGGCACGAGGCGAAGTTGGCGCACCGCGGCGACGAAACCGCCGAAGTTGCCCAGCTTCCCGGCCGCCGAGGCCACGAACACCAGAACCAGCACGCCACGACACGCCAGGTCCACAGTGGACATCGAACACTCCCTTCCGGACCATCAGCCGACGGCGGATGGCTCCTGATATCCCTTGGCCTGTAGAGCGAAGAGCCGGGCGTACGCACCACCGGCGGAGACCAGCTCGGTGTGCGTGCCCTGCTCGGACACCACGCCGTCCTCGATGACGAACACGTGGTCGGCGTCCCTGGTCGCCCCGAGCCGGTGCGAGATCAGCACTCTGGTCGTGCCCGCGGCGTACGTGCGCAGCGTCCCGTGCACCTGGTGCTCGGCCTCGGGATCGAGTCCGGAGCTCGGTTCGTCGAGGATGAGCAGGTCCCGGCGCCCCCGGAACAGGCCACGCGCCAGCGCGAGCCGCTGCCACTGCCCGGTCGAGAGCGTGACCCCCACGCCGGCCGTGTCGTCGCCGGCCAGCCAGGCGAGCGCGGCCGACTCGTCGGAGGCGGTGCCGCCGGGGGTGAACGTCCGGCTCAGCAGCGTGTCGTACCCGCCGGGCAGCCGCGCGAGCGTCTCGTGCACCCCGGCCAGCCGCGCGGCCGCCTCGACCCGCGGGCGGTCGTCGCGCCGGCCGACGTCGCCGATCCCGATGTTCTCCGCCGCGGTCAGGTCGTACTCCATGAAGTCCTGGAACACGGCGCCGATCCGGGCCCGCAGGTCCGCGGGCGAGATGTCCCGCAGGTCGACCCCGTCCCAGCGCACCGACCCGCGGGTCGGATCGTAGAACCGGCACAGCAGCTTCACGATGGTGCTCTTGCCCGCGCCGTTGCGCCCGACGATGGCCACCGCGCGACCCGCCGGGATCACCATGTTCACCCCGCGCAGCACCCAGGGATGCGCCGGCGAGTAACGGAACCAGACGTCGCGCAGCTCGATGCTGCCGCGCAGCTCGCCCACCACCGCCGGTTCGGCCGCGACGGGCAGGTCCGGTCCGGCATCCAGCAGCGCGCGGTAGTGCTCGAACATCAGGAGCGACCGGCTGGCCATCGCGTAGGCGCCGACCAGCATCGACAGCGACGTCTGCACCCCGGCGACGGCCGCGACGAACATCGACACGTCGCCGACGCTCAGCTGTCCCCGGCTCGCGGACACGATCGCCACCACGAGACCGCCGCCGGCCACCACCGAGGACAGCAGCGACAACCCGCCCTGCACCCGCAGCTCCTGGCGGTCTACCCGGCGTTCGGCGGCGTCGGCCGTGGCGCGCTCGCGCAGCATCCGGTGCCGGAAGAACCCGCTGGTGCCGAACAGCCGCACCTCCTTGGCGGCCCGGATGTCGGTGAGCAGCCGCGCGTAGAACAGCTCCCGCCGCACGGACGGACTCATCTCCAGGAACACCGCGGCACGCCGGCGGGCGAGCGCGCGCTCGGCCAGCACCGCGGGTACACCGGCGAGCAGGACCACCGCGGTGATCAGCGGGTCGAGGACGGCCAGCGAGCCGACGAACCCGGCGATCGTCACCAACGCCCGGCCGACCCCGACGAACCCGTTGACGACGTTGCTCGGCGCCGAGCGACCGGACTCCTGGGCCACCCGCAATGTGTCCTGGAAGCCGGGGTCCTCGAACCGGCCGAGCCCGACGAACCGTTCCGTCGCGCCGTAGAGCCGGTCCTCGCTCAGCAACGTGACCCGGCGGTCCGCCTCGACCCGCACGTACTCGGTCACGTGCGGCACGACCCCGGCGACGAGTCCCACCACCGCGAGCGCGCCGACCAGCAACAGCAACGGGTACAGCGGCGTCCCCCGCAGCACGGAGTCGAGGACGAGCTTGACGAGCCACGCCGAGGCCACCGGGACGACGGCGCCGAGCACGTTCAGGGGCAGGTACACGGCGAGCAGCCCGGGGGCGGCACGCCACGCCAGGCCGACCGCCGTGACCACCCCCGCGAACCGCGAGCTCATCTGACGACCGCCGCCATCGGGCCGAGCAGCTGGTCGATCTCGTACGAGGTGGCGGCCACGGTCCCGTCACTCTTCACCACGAAGATGACCGGCAGTGCGGTCACGTCGAACGCCTTGGTCATCGGCCCGTCGAACGGCTCGATCACGACCTGCGCGACCGGCTCCAGCCGGTCGGCCATCGACCTGGCCTCGACCTCCTCGCCGGTCAGCACCGCCACGACCCGCCGCCTGCCGTCGGGCAGACCGCTGACGTGCTCGACGAAGTTCGGCAGGTTGGCGACACAAGGTCTGCAGTGCGGCGACATGAACGCCACCACCGTGCCGTCGAGCAGGTCGTCCAGCGCGAGCACGCCGCCGTCGGTCGTCGTGGCGGTGAACGGGCCCGGTCGCGAGCCCTGCACGAGCGAGCTGGCCAGGTTGTCGAGCGGGTTGGGTTGGCCGGCCGACCGCTCCAGGCGGACCTCGTGGTCCCGGAGCCGCCTGAGGACGCCGAGCGTCAGCAGAAGGTCGAACAGGCAGAGGAAGCACAGCACCATCACAGCAACGACCAGCACCGTCACCGCAGCAACTCCTTGTCTTCGAGTGGAACGGCGTCCTGGCGGGTGACCCGCCAGGACGCCACCCCCCGCGGTCTGGTCAGCAGGACACGCACTGGGTGGTGCAGATGTACGTGGTCGCGCTCACCCAGCAACAGCGGAACGCCCACGCCCCCGTGCACTGGTCGCACCAGCACCCGGGCGGCGGCGCGGCAGCCGCCACGGCCCGGGGCACCACTCGCGCCAGCACCCGGTCACCGAGCTTCTCGATCAGACGAACCATGTGACTCAATCCCTTCCCGTGAAACAGAACCAGGGCACGCCCTGGCGATGGCCAGCCTGCTGGCCGCCGCTCACAGCTCGCTGACATCTCGACGACGTCCGGTAAACTCCACCGCGGGGGGCACATGACCAGAGGGTGGAGTTTTCGCCTGCTCGGTGAGCTGGTGGTGGTCAACGGGACGGCGACGGTGCCGCTGGGGAGCGGCCGGTTGCGGGTGGTGCTGGCGACGTTGTTGTTGCGTTCCGGCCAGACCGTGCCGCGCGACGAGCTCATCGACCGGCTGTGGGGGGACACGCCGCCGGGCCGCGCCCGGTCCACCGTGCAGACCCATGTCATGCGCCTGCGGCAGACGCTGGACGACCCCGGCCTGATCGTGACCCGCCCGGGCGGCTACCGGATGGAGATCGGGCCCGACCAGCTCGACCTGACCCGCTTCCGCGCCATGGTCGAGCGGGCGAGGCAGCTCGACACGGCCCCCGCCCGTGCCGAGCTGGGGCGGGCGTTGTCGCTGTGGCGGGGCCCCGCGCTGGCGGACGTGCCGTCCGAGTCCCTGCGGCTCGACGAGGTGCCCCGGCTCGACGAGGAGCGGTTGCAGGCGCTCGAGCGGCGCGCCGAGCTGGACCTCGAACTGGGTGACCACGGCGACCTGATCGCCGAGCTCACCGCGCTGACCGCGCGGCACCCCTACCGGGAGCGGTTCTGGTACCTGTTGATGCGGGCGCTGTCCCAGGCGGGGCGTCAGGCCGACGCGCTGGACACCTACCAGCAGGTGCGGGCGCGTCTCGACGAGGACCTCGGCGTCGGGCCGGGACCGGCGCTGCGCCGGCTCCAGGCGGCGATTCTCAACGACGACCAACCGCTGACCGCGCCGCCGGTCGCGCCACCTCCCGCGCGGGTACCCCGGCAGCTGCCCGCGGCCCCGGCGTCCTTCACCGGACGGGCCGCCGATCTCGCCGCGCTGGACAAGATCGCGGCGGGCCTGGGCATGGTGGTGGCGGTGATCCACGGCACCGCGGGGGTCGGCAAGTCCGCGTTGGCGGTGCACTGGAGCCACCAGGCGGCACACCGGTTCCCGGACGGACAGCTCTACGTCGACCTCCACGGTTTCGACGCCGAGCACCCGCCGGCCGATCCGGGCGCGGTGCTCGCGAGGTTGCTGCGGTCACTGGACGTCGAGGCGGCCCGCGTGCCCGTCGACCACGAGGAAAGGGCCACGCTCTACCGGTCGGTGACCGCGGGCAGGCGCCTGCTCCTGTTGCTGGACAACGCCGCCTCCGCCGAACAGATCCGGCCCCTGCTGCCGGGCACGCCCTCCTGCTTCACCCTGGTGACAAGCCGCAACCAGCTGCCCGGCCTCGTCGCCGTCGACGGCGCGCACAGCCTGCCGCTCGACGTCCTCGACGGACGGGAGGCCCTGCTGCTGCTGGCGAACGTCCTCGGCCACGAGCGGGTGGCGCGGGCCGGCGAGGCGGCGGCCGAGCTCGTCCGGCTGTGTGGCCGGCTCCCGCTGGCACTGCGCCTGGCGGCGGGAAAACTGCGGGTGCGTCCGGAGCAGAGCATCGCCTCGGTCGCCGAGGACCTGCGCGACAACAGCCCGCTCGACGCTCTCGCGGTGGACGGCGACGCCCGTGCCGCCGTCCGCCCCGCGCTCGCCCTGTCCTACGGCGCGTTGCTGCCGGACGAGCGGCGCCTGTTCCAGAACCTCGGCCTGATCCCGGGCCGGGACTTCACCGCCGTCGCGGTCGCCGCGCTCGCCGACGCGACCGGGGAGCACACGACACCGCTGCTCGCCGGCCTCGTAATGTCGAACCTGGTGGAGGCACACGTCCCCGGCCGGTACCGGCTGCACGACCTGGTCCGCCTCTACGCGCGCGAGGTGTCCGAGTCCGACCGCGGGAAACCGTTGCGGCGACTGTACGACTGGTACGTGACGATGGCGGAGGCCGCCGCGGCGCTGCTCTACTCGCACGCGCCGATGCTGTCCGGCCCGGCGCGCGCGGACACGTTCGCGGACCCGGACGGCGCATGGGCCTGGCTCGAGAGCGAGCTGCCCAACATGGGCGCGATCATCGCCGGCGCGGCGGCCCACGGCATGCCGAGCGTGGCGTGGCGGTTGGCGGACGCGACCCGCGGGTTCTTCCTCGCCCGCACCTACCACAACGAGACGTGGCTGGCGTTCGCCCGCGCCGGGCTGTCGGCCGCACAGGACGCGGACGACCGGCACGCACAGGCCGCGATGCACGTCAACCTGGCCACGGCGTACTGGAGTGTCTGGGACAACCAGGGTTTCCTCGACCACAGCGGGAAAGCGGCGGACCTGGCGCGCGACGTCGGCTGGCGGGCCGGTGAGGCGAAGGCGCTCGGCAACGCCAGCCTCGCGCTCATCGGTCTTGGCCGGCCGCGTGAGGCGCGCGAGCACAGCGAGCGAGCCATCGAGATGTGGCGTGCGGAGGGGATGCCGGAAGGCATGGTCCACGCGCTGCGGATGCTGGCCCACCTGCACAACGAGTCGGGCGACCTCCGCGCGGCGGAGCGGTACTTCGGCGAGGCGCTCGACCTGGCCAGGCGGCGCCGCTCGGTCTTCGGCGAGATCGACGCGCTCGCCGGACTCGCCTGGTCGAGCTGGCTGCGCGGTGACCTGGACGGCGCGGCACGGCGGTACAACCAGACCGTGGCCATGGCGAGGACCCTGGGCTCACGGTTCCGTGAGGCCCAGGGCCTCGGCAAGCTGGCCGAGATCGCCTGCGCCGAGGGCCGCATGGCACGGGCGGCGGACCTCGGCCAGCAGGCGTTGGCCATCGTGCGTACCGCGGGACGAGCACAGAACGAGGTCGACGTCCTCAATGCGGTCGGCCGCATCGCCGTCCGGTCGGGGCAGCCGACGGTGGCGGTGGGACACCACCAGCGGGCGTCCGGCCTGGCCGGCGAGCCGAACCCCTATCACTACGGCCTGATCGACGCACTGGTGGGCCTGGCGGACGCGCACCTGGCACTGGGCGAGCACGCGGCGGCCCAGCCGGCGGCGAGGCAGGCCCACGACCAGGCGGGAGAGCTCGGATACCGGATCCTGCAGGGCAAAGCGGCCACCGTCCTGGCCGAGGTCGAGCTGGCGCGGCACAACCACACCCAGGCGGCGATCTACGCCGGCCAGGCACTGAGACTCCACCACGCCACCGGCCACCGCCCCGGCGCCGAGCTCGCCTCGATGAAGGCACGCCAGATCTTCGAGCTGTCGAGGACAGGTTCACGACGGCCCTGACGGTCCTGCCCGGACAACCGTTGGTCAGAAGCCGGGGAACACCCGGCGCAGGTCGTCGAGGGTGAGGCTGCCGTCGACGGTGACGCCGTTGGCGTACGGGTCCTTGAGGCGGCCGCTGACCAGCCGGATGAACGCCTCCGGCGGCCCGTTGAACGTGGCGGACGGTGCCTCGAGGTGGTCCACCAGGGTGGCCGTGTCGTCGATCACCAGGCCGGCGCCGGGGACCGCGAGCGACACCGGGTCCTCGAGCTCGGCCGGCTTGGCGAGGAAGCCCAGCAGGAAGCCCACGGGTCCGGTCAGGAGGTCGACGAGGACCGCGGCCGACTCGGTGTCCACCCCGGCGTCCGGGTCGAACGCCACGCGCACGTCCCACGAGTGGTTGGCCACCTCGTTGAGCCGCATGCCCAGGGCGGTCAGCAGCGGGACCGGCTCCGGCAGGAACCCGAGGTCCACGATCAGCGACGAACGCTGCTCGGGCGTGAACGCCTCGACCGTTTCCAACCAGCGGCCGTTGGACGCCACGAAACCCTCGGCCTGCGCCCGCGGCGTGGACGCGTCCCAGCGGGCCCAGATCGTCTGGTTGTCCTCGGCCGCCACCGTCTCGCCGGCGGCCCGCGCGATCGGCGCCCGGCCGATCTCCGCACCACTGCCCAGGTGGGACAGCGCCTGCGCGACGGTCCACTCGGAGGCGCCGCTGGTGGCGGCCAGCTGGTCGTCGCTCAGGGTGGAGACCAGGCCGGCGAGGCGGTCGTGCTCGGCGCGGAGGGCGCCGATCGTGCGATCCACGAGTTGGGTCATGCCACGCTCAACTCCCGAGCCGATCCATGTGTTCCGCTGATCAACCGTTCCGCCGCGCAATGCCGCCCACCAGCACACACGTCACCCTGTCCGGGTGACGTCCGCGGGGTAGTCCTGCCGCTGGTCGTGCCGCGCCGGTCGCCTCACGGCCGGTGCGTGGAGGACCTTGCCCAGCGGATCATGGCGCGGTGGAGGCCGGCGGCGTCGGGCGCGTCCGGCATGGGGGGCAGGGGGGCGCCGGGGGCGGCGGCGCCGCGGAGCAGCTGACCGACGAGGCGGCGCCAGGTGTCGGGTGCGGCGTCGGCGGTGGCGGCGATGACGCCGGCGTTGGCCATGAGCATGACGATCATGTCCTCGGGGACGAAGTCGGTTCGCAGGTGGCCGGTGGCCCTGGCGCGGGCAATGAGCTTCAAGAAGCCGTGGTAGGACTCGGCGCGGCGGGCTTCGAGGACCTTCGCGTCGGGGATGCTCATGGTGAGGATCGCGGCGAAGCCACGGTCGGCGGCCTGCATGGCGCAGATGGCCTCGATGTACCAGGTGAAGCCGTGCCAGGGATCGGGGTCGGCGAGGGCTTCGGCCGTGGCGTTGGCGTAGCCGTCCATCCGGTCGGCGAAGACGGCGCTGATGAGGTCCTCGCGGGTGGCGAAGCGGCGGGAGAGGGTGGCCTTGCCGACGCCGGCCTCGCGGGCCACCGCCGCCATGGACACCCCGAGGCCCTCGGTGGCGTACAGGCGGCGGGCGGCGGCCAGGATGCGTTCGCGGTTGCGTTCGGCGTCCACGCGCAGAGCGGTTCCGCACTGCGGATCTGGAACCTCAGCACGGTCCGTCGGCGGTGTCATACCCCGCACTCTACTAAGTGGAACACCCTTCCCGGTTCTTCTGCTACCGTGGCGGAGGGAAACGGGAAGGCCGTTCCACTTACTGTGAGGGTGATCATCGTGCGTGCTGCAACCCTGAAGTCCGTTCCCGCCAGCCCGGCCGTGGCCGAGGTCGACACCCCGCGCCCGGAGGCGGGGGAGCTGCTGGTGCGGGTGGTCTCGTCGTCGGTGAACGGCATCGACGCCGCGACCGCCGCCGGCTACCTGCGGGGGATGATGGAACACCGCTTCCCGTTGGTGGTGGGCAACGACTTCGCCGGGACCGTCGAGGCGCTCGGCGCGGGCGTCGAGGGGTTCGCGGTGGGGGACGCGGTCTTCGGCGTGGTGACGAAGCCGTTCCTGGGGGCGGGTTCGCTGGCCGAGTACGTCACCGTGCCGGCCGCGCACGGCGTGGTCCACATCCCGGCCGGCCTGAGCGTGCGCGACGCCGGCGCGCTGGGACTGGCGGGCACGGCCGCCCTGGACAGCGTGAACGCCGTGGATCCGCACGGGGACGAGACGATCCTGATCTCCGGTGCCACCGGCGGTGTCGGCACGCTGGCCGTGCAGTTCGCCGCCGCACGCGGCGCACGGGTCATCGCCACCGCCCGCCCCGGCGCGGAGGCCGACCTCGTCACCGGCCTCGCCGCCGGGGTCCACGTCGTGGACTTCACCGGTGACCTGGCCGCGCAGGTCCGCGCGCTCGCGCCGAACGGCGTGGACGCGGTGCTGCACCTGGCCGGTGACGGTGACCAGCTCGCGGGCCTGCTGCGCCCCGGTGGGCGCTTCGCCTCCACGCTCGGCGCCGTCCCCGAGGGCGTCACCGCCTTCTCGGTGATGGCCGACGCCACCCCGCGGACCCTGGCCCAGGTGGCCGCCGACGCCGCCGCCGGCGTGCTGCGTGTCGCGGTGACGGCCACCTATCCGCTGGAGCGGGTCCACGAGGCGTTCGCCGCCTTCGGCGCCGGAACGCTCGGCAAGGTCGCCGTCACCTGCTCCTGAACCGAACTCCTCGAAACGATCTCGGAAGGAAACCTCGACCAGGGCCCGCGGGGTCGGCGAGCGCCCATGTCCGCCAGGAACGGTTCTGGCAGCCGCCGCGGGAAACCCCGGGAATCCGGTCACGCGGTCACCGTGAATATCGTCCGGGTCCACTGGCCGCCGTCCTGGCATTGGCCGGTGAGGTAATAGTCGCCCGGGTTCGTCGCCGGCACGGTGAACGTGACGGTGAATGTGCCGTCCGCCTCGATGGGTGCCGTGGCGGAGATTCCGGTTCCTTCCCAGATGACGTTCACCGCCCGGTTGCCGTAGTCCGGGCAGCCGCCGTATTCGGTGCCGTGCACGGTTACCGAGGTCCCGGCGCTTCCCCGCGTCGGCGACGTGGTGAGGGCCAGCGGAGAAGTGACGGCGAACTCCGTCCTGGCCCATTCCCCGCCGTCGACGCATCGCCCGTAGAGGTAATGGGTTCCGGTGCCGGCCGACTCGGGAACGGTGAACCGGATGCCGAACCGGCCGTCGGGTTCGATCGGCGCGGTGATGCCGGTGCCGTATCCGTCCCACAGCACGTCCACGGTGCGTGACCCGTAGTCCGGGCAACCGTCGTATCCCGTGCCGTAGAAGTTGAGGGACGTGCCCGGCAGTCCACTCGGCTGGTCGGCGGTCGTCGCCAGCTGCCGCGTCCGCGCGGTGGTGCCATCCTGCGGTTCCTGGTTGCCGTTCGTGGTGGTGCCGGGCCGGTCCACGCCGTTCCCCGGCCGGCTTCCGCTCGGCACGGGCCTCGTGGTCGGGGTCGGCTCGGGCGGTCGGACCGCCGGGAGGTCCGCGCTCGGCCGGTCGTGCCGTGGGGCGGTGGTCGAACGTGGTGCGGACCGTCCCTCGGCGGGCGGCTCCGGTCCCAGCAGGACCAGCACGGTCGTCGCGCCGCCGGTCACCACGGTGACGCTCAGGAAAACGCAGGCCGCCTTCCGTTTCCTCGACCAGTCGTTCCTGATCCGGGTGAACCACGAGGTCCTGGCCATCTGGTTTCCGGTACCGGAGATGTTCCCGATGGGCGCGTTCACATTTCCTTTGACACTCGACCTCGACCGCTGATTCATGGCATCCCCCTCGATATCCGGCCGCACCGGCTCGTGACGATCCTCGCTGGCCGGGGTCGTAGGCTGGATCAGGGAATTCCCCAGGGTTTTGGAGGCGATGTGTCGACCCCCGAGGAGCAGCCGGAGCTGTTCGGCCGAGAGGCGGAGGAGGAACGAATCCGGCGGCTCGTGGCCGACGCGCGGAAAGGCCGCAGCGGTGTGCTCGTCATCAGGGGAGAGGCAGGCGCGGGGAAGACCGCGTTGTTGGACCGTGCGACCGAGTACGAACCCACGCTGCGGGTGCTGCGGACGCGGTGCGTGCAGAGCGAGGCCACGTTCGCCTTCGGGGCGCTGACGGACATCCTCCGGCCGGTGGTCGCCCTCGCCGACCAACTGCCTGCCGGGCAACGGAACGCGTTGCGTGTCAGCCTCGCCGTCGACGAGGCCGTGCGCCCACCCGGCGGCGTCGCGGTCGGCCTCGGCACCCTGGGGGTCCTCGCGGAGGCCGCGCCGGCGTTGGTGGTTGTCGACGACCTCCAGTGGATGGACGCCGGCTCGCGGTCGGCCCTGCTGTTCGCGGCCCGGCGGCTCGTCGGGGAAGGGGTCGCGGTGCTGGTCGCGGTCCGGCACGGCGACCAGGGCGGCGACCTGGCCGACCTGCCGACCCTGGAGCTCGGCGGCCTGCCCGCCGAGGCCGCTCGCGCGCTCGTGGCCAGGGTGCGGGGCGAACCGCCGGACGACGACGAGTTCGCGCTGCTGCTGCGGTACAGCGCCGGCCACCCCCTGGCACTCGTGGAGCTCTCCCGACGACCCGCGGGCGTCCCGCACGGCCACGATCGGCCCCCGCCACCGCCCGACACCGTCGCCGACGCGTACCGGCAACGGCTGGCCCCGCTCGATCCCGCCGTACGGCGGGCGCTCCTGCTGTGTGCCGCCTCCTTCACCGGCGAGCTGGCCGAGCTCGCCGAGGTGCTGGGCCCCGCCGGACTCGACGCGCTGTCTACGGCCGAGGCCGCCGGGCTGGTCACCACGGCCGACGGCATCGAGTTCGCCCACCCGCTGATCCGGTCGACCGTCTACCATGCGGCGACCCCACGCGAGCGCCGTGCCGCCCATGCCGCGATAGCGCGGGCGTTGCGGTCGGCCAGGGGCAGGCTGTGGGACAGGCACGTGTGGCACCTCGCGGCGGCCGCGTTCGGTCCTGACGACGACGTCGCCGACGCACTGGCCGACCTCGCGGCGCGCAGCCTCGCGCGTGGTGCCATGCGAGAGGCGTACGCGGTCTACCTGCGTGCCGCCCAGCTGACGTCGGCGCCGCGCGAGCGCGAGCAGCGCAGGTACAGGGCGGCCGAGGCGGCACACCTCGCCGGCGACACCGACGCCGCCACGGCGGCCATCGACCGGATCGACACCGACGCCGCGGGTGTCGAGCTGCGGGCGGCGGTCGCGCAACTGAACACCCAGATCCAGTTCACCCGCGCCAAACCCGCCGACATCTTCACCACCGTGTCCGGGGCGGCCGCGGCCGCACCCGAGCAGGCCGCGACGCCGCTGTGGGTCACCGCGGCCGGCGTCGGCGCGGTGGCGGGACTCGTCCCGGAGGCACTGGCGGCGGCGGAACGCGCGCTTGCCGCGCAGCCCGCACAGTCGCACGACATCGGCCCCGCCGTACTGTACGCCCACACCTCGTTGCTCACCGGGCACCATGAGCGTGCCAGGGACGTCGTGTCCGGCTACCTCGCGACCCTCACGGAGACGGATCCGCTCCAGCACGGCATCGAGGTCTTCGGCTTCGCCACGATGGACCTGATGTGGCTGGGGGAGTACGGCAGCGCGCGCGACGTCTTGCGCACGACCCTCACCCGGCTCCGCCGCGCGGATGCGATGGAACGGCTGCCCAGCCTGCTCTCCGTGCTGGCCGACCTGGAGGCCCGGTGTGGTGCCTGGAACGCGGCCTACGGCACGGGCGCGGAGTGCAGGTCGCTGGCCGACGCCGTCGGCCAGCCACTGCTCGCCGGCTACGCCGCCAGCACGATGGCGCTCGTGGACGCCGCGCAGGGCGACGAGTCGCGCTGCGCGCAGAACGTCCGGGACGCCCTGGACCTACTGGAACCGCTCGGCGCCGAGCTGGTGATCCCGTACGCGCACCTGGCGCTCGGGAGGATCGAGCTGGCGGCCGGGCGCCCCGAGCGTGCGGTCGACCGCCTGACGAACCTGGCGAACCGCCTCGACCGTCTGGGTGTGCGCGACCCGGTGGTGTTTCCCTACCACGCCGACCTCGTGGAGTCCTTGTTCCGCACG
The DNA here is from genome assembly GCF_035634895.1 of Actinophytocola sp. Classification (GTDB taxonomy): domain Bacteria; phylum Actinomycetota; class Actinomycetes; order Mycobacteriales; family Pseudonocardiaceae; genus Actinophytocola. The sequence continues at coordinate 23,791 of NZ_DASQCC010000005.1, read as the reverse complement.
GGAAACGTGGACCGGGCCGGGAAGTGCCTTGACGATCTCGTGCGCCGGTCCGGCCATGAGCCGGTGCCGGCCGCCCGCGTCGCGATCGCCCGCTGCCGAGGACTGCTGGCCGACGACGAAGCCGAAGCCGAACGGCACTTCGTCGTCGCGATGGAGGAGGAACTGGCCACCGGCGACGAGTACGCCGCCGCGCGGACCCGGCTGCTCTTCGGGGAACGGCTACGCCGGGCCCGTCGGCGGGGACGTGCTCAGGAGCAGCTCGCCGCGGCCCGCCTGGTCTTCGAGCGGCTGGGCGCACATCCCTGGGAACGCCGAGCGGCGGGCGAGCTGCGAGTCGGCGGTACCACCCCGGGCAGCGCGGGAACCCCGTTGACCAACCAGGAGGTCCGGGTGGCCCGGCGGGCCGCCGAGGGCCTCAGCAACCGCGAGATCGCCGCTACGCTGTTCCTCTCGGTGAAGACCGTCGAGTACCACCTCAGCAACTGCTACCACAAGCTCGGCGTGCGCTCCCGCGTCGAGCTCGTCCGCGCGTTCTCGACCGCCGTAGAGCACAGGTGACCGCACAAAGGTTGGTGGATATGGGTTTGGTGGATCGGGTGACGCCGACGGGGGAGATCGTGGTGGCGCCGCTGGTGTGCAGATGGCTCGGCAAGCGCGGAGTCCTGCACGAAGGCGACACCCTGGTGCGCTCGCACCAGGGGACGACGTGGACGGTCTGCGACCAACCGCGCCGGTACCGGCGGCAGCCGCGGTGGCCGCCCGGGCAGCCGACCGTGCTGTTCTTCCATGACGAGGCCGTCGCGCTGGCGGCGGGGCATCGACCGTGCGATGCCTGCCGCCCCAAGGACTTCGACGCGTACCGGAAGGCGGTCGCGGGTCGCCGCGTCACCACCCTGCCCTCCGCCGCGGAGATCGACAGCCAGCTGCACGACGAGCGGCTCGACCCGGACACCGGCCGGCGACGCCTGCACACCGCGAAGGTGACCCAGCTTCCCGTCGGCACGTTCGTGCTCCTCGACGACGGACCGGCGATGATCCAGCTCGGCCTGGTGTCGCCGTGGACGCAGGCGAAGGGCTATGTGCGGCCCAGCATCCGGCCTGCCAGGGGCACGGTCCAGGTACTCACCCCGCCGTCCACGGTCGAGGCACTGCGCAACGGCTACCGGCCGCAGACCGACATCGTGGTGCTCCACTCCTACGACGACGGCAGACCGAATGGCTTCTGACCGTCCAGCCACCGGTCGGCCGCCCGGCGTCGCGGTCCGTCCCGCGGGCCGCCGACGGGATCCGGCTGCCGGCCGGGTTCACGAGCCGCGTCGTCGCGCGGGCCGGCCAGCACGACCGGCGCGGGATCGCCGCGGCCCGGGCGGTCCGGGCCACGGCGATCCGCCGTTCACCAGGAAGGGAGTCAGCCGGCGGGAGTCCAGCGGACGGCGCGTGTCTGCCCGTCCCGGGTCGCCCAGCCGACGGCCACACCCGCGGAGTTGAGCGAGCGTGCGACGCTCGTGCCGGTCGCGTCCAGGTCGCCAAGCAGCGTCGGGGTGCCGTCCGCTTGCCAGACGGCGGCGTGCCATCGGGTGGTGCCGCCGGTGGTACCCGACGCGCCGTGGATCACGCCGTCGTCGGTGATCCGTACGGTGCCGCCGTCGTGGCCGGGGGCCGGGGTGAGGATCGTGGGGGTGCCGTCGGCCGCCCAGGTCGTCGCCTTCGTGTGTCCGGTGTAGCCGGAGACGACGCCGTCGTCGCTGATGTCGAGCGCGGCGCCCGTGGCGGTGCCCAGCGCCGTGACGGTGCCGTCGGTGTCCCATCGCACCGGGCGCAGCGCACCGAGGCTGGTGCTGGACGTGCCGACGACCACGCCCGCGTTGTTGATCCCGTAGGCGTAGCTCTGGGTGTCGCCGGGGAGGGGGTTCAGGACCGTGGGGGTGCCGTCGACGGCCCAGCGCACGGCGCGCTGGTCGTACGCCGCGTTGTAGGCATAGCCCGCCACGACGCCGTCGTCGTTGATCGCCTGGGCCGAGGAGGGGCGGCCGCCGGGGAGCGTGCCCAGGTCCTTGATGGTGCCGTCGGCCTCCCACCGCACGGCGTGCCGGCTGGAGCTGCTCGCTGAGGACTGGCCGGCCACCGCGCCGCCGTCGTTGATCGCGTTCGCGTTGCTCTCGGTGTCACCCGGCCACGCGGCGAGCGGGGTGGGCGTGCCCGCCGGGTCCCACCGCACGGCCGTGACCGTGCTGCCGTAGACGGTGCCCACGACCACGCCGTCGTCGTTGACACCTTCGGCGCTGGCGCTGTACTGCCCCGGCAGCGGGCCGAGCTCCGTGATCAGCGGCGTGGCCGCGGCTGCGGGCGCGGTCAGCACGCCGATCGCCACCGTCGCCACCGTCGTGACCGCGACGATCCCGACGGTTTCTCTGAAACGCTTTCGCATCAAGGCTTTCCTCCAGTCGATACCCGGCCGGCACGGCCGGGCAGCGTGATCATGACAGGCACCACCGACACCCGTACGGCGTTTCGCGTTTCCACTGAGGACCCGGCCACCGGCCCACCACCGCGAGTCCCGCGTTCAAACACCCCGAGTCCCGCGTTCGCGCACCCCGAGTCCCGCGTTCGCGCACCCCGAGTCACGCGTTCGCGCACCCCGAGTTCCGTGTTCAAACACCCCGAGTCCCGCCGGCGCGAACGCGGTCCTGTCCGGGAGGGAATCGATTCTCGTTGCGCCGAACGGAGTTGCTCGCGTCAGGTGTCGTGGTGCGGGAGATGGCGTGCGCTCCAGTCGGACAACGGCTGAAGGACGGAGATCAGCTCCTCGGCATCGGGCGTGAGGGCGTAGGTGATCCGGACCGGTGTGGTGGGGACGACCGTGCGCTCGATGAGCCCGCGGCCCTGCAGCTGCTTGAGCCGCAGTGTCAGCTGTGGGTCCGAGATGCCCGGGACCAGCGCACGGTACTCCTTGAACCGGCGGGCGCCCCGGGCCGCGGCGAGCAGGATCGGTCCGGTCCAGCGGACCCCGATGATGTCGATCGCACGCAGGATTCGCTGGCAGCTTTCCTCGTCGACGGGAGCGCCCGTTGGCCTGGTCACTTCTCCAGAGTAAGTAACTTTGGTGACCTTTGCCAAGGCGGACCGGTGAGCGGGAGGCTTTCGCCTGCCGGCCTGCCCGGGTCGCGCCGGTGGCCGTACGCAAGCGAAGTCGGACGAGGAGTGGACGAGTAGATGACGACAGTTCTGGTGGCGGGCGCGACCGGCAGTCTCGGCAGCCTGATCGTGAAGAACCTGCTGGACCGGGGCGCTGACGTACGTGCGCTGGTCCGGAAGCCCTCCGTGGACAGACTGGCGGCGCACCCGAACCTGACGCCGTGCGTCGGCGACCTGGCGGACGGCGCGGACGCGCTGGCACCCCACGTCGACGGCGTGGAGGTCGTCGTGTCCGCGGTCCAGGGCGGCCCGGAGGTCATCATCGACGGGCAGCGGGAGCTGCTGCGGGCCGCGGAGCGGGCCGGCGTGCACCGGATGATCCCGTCGGACTTCTCGATCAACCTCCACGGCTACGGCTACGGCGTCAACGTGTTGTCCGACCTGCGCCGCGTGTTCGCGGACTCGTTCGCCACGTCGACGGTCGCCCGCACGTCGGTGGCGGTCGGCGCGTTCCCGGAGTACTTCCTCGGCGCGGTCCACGAGGTGCTCGACCCGGCGGCCGGCACGTTCTCGGTGTGGGGCGACGGCACACGCCCGATCGACATCACCACCATCCCGGACACCGCCGCGTTCACGGCCGCGATCGCGCTCGACCCGAGTACCGCGGGCCGCGAGGTGCACGTCGTCGGCCAGCAACTGTCCATGCTGGAGCTGCGGAACGAGGTCGAGGCGGCGTCCGGACGGCGGTGGGCACTGGTGCGCAAGGGCACGCTGGGGGATCTGCGTGCGGAGGTCGTGCGCCGACAGTTCACGGCGTCCACCGTGTTCGAGTACGTCGCCCTGCAGTACCAGGTGGCCATGTTCGACGGGACGGCCTCGCTGCGGGACGTGCGCAACGCGGATTACCCGGACGTGGCGCCGACCTCGGTGGCGACCTACCTGGCGGGCCCGGGCGCGGCGCACTTCACGGTGCCCGCAACGGCGCGGCGCCGGGACGACTGGCCGGCGCCGGTCTGAGATCCGGGGTGTCCGAGCGCGGTCGGTCAGCCGGCGGTCAGGGCGCGTAGTTCGGCGAACGACCGGCGGACGACGTCCCGTAGGTCCAGGTCGTCCGTTGCGTCGAACCATCGTTGGAAGGCGACCCGGTAGACCGCGGCGCCGGCCTCGGCGGCCAGGCTGGCCTCGGTGTCGCCGACGCCCCGCCGCCGAAGGCCGTCGGCGAGGGCGGCCGACATCTGGGCAAGCTTGATCAGTTCACGTTCGCGGAGATCGGCGTTCGCCATGATCACCGCGTGCCGCTTTCTGGCGAGCTCACGGTCGTGTCCGATGATGTCGGCCGCGGCGTCGAGCGCGGTTTCGACGAGGTCCAGCGTGGACGACGTGGCGGGTGCCTCCTCCAGCGCGGCCAGCGACTTCTCCACCAGCTCGGCCGAGGCGTCGAAGAGGACCTCGCGCTTGTCTGCGAAGTAGCGAAAGAAGGTCCGGGCCGTCACGCCGGCCCGTTCGGCGATGTCGGCCACCATGGTCTGCTCGAAGCCCTGTTCGAGATACAGGGTCAGTGCGGCCTCCCGCAGTCGGCCACTGGCGCCAGGCTCCCATCGTCCCATGGTGTGAGTTTAGTCCTGTCTCCTGCCAACTCACGCACTGATGTCACCAGATGACATCAGTCTGGTAGTGTGATGTCATCAGATGACATCAACGCGTTGGGAGGTGTTCGCCGTGACCACGATGAAGCGCATCCAGTACCACCGGTACGGCGGTCCCGGGGTGATGCGGCTCGAGGACTTCGAGCCGGCACGGCCCGGCCCCGGTGAGGTTCTGGTCCGCGTGAAGGCGGCGGCCGCGAACCCGATGGACTGGAAGATCCGCAACGGTGAGCTGAAGATCATGACCGGCCGGCGGTTCCCGCGGGGCATGGGCCACGACTTCGCGGGCGTCGTGGTGGCGGTCGGCGCCCACGTCACTCGGCTCGCCGTCGGCGACGAGGTGCTCGGCGGGGTGGGCCTGAAGGCGGCCGGAACCTTCGCCGAGATGGTCGTCGCAGAGGAGAAGGCGGTCGTGACGAAGCCGGCGAGCCTGTCCTGGGCGCAGGCCGCCGCGATCCCCGTCGTCGGCCTCACGGCCTTTCAGGCGATGGTCAACACCGGCAGGCTGCATGCCGGGCACGCCGTCTTCATCCACGGCTGTCTCGGCGGTGTCGGCCGGTCCGCCGCCCAGCTCGCCCTGGCGCACGGCGCCACCGTGGGCGGCAGCTGCCGCGACACCGCCGCGCACGAGGCACGCGATCTCGGTATCGCCCCGATCGTCGAGTTCGACTTCGACGCGACGGAGCTCATGGGACGGTTCGACGTGGTCCTCGACACCGCCGGCACGCTGCCGGTCAGAACGGCACGGGCGTTGCTCAAGCCCGGTGGCCGCATCATCGACATCACCCCCACGCCGGCGAAGTTCGTGCGAAGCGTCCTGCCGGGACCGTTCCGGGTGCTGATCGGGAAACCCGTCGTGGCGGATCTCGCCGCGGTCGCACAGGCTGCCGGGAAGGGGATCCTGCGGCTGCCGGTTGCCCGCACCGTGCCGCTGGACAAGGCCATCGCGGCGCTCACCGAGCTCGAACGCGACCACACACCCAGGGGCGGAAAGCTCGTCATCACAACCGAATGACCATCGCGTCGTTCGAGTCCCGTTCCGTGACACCAGCAATCCCTATCGAAAGGACAGACCCATGCCATCGACCCAGACGTTCATGGTGGTCGCCACCCTCCATGCCGACACGAACTTCGCGGAGTTCGCAGCCCTGAGAGACGACGAGCACAAGCAGTTGGAGCTGCTGCGTTCGGACGGGCGGGTCGGCGCCCACTACGTGTCCCCCGCCCGGGGGGCAACGTTCCTGGAGGTCATCGCCGCCGACGAGAAGCAGGTCGCGGAGACGCTGGCCACCCTGCCGTTCGCCCGGTTCTTCGAGGTCGACGTCTACCCGACCACGCCACCGGACGCGGCGGAGGTCGCACACCGGGCGCGGATCAGTTGAGACCGGCCGGGCGTGGCTGCCGGCAAGTCCCTTTCACCTGATGGAGAACGAATGACAACGCTCAGCCTCAAGAAGTTCCCGCTCGGCAAGGTGCTCATCGCGGCGTCCGCGGTGGGGACCATGGTCGGCGCGTACGTCGCCGACTGGAACGAGACACACATCCACAACCCGACGTGGCCGCCCCACGCCAAGTTCCACAACGCCCAGACCATGAGCATGGGTGTCGCGCTGTCCCTGGCGACCCTGTACCACCTGTGGAAACCAGGCCGCTCCCGCGCGTCCCTGGACAGCGCGGCGATGATCGCGAGCATGTACGGGGTCACCCAGCTCTCGGCCAGGTTCTATCCGGAGACCGCCAGCGTCGACCCGCCCCGCGAGGACACCTGGCCGCAGCTCAAGTACACCCTGCCCAGCCTCGGCATGGTCCTGTTGGGCTACCTGACCGAGCGCTACCGAATCACCCGGTAGTCCACTCGGCACACCGATCCGGCGGTCCCGGCCTCGTCGTAGGCCGGGCCGGCGGATCGACCGTGGAGTCCAAAGTGGACACGATGTCGGGGGAGCCGGTCACGAACGGTCAGCGCCGCGGCGGTCGTTGGCTTCGGCGACGCGCTGGTGGGCGTGGCGGCTGGCGACCTCGTACGGTGTGCGGCCCGTGTCGTCGGCCCGCTGGTAGATGTCGGCCAGCCGTGGGCCGATGCCGCGGGCCGCGGCGGTGGCTTCCTCGACCGTGCCGCCGGCGAAGTCGATGATCGTGCCGTGGATGACGCCTCCGGCGTTGACCACGAAGTCCGGTGCCCACAGGATTCCCCGTGCCGCGAGCGCGTCGGCCACGGACGGGTCCGCCAGCTGGTTGTTGGCCGGCCCCACCACGGCGGGACAACGCAGGCGTGGCACGACGTCGTGGGTGAGCACCCCGCCGAGCGCGGCCGGCACGAGGATGTCGGTCGTCATGGTCATCGCTTCTTCCGGCGGCACCCAGTCGGCCCCCAGCGCGCGCGCCAGTTCCGCACGCTGGGGGTCGATGTCGGCGACGGTCAGCTTCGCGCCCGCCGCGGCCACCAGGTGGGCGAGCCGGCCACCGACCTGGCCCAGGCCGACGATGGTGACGTGCCGGCCGGCCAGTGACGGCGTTCCGGTGAGGTGCCTGCTGGTCGCGTCGATGGCGGCCATGGTGCCGATGGCCGTCAGCTCCGACGGCTCACCGCTGCCGCCGTGTGCTACCGGCAGGCAGTGCACCCAGGAGGTCCGTTCTCGCGCGATCCACATGTCCTCCGCCGTGGTGCCGACGTCCTCGCCGGCGTGGTACCGCCCACCCAGCGACTGCACGGCGTCGCCGAAGTCCAGCATCGCCTGCCGGCGCTGGTGCTCGTCGAGGACGACGCCCGGCGGCAGGGCGATGACGGACTTACCGCCACCGAAGTCGAGGGCCGCCGCCGCGCACTTGAAGGTCATGGCCTCGGACAGGGCCAGGGCGTCCGCCAGCCCCGCCCGCCAGTCCTGATAGGACCACAGCCGGCAGCCACCCACCGCGTCGCCCAGTGCCGTGGAGTGCACGGCGATGATGATCGGCAGGCCGGACCTGGCGCCGGTGCGGATGAGGATCTCCTCGTGTGCCAACATGTTTCACGTCGCCGGGACGGGTTTGCCGAGCATCACGCAGATCGCGGCGTCGACGACCTTCTGGTCGGCGGCACGCAGTGTCGGATCGAGCAGTCCGAACTGGGTCGTGCTGACCACGCTCACGGTTCGCCTGCCGGCGCGGTCGGTGTAGTTCTGGCTCGAGAAACCGGGAACACCACCGGTGTGACCCCACACGGTGCCGCACGAGTTCGTGTACTCCTGCAGGCCCAGGCCGTACCGCCCGGTTCCCCCGCTGCTGGGGTCGTCGACGAACGTGCGCATCTGCGCCAGCTGAGCGGCGGGCAGCAGCCGGCCGGACATCAGCGCACCGAGGAAACGGGTCCAGTCCCGGGGGGTGGACACCACCGAACCGGCGGCCCACGCCCAGGACGGGTCTAGTGCGGTGACGTCGACGTGCTCGCCGCGAGCGGGCCCGACGAACGCCACGCCGGGCGGAACACCCGGCGGCAACAGCGGTGCCAGGTGCGCGGCGTCGGGCTCGTAGCCGTGCGCCAGCCTGTCGCCGTCACGGGACGCCGAGTCGACCGCGAGATAGGTGTGGCGCAACCCCAGCGGCCGCACGAGCCGATCCTGGATCAGCCGCGCCACGCCGCGCCCGGTCACCCGTTCCAGCACCAGGCCGAGCGCGATGTAGTTGATGTTGCTGTAGGAGTGTTCCTGGCCCGGCGGGAAAAGCGGGGGGTACTTCGCCGCTGCCGCGAGCAACTGCTCCGGGGTCCACGTGTGCGGCCGCTGGCCGGTGATCGAGGCGAGCACGGCAGGGTCCAGTACGTAGTCGGCAAGACCGCTGGTGTGGTTGAGCATCATCCGCAACGTGATCGCGCGGCCGTTCGGCACGAGGCCCGGCAGCCACCGCTCCACCGGGTCGTCGAGGCGCAGCCGCCGCTCCGCGACGAGTTGCAGCAGCACCGTGGCGACCATGGTCTTGGTGTTCGAGCCCATGCGGAACTGGTCGTCGACCGACAGGCGGTTGTCGGCCCTGGTCCACGCCGCCTGCCGGGAGACCTCGGTGCGGCGCCCTCGGCCGTCGTCCACGCGTACGACGACACCCGGCACACCGGCGTCGATGTCCTGCTGGACAAGGACATCGAGGCGGCGATCGTGGACCTTCGCGGTATCCGCGGTCGCGACCGGAGCGGACACGGCGATCGACAGGACGGCGGCCAGCGACAGCACGACGGACCGTCGTGGACGATGCGGGGGCAATGTGGTCACCGGAAAAGCGTAAGGCGTCCGACGGTTCACAAACCAGCTGCGGACCTTGCACAGGCTGTTATGTTCTGAACATGGATGCGGTGGATCGTCAGATTCTTAACCGGCTCGTCGTCAACGGGCGAGCCAGTCTGACCGACATCGCGACCGAGGTGTCGTTGTCCGTGCCCGCCGTCAAGCGACGGGTCACCCGCCTGGAGCGCGACGGGATCATCCGGGGCTACACGACGATCGTCGCGGAGCCCGGCAACAGCAGGATCCACGCGCTGGTGGAGGTGTTCTGCACCGAACACGCCCAGCGCGAGGACGCCGTCCGCCTGTTCGAGTCCCGCCCGGAAGTGCGGCTGGCCTACACGGTCGCGGGCGACAGCGACCTGATCCTCCTCGTACGGACTGACAACGCCGACCACCTGGAACAACTGCTGATCGACCTGCGCAGCCATCCGATCGTGCTCAGGACCCGTGCGCAGCTCATGCTCAACAGCCTGATCGACCGCGTCACGTTGTGACCGTGGGCGGGACACGGCCTCACCGGCCGGCGGTCTCGCCGGCCTGACGAGTCGGGGCCAACAGCTGCCGGTGGGACGGGCAGTGATCCGCCAGGCGCCAGCCCGCGGGCAGTCGCGCCTCGGTGCCGACGGCCACGAGTGCCTCCTCGATCGTGACCACGTCGTGGAAGCGGGCGCCGAGGTCGACGCCGTCGTTGAACTGGATGCCCGCGAGCCGGGTGGCGCCGTGCACCTCGACCTCGTCGAACAACACGGCGCCGGCGAACGTGCACTGGAAGAGGTCGATGCTGGTGTCGTCCGGGGAGTGCCCGGCGGCGAACGTCACGTGTGTCACCGTGAGCCGCTGGAAGTCGGAGTGGGCGGCGAAGTGGCCGGCCACCGTGAGGCCGTCCAGCTCGACGGTGTCGGTGAAGGTCACGGACTCGATGTCGACCGTGCCGAGGTCGCAGCGGCAGATGAGGCGGCCGCCGAGGTGGGTGTCCTTACCGCTGACCACGAGCCGGTCCACGCGACTGTCCCGTTCGAGCAGCACGTCGTCGGTCGTCGTGCAGTTCTTCATGGTCAGCTCCTCGACCAGGAGCCCCTGGAGCGTGGTCGTACCGGTCAGGGACGTGCGGTCCAGCCGGAGCACGTCGACGGTCCCGCCGTCCACGCGGAACTCGTGCAGTGCGGCGCCGGTCAGGTCGATCTCGGCGACGGGCTCCGGGGCCCTGCGCAGCACGGTGGTGAGCACCCGCTGCGCGCGCTGGCGAACACGGCGCTCCTGCTCCACCTCGATCGACGTCGACGCGCCCTCGTCGACCGGGCCGCGCAGGTAGCCGCAGATCTGGTCGAGCACGTCGGGGATGAGCGCCGGCCGGGTCCTGGTCAGCCCGTCCAGCAGGATGAGCGCGCCGATGCGGACCCGGTCCGAGGCGTGCCCCAGCAGCTCGATCGCCTTCGTGAAGCGCTCGTCCACGATCCGGATGCGTTCCATGCCGAGCTGGTCCAGCTCCTTCGTGAGCCGGTTCTGCTCGATCCGTCCGCGTTGTCTCTCGGTCTCGAGGCGGTCCTGCTCGGTGCGCCGGCGCTGGTCGTTGAGCCACAACGCGTACAGCCCGAGCACCGCGGCCGACGCCAGCGCGCCCGTCCGGATCGCCTCGGACGCCGCAGAGGGCACGCCCGGGCCGATCAGCCAGCCGACGGACAGCAGGGACAGGCCGAACGCGCACAGGATCGTCGGCGCGAGCACGGGGTTGGGCCGCGCCCGCCGGCTGGCACGAACCGCGCCCAGGCCCAGCACGACCACGCTCACGACCATCAGCGCGGCGCCGAGCAGCTCGAACGTCACGGGCATGGGGCTCACCACGCGCGATCGGTGAGCTCGGACAGGCGTTGCCCGAGCATCGTCATGATCTGCCGGTCGTCCGCCCGGTCGATGGTGATGTGCGCACCGCGCCGGGCGAGGACATGCCGGGCCTGGGCCGAGTCGTGGACCACGAGGGCGAACGGGTGCCGGACGCGGCTGCCCTTGGCGTCGCGCGCGGCGATGCCGAACTTGGCCCGCATCGTGTGGCCGTGGCGCAGGAGCTCGTGCACCTCACCCGCGGCCTTGCCGATGTGTGTCGTGAGCGCGTCGATGAACCGGTGCGACCGGTAGCCGTCGATGGCACGCTCCAGTTGGTCCACCGGGATGGACCGTGCACGGATCCGGCCGGGACCCGGGCTCGGCGGCAGGAGCTCGACGGCGGCCAGCTCGGGCGCGCTGGTCTCCACCGACTCGATCGCGACCACCGAGTCCAGCACGTCCGGCGCCTCGTGGATGGTCACCCGGACCACGTTGCCCCGCAACGGCGCGGCGGCGAGCATGCGGACCGACTCACCGCGGATGTTCATGCGCAGGTCGACCTCGCGGTGCGGCCGGGCCAGCACGCGGAGCATGGTCTGGACTTCCTGGCTCGGCCGGACCGACTCGCCGGCCCGCACCGCGTACCCGCCGGCGACCAGGTCCGCGCGCAGGCGCCGTACCTGCTCGGCCGACTCGCGCTTCGGGAGAACTCCGTCCGAGCGCGGCAGGTCGAGCACGACCGGCATCGGACCCCGGTCGCTGAACATTCGCCACAGTTCCTGCCAGGCCGGCAAACTGAGCGGTGTCTGCCAGGGGGCGGTGCTGTGCGCTCTGAAGATCGTCATGCCGGATCGTCCTCGCAGTCCTGATATCCGGCGTCCTCGCCGATGACCGCCGGATAGGCGTCGCCATCCGAACCGAACAACTGGTTCTCGACGCTGAACTGGTTCGGCCGGATGGCCTCGTCGGTCCCGGGAATGGCACTGCCGGGAAACGCGGTGCCCAGCCCGGACGCGGGCGACGGGGGCTGGCCGTCGGCGGACCGGATCGGCTTCGTGGGCCGCTCGTCCCCCGGGAACGGTGGGACAGGAGCCGTTCCGCCGGTGCCGGTCGCGACCGCGTCACCGGCGGTCCCCGCGGCCGTTGGCCACGTGCGCAGCTCCTCGTTCGCGGTCTTCTCGTACTGTTCCATCAGCGACCGCGCCCACTTCGTGATGTCGCGCCGGGCCTGCTCGTTGGGCTCGTCGTCGCGGGCGAGAACCCAGTCGAGCATGTGCTCGTTGTTGGACTGGTAGTCCTGGTGGAGCCGCTCGATCCGGTCCCGCACGTCGCCGAACGCCGCGGCGAGCGCATCGAGCGACGACTGCATCGTCCGCACGTCCTCCAGCGCCGCGGCCAGGTACTCGCGGGTCCGCGCGCTGTGGGCGGCGGCGTTCTCGTGTGCCTGCCCGGCGCCGCTGTCGGAGATCGCGTGCCAGTGCCGCTGGTGCTCGGTCAGCTGGGCTTCGAGCTCGGTGCCCCACTCGCCGAGCTGGTCGACCACGCGGTAGATGTCCTCTTCGGACTCCGTCGGGTGCAGCAGGTCCCGGATCTGTTGCAGGCTCGCGTGATCCCACGAGACGGGTGGCACCGCCCGCCCGTCGGCGGTCATCGTCGACGCTCTGGGAGCACACGCCCGAAGGCGTCCGCGGTGTCCTGGTCGGTCGTCTGGTGCACCCGCCGCGACGCTTCCAGCTGTGTGGCACTGGTGCGGAGCCGGTCCAGCACCGCGGCGAGCCGGGTCGCGAGCCCGTTCTCCCCACGCAGCACCGAGACCAACTCCTCGACGATGTGCACGCTGACCGGATCCCGGCCCGGGTGCTTGGGTGCCGCGGTGATCCGCAGTTTGCGGGTGACGGCGTCGATGCCGTCACCCGCGCGCTCGTCCGACATGATCAGTCCGGGTATGACGGCCGTGACGATATCGGCCCGGATCTCATTTCGACGGTCTGCCGGCTGAATATTCCGCACTTTCCGCTGACCTTTCCGTCAGTGCGTTCATGAGACTTCAGCATAACCGGAAAGGGTTCGAAACAAAAAGTTGGATACGCGCCACAGAAGTAGGTCAGAATTGCGGAATATTCAAACTGCGAAACGGAATATTCACGGGTTGGTCGAAATGGGGTAATGGCGGGACGTCGTCTTGCCGACGCCGGTCCAGAGGACGGACTCCGCCGCGGAGCCGAGCGGCACGAGTGGCACGTTGGGACCGGTCTGCTCCGGTCGCCACGCCACCGCGGTCGTCCAGCCGGGCGCCACCAGGCGGCAGCCGTCGAGCATGGACTCGATCTCGCCGCGGGAGCGCCACGTGACATCGTGGCCCGTGCCGCGGTAGGCCCGGCGTAGACCTTCGAGGATCCGGCGGCCGGCGGAGGATCGCGTGGTGTTCGAGGCATGCGACAGCGCCACGTACGAGCCGAGCGGGAGCAGTTCGCGCAACCGGGCCACGGACGACGCCCCGATATCTCGGCCGGTGGTGTCGGGTTGCTGAATATGCAACACGGCGACCAGCAGCAGGGCGACGGGCTTGGCGGGGTCGATCAGCTTCGTGTCGAGCGCCGCGGCCCACAACGCGTCCGGGGCACGCAGGTCGGCCTGCACGATCGCCTGGTTGGCCCGGTTTCCCTGGCGGTCCAGCACGACCTCGCCGTGCGCCACGGCGATCGGGTCGTTGTCGACGTACACGACCCGCACGCGGCTTCTCTTGTGTCGTTCCCGAACCCAGTCCTCGATGATGAAATGCGTGGCGCCGGCGTTCGGCACGCCGCAACCCACGTCGAGGAACTGCCGCACGCCCTTGTCGAGCAGAAACCGGACGACCCGGTTCAGATAGAGGCGTTCGATGGCGGCGATACGCCGCACCAGCGGGAACTCGCCCAGGATTCGGTCGGCGAACGACCGGTCGACCGCCCAGTTCGTCGTGCCGCCCAGGCAGTAGTCATAAACACGCGCGACGCTCGGAGAATCGAGACTCGACGCCACTGGCGGCAAATGCGATGGCCTGGACACGACGAACAGCCCTCCCGCTGCTTCGTTAGCAAAGGGAAGCCTACCGCAACCAACCGGGATTTGCGTCCCTCAGTTGGCGGAACCGATCACATACTGTACCGGTGAGAATCTCGCCGGCCCATCGCCGTGTGGCTGCCGGCCACGAGTTCGTCGAGCACAGCCCGGGTTTCCTCGACCGGCAGCGCCGCGTCCCTGGCGAGTTTCCAGTAGGTTTCACGCTCCTTGATTCTTGCTCTCTCGGTGATTTTGTGTCCGTCCCGCCCGAACGGCACGTAGAGCATCGCGCCACGGTCCCGCGTCACGACGAGGGTGAAGTCGCTGTCGATGTAGGGAATATTCGCGTCGAACATCAGCAGCCGCACCGTGAGCCGGGGTGCCGAGTCGAGCAGCCCCAGCAGATGCTGCGCCTGCTCGCTGATGAGGTCGGCCTGACCGCCGGGCATCCGCAGCATCGCGGAGAAGCTCATCACGACCTGGACCGACGGCCCGTCCTCCCGCATGAGGACGTCGACCCGGCGCCCGTGCAGCCGCAACACGTCCGTCGGCACGAAGGAGGCGTCCGACAGGCCGTACTGCTTGAGCACGTACCGCTCGCACTGGAGCGGCATCGGGATGCGCTCGCTGGTGAACCGGCGGACCGACGCCGCATGCGCCTCGACGCGGAGAAGCGCCTCGAAGTTGGGATGCAGCGTGAGACCGCCCTCGCGGCTCGCGCACGCGAGCCGCTCGATCTCCGCCCGGTTGTCGGGCCGGTAGAGCTCCAGCAAAGCCGTCAGTTCGCTTTCGGTCGGGAGTCTCGTGCCCTTCTCCATGCGCGCGATGCTCGACTGGCTGCTGCCGATCCGCTTGGCCACGTCGCTTTGGCGGAAGTCTGCACTGGTCCGGGCATCACGGAGCGCACGGCCGAGTTCCAGGTCGCGCTCGGTTGGTCTCTTCGCCGCCACGGATGCCTCTCGATAACTCGTTCGAAGTCACGCGTTCGTGTGACCACATTCGAACCGTAAACCCTTTTGTTCGTCCGTGGACACCTGACGCCGCGTACTCCACGCATCACCGGGAGCGAGTGTCGGTTCCTGATTGCCACCGGCCGGTAATCCGATCAAGGAACACGTCCCAGCCGGCCGCGTCGAACGAGAGTCGAATTGGCGCACTGGCCTTGGAATCTCTGACGTCCACGCAATCTTGTGCGCGGCTCACCTCCACGCACTCATTGCAGGGGGTACTTGCACTGGACCGTCGCCAACGACCCGACGCGTGATCAGAATCACAGTTATTAGCAGGTCTCCGCGTTGTTGCCGACTCAACACGTTTCGACACACGGAATATTCTCCGCGTCTGAATATTCACCAGCAAGTGGCGCGGCAAGTTTATTACTTGACAATTCATAGACACGGCGCGCGGCCGGCGAACACGCGCCCTGGACGCGCCCGCCCCGATCGCGTGCTGTTCCGCGCCGGCGCCGGCGGCTCGCGCACGCACGAAATCCCGGCGGGACACAGGATCAGGGCTAGCCCTGATGCCGCCACCCGGTCGTCCGAACCATCCTTGGTCGTCGGTTCGAACGGGGGAGTCATGCATCCGCTTCTGCCAGTCATGCGTGCCGGGCTGGACCCCCACGCCGATCTCGTGCGCATGCGCCGCGACCGCCCGGTCGCGGCCTTTCCCATGCTGGGCCTGCCGAAGGCGTGGCTGGTGACCCGTCACGAGCACGTGCGCCGGGTCCTCGGTGACCCGCGCACGTTCGGCAACGACCTCGCCCTCGCACGGGACCTGCCCGCCACGATCACGGCGGGACGGTGGCGGCCGGGCGGCCTCGGCTTCTACGACCCGCCGGGACACACCAGGCGCCGGCGGCTGCTCGCCCCCGCGTTCCGGCCCCGGGCCATCCGCGGGATGACGACCAGGATCGAGGCCATCGTCGACGAGCAGCTCGACCGGCTGGCCCACGCCGGCGGCCCCGTCGAGCTGGTGCGGGCACTGGCGGAGCCCGTCGCGGCGCGGGTCGTGGGTGAGCTGGTCGGCGTCGCGGACGCCGACGTCCTTGCCACCGGCGGCGGCAGGTTCGACATCTCGGGGGAGCTCGGCATGCCGCTCGCGGCCATCGTCCGGTCGGTGAGCCACCTCGCGGAGCTCGTTCGCCGCCAACGGGAAGGCCGGCGGGCAGGACTGCTCGGCAGGCTGATCGACGAGCACGGCGACCACCTGGCCGACCACGAGCTGGTCGGCCTGGCCGACGGGCTGCTGACCGGCGGGCTGGACACCACCGCCAGCATGATCGCGACGGGCGTCCTGGTGTTGCTCGGCGACGACGACCTCGCCGCGGCGGCGCGGGCCGGGGGCGGACCGCTCGACGGGGTGGTGGACGAGCTGCTGCGCTACGTGTGCGTCGCGCAGCTCGCCTTTCCCCGCTTCGCGCGGACCGGCGTGGTGCTGGCGGGCCGGCGGATCGAGGCGGGTGAGGCCGTGTTCTGCTCGTTGCCCACCGCGAACCGCGACCCGGCGCTCGGCGCGGGCATGGACGCGGTGGACCCGCACCGCGGGCCCACGCCGCACCTCGCGTTCGGGTTCGGCACGCACCGCTGCCTCGGTGCCCCGCTCGCCAGGCTGGAGATGCGCATCGTGTTCTCCGCGCTGCTGCGCCGTTTTCCCGGCCTGCGGCTGGCGGTGCCCGTGGAGCGGGTCGGCTTCCGGCGGTTCTCCATCATCCACGGCGTCGAGTCGCTGCCGGTGACGTGGTGACGGGTGAGCGTGCCATGAGCGGGCAGGCCGAGGTCCGGGACGGTGTCCACGTCGTCGACCTGGCGCCCGCCGACGCGGGCGGGCGGGCGTTCCTCCTGCTGCACGGGCTGGGGGGCACGCTCCGGTTCTGGAGCGGCGTCGCGCCGGCGCTGGGCGCGGTGGGCCGGACACTGGTGATCGACGTGCCGGGGTTCGGGCGCAGCGTGGTCCCCCGCGGCGAGGTGACGCTGGACGGCATCGCCGACGCGATCATCGAGTTCTGCCGGCGTGCGGGAGCCACGGGCTGCACCGTGGTCGCGCACTCGCTGAGCGGCCTGATCGCACTGCGGGTCGCGGCGAAGGATCCCGGCCTGTGCCGTCGGCTCGTGCTGGTCGACGCCACGCCGGTGACCGGTATCGCGATGCTCCGCCACCCGGGGCGTGCGCTGCGGGCTCCGGCGCTCGCCGGCACGCTCGCCGCGCAGTTCGTCGGCGGGCTGGTACCGCTGCGGCCGTGGTCCGCCGGCCTGATCGCGAGGTCGAAGGTCCTGCGCACGATCGCGCTGTGGGTGTTCGTCGCGCGGCCGTGGCGGCTCGACCCCGTGCTCACCACCGAGGCCCTCTCCCACACCGGAGGCGCCCGCACCGTGCTGCGCGCGCTGCGGCAGGCCCGCGCCATCGACCTGCCCGCACTGCTCGACGCGGCACCGGTGCCCCTCGACCTCGTGCGTGGCGACCGCGACACGATGAACACCCCGGCCGACTTCGCGATCGTGCGCGCTCACGCCGACGTGCGGCGTGAGCTGACCATCCGCGACTGCCGCCACTGGCCCCTCATCGAGGATCCCCAGGCACTCATCGACTTCATTCTCGCCGAGGAGTGAGACATGCCCGCCGTCCCCGCCGCCCCGACCACGGTCGACGTCGCCGCCTTCGACCCGTACGCCGCGGCGATTCCCCTGCGCTGGCTGCGAAAGGTGCGCAACGGCGTGCTGCTGCTCCTGGCGCCCGTCGTCGCCGGGCTGCTCGCCGCGAGCGCGGCGGTCGGGGGGATGCTCGGTGACGGCGGCGACTTCCAGCCGCTCGACGACTTCTGGCGTGCGGTCGGGCGCAACGACCTCACGGTCGCCGAAGGCCTGCGGTACCCGCTCGTGCGGGACACCCTGGTGTGGTTGTTCGCGGCCGTCATGGTGGCCGAGATCATGATCATGCACCGGCAGTGGCGCCTGTTCACCACGTGCATCCCCAAGCTCATCACCAACAAGGTGATCAAACCACGGCACGACGTCACGACCGGGAACCCGGACGACCCGCCCATCCTGCGCTTCGCGGTCGGCTTCCCGCCGGAGCAGCGGCTCGCGCGCTACCTCGAACGGACCAACGCCCGCAACCGCAGGCACGCCGCGGTGTTCACCGCCGCGTTCGTGTTGGCGGCGTTCGTGTTGGCCGCGCTCCTGTCGCTCGGCCAGTACTACGGGTCGTTCCGCATCTTCGTCCCCGAGGACGGCACCGCGGCGCAGCGGGAGCAGTGGCGCCGCGACGCGTACGCGCACTGGTGGGCCGGCATCGACCAGCCCGTCGGGGCGGTCACGTACTTCCTGTTGGCGGCGCTCGCCATCTACATGATCCTCGCCCAGACGCACGTCGGGGTGAGCATCGCGCGGATCGCGGCCGCGCTGCCGAGGCTGGCGCAGCTCGACGCCAACTGGATCAACCCGGACGGCCACTACGGCTGGGAACCGGTCCGGCACATCTTCCGCACCGTCTGGCTGTCCATGGCGCTGTACGGGATCATGGTCTCCGGTCTGGCCGTCGTCCTCGGGCTGGGCAGCGGCGGCTGGATCCCGGCCGCGTTCTGGTTCGTCCTGCTGTGGATCTACGTCGGTCTGCCCTGGCTCGGCATCCGCCGCATCGAGGCCGCCGCGCGGGAACGCCACATCGCGATGGCCGAGGCCGAGGCGGAGGGCGCCTCGACCAGGGAGCTGGACGAGCTGGAGGCACGCGTGGAGCGCTACCGCAACGCCCGGATCCGGCCGATGCGCCTGGGCAGCTTCGCCCGCATCCCCGTCCTGCTGTCGGTCACGCTGCCCGTCCTGCTGAACGTCTTCCAGCCGTACGTGGAGAAGTGGCTGGGCCACTGACCCCGTGCCACCGTGCCGGGTTCGGGGTCCACCCTGATGTGTAGCCGGGCGCCGTCGGTCAGTCTGCTGGGGTGGACCGCGTGCTGATCGTGGATGACAACGTGTCCTTCCGGGACGTCGCCAGGGCGTTGCTGGAGGCGGGCGGTTTCCTGGTGGCCGGCGAGGCCGGGTCGGTGGCGGAGGCGGTGCGGTTCGCGGCGGCGACCGGGCCGGACGTGGTGCTGCTCGACATCGGCCTGCCCGACGGCGACGGGATCAGCGCGTGCGCCGACCTGCGCGCCGCGGCACCGCTGGCCGTGCTCGTGCTCTGTTCGGTGCGTGCCGAGGAGCAGTACGGGGACGCCGTCGGCCGGTCGCCCGCGGCCGGGTTCCTCACGAAGTCGCGGCTGTCCGCCGAGGCGCTCGCCGGCATCGTCGCCCGCGCGCGGCGCGGTCAGCGCGACGACCGCAGGTAGGCGAGCACGGCGAGGACCCGGCGGTGGTGGTCGGCCTCGGTGGGGATGTCCAGCCGCTGGAAGATGCTGCGCACGTGGCTTTCCACGGTCTTGCCGGTGAGGTGCAGCGCGTCGGCGATCGCCTGGTTCGACCGGCCCTGGGCCATCAGCGCGAGCACCTCCAGCTCACGGCCGGTCAGCCCGTCGAGCAGGTCGCGTCTCCTCGGTCCGCCCATCATCGCCGACACCACGTCGGGGTCGAACGCGCAGTCGCCCGCGGCGACCCGCCGCACGGCGTCGAGGAAGTCACCGCCGGACACGCGGTCCTTGAGGAGGTAGCCCACCCCGCGTGCCGCGTGGCCGACCAGCTCGGTGAGGTGCGCCGCCTCCAGGTACTGCGACAGCAGCAGCACCCCGACCGACGGCCGGGTCCGCCGGATGCGCACCGCGGCGTGCAGGCCCTCGAGCCGGTGCTCCGGCGGCATGCGGATGTCGACCACCGCGAGGTCCGGGCCGGTGGCCTCGACAGCGGCGAGCAGCGCGTCCGGGTCGCCGACCTCGGCGAGGATGCGGCAGCCCGCCTTCGCCAGCAGCTCGGCCAGTGCGGTGCGGAACAACCGGGCGTCGTCGGCGATCACGACACCCGGTCCGGCCGGCGCGTTCACGAGCTCTCCAGGGGTAGCAGTGCGGTCACCGTCGTGCCGGCGCCGGGCGCGGCCGTCACCGTCAGCTCACCGTCCACAGCGGACACCCGGTCGGACAGGCCGGTCAGCCCGGTGCCGAGCGCCGGGTCGGCGCCACCCACCCCGTCGTCGGCGACGGCCACCCGCAACGCGCCGTCCACCGTGCCGACCTCGATCCGGATGTGTTCGGCCGCCGCGTGTTTCAACGCGTTGGTCACCGCCTCCGCCGCGACGTAGTACGCCGTGACCGCGACCAGGTCGGGCAGTCGCGGCAGGTCCGACCCGGTCAGCTCGACCGGGCGCGGGGACCGGGCGGCGAGTGCGCGCAGCGCGGGCCGCAGGCCGAGGTCGGTGAGCACCGAGGGGTGGATCCCGCTCGCCAGCACCCGCAGCTCGGTGAGCGCTTCCTCCAGCCCGTCGGCCGTGCGCCGCAACAGCTCGGTCAGCTCCGGGTCCGTGCGGACGGCCGGCTGCCCCCGCGCGAGCCGCAGCGTGAGCGCGGCCGTCACGAGCAGTTGTTGCGCGCCGTCGTGCAGGTCGCGCTCCACCCGCATGCGTTGCTCGTCGCCCGCGGCCACGATCCGCGCCCTGGACGCCTTGACCTCGGCCAGCTGCGCGCGTACCTCGGCGGCCAGGCGCTGGTTGTCCAGCTCGAGCGCCGCCGCCGAGGTCACCGCGGCCAGCACGTGGTGATCCTCCCGCAGCGCCGGGTCGTGGATCAGCACGGCCACCCGTTGCCCGTCGCGGTGCACCGGGGTGACCGCGCGGTCCAGCGCCAGCGGCCTGCCGTCGGCGTCGATGTAGTCGCCGCGCTCGGGCCGGTGGTAGCCGATCTGCACCGACGGGTCGCCCAGCGCCCTGGCCAGTAACTCGCGCAGCTGACGGGGATCCGAGCCGTTGATCCGCATCAGCAGGTCGGACACCGAGGTCCGTCCCAGCCGGACACGCCAGACGCCGCCGAGGAAGGCCAGTGGCAGCGCCAGGGTCGCCGCGTGCGCGACCGTGATCAGCACCTGGTGGTGCCAGGACGGACCGGTGCCCAGCACCGCGTCGAGCACCGACGTCGTCGCGCCGAGCAGACCGACGGCGGACAACGGCACGAGCACCCGCCTGGCCGGTCTGGTCGCCGCGATCCACCGGCGTGCCAGCACCGCCACCACCGCGGCGCCGAGGACCAGCTGTACCGCGTCCTCCGCGCGTGCGATCGTGTCGTAGGGCAGCGGCCACACCAGCAGCAGGTTCGGGGTCAGCGTGGTGAAACCCAGTGTGCTCAGCGGAATCCCCGCGAACACCACCGCGTAGCAGACCGCGGTGAGCAGCCGGTCCGACCGGCCGCGCAGCACCCCGTCGGGGTAGGCGAGCAGCAGGTGCACCAGGAACCCGGCCGACGCCGAACGCAGCAGCAGCCCGACGGTGTGCACGGCGGGGTCGACCGAGATCTGCACGTCCTCGGCGAACCACCCGATGCCGACCAGCACGAGCAGCAGGCCGATCCTGTTGCCCGGCGCCGACGGCCTGCGATGCACGGCGAGCACGCCGGCCACGAGGTAGGCCCCGCCCACCGCGCCGGAGAACCCCGCGCCGGTCGAGGTCGGGTGCCTGCCGGACTCGGTCGCCAGCAACACCAGCACCCCCAGGCACACCCCGAAGACGGCCAGTCCGTCGGTCAGCCGCGCGGTGCCGACGCGGACGCGGGGGCCCGACCCCCCATCGGCAAGGTTCACGCACGTTCCTCCCGGGTGATCGTCGCACCCTGAGCGTCGTCCGGCACGGTCGGTGCGTGACGGCTGGGTTCCTCGCCGTGCTCAGTGCTGGTCCGGACTCAGTTCCTCGCGTGCCCCGGTGAGAAACGCGACCTTGGGTCCCTGAAGGTGGTCCCACATCGAGACGTCCTCCGGCTCCTGCCAGAGGACGTGGTCGAGGGCGCGCACGTACGCGCGTGCCAGGTCGTGCAGGGCCGCGGCGAACAGGACGTGGATCATCCGCTCACACACCCACAGCTCGTCGACGACATCCAGCGCGGACGCCTTCCAAGCAGGCGTGCCGGCCCGATCCTCGGCGGCCCGCTCGGCCCGCTGCGCGACGCGGATGAACTCCCGCAACAACTCCAACCGCTCCGCCCGGCGGGCCTCTGCCCGATCCTCGGCCCGCCGGCGCAGTTCGCTGCGGTCGGCGCGGCGCTGCACGCCGGCCTGGGCCAGGTAGGACAGGACGCCACCGAGCGCCACACCGGTCAGGGAGAGGATCGAGACCCACACCTGTATCTGCACAGGGCGATACATACCAAACGATCTACCCCGCCTGGGGGACAAGCGAGATAGTCCATCAAATCAGTTTGATGTACTCTCCGGACATGGTGGACTCCGGCCAGCCGCCGCCGTTCGTCCGGCTCGCGGCGCACCCGTTGCGCTGGCGGCTGCTCACCCGGCTCGCCGGCGGTGACTACCGGGTCCGTGAGCTGGTGGCGCTGGTCGACCAGCCGCAGAACCTGGTCTCCTACCATCTGCGGCTGCTGCGCGACGGCGGGCTGGTCACCGCGACCCGCAGCAGCTTCGACGGCCGTGACAGCTACTACCACCTGGATCTCGACCGCTGCGCGGCGGCGCTGGCCGGCGCCGGCGGCGCACTGCATCCAGCGCTGTCCCCACCTGCCGCCCAGGCCGGCGAGCGGGGGATCGCCGTGCTGTTCGTGTGCACCGGCAACAGCGCCCGCTCGCCCATCGCCGAGGCACTGCTCCGGCACCACACCGGCGGTCGGGTGCGCGCCGCCAGCGCCGGCACCCGTCCCAGGCCCCAGCTCCACCCCGACACCGCGGCGGTACTGCGGGAGGCGTTCGGCATCGACATCGCCGGCCGGCGTCCCCAGCACGTCGACGCGGTGGCCCGGCGCAGGTTCGACCACGTGATCACCTTGTGCGACAAGGCCCGCGAGTCCTGCCCCGAGTTCGGCCACCACCCTCGGCGGGCGCACTGGAGCATCCCCGACCCGGCGACCACCGGGCGCGCCGGCTTCCGCCTCGCGGCGGTGGACATCGACACCCGCATCCGGCACCTACTGCCCACCCTCACCACCAACCGCGCCTCGCACAGTAGGAGGTCCCGACCATGACCGACCAGTACGCCAGCGTCCGCTACGTCGTAGACGACGTGGCCGCCGCCATCGACTTCTACACCACCCACCTCGGCTTCACCCTGAACACCGACGCCGCCCCCGCCTTCGCCGACGTGGTCCGTGGCCCGCTGCGCCTCCTGCTGTCCGGCCCGGCCAGCTCCGGCGCCCGCGCCACCCCGGCCGACGCGTCCGATGCCGGCCGCAACCGCATCCACCTCGTCGTCGACGACCTCGACACCGAGATCACCCGCCTGCGCGGCGCCGACCTGCCCTTCCGCAGCGACCTGATCGCCGGCCCCGGCGGACGGCAGATCCTGCTCGCCGACCCCGCCGGCAACCTCGTCGAGCTGTTCCAACCCGCGAACCGGTCCGCCGTACCCGCCACCCCCTGACGAGGACGGGCTCCACACAGACAGCGGAGTGCGGCCTCAGCGTCGACCTGAGCGGGAATAGGATGATCCGAGACGGTTCGCGTTTGTCCGATCGCGACGGTCCCCGGGAGGTCGCGGCTGATGTCCCTGGTGTTCGTCGACCGCACGGCTTTGTGGAGGGCAGGCCGATGAACTTCCTCGGCTGCCGCCGGGTGCGGCGAGGCGGACAGGCGACGCGGTTCCACCTTCCGGCGGCGCCGCCCACCGGCCCGGCACCCGGCCAGGGTGGGCCGCGGTGACCGTCGCTCCCGTGGTGGCGCTGGGGTTCGCGGTGGTCGGGGCGGTCGGTTACGGCGCCGGCTCGGTGTCGCAGGCCCTTGCCGCCCGCCGCAGTACCGGTACGTTGCACACCCTGCGTCAGCCGCTGTA
>NZ_DASQCC010000004.1:0-66339 GCF_035634895.1 Actinophytocola sp. | reverse complement strand
GCCCGAGCGGTGTTCCGCCGCGGCGAACGCGACCTTCGCGGGCAGCAGTACCGGCAGCTTGAACGCCACGTCGACCGTGAACGCCGGCGGTAGGCGGCCCTCGAAGGCGGCCAGGCAGCGGGCCTTCGTCCACATGCCGTGTGCGATCGCCCTGGGGAAGCCGAACATCCTCGCCGTCAGCCGGTACAGGTGGATCGGGTTGCGGTCACCGGACACCTCGCCGTAGCGGCGCCCCGTGTCGTCGGGGACCTGCCAGATCGCGGTCGGCTTCGGTGCCTTCGTTCGCTCGGCGGGGTCCCGGTCGCCCGACCCGGCGCCGCGGCGAAGGTAGGTCGACACGTCGGTCCACACGAGCTCGCCGGCGACCAGTGCCTCGCTGACCACGTCGAACTGGCGGCCGCGGGGGTGGTCGCGAAGGTTCTCCAGGTGGACCCGCAGATCCAGCTTCTCGTTGACCCGAAGTGGGCGCTTCTGCGTGATGCGGTTCGCCACGTGTACCGAGCCCACCAGCGGGAACGGGAAGTCGCCGGCCGACATCAGCTTGATCTGCAGCGGGAAGCCGAGCACGTGCGGGTACGTCGCCGGCAGCTCGTCGGTCAGCCGGAAGCCGCACACCCGGTCGTACGCGGCCAGATGGTCACGGTCGATCGTGACACCGGGCAGCGTGTAACCCGTCGCCGGCAGCTCGCCACCCCTGTGGCGGAAGCCGGTCAGCACAGCCTTCGGGTACAGGACCTTCAGGCTCGGGGCGGTGGACAGTTCGATCATCACGCCCCCAGGAAGCTCTGGCCGCACACCCGTACGACGTTCCCGTTGACGGCCGATGACGCCGGGTTGGCGTACCAGGCGATGGTCTCCGCGACGTCCACCGGCAGGCCGCCCTGCGCGAGGCTCGACAGTCGCCTGCCGAACTCCCTGATCAGCAGCGGCACGACCGCGGTCATCTTCGTCTCGATGAACCCCGGTGCCACCGCGTTGATCGTCGCCCCGCGCTCGGCCAGAACCGGGGCGTACGCGTCGACCATGCCGATCACGCCGGCCTTGCTCGTCGCGTAGTTGGTCTGGCCGTTGTTGCCGGCGATGCCGGCTATCGACGAGACGCCGATGATCCTTCCGTTGGGCCGCAACGCATCCTCCGCCAGCAGCGCGTCGTTGATCGCCAGCTGGCTGGACAGGTTCACCGCCAGCACCGCGTCCCACGCGGCGTCCTTCATGTTCGCCAGCCGCCTGTCGCGGGTGATGCCGGCGTTGTGCACCACGATGTCCACGCCGCCGTGCCGGTCCCGCAGGTACCGGACCAGCTGTGCCGGCGCGTCGCCGGCCGTGATGTCGAGCTGGAGCGCCGCGCCCCTGACCGCGTTGGCCACCTCGGACAGTTCGGCGCCCTGCGCCGGGATGTCCAGGGCCACCACGTGTGCGCCGTCCCTCGCCAGCACCTCGGCGATCGACGCGCCGATGCCGCGGGACGCACCGGTGACCAGTGCGACCTTGCCGGCCAGTGGCCGGTCCCAGTCCCCCGGCTCGATCGGCTCGCCGCCCAGCGTGCCCACACGGATGACCTGCGCGTCCACGAACGCGGACTTCGCCGACAGCAGGAACCGCAGCGTCGACTCGACGGCGGCCTCATGGCCGGGGGCGACGTAGACCAACTGTGCCGTGGCCCCGCGCGTCAGCTCCTTCCCGACCGATCGGGTGAACCCTTCGAGGGCCCGCTGCGCGATGGCGTCGCGGCCACCGCCCCGCGGCGGCGTGCCCAGGACGACCACCCGCGCGCAGGTGCCGACCTTCCGCATGACCGGGTGGAAGAAGTCGTACAGCTCCCGCAGGCGCGCCGGCTCGTCGATGCCCGTTGCGTCGAAGACCAGGGCGCCGTACCGCTCCGCCTCGGCGACCTCGACACCCGTGGCCTTGAGCACCGACGCGACGGTGTCACCCAGCCGACCGGCGCCGCCGACCAGGGCGGGTGCGTCGAGTGCGGGCCGGTCCGGGGCGTACCGGCGCAACGGCGTCGGGTTGGGCAGGCCGAGCCTGCGCACCACCTGCCGGCCGAGGCCGGACCGGGTGAACTGCTGGTAGCGGTCGGTCATGTTGCTCCGCTTCTGCGTGTTCGGGGCCTCCTCGACGCGTAGCCTACTCGTGAGTAGGTTAGGATTGCCAGTCGGGAGGAAGGTGGTCGGGCATGGCTCGCAGGGTGGCGATCGTCGGTGGCAACCGGATCCCGTTCGCACGGTCGAACGGGCACTACGCGACGGCCTCGAACCAGGACATGTTCACCGCGGCCCTGGACGGCCTGGTGAGCCGCTTCGGCCTGCAGGACCAACGGCTCGGTGAGGTGGCCGCGGGCGCGGTGCTCAAGCACAGCCGCGACTTCAACCTGGCCAGGGAGAGCGTCCTGGGTTCGAAGCTGTCGCCCGAGACCCCCGCCTACGACGTCCAGCAGGCGTGCGGGACCGGGTTGCAGGCGGTGACCCAGGTGGCGAACAAGATCGCCCTCGGCCAGCTCGAGAGTGGCGTCGCGGGCGGCGTGGACACCACGAGCGACGCGCCGCTTGGCGTGAACGAGGACCTTCGCCGGATCTTCCTGGAGCTGAACCGGGCCAGGTCCCTCGGCGGTCGCCTTCGCGCGTTGGCCAGGATCCGCCCGACCCAGATCGTGCCGGACATCCCGCGCAACGCGGAGCCGCGCACGGGCCTGTCCATGGGTGAGCACGCGGCGATCACCACGAAGGAGTGGGACATCAGCCGCGAGGCGCAGGACGAGCTGGCGGCGTCCTCCCACCAGAAGCTCGCCGCGGCCTACGAACGGGGTTTCTTCGGTGACCTGCTGACGCCGTACCTTGGCCTGACGCGGGACGCGAACCTCCGCCCGGACTCGACGGCTGACGGGCTCGCCAAGCTGAAGCCCGTCTTCGGCGGCAAGGACGGCACGATGACCGCCGGCAACTCGACCCCGCTGACGGACGGCGCGTCGACGGTCCTGCTGGCCTCGGAGGAGTGGGCGGCGGCACGGAGCCTGCCCGTCCTGGCCTACCTGACCCACACGGAGACCGCGGCGGTCGACTACGTCCACGGCAGGGAGGGCCTGCTGATGGCCCCGGCGTACGCGGTCCCGCGGATGCTGGCCAGGGCCGGCTTGTCGTTGCAGGACTTCGACTTCTACGAGATCCACGAGGCCTTCGCGGCGCAGGTGCTCGCGACGCTGGCGGCGTGGGAGGACGTGGACTTCGCCAAGACCCGGCTGGGGCTGGACGAGCCTCCCGGCGCGATCGACCGCACCAGGCTGAACGTCAACGGCTCGTCGCTGGCGGCCGGCCACCCCTTCGCGGCGACGGGCGGGCGGATCGTGGCCACCCTGGCCAAGCTGCTGCACGAGAAGGGCGAGGGCCGCGGCCTGATCTCGATCTGCGCGGCCGGCGGCCAGGGCGTGACGGCGATCCTCGAGGCGGCATAGCGAAAGGGCCCCGCGCGGGGCCCTTTCCGCCTTGCGTCACGGGTGGTAGCGGTCGGCGATCTTGACGACCGTGCCCTCGTCGTCGAGCCAGATCATCGGCAGGTAGTGACTCGACTCGTAGAAGTAGTCCGTCGGCTCGCACGAGGTGAGGCCGACGTCGTTCGCGTCGATGTCGACGTCGCCGTACGGCTCGGTGCAGCCGGTCGGGGTCGCGAACTCGGCGCGCTGGTTCAGCGGCGCGGAGTCGACCAGACCGCCGTCGCTGGGGACGAACTCCGGTCCGGAGTCACCCAGCTTCACCTCTCCGGCCACCCAGGAGACGGTGCCGTTCTTGGACAGCGTCAGGTCGTCCGCCGCGACGACGACGGCCTTGTAGCCGACGGCCGGGGCGGACGCCTCGACCGCGTCCCAGTCGGCCTCGTCGAAGTCCGGCAGCTGGTCGGGATTGTCGACGTCCGGCTGCGTGCCGGGAAGTTCGTTGTCGTGCACCTGCTGGACATGCCCGGCCTGGCCGGCCCTGACAGGTGCCGCGGCCTGGCCGTTCGACGCACCGCAGGCGCTCATCAACACGGCGCCTGCGACAACCGTGGAAGCCACGAAGAAAAGCTGACGAACACGCATCGTATCCCCTTGAAGTCCTGTGCTTGCCCTCTGTCACACAAGGAGACGTGTCGCCCCCCGGCCCGTTGAGCCGGTGCGCCGAGTGGAGCGGAACGGGCAGTGCCGAGGAATGAAGGGGCAGGGGAGCAACCCGAGATGTTCTGCCCAAATGGAAACCCCGCAACGCTGCCAGGTCGGGGGTCCGCCAGCGCTACGGGGTCATCCGGAACATCGTGGGGGGAGCCATGGGTGTTACACGGGCTCCAAAAAAGTTTTCTAGCGGATCGAGCTCTGCTGGCGCTGCGCCATGATCAGGAGCTCGTCTCGCATGGCCGGGGTGGCGGCGTTCGTGATGGCACGGTTCACCGCCCGGCGGTTGCGGGACTCGACGCGGCGGGCGCGGAGCTTGGCGGCGATGTTCATCTTGGTTCTACAACTCCTCTTGAGGTTCCGGCTGGTTCCTCCAGCCACTGTTCATTATGCCCCTTCCAACGCATCTTGGCACCTGTTTATTCGGTGAACAGCGCCACACGCCGATGAATCATGGGTGAACCGCTCGTACCACCGGACGGCCGCGAGCAAGCGTCAGCGTGGTCGATGCAGGCGTATCCGACTGTCTAGCGTCAGAGCTAGACAGCTGGATACAGTGCGAGGATCAGTCGTCCATCGTCAGCAGGTACCGGCCGAAGTGCGGCACGGTGAACGCGATCCGGCCTCGTTCGGCCGAGAAGATCAGGCCCTTCTTGATGAGGCTGTCGCGGGCCGGCGACAGCGACGAGGGCTTGCGCGCCAGGTGCGCCGCGATGTCCGACGTCGCGGCGCCCTCGTCGGACTTGCCCTTCGTCAGCTCGGCCATCGCGCGGAGGTACTCGCGCTCGGCGGGAGTCGCGCGCTCGTAGCGGGAGCCGAAGAAGCCGACCGCCAGCTCCGCCTCGGCCTCCGGCGCCGCCACGCCGACGTCCTCCGCCGTGATCGGGTCGGACGGCGCCGCGTCCCAGGCCGCCTTGCCGTACGCCTGGATGAAGTACGGGTAGCCGCCGGCCGCGTCGAACAACGCGTCCAGCGCGTCGTCGGTGATGCTCGCCTCCTCGCGGGAGACCGGGGCGACCACCGCCTGGTCCGCGTCGGCGCGGTCGAGGCGGTCGATACGCACGTACCGGAACAGCCGCTCCGAGTACGACTTCGACGCCGACAGCACGGCCGGCAGGTGCGGCAGCCCGGCACCCACCACCACGAACGGCGCGCCGGACTGCGACAGCTCGTGGCACGCCGCACACAGCGCCGAGATGTCGTCGTCCATCACGTCCTGCATCTCGTCGATCAGGAGCGCGACCCCGGTGCCCACGTCCTGCGCCAGCTCGGCGACATCCGTGAACAGCTCGACGAGATCGATCTCGATGTCGCCGGAGTCCGCGCGGCCCTGGGTCGGCGGCACGTCGATCCCCGGCTGCCACCGGTCCCGCAGCTTCGAGTCGCTCGGGTTCGCCCGCAGTGCGAACGCCTTCAGCACGCCGAGCACCTGCTCCACCCGGTCCGGCGCACGGTGGCGCACCGCCAGGTCCCGCACCGCCCGGTGCAACGCCGCGGACAGCGGGCGCCGAAGCCCCGCGTCCGGCCGTGCCTCGATCTTGCCGGCGCCCCAGCCCCGGCGAACGGCCATGGAACGAAGCTCGCCGAGCAGCACCGTCTTGCCGACGCCACGAAGTCCGGTCAGCACCAGGCTGCGCTCGGGGCGGCCGCGCGCGACGCGTTCCAGCACGACGTCGAACGCCGCGACTTCCTTCTCCCGCCCGGCAAGCTCGGGCGGACGCTGGCCAGCGCCGGGGGCGAACGGGTTGCGCACCGGGTCCACGATCGAACCGTATCCGGCTTTCTAGCGTGAACCCGATATTGGCGCAGAAAGCCCTACGGCGTGTCGGCCGCGACAGCTCCGGACAAGATGTGCCAACCGGCCTTGTGTCATCTTGATCTAGCCACCAAGGTGCCAATCATGGGTGTTGTCGCCGTGGAGCCGACCGAACTCTTCGTCGGGTCGGTCGAGACTCCACTTCAGGTTGTCCGGGTGTCGTGGGACCCGAGCCAGGTCGCCCGGGTACACGTGGAAGGACAAGGGGTTTCGACGCCAGAGCCCGTCGAGGGCGCCGGGTACGTCGAGGTCGGCGTGGACACGCACGGCGCGGCGCCCGGCGCGACGCTCCCGGCGCGGGCGGTGGTCGGGGCCCAGCACGTGGTCGACTTCGACCTGACCGTCGCCGAGCCCGGGTGGACCATGCATCTGGTCTCCCACTTCCACTACGACCCCGTCTGGTGGAACACCCAGGCGGCCTACACCGTCGCCTGGGACGAGCTGGACTTCGCCGGCTCGCCACGCGGCGCCCGCCAGCTCGCCGGGTTCGACCTGGTCCGCGCGCACCTCGACCTCGCGCTCGCCGAGCCGGACTACCGGTTCGTGCTCGCCGAGGTCGACTACCTCAAGCCCTACTGGGACACCCACCCGCAGGACCGCGCGGTCCTGCGTCAGCTGCTCGCCGAGGGTCGCGTCGAGGTCATGGGCGGCACCTACAACGAGCCGAACACCAATCTCACCGACCCCGAGACCACTGTGCGGAACTTCGTGCACGGCATGGGTTTCCAGCGGGACGTCCTCGGCGCGGCGCCCGCGACCACCTGGCAGCTCGACGCCTTCGGGCACGACCCGGCCTTCCCGGGACTCGCCGCCGGCGCCGGGCTCACGTCCAGCTCGTGGGCCCGCGGGCCGTTCCACCAGTGGGGCCCGATGGAGAAGACGGCGGCCGGCAAGGGCGACCCGACCCGGATGCAGTTCGCCAGCGAGTTCGAGTGGATCTCGCCGTCGGGGCGCGGGTTGCTCACCTCGTACATGACGGACCACTACGGCTCCGGCTGGGCCATGGACTCCGCGCCGACGCTCGAGGCCGCCGGCGAGGCCGCGTACCGACTGTTCCTCGACCTCAAGAAGGTCAGCATCGCCAGGCACGTGCTGCTGCCGGTCGGCGGGGACTACACGCCGCCGAACAAGTGGATCACCGAGCTGCACGCGGACTGGGCGCGGCGGTACGTCTGGCCGCGGTTCGTCTGCTCGCTGCCGAAGGACTTCTTCGCCGGGGTCCGCGCGGAGCTGGCGGACCGCGGGCAGGAGCCGACCCCGCAGACCCGGGACATGAACCCGATCTACACCGGCAAGGACGTCTCCTACATCGACACGAAGCAGGCCCAGCGCGCGGCCGAGGCCGCGGTGCTGGAGGCCGAGCCGTTCGCCGCGTTCGCCACGATCCTCGCCGGCGCCGACTACCCGGACGCCGCCCTCGCCAAGGCCTGGGTGCAGCTCGCGTACGGCGCACACCACGACGGCATCACGGGCTCCGAGTCCGACCAGGTCTACCTCGACCTCGTCACCGGCTGGCGCGACGCGCACGACCTGGCGGCCGGCGTGCGGGCGAACGCGCTGGACGTGCTGTCCCGGCTGGTCACCTTGCCCGAGGGGGACGGGCGGCCGGTCGTGGTGTGGAACCCGCTCAACCACACGCGAACCGACACGGTCACCGTGCGGCTCCCGGTCGCCGGCGCGACCGTCACCGACGACACCGGCGCCGAGCTGCCGGCGCTCGTCGGCGACGGCACCGTCACGTTCCTCGCCGCGGACGTGCCACCTTTGGGGTGGCGGGTGTTCCGGGTCGCCGACGCCGCGCGGGACGACCAGGGGTGGCGCGCGATCGAGGGCGAGACCGCGGCCAGTGACCGGTTCCAGGTCTCGGTCGACCCGGCGCGCGGCGGCGGGGTGCGCAGCCTCGTCGAGCTGACGACCGGGCGCGAGCTGATCACACCGGGCGCGGTCGGCAACGAGCTGGCCGTGTACGACGAGTACGCCGCCCACCCGCGGTTCGGCGAGGGCCCGTGGCACCTGCTGCCCAAGGGGCCGGTGGTCACCTCGTCCGCGGCGCCCGCCACGGTGACCGTCGAGCGCAGTCCCGTCGGCCAGCGGATCACCGCGGCCGGCGAGGTCGGGCCGGTCCGCTACACGCAGACGATCACGTTGTGGCAGGGCGTGGACCGGGTCGACTGCGTCACGACGGTCGACGACTTCACCGGGTCCGACCAGCTGCTGCGGGTGCGCTGGCCATGCGCGGTGCCCGGGGCGCTGCCGGTCAGCGAGGTCGGGAACGCCGTGGTGGGCCGGGGTTTCGGGCTCATCGACGTGGACTCCGCGCAGCACCCGTGGACGCTGGACAACCCGGCGCACACGTGGTTCGGGCTGTCCGCGGCCGCGTCGCTGCGGCTGGCCGACGGCGCGCTGCGGCCCATCGGTGTCGCGGAGATCATCGTGCCGAGCGAAGCGGAGGCGGCGCCGCTGGCCCGGGAGCTGGCCGTCGCGCTCGCCCGGTCCGGCGTCACGGCGACGGTGAGCGGTGCGGCCGGTGCGCGGTACGGCGACCTCGGGGTGGACTCCAACCTGCCGGACATGCGGATCGCGGTCGGTGGGCCGGAGGTCAACTCGTTCACGGCGGAGGTGCTGGAACGGTCGGGAGTCGGCCGCGACGGCGTGTTCTGGGTGCCGCCGGAGAAGCCGCTCGGCGAGGTGTGGCAGCCGAGCGCGGACCTGCGGGACGCGCGAGCCCTCGGCGTGCTGGTCGTCCCGGTCGACCGCGTTCAGTCCGTTGTGGACGATCTGGCCGACCACGTGATCGAGGTGGGCTCGGGGTCTGCAGGGCAGGAGCAGTACGCGGGTTGGACGGTCGCGTTGCTGAACCGCGGCCTGCCCGGCTTCGCGGTCGACACGGCCGGGACGCTGCACGCGTCGCTGCTGCGGTCCTGCACGGGCTGGCCGTCGGGCGTGTGGATCGACCCGCCGCGGCGGACCGCGCCGGACGGATCGAACTTCCAGCTGCAGCACTGGACCCACGAGTTTCGCTACGGGATCGCGGAGGGCGACGGGGACTGGCGGGCGGCGGAGATCGCCGACAACAGCGCGGAGTTCAGCCGGCCGCTGCACGCGGTGGTGACGACGGAGGGCGGCGAGCGGGGGCTGCCGGGACGCGGGTCGCTGCTGCGGGCCGAGCCGGCGAACCGGGTGCGACTGAGCGCGGTGAAGGCGGCGGGCAACCCGCTGACGCGTGGGTCCGCGGAGCCGGCCGACCCTCGGGAGGCCCTTGCGGTGCGGGTGGTCGCGCACACCGGCACGTCCACCACGGCGACGTTGTCGTCCGACGTGGTCACGCTGTCCGTGTTCACCTCGGCGAACCTGCTGGAGGAGGCCGGCGAGCCGCTGGCCGGCATCGAGGTGGCCGGCTGCGACGCGGTCACGGTGCTCGCCGAGACCGCGCCGACATGGTCCGCTGTGGACGGTGGTCCGCTCGGGCCGGAGGCCGAGCCGGTGCAGCCGCTGTATGCCAAGTACTGGCTGCACAACCGGGGTCCGGCGCCGCTCGGCGGGTTGCCGGTGGCGGTGCACGCGACGCCCACCGACGCCGGCCTGACCGTGACGGTCGCCTCGGACGCGACCGATGTGGACCTGCACGGGTTCGTGCGGGTGGCGGCACCGGCGGGCTGGACGGTCGAGCCCGAGGAGGTGCCCTTCGGGCTGCCACCGGGTGGACACCTGGTGACCGAGGTCAGCGTGACCGCCGGCGCCGAGCCGGGGCGCTATCCCGTGCGGGTGTCCGCGGAGCTGGCCGGGGACGTGCCGGCGAGCTGGCGGCAGGTGGTCGAGGACGTGGCGGTGCTGACCGTCGGTCCGGTTCCGGCGGAGAACCTGCTCTCGCTGTCGGCCGGTCCGGAGCCGGTTCGGTTGCGGCGCGGGGAAAGCGGGCGGCTGGCGGTGCGGGTGGCTTCGGCGGCGGGCGCGCCGGTCGCACTGGAGGCGGCGGTGGTGAGCCCGTGGGGGACGTGGGACCTCGTCAGGCCGCGGACGGTCGGGGCGGAGGTGCCGGCGCATGGCGAGGTGGAGCTGGCGTTCGACGTGAACGTGCCGGCGTGGGCCGCGCCCGGGAGGTGGTGGGCGCTGGTTCGCGTGGCCGGAGCCGGGCGGTTGCTGTACTCGCCGGCGGTCTCCCTCGAGGTGACACCGTGACGGCGGTCGCCTGGGTCTCCGGGACGCCCGTCGACTCGTCCGATGTGGACGGTCGGGAGGAGGCGCTGCGGGCCGGGCCGGTGGCGCCGACGCTGCCGCGGGAGCGGACCGGCGAGGGCCGGCAGCTGCGGCGGTGGCTGGTGCAGGTGCTGGTGGCGGAACGGCTCGTGGCGGAGGAGGCACGGGGGCTGCCGCCGGGACCGCCGCTGGCCGAGATCGCGCCGGACCGCGCCGCGCTGCTGGGGCTCGGGAGCGTGGCGGCGGACCTGCTGACCCGCGATCCGTTGGCCCGCGCGGTGTTCGCGGCGGTGACGGCGGACGTGCGGGTGTCGGCGGAGGCGGTCGGACGGTGCTACGACCCGGCGCGGTACCGGGTGCCCGAGGAACGGGTCGTGCGGCACGCGATCGGCGGTGGGCCGCCGCGCCGCCGGGTGCTGCGGCGGGGCGAGCTGACCGGCCCGGTGGAGGACGCGGTGTTCGCGGCCGAGGCCGGTGACACCGTCGGGCCGGTGCGGGATCCGCTGGGCACGCACACGCTCGTGCTGGAGGAGGTGCGGCCGGCGCGGGTCCGCCCCCTGGACGAGGTGCGGGAGTCGATCACGGCGTGGTTGACGGCCGCGGCCCGGCGCAGGGCGTTCACGGCGTGGCTCGACGAGCGCATGGCGGCACGGGTAAGACTGGCACCCGGCTACGAGCACCCCGGCGACCCCGACCAGCCGGACAACACACACCGCCACTGAGGTGGGCATGAGCATGCTGGCGTTGGACATCGGCGGCACGAAGATCGCCGGTGGGGTCGTCGACCCGGATGGGCGGTTGTTGCGCCAGGCCACTCGCCCCACCGGGGACGACCCCTTCGGTTCGCTCCGCGCGGTGGTCGCCGAGTTGAAGGCCGGCGCCGTGGCCGGGGTGGGGATCGGGTGTGCCGGCCCCGTCGACCCCGTCGCCGGCACGGTCTCGCCCATCAACATCGCCGCCTGGCGGGGGTTTCCGCTGGTCGAACGGGTTCGAGAGCTGGTGAACGCACCCGTCGCCCTCGCCGGGGACGCGGTCTGCGTCGCGCTCGGGGAGCACTGGGTCGGGGCCGGACAGGGATCCAGCGCCATGCTCGGCATGGTCGTCTCCACCGGGATCGGTGGCGGGCTCGTCATCGACGGGCGGCCCTTCGGCGGGCTGTCCGGCAACGCCGGCCACGTCGGGCACGTCGTGGTCGAGCCGGACGGCGAGCCGTGCGCCTGCGGTGGGCGCGGGTGCGCCGAGACCGTGGCCAGCGGGCCGAACCTCGTGCGGTGGGCGCGGCAACGCGGTTGGGTCGGGGAGGACGCGCGTGCGCTCGCCGCCTCCGCGCACGCGGGAGATGCCGTGGCGCGCCAGGCGTTCGAGCGGTGCGGGCGGGCCGTCGGGTTGGCGATCGTCGCCACCGCGGCTGTCTGCGATCTCGACCTGGCCGTGGTCGGCGGCGGGCTTGCGCAGACCGGGGACCTGCTGTTCGAGCCCGTCCGGGCCGCGCTGGCCACGCATGCCCGGTTGTCGTACCTGCGGGGGCTGCGGGTCGAGCCGGTGAAGCTCGGGACCACCGCTGGGTTGTATGGCGCCGCCGCCCTGGCATATTCTTTGACCTAGTCAATGAATTGTTTCACGGGAAACGGGATCTTCATGGCCACCGACGTCAGCGCTGACCGGATCGCGGCAGTAAGAGCGTTCAATCGCAGCTACACCAAGTTCCTCGACGCACTCAACGAACATCATCTACATACGCCATTTTCATTGACTGAGGCAAGAGTTCTGTACGAGCTGGGCCAGCGGGACGAGACCGAGGTGGCCGCGCTGCGGCAGGCGTGCGGGCTGGACGCGGGCTATCTGAGCCGTCTGCTCAGCCGGTTCGAGGAGCACGGCCTGGTGCGCCGGGACCGTTCCGGCGCCGACGCCCGACGCCAGATCATCCGGTTGACCGGCAAGGGCCACGACGCCTTCCGCGTGCTCGACACCAGGACGGTCGACCACATCCGCACGCTGCTCGCCGACCTCAGCGACGACGAACAGGTCCGCCTCGTCGATGCCATGGACATGATCCGCAGGCGCATCGACCGGCCCGCCGGCCGACCCGACGTCACCCTCCGCCCGCCCGCGCCCGGTGACTTCGGTTGGGTCGTCGAGCGGAACGGCGCGCTCTACGCCGCGGAGCACGGGTTCGACTCGTCCTACGAGGCACTCGTGGCGCGGATCGTCGCCGGCTACCTCGACAAGCACGACCCCGGGACCGAGCGGGCCTGGGTCGCGGAGCTGCGGGGTGAGCGGGTCGGCGCCGTCGTCTGCGTGCGCAAGGACGACACCACCGCCAAACTGCGGTTGCTGCACGTCGAGCCGAGCGCGCGCGGCGCGGGGGTCGGCACCGCCCTCGTCGACGAGTGCGTCGGGTTCGCCCGGTCGGCCGGCTACCACGCGATGGAACTCTGGACCGTCTCGATACTGGCGCCGGCGCGGCGGATCTACCAGCGGGCCGGCTTCGAGCTGGTCGAGGAGGACACCGCGATGCGCTTCGGCCTGTCTCTGACCGGCCAGACCTGGCGACTCGATCTTCGCGGGCGAAGGTCATAGGTCTGACCTGTTTCACCTGATAGTGGCCATGATCGCTACCCTTGGTGGCACCGGCCTCTGTGGACAAACTGAGTGTCCAGTGGGTGACTTCTAGGTGTCATCCGGATGTCTCTACCGTCTGGGCAGGTCAGAGGCTGGGGGCCGAATCAACAGGCTGTGCACAGGTTTGTCCACAGGCTGTGGACAAACAATGGGGACCACCTGACCCGGTGGTCCCCATTGTGTCGACGGCTCTACTCAGGGCCGTACTCGGAGCTTCATTCGGTGGCCAACCGCGTCCTCAGCGCGTCCAGCTCGGCGCGCAGCAGCGAGGGCAGCTTGGGGCCGATCTTGTCGAACCACTCCTCGATCATCGGGATCTCCGCGCGCCACTCGTCCGCGTCGAAGCGCAGCGCCGCCTCGATGTCCTCCTTCGACACGTCCAGACCGGAAAGGTCCAGGTCGGCGACGGTCGGGACGTAGCCAACCGGCGTCTCCTGCGCGGCGGCCTTGCCCTCGATGCGCTCCACGGCCCACTTCAGGATCCGCGAGTTCTCACCGAAGCCCGGCCACAGGAACTTCCCCGGGTGCGGGTGTCCCGCATCAGACACTGTGTCGCCGCGCCGGAACCAGTTCACGTAGAAGATCTTCGGCAGCTTCGCCGCGTCCGCCCGCTTGCCGGTGTCGATCCAGTGCTGGAAGTAGTCACCCGCGTGGTAGCCGATGAACGGCAGCATCGCCATCGGGTCGCGGCGCACCACGCCGACCTTGCCCTTCGCGGCGGCCGTGGTCTCCGACGACAGGGTGGCGCCCATGAACGTGCCGTGCATCCAGTCCCGCGACTCCGCGACCAGCGGGATCGTGTCCGCGCGGCGGCCGCCGAAGAAGATCGCCGAGATCGGCACGCCCTTCGGGTCGTCCCACTCCGGCGCCAGGATCGGGCACTGCGCCATCGGCGTGCAGTACCGCGAGTTCGGGTGCGAGGACGGCTCGTCAGAAGCGGGCGTCCAGTCCCGCTTCTTCCACGAGGTCAGGTGCGCGGGCGGCTCGCCCATGCCCTCCCACCAGATGTCGCCCTCGTCGGTCAGGGCGACGTTGGTGAAGATCGAGTTGCCCTTCTCGATCGTGCGCATCGCGTTCGGGTTGGTGTGGTAGTCGGTGCCGGGCGCGACGCCGAAGAAGCCGGCCTCCGGGTTCACCGCGTACAGCCGGCCGTCGTCGCCGAACCGCATCCACGCGATGTCGTCGCCGAGCGTCTCGACCCGCCAGCCCGGAATGGTCGGCTCCAGCATCGCCAGGTTCGTCTTGCCGCAGGCACTCGGGAACGCCGCCGCGACGTAGTAGACCTTGTTCTCCGGCGAGATCAGCTTGAGGATCAGCATGTGCTCGGCGAGCCAGCCCTCGTCGCGGCCCTGCACCGAGGCGATCCGCAGCGAGTAGCACTTCTTGCCGAGCAGGGCGTTGCCGCCGTAACCCGAGCCGTAGCTCCAGATCTCGCGGGTCTCGGGGAACTGCGAGATGTACTTCTCCTCGTTGCACGGCCACGGCACGTCGTCCTGGCCGGGATCGAGCGGCGCGCCGACGGAGTGCAGGGCGGGCACGAAGTCGCGCTCGGTGCCGTCCGGCGCGATGAACTGCTCCAGCGCCCTGGTCCCCATGCGGGTCATGATCTTCATGGAGACCACGACGTACGCCGAGTCGGTGATCTGTAGGCCGAGCATCGGCTTCTCGGCGGTCAGGGGGCCCATGCAGAACGGGATGACGTACATCGTGCGGCCACGCATCGAGCGGTGGTACAGCTCGGTCATGGTCGACTTCATCTCGGCCGGGTCCATCCAGTTGTTGGTGGGACCGGCGTCGTCGGGGTCGACCGAGCAGATGAAGGTGCGCTGCTCGACGCGCGCGACATCGTCGGGGTCGGAGGCGGCCCAGAACGAGTTGGGCTTCTTCGCAAGGCGGGTGAAGGTTCCGGCTTCGACGAGCTGGTCGGTGAGGCGTTGCCACTCCTCGTCCGAGCCGTCGACCCAGACGACCTCGTCCGGGGTGGTCAGCTCCGCCACCTCCTGTACCCAGGAAAGAAGGCGTCCGTGCGTTGTAGGTGCGTGATCAACACCTGGGATTGCCACTGCCGTCATCTCTCG
Source organism: Actinophytocola sp. (assembly GCF_035634895.1). Lineage (GTDB taxonomy): Bacteria > Actinomycetota > Actinomycetes > Mycobacteriales > Pseudonocardiaceae > Actinophytocola. The sequence goes on along the minus strand of NZ_DASQCC010000004.1, from coordinate 51,485 downwards.
CTTCATCTCCTGACTTGGCTCGCCGCCGAATGACCAAGGACGTCGGTGTCCGAAAGCCGGACGTCGACGTCCTTCGTTCATGAACGGCGAAGCACCCGTCCGGAACTCGGACGGGACCTCGCATGGGGATGTTGTTGAGAGTAACCGCGTGGCCTACGGGTAAACGAGATCTGACGTGTCGGCTGGGCCACAAGACCGATTTAGGTATCGATTCAGCACCCAGAAGTACGAGTGGTCTAGGACACAAAAAAGATCCCGGCAGGTAAGGCGCCCTGCCGGGATCGTTCAGTACGAGTTAAGTGCGAGAGTGGTTCAGCCCTGGGACCAGGCCGCGTCGGAGGAGGAAGACGAGCTGTCCGGGGTGTAGTTGCCCTGCTCGTCGATGTGCCCGGTCTCCTCGGTCGTCCACTCGTCGTCGCCGGTGTGCGCGGCCACCGTCACGTCGCCGTCCGCCTCGATGACGACGGCCTCGTCGGCCTGCCCGTCGCCGTCGGTGTCGGTGAAGGCGTAGGTCGTGCCGTCGGTGTCCGTCACGACGGCCGTGTCGTTGGTGCCGTCGCCGTCGGTGTCGTACGTGGCCGGACCCGCGTCCACGTCCTCGGCACCCTCGACGTCGACGGTGATGTCCTCGCCGCCGGAGGACGTGCCGGTCGTGTCCGTGGTGTCGGTGGTGTCGGTCGAGTCGTCGGTGCTGTCGTCGCTGCTGCCCGTCGCGCCGTCGTCCGTGCCGTCGCCCCCGACCGGCTCCGGAAGGTTCTCGACATCCGTCTGCTCCCACTCGCCGGACGACTCGTCGTACTCGGCAGCGGCGACCGGGTTGCCGTCCTCGTCGTACTCCACGGCGATGTCGGCGGTGCCGTCACCGTCGGAGTCCTCGAAGCCCAGGTACCCGCCCTCGGTCTCCACCACGGCGGTGTCGTTGGCCCCGTCACCGTCCATGTCGTAGTTCTCTTCGGCGGTGTAGGTCTCGCCGTCGACCTCGACCTCCATCTCGTCGTGGTGCGACGAGTCGGTCGAGCCGTCGTCACCGTAGGTGTCGTCGGTCGTGTCGGTGGTGGTGTCGGTCGGGTCGTCACTGTCGACGTACACGGGTTGCCCCCTTGGTTGTGCTTCCGAGCTGATGTTCTGTTGCGGCATGTATGACTGACGGTAGGCCTGGTCGGTTCCCTCATCCAGACGGGAGTTTCACGCCCGGTCGCGCACCGACCTGATGCTGGCCAGCAGCTTCTCGGCCCGCTCCCGGCCGCCGGTGACGTCGGCCAGACGCTTGTCCACCGCGGCGAGGCGCTTCGTGCGTTCGGCGGTGTCCAGGCGCAGTGCCTTGTCTACCTCACGTAGCTCTTCTTCGATACCCGCGATTCGCTTGCCGAGCGCCTCGTCCAGCGACAGGGACAGCTGCTGCTCCGCCTCGATGAGCTGCTCGGCCAGCAGCTGGTCCACTGTGGAACGGGCGTCGGCGATGGCCTCGCCGAGCCACTGCTTCATGTGCTGCTTGTCCGCCGAGTGCTTGCGGGTCTTGGCCAGCCACCAGCCGGCGCCGAGCGCGATGGCGATGGTCGGCACGAGCAGCACCGGCGCGATGACGAGGCCGGCCAGCGGCGCGACCGCCAGCTTGCCGGCACTGAACCCGCCGGTGACGCCCATGAAGACGAGCAGCTTGTCCTCGGTGGTCGGTGGCCGCTTGTCCGCGCCACGCACGATGATCGGCGACCCGGCCCGCGCGAACTGCGCGCGGATCATGGTGAGCTCCTCCGGCGTGAACAGCTCGCCGAGGACGATCTCGGCCACCTGGTTCAGCCGGAAGGCGACGCCCTGGCTGATCCGGCCCGACACCATCTGCAGCGCGGCGTCCACCTGGGGCGGCAGCTCACGCAGCTTGTCCCGGTCGGCGGCGTCGATGGCCTGGCGGAACCACGACTGCACGTCGCGCATCTGCCGGCCGACCTCGTGGTTGTTCTCCAGCCGGGTGCGCTGGATCTCGGTGCGCATGCGCACCTGCCAGCCCTTGGTCGACGACCGGCGCTCGCTCGTCAGCTCGTCCTTGCGGGCACGGAGCTTCTCGGCCTCGTCCTCACCGGTGGACAGTGCCCGCTTCTCCGCCTCGAGCCGGATCTGCAGCTCGACGAGCGCGGTCGCCAACGCCCGCATGGTGTTGGCCTCGCCGAGCATCGCCGAGCGGCCGGCGAGCAGGCTCGTCAGCGCGGTCCGCACCTCGTCGACCCCGGACCGCTCGCGCAGCATGGCCGCGGCATCCGGGGTGGGCGCCTTGGCGGCCATCTCGTACATGCGTGCCGACACCGGGTGGAACGTGGCCTGCGCGAAGCGCGGCGCATGCTCGGCGAGCAGGGCCTGGTTCGCTTCGAGGACCTGCCGCCAGCCGCGGTACTGGTCGACCTTGGACAGCGCGAACACGACGGTCTCGACGCTCTCGCCGACCGTGGCGAGGAAGTTCAGCTCACCGGTGGTGAACGGCGCGGAGGCGTCCACGACGAACAGCAGCGCGGTCGCGGACTCGGCGGCCTCCTTGGCCAGCTCGCCGTGCATCGAGTCGAGGCCGCCGACGCCCGGGGTGTCCACGATGGACACCTTGTCCAGGAAGTCGGCCGGCCCGTCGATCTCGACGTACCGCGGCGGCAGGTGGCCGGTGGGCAGCTCGTGCGCGGCGGAGACCCAGTTGATCAGCTCGGCCAGCTCGATCGGGATGGGCGCGAGCTGGCCCGGGTAGCAGGCGCGGGCCCCCCACTCCTCGGCGTGGCCGAAGACGAGGTAGGTCGCGGTGGCCACCTCGGCGTCCACCGGGGACAGTCCCGGCTGGCCGATGAGCGCGTTGACGAGCGAGCTCTTGCCTCGGTTGGTCTCGCCGACGACGACGGCGGAGGGCTTGCCCCTGCGCTTGGCACGCACCTCGTCGACCCAGCGGGCCGAGTCGGGGTTGACGTCCTTCAGCAGGGTCAGCAGCTTCTCCCGGGTCGCCTTCACCTGCTGGGGCAGGGACGGCTTCTGCTGCGCCGCCGGCGCGGTCACGACGAACCCTTGCTGTAGACCGTCACGATCGGGACGCGGAGCACCTCGCCGCGGTCGTTGAAGCCCACGACCTCGGTCTCGGCGACGACGCCGTCCAGGTTCTCGTCGGTGGTGGCGACCGTGCCGCCGGCCTCGTGGAGCGCGGGGTCGAAGCGGGCGCCGTCGGGGCGGATCGCCGCCACACCGACACCGGCCAGGCCCTCCTCGAGACGCTCGACGACGCCCGGGCTCTTGGCGCGGTCCAACGCGTACAGGCACAGCTGCACCAGCGACCGCCGCTCGGCCATGGCCTGGTCGAGGACAACCGCCTCGACGGTCGGCGGGACCGCGTCCGGCTCGGCGAAGTCACCACCGGACACCAGGCCGTCCGCGGCGATCCCGGCCTGCGGGCCGACCTGCTGGTGCGGCGGCGGCTGCTCCGCAGCACGGACCGCGTCGGCGATCACCCTGGCCTTCACCTCGATGGTCGACTCGTCCGGGTCCCCGGCGTCCTTGCGCTTGAACCACGATGCCATGTGCCTCACCCCGCCTGTTCGCGAAGCTGTTGCCAGATAAGGAAGTACGCACGATGCACGACATGCGCGACGCGGCTCTGGGCCGGCGTCGCGCCGAACGAGGCGAACGACCGCCACCACCCGGCCCGTTCCAGGGCGTAGGCCGAGAGTTCCTTGGCGGGCCGGCCCTTCATGCCGAGCTGTTCGCCGATGTCGGCGCTGCTGCCGACCCGGAGGACCTCCTCGGCGAGGTCCTCGGGCATGGCGACCGCGCCGGACGTGACGAGTGTGAGCGCCTCGAGCAGGCGCAGCTGGTGTGCCTCCGGCTTGGCCAGCAGCACCTCGATGGCGTCGTGCACCCGTTGCCGCTCACCGGGGTCGCCGGAGGCGTGGGCCAGCGCGGTGACCGAGGCGAGTGCCGCCGCCGCCTTGATGCCGTCGGCCCTGGCCCGGAACACCGCGTCCAGCCTGCCGCGCACGGCGCTCAGTCCCGAGGCGGTCAGGAGACTCCTGCGCAGCGCGCCCGCGGTCAGCTCGGGGTCGCGGCGCAGCGCGCCGACAGCGGTGCGGATGCCGTACAGGTCCAGCTTCTCCAGCAGGCGCAGCCTGGTCGCCTCCGCCACCTCGCAGTCCCAGGTGGTGAAGATGTCCGCGGACATCAGCATGGTCTCCCAGGTCGCGTCGTCCAGTTTGGACAGCGAGCGGAGCGCGTCGGCGTCGGCGGAGGTGAAGTTGCCGGACTCGGCGGACTCGGCGAGCAGGCCGATGACCGGGATGACGTCCGCGACGCGGGGCTTGAGCGTCGACGCCTGCTTCTCGGCGAGCATGCTGGCGGCGCGCCACACGTCCCCGTCGGAGCCGGCGACGGACTCCGGGGCGATGGTGTCGGCCTTGTTGAGCACGGCGATCGCGTTGACCGGGCCCGCCTCACGGCTCGCGGTGGCGGCGGTGAACGCGGCGAGCGCCTGCTGGTCGTCGGCGCGGACACCCTGGGTCACGACGTAGAGCACGGCCTCCGCGCCGGCGACGGCGTTGCGTGAGGTGTCGTCCAGCTCGTCGGAGCCGTCCTCATCGGCGTCGTCGTCCGCGTCGTCCTTGCGGTGCTTGGCCGCGCCGAGGAGCTGCTCGGTACGCCTGACCGAGGCGGCGTCCAGCGAGCCGAGGCCCGGGGTGTCGATGACCGTGAGGTCGCGCAGCACGGCGTTGGTCAGGTACGCCTCGAGGTGGGAGACCTTGTCGAAGTCGACCTCGAGGTCGTTGGGGATCATGCCGTCCGCGGAGAAGGGCAGCACCTGCTTGCTGCCGTCCTCGAAGACGATCTCCACGCGGTCGACCGTGCCGTACTGGAAGCGGGTGACGAGCCGGGTGCACTCACCCACGTCCGTCGGCGCGACCCGGCGCCCGATGAGCGCGTTGACCAGCGTGGACTTGCCCGACTTGATGCGCCCGGCCACCGCGACCTGCAGCGGCGCGGACAGCCGCCGGAGCACCTCGCGAAACCCCGCCGCGGTGCGTGCGGAGACCTGCGGCTGCAGCCGCGTGCACAGGTTCGCCACCGCGGCAGACAACGGCCCGGCCGGCTGCGACTGAGCGGTCGCCGTCGTCATGTCACCCCCTCATGTTCGTGCACCGCTGATCGTGCCATGACGGACCGGCAGCCGGGGCGCGGTCCGCCGATCCCGACCACGCGGCACACACGACGGCCGTTCAGCCCTCAGGACTACTGCCGATCAGACCCTGGCAGGACGTCGCCGCACGCCGGAACTGCCTACGCTGGGTCTCGTGCGGCGGTTCAGCCTGTGGATGAAGGCGCATCCCATGTTCGGGGACACGCTGATCGCTGCCCTCATCGCGGCGTTCGACCTGCTGCTGTTCGTCGCCAGGGTGGTCGAGCCGGCGTCCAACCCGCGGCCACATCCCTGGTTCGTGACGTTGCCCCTGATCGTCGGGATGGTCGCGCCGGTGGTGTTCCGGCGCAAGTACCCGCTCGCCGCCGCGTACCTGGCGCTCGCGGTCGGGGTCGTGCACTCGTTGCTGGAGATCGGCATCGGGAGCCTGGTCACCGGGTGTATCGCCTTGTACACGCTCGTCGCCTACGTGAACCGCAGGGCGGCGTTGCTGTACCTCGCGGTCAACGTGGTCGTCGCCGTGGTGCAGATGCCGTTGCAACGGCCCAACGACTGGGTCATCGGCGTGATCCTGTTCGCCCTGTCCATGGCGTTCTCCTGGGCGCTCGGCGAGTTCAACGGCGCCCGTCGCGCCTACAACGCCGAGGTCGAGCGGCGGCTCCGGCTGCTGGAGACCGAACGGGACCAGCAGGCGCGGATCGCGGTCGCGGAGGAGCGGGCCAGGATCGCCCGGGAGTTGCACGACGTGGTCGCGCATGCGGTGAGCGTGATGGTCGTGCAGGCCGACGGCGCCGCCTACGCCGTGCGCGGCCAGCCCGACCTCGCCGAGCGCGCCGTCAAGACCATCTCCAGCACCGGGCGGGAGGCACTCACCGAGCTGCGCAGGCTGCTCGGCGTGCTCCGCAGCGAGGAGAACGACGGCGGCGAGCGCACGCCCCAGCCCGGCACCCAGTCCCTCTCCGACCTGGCCGGACGCGTCCGCGCGGTGGGCCTGCCGGTCCAGCTCGACATCGTCGGCGACGTCGACGACCTGTCCACGGGTGTCGGCCTCGGCATCTACCGGATCGTGCAGGAGGCGCTCACCAACTCGCTCAAGCACGCCGGACCGGGCAGCTCGGCCGTCGTACGGGTCGAGCGGACCGGCGACCGGATCGAGCTGTCCATCGTGGACAACGGGCGACGGGCCAGCGGTGCGCTGGTCGGCGTGTCCGGCGGCAACGGGCTGATCGGCATGCGGGAGCGGGCACTCGTGTTCGGCGGGACACTCGAGGCGGGCCCACGACCCGTCGGCGGCTGGCAGGTTCGCGCGACGCTGCCCATCGGGAACTCGTGAGGCACCGGTCCGCTCCGGTGCCGCTCGGCGGACTTCACACGAAGACCAAGAGGTGGAGGCGCTAGTTTGGCGTACGTGATCAGGGTGGTGCTCGTCGACGACCAGGAACTTATGCGGGTCGGGTTCCGGATGGTGCTCGGCGCGCAGGAGGACATGGAGATCGTCGGCGAGGCCGGCAACGGCGAGGAGGCCGTCCAGCTCGCCGAGGAGCTGCGGCCGGACGTCGTGCTGATGGACGTGCGCATGCCCGTGCTCGACGGCGTCGAGGCCACCAAGATCATCACCGGGCGGGGCCTCGCGAAGGTCCTGGTGATGACCACGTTCGACCTCGACGAGTACGCGCTGTCCGCGCTGCGCAACGGCGCGAGCGGGTTCCTGCTCAAGGACACGCCGTCCGTCCAGCTCGTGGCCGCGCTGCGCTCGGTGGCCAGCGGCGACGCGGTCGTCTCGCCGAGCGTCACCCGCCGGCTGCTCGACCGGTTCCTCGGCTCGGCCGGCGGCGAGCTGCGGGACGCGGCCATGCTCGACGTGCTGACCGACCGCGAGCGCGAGGTCATGCTGCACATCGCGCAGGGGCTGTCGAACACCGAGATCGCGCACCGGCTCTTCCTGTCCGAGGCGACGGTGAAGACCCACGTCGGCCGGGTGCTGGCAAAGCTCGACCTGCGGGACCGCGTCCAGGCCGTCGTCCTCGCGTATGAGACCGGCCTCGTCCGGCCGGGTGAGGCATAACCGTTCCTCAGCTATCTCTCAGGGTCGATAAGTCAGGGTTCCCTCAGGGTGGTTACGGATTACGCCAACCTTTTGGCTGATGGACGCTACTCCCAGAAGTTGACCTGAACTGGGGACCTCAGGTGGACGTGCGGAGTGCCTCGGTACCGCCAGTATTTGCCTCGACGGGGACACACAGACTTACAAGGGAGCGGACATGATTGAGGCAGTCGGCCTCAGCAAGCGGTACGGAAAGACGTTAGCCGTCGACGACCTGACGTTCACCGTCCAGCCGGGCCGGGTCACCGGCTTCCTCGGCCCGAACGGCGCCGGGAAGTCCACCACGATGCGGATGATCCTGGGACTGGACTCGCCGACCGGCGGGCACGTCGACATCGACGGCCAGAAGTACCGCCAGCTGCACCAGCCGCTCCGCAAGATCGGCGCCCTGCTGGACGCCAAGTGGGTGCACCCGAACCGCTCCGCCCGCGCGCACCTGCGCTGGCTCGCCAAGTCCAACAAGCTGCCGGCGAAGCGGGTCGACGAGGTGCTCGAGCAGGTCGGGCTCACGGACGTGGCGAACCGCCGCGCCGGCGGGTTCTCGCTCGGCATGAGCCAGCGGCTCGGCATCGCCGCCGCACTGCTCGGCGACCCGGAGATCCTCCTGTTCGACGAGCCGGTCAACGGCCTGGACCCGGAGGGCATCCTCTGGATCCGCCGGTTCATGCACCGGCTGGCGGACGAGGGCCGCACGGTCTTCGTGTCCAGCCACCTGCTGTCGGAGATGGCGCTGACCGCCCAGGAGCTGGTGGTCATCGGCCGCGGCAAGCTGATCGCGCAGTGCAGCACCGAGGAGTTCGTCGCCAAGGCGACCGAGTCGAGCGTGCTGGTGCGCAGCCCGCAGCTCCCGCAGCTGCGGTCCGCGCTCGGCCAGAAGGGCGCGAGCCTGCGTGACGAGGGCGAGAGCCTGTACGTCTCCGGGATGGAGATCGAGGACATCGGCGACCTGGCCGCTACCAACGGGATCACGCTGCACGAGCTGAGCCCGCAGCGTGGCTCGCTGGAGGAGGCCTTCATCCAGCTGACGGGTGACTCCGTCGAGTACCACGCGGCCCTGTCCCCCACCGACGAGGTGGCCGCCGACCTCGCGCCCACCGGGAAGTGAACCGATGACTCTGCTCGCCGTAGAACGAATCAAGCTGTTCACCACGCGCTCGCCGCTGTGGTGCACCCTCGCCGCCATCGTCGTGACCGTCGGGTTCGCGGCCCTGGTCACCGGCACGGTCAAGGACCAGCCGGTCACCCTCGCCATGACGCAGTTCGGCGTCAACCTCGGCCTGATGATCGTCATGGTGATGGCCGCGCTGGCGATCACCACCGAGTACCGCTTCGGCACGATCCGCGCCACCTTCCAGGCCATCCCCAACCGGACGAGCACACTGCTGGCCAAGACCACGGTCGTCGCGCTGTTCGCCGGGCTGGTCGGCGAGGTGGTCGCATTCGGCGCCGCCGCGATCGGCATGCTGGTCAAGCCGTCCGCCGACCTCAGCATCAACACCGCGTTCGAGTGGCGGGCGATCGCCGGCGTCGGTCTCGTCTACGGGCTGGCCGCCGTGATTTCCGTCGCGGTCGGCACCCTGATTCGGCACTCCGCCGGCGCGGTGTCGCTGACGTTGATCTACGTCCTCCTCGTGGAGAACCTGGTCGGGCTCATCCCGAGCGTCGGCGTGGACATCCAGAAGTGGATGCCGTTCCAGATGGCCAACATGTTCCTCGCCGGTGACCCGGATCCGTCGAACATGACGGGCGGTCAGGACGGCCCGCCCCCGGCCACCGCCGGGCTCGGTCCGTGGGGCGCGCTGGCCTACTTCGCCGGGTTCGCGGTCGTGATGCTCGTCATCGCGCTGTTCACCGCCAACAAGCGGGACGCGTAGCGACTCGGGGGAGCCGCTGTCACGTCACAGCACTGGGGGGCAGGGACCCGGGTCACCTTTCGGGGGGTGGCTCGGGTCCCTTTTATATTTGCCGCGACAAGTACCGCTCTGCCAATCGGGTGACATTCCGTCACCAAGATCGCGAACGGGTAACGATCAAGGTCAACACAGCGATCTGGCAGACAGGTCGGGGTTGGGTGTTCTACACCACACATCGTGGTTAATACCACGTAAAGCTGTCGTGATTCGTCCCACAGCGAGCGGACAGACGGTATGAACTAGGGGTCATATCGTTAGTAGGCAGTCCCAAGCCGCGCCCTAACTCAATACAGGGGCGTCCGTTGGAGGTGGACTTGTGACGGTGGTTGACACCGGCCCAACTACTGATGCCGCGGCCGCGGCTGAGGAGCAACGGCGCTCGTCACACCAACCGTCCGAGGCACTGCGGGTCGAACCGCTGCTGGGCCTTGAATGGTCGCAGGCGATCGAGCAATGGGGCGGGGAGAACGCGACCTCGCCGGCGGAGACCAGGCGTTCCTGGTTGCACCGCGCACCCGAACAGCAGGTGCTCGCCCTCTACCGGGCCATCGTCGAGGCGGACCCCGCCGCGCCGGCGCCGTGGTGGCTGCGTGCGCTCGCCGACGGCAAGCTGGCCTCCCGCCTGGAGGGCTACACGGTCGAGGACCGGGTGTCGAAGCTGCTGTCGTCGCGGCCGGGCTGGGTGTACGTCCCATGGACCATGGACGGCGACTCCGGTTTCTGGGAGTACGTGCCGTCCGAACGCAAGCTGAGCGAGCCGGGCGTGCCGACCACGCTCAAGCTGACCGACCGCCACGCCGGCTGGATCGACGTGATCCGCGTGCACGCCGGTGACGCGTCACCGGAGCCGGTCGCGGTGGCCGGCCTCCCGGACCTGCGGGCGAACCTCGCGCGGGTGGAATCGCTCGCCCCCTAGTCTCTTGCGTCGTGGACGCACCTCGACGCACTGTGGTCAGCTATGTGAACCGTGGCGGTCGGATGACCGTCGGGCAGACGCGTGCGTGGGAGCGGCTCTGGCCATCGCTCGGGCGGAACATCCGTGACCTGCCCGCCGGACCGCTCGACCTCGCCGACTGGTTCGGCCGGCCGGCGCCGGTCACGCTGGAGATCGGGCCGGGCATGGGTGAGACCACGGCCGCGCTGGCGGAGGCCGAGCCCGAGGTGAACTACCTGGCCGTGGACGTCTACCCGCCGGGGCTCGCGCAGCTCATGATGCGGGCGGAGACGGGCGGGCTGAAGAACCTGCGGGTCATGCGTGGCGACGCGGTCGTGCTGCTGGAGGACCACCTGCCGCCGTCGTCGCTGTCCGCCGTCCGGATCTTCTACCCGGACCCGTGGCCGAAGAAGAAGCACCACAAGCGCCGGCTGGTGCAGCCGGCACTGGTGTCGGTGGTGGCGTCGCGGCTGGTACCCGGCGGGACGCTGCACCTCGCGACGGACTGGGAGCACTACGCCGAGCACATGCTGGCGGTGTGCTCGGCCGAGCCACTGCTGCGCAACCGCTTCGCCGGCGAGCCGGACGGCTGGGCGCCGCGGCCACCGTGGCGACCGCTGACCAAGTTCGAGAGCCGGGCCGAGGAAGTTGGGCGCGTCAGCCGCGACCTCATTTTCGAACGCGTCTGACCGAATTCGGTGCTCGGCGTGCCGCCAAAGGCTAAACAACCGGACTGAAGCTGACAGAAAGTAGTGCTCGACCTTGACACACCACCCCACCAGGTAATCCAGTACTGCCCGACCGGGCCCGATATTCACAGGCGTGACCGCTCAGCGCGACGCCGCGCTCGGCTCGGCGCCGCGAACAGGCTTGCCCACGCAGTCGACCTACGGCGAGGCCGAGGACTTCATCCGCGCCTTCCACCACGCCAGACCAAGGGCGGGGCAGGTGAAGGCGCGGCTCGCGACGGTGCGCGACGAGATCACGGCCACCGGCACGTACCGGCACCTGCCGGCCGAGCTGGCCTACGGCGCCCGCCTCGCGCTGCGGGACAGCGGCTGGTGCCCGGCGGACGTGCCGTGGCGTGGGCTGCTCGTGCGCGACCTGAGGCGGGTCCGCGACGCGGCCGCCGTCGCGGCGCAGTGCGTGCGGCACCTGTGGATGTCGACCAACGCGGGCGCGGTGCGGCCGATGGTGACCGTGCTCGCGCCGGACACGCCGGAGCGGCCGGGCCCGCGGATCCACAACGACCAGCTCGTGCGGTACGCGGGGTACGCCGAGCCGGCCAGCGTGCTCGGCGACCGGCGGTACGTGGAGTTCACCGGTGCGCTGTACCGGCTGGGCTGGCGCGCGCGGGCCGGACGGACGGCGTTCGACCAACTGCCGCTGGTCGTGCAGACCCCGACCGAGGGTGTCTGCGTCTTCCCGCTGCCGCGTGAGGTCGTGCGCGAGGTGCCATTGGCGCATCCCGAGCTGCCGTGGTTCGCGTCGCTGGGCCTGCGCTGGCACGCGGTGCCGGTGATCAGCAACCGCAGGCTGCGCATCGGCGGGATCACCTACCCCGCGGCGCCCTACAACGGCGTCTACATCTGCCAGGCGATCGGCGAGGACGTGTTCGCCGACGACGACGCGTACGGGCTGGCCAGGCTGGTCGCAGACCGGCTCGGGCTGGACACGACGTCCGACCGCACGCTGTGGCGCGACCGGGTGGTGGTCGAGCTGAACCGGGCGGTGCTGCACTCGTTCGACGCGGCCGAGGTGACGATCAAGCACTCGGTCGACGGCTTCCTGCCCGCGTGCACCGGTGAGGGGCGGCCCTCGTTCACGAACTGGGAGGACACGCCTCTGTAGGGTGCCGGCATGGAGCGACTGCATGCCCCGATCGTTCTGCCCTGCGACCAGACCTGCGCCGTGCTGCGTGACGCGGTCGTCGACGTCGACGACGCCGGCCGGCTGGGGTACGTCGGTCCGTTCGCGTCGGCGCCCGCGCATCCCGGGCCGTTGCGGTCGCTGCCCGGGATCCTGATGCCCGGGATGGTCAACACACACGCGCACAGCCCGATGACCGTGCTGCGTGGGATGGGCGGCGACCTGCCGCTGATGCGGTGGCTCGCGGAGATCATCTGGCCGGCCGAGTCGCTGCTGACCCCGGCGGACATCGAGGCGGGGATGCTGCTCGGCTCGGTCGAGATGCTGCGCAACGGGATCACGACGAGCGTGGAGCAGTACTTCCAGCCGGAGCACATGATTCGCGCCGTGCTCGCCACGGGTGGGCGGATGGTCCTCGGGCCGGCCGTGGTCGACACGCCGGGCCACGACTGGCGCAGGCAGCTGGACGAGGTGAGCGCCCGCATCGACGTCGACGGGGTGCGGCCGCACGACCGGATCGAGATCGCCTACGGGCCGCACTCGGCGTACACGCTGAGCCCGGAGCAGCTGACGACCGTCGCCGAGGCGGCCCGGTCCCGGGACGCCTTGCTGCTGCTGCATGTCGCGGAGTCGCTCGGCGAGGACTCGGTGCAGCGCATCGAGCACGGGTCGGTGCCCCGGCTGCTGGCGAAGATCGGCCTGTTGGACGGGCGCGTGCTGGCCGCGCACTCGGTCCATCTGTCCGATGAGGACATCGCGTTGTTCGCCGACCACGACGTGGCGGTCGCCCACTGCCCCGGCTCGAACGCGAAGCTGGCCTCCGGCATCGCGCGGTTGCCCGCGCTACAGGCGGCGGGGGTCCGGGTCGGCCTGGGCACCGACGGGCCCGCGAGCAACGACGACCTGGACCTGTGGGAGGAGATGCGCCTGGCCGGCCTGCTCGCCCGCCTGTCCACAATGGACTCGTCGGCGCTGACGGCGGCGGACGTGCTGCTGCTGGCGACCCGCGGCGGCGCGGCGGCGCTGGGCCGTGACGACATCGGCGTGCTGGAACCGGGCCGCTGGGCGGATGTCGTGCACGTGGACGTGTCGTCCGAGGCGTTCGCCGGCGGCCTGTCGGTGCCGGCCGAACACCTGCTGGCGAACCTGGTGTGGGCCGCGGGGGCCCGCGACGTGCGGGACGTCTGGGTGGGCGGCGAGCAGGTGGTCGCCGCCCGCGAGCCGACGAAGGTCGACCGCGCGAAGGTCCAGGCGGTCGCCGGCACGGTGACGGCCCGGCTGAAGTCCTGACGCTACCGGGCCATCGGGCGGATCACGATCTCGTGGACATGGGCGTCGCGGGGGGTCGCTATCGCGGCCTTCACCACGCCCGCGACCGACTCCGGGCGCATGTAGCGGTCCGGCTCGTAGGCGCCGCCCTCGAAAGCACGCACGTCCTTCTGCATGTCCGTCGCGGTGCGCCCGGGGAACACCGTGGTGACGCGAAGTCCGTTCCGCTCCTCCTCGCCGCGTAGCGCGTCGCCGTACGCACGCAGCGCGAACTTGCTCGCCGCGTACGCACCCCAGTTCGGGTTCACGTGCAGGCCCTGACCGGAGTTGACCAGGACCACGTGGCCGGCGGCCGACCGCAGCGCCGGCAGCAGGAGCCGGGTCAGCTCCGCCACCGCCACCACGTTCAGCTCGTACGAGTCGCGCCAGACGTCGGTGGTCAGGTCGGCCAGCGCGCCGAGGCGGGAGACGCCGGCCGAGTGCACCAGCACGTCCAGCCGGTCGATGCCGGCCGTCGCGGCGGTGACGGCGGCCTGGTCGGTCAGCTCCGCCACCCAGGGACGCGCCGACGGCAGCCCGGCGGCCAGCGACGAGAGCGCCTTCTCGTCACGGCCGCCGAGCAGCAGGTCGTGCGTGTCACGGAGGGCCTCGGCGACCGCCTTGCCGATGCCTCGGGACGCGCCGGTGATCAGGGCAAGCGGCCGGTCCGTCATGCCCCCAACCTAGACAACCCGCGCCGGCGAGCTCCGCTCAGCGCCTCTTCCGCCACACCGCGACCACCGACGGGCGGGGCTGCGAGGTGCCGCCGTCCGGCCAGTGCGACAGCGGGTTGTCGGCGCTGGAACCCGCCAGCTCACCGGGATGCTGCACCGACACCAGCACGAAGTCGTCCGTCACGACCGGGCCGCAGGTCTCCGCCCCGTGCGGCACGGTGAGGAACTGCTTGACGTGCCCGCGTTCGCGGCCCTCGACCGGCACCGCGAACAGGCCGTCGTTGTGGGACAGCGCGTTGCCGTCCGTGGAGATCCACAGGTTGCCCGCACTGTCGAACGCGACGTTGTCCGGACAGGAGATCGGGCTGACCCGCGACTTGTCGTAGCCGGCGAAGTACGTGTCCGGTGACGCGGGGTCGCCGCACACGAGCAGGAGCTGCCAGGCGAACCGGGTGCCCGTGTGGTCGCCGCGGTGCTCGGCGAGCTCCAGGACGTGGCCGTGCTTGTTGTTCAGGCGTGGGGCGATCTCCGTCGCGCCTTCCTTGCCCGGCTTGCCGCGGTCGGTGTTGTTGGTGAGCGCGGCGTAGACACGGCCGTTGCGCGGGCTCGGCTCGACGTCCTCGGGACGGTCCATCTTCGTCGCGCCGACGGTGTCCGCGGCGAGCCGGGTGAAGACGTACACCTCCTCGGCGGTGAAGCCCGGCACGAACGAGGTGTCGTTGTGCGCCAACGGGATCCACTCGCCGGAGCCGTCGAACTCGCCGTCGGCGGGGAGCGTGCCCGTGCCGTCGATCTCCGTCGCGGGGCTGTCGCCGGTGAACCGCGCGACGTACAGCGTGCCGGTGTCGAGCAGCTTCTTGTTGTGCTCGCGGGCGAAGCGGCTGCCGCCCGGCTTGAACCTGCCGTCGGAGACGAACTTGTACAGGTAGTCGAAGCGCTCGTCGTCACCCATGTACGCGACCGCGTGGCCCTGGCGGGAGAGGATGACGTTCGCGCCCTCGTGCTTGAACCGGCCGAGCGCGGTGTGCTTCACCGGCGACGAGTGCGGGTCGAGCGGGTCGATCTCGACGATCCAGCCGAAGCGGTTGGCCTCGTTGGGTTCCCGCGCGAGGTCGAAGCGCTCGTCGAACCTCTCCCACTTGCGCTGCGAGGCGAGGCCGGCGATGCCGTAGCGGGCGTTGCGGGCCCTGGCGACCGGGTCGGTCACCAGGTCCGCGTTCGCCAGGTACTGGTTGAAGTTCTCCTCGCCGGACAGGATCGTGCCCCACGGCGTGACGCCGCCGGAACAGTTGTTCTGCGTGCCGAGGATCCTGCGGCCGGTCGGGTCGGCCGAGGCCCTCAGGTACTTCGACCCCGCGGCCGGGCCCCGCACGACGAACGGCGTGGTCAGCGTGATGCGCCGGTTGTAGTGCCGGTCCGGCGCCACCGCCACGCCGCCGTGGCGGCTCTTCTCCACCGCGACGACGGAGAGGCCGTGCGCGGCCCACGCGATCTCGGCCTGCGCACGGGTCGGGTTGTCGGCGTCGTAGCCGTGGAACATGGCCGACTCGGTCGTGTACTCGTGGTTGGACACCATGAGCCACCGGTCGCGGCAGCCGGGGATCTCGACCAGCCCGCAGAAGTCGTTGTTGAACCCGAACTGCCCGGCCTGCGCCGCGGCGGTCTGGTTCGCGAAGTCGAACCGCGGCGCGCCCGGCACGACCGGGTCGCCCCATCGGATCACCACGCCCTGGTCGTAGCCGGGCGGGGTGACGACCGCGTCGAGGTCGTTGGGCGCGACCGGCTCGAAGTCGAGGCCGGTGGCGCCACCATGCCTGCCCGGCGCCGGCGCCGCGGCGGCGGTGCCGGCGCCGGTGGCGGCCATACCCACACCGGCCACCGCGATCACGGCGCCGGCCCTGAGCACCCCGCGGCGGCTGACGACCTCCGCCACGACGTCACCGAAGTACCGGTTGTCCGAGGTGTTCGGCGCCTCGTGCGCGCATGCGTTGCCACAGCGGTAGAGGCAGGTGATCGAGGACCGGCCGCCGTGCGGGTTGGTGGTGAGCAACGGCAGGAGCCGGGGTTCGTCGGCTGAGGACACGCGTGGCCTCCACTGTCAGGGCTGGGAACGCGCTGACCGTAGATGGCCTATCCCATCGGAAGGCATAGTGCGGGTAAAGGGAGTCTTAACAACCGCTGGTACGGCGGACTAGAAGCCGATCTCCTCCCGGACCAGGACGACCGTGCCGCGGGTGGGGTCGTACTCGCGCTCCAGCACGAGCAGCCTGCCGATGAACGACTCGAAGCCCAGGTGGCGGAGCCGGTCGTGCTCCCTCGGGTAGGTGTAGGTGCGGACGCGGCGGAAGGCGGTGTCGAGGTCCGGCACGATCTTCTGCCCGCCGACGACCCAGAACGCCTTCTCGGCGCCGGCCGCGTACGGCCCGAACTGGCTGCCGGTGGCCGAGGCGACGACCATGATCCCGTCCTCGGTGATGGCGTGGACGCTGCCGATGACGACCTCCGGGGCGGCCCCCATGGTGATCTGCCTGCGGATGTCCTTCGGGTCGACGTCCGCGAGCCGGCCGCGCACGGAGATGAACTCCTCGCCGTCGTCGATGTCAGCGAGCAGGCCCGAGTGCCGCAGCGTCTCGCTGGCGCTGGTGAAGATCGCCTTGTCGCGCGGGAGCAGGTCGCGGACGAGCACGCGGGCGTCGGCGACAGTGTCGACGACATGGGCGGAGAGCCCGCGCTCGCGCAGGCCCTTCGCCGCGCGGCTGAGCGCCTCGTCGTCGGCCACGGCGGCGAACGTGTCGTCGACCGGGAGCGCTTCGATGGTCATGGTTCCCCTTCAGCAGTCAGTTCCTATTGGTAACTGACCCCATCGTGAGGAACTATGGTGGGATGCGAAAGATCGCACCTTTTTCTGCGTCACTGAGGTGGAGGTAACCGTGCAGGTGGAGGACGCGGAACACGCGCGACTGTGCTACACGCGACAGATCCTGGACCGCATCGGTGACAAGTGGTCGATCGCGGTCATCCATCAGCTCGGCGGCAAACCCGTCATGCGGTTCACCGAGCTGCAGCGGGGGATCCCCGGCATCAGCCAGCGCATGCTGACCTCGACCGTGCGGGCACTCGAGCGCGACGGCATGGTCGAGCGGACCGTGCACCCCGTCGTGCCGCCTCGGGTCGACTACCGGCTCACCAAGCTCGGCCAGACGCTGCTCGGCCACGTGTGCGGCCTGATGAGCTGGGCCATCGAGCACGCCGACGAGATCGGCGAGGCCCGCGCGGCGTACGACCACCGCGCGGACCAGCGGACCGGTTAGGTCAGCGCTCCAGCTCGCCCGCGATGAACCTCTCCACCGCGTCGTAGGCCTCGGTGTCCGAGTACTGCTCGGGCGGGGACTTCATGAAGTACGACGACGCCGAGGTGACCGGGCCGCCGATGCAGCGGTCCAGGGCGATCTTCGCGGCCCGGACGGCGTCGATGATCACGCCGGCCGAGTTGGGCGAGTCCCAGACCTCGAGCTTGTACTCAAGGCTCAGCGGCACGTCACCGAACGCCTTGCCCTCGAGCCGCACGTAGGCCCACTTGCGGTCGTCGAGCCAGGGCACGTGGTCCGACGGGCCGATGTGGACGTCCGCCTTGGCCATCTCGTGCGGGATCTGGGAGGTGACCGACTGGGTCTTGGAGATCTTCTTCGACTGGAGGCGCTTGCGCTCCAGCATGTTCATGAAGTCCATGTTGCCGCCGAAGTTGAGCTGGTAGGTCCGCAGCAGCTCGACCCCGCGGTCCTCGAACAGCTTGGCCAGCACCCGGTGGGTGATGGTGGCGCCGACCTGGGACTTGATGTCGTCGCCGATGATCGGCACGCCGGCGTCGGTGAACTTGGCCGCCCACTCCGGGTCGGACGCGATGAACACCGGCAGCGCGTTGACGAACGCGACGCCCGCGTCGATCGCGCACTGGGCGTAGAACCGGTCCGCCTCTTCCGAACCGACGGGCAGGTACGACACGAGCACGTCGGCCTGGACCTCACGCAGCGCGGCGACGACGTCCACCGGCTTCTCGTCGGACTCGGTGATGATGTCGCGGTAGAACTCGCCGAGACCGTCGAACGTGTGGCCGCGCTGCACCGTGACGCCCAGCGGCGGCACGTCGCAGATCTTGATCGTGTTGTTCTCGCTCGCGACGATCGCCTCGGACAGGTCGCGGCCGACCTTCTTGGCGTCGACGTCGAACGCGGCGACGAACTCGACGTCGCGCACGTGGTAGTCGCCGAACTGAACATGCATCAGGCCGGGGACACGGGTCGCCGGGTCCGCGTCGTGGTAGTAGTGCACACCCTGCACGAGCGAAGCCGCACAGTTGCCAACCCCGACGATCGCGACCCGGACACTGCGCTTCTCGCCCATGCCGGTACTCCCTTCTAGTGCCGCGGCCTCTCCCGTGCCGCGGCGATGTCGAGTGCAGATCCGCACTGACCTGCCGGCGTCTACTCGACGCCGTCCTGCCGTTCCTTCTGCTCCCTCTGTTCCTCCGCGATCAGCTCGTTGAGCCAGCGAACCTCCCGCTCACTGGCCTCCAGACCGAGCCGATGCAGCTCCCGGGTGTAGCGGTCGATCTGCTCACCCGCCCGCGCCATCGAGGCACGCAGTCCCTCTCGCCGTTCCTCCACCCGACGCCGGCGACCTTCGAGGATGCGCATCCTGATCTCGGCCGGCGTCCGGGAGAAGAACGCCATGTGAACGCCGAACCCCTCGTCGTCGTAGGCCTGGGGGCCGACGTCGGCGAGCATCTCGGCGAAGCGTTCCTTGCCCTCCGCGGAGAGCTTGTAGACGCGCTTGGCGCGCTTGCCCCACGTGCCGCGCGTGGCGGCCTCCTGCGGGTCCTCCTCGACGATCAACCCGGTCTTGAGCAGCCGGCGCAGTGTCGGGTACAGCGAGCCGTACGAGAACGCACGCAGCGTGCCGAGCATGTCGAAAAGTCGTTTGCGCAGCTCGTAGCCGTGCATGGGGGCCTCGTGCAACAGCCCGAGGATGGCGAACTCGAGCATTCGACCTCCCCAATCGATCGCACCGACCTACGGGCTCACTATATCGCGCCGATACATCTGCGGGGTGTCCGGAAAGCAGGCGTGGTCGTGATCACGCCGGGCCGGGTCGGCGAGGCGGCGGCGGGGCGTGATGATCAGTCGCAGGTCAGTGCCGTTGACAAAGTGCGCGCACATCACTTCTTCAACGCAGAGTGGCGACAGGTCAGCGTGCCGTACACCAAACAGCACGTGAACGTGATAACGGCGCCGCGTAGGCTGTCCCCCGTGCGTACACAGCGGCAGGTGGTCGACTACGCGTTGCAGCGCAAGGCGCTGCTCGCGGAGGTGCACTCTGGCCGCGTCGGCACCATGGACGTGTGTGACGCCAACCCGTACCTGCTGCGGGCCGCCAAGTTCCACGGCACGCCGAGCGAAGTGACCTGCCCCGTCTGCCGCAAGGAGCCGCTGACGAGGGTCGCCTGGGTATACGGTGACGAGCTCAAGCACGCGTCCGGCTCGGCGCGGGCGCCGGAGGAGCTGGCGCGGATGGCCGCCCTCTTCGCCGAGTTCACCGTCTACGTCGTCGAAGTTTGTCGCACCTGTGGATGGAACCACCTGGTGCAGTCATACGTCCTGGGGACGGGCGGACTTGACACCCGTAAGCCACGGAGGAGGACAGCGGCGGAGTGAAACCCACCGTTTTGCCTGCTCCGAGACTGATGACCACCACACGGCGGGCGCATGGGCGCCCGTTGCTCTGGGAGGCCTGTTCATCGTGAGTGACCATCGCAACCACCGGCATCGCGCGAATGAGCCTGCGTGGCCGACAGGTGAGGACCCGGCCCCGCGCGCGGCGAAGCCACCACAGAAGCCGCAGCAGCAGGAGGACCGCACCGGCTTCTGGAGCCCGCTCTGGGACGACGACGATGACGCCAAGTCGCCTGCCCGGCCCGCGAGCGGACACGGCCGCCGCGAGCGCCCGAGCGGGCACGGCGGCTCCGGCAGCCATGCGCGCAACGACTCCGAAGGCCAGGCATCCGCCGGCTCGCACGCCCGCAAGGGCGGCGACCACGCCTGGCCGGAGGCCGAGCCCCCCGCCGCGGCACGACGCGTCGAGCCGCCCTCGCCGCCCCGCCCGTCACCGCCGCGCCGCGCCGCGAACGCCTCCCCCAACGGTGGCGCGCCCGTGTGGCCGAGTGGCGAGGAGGCCCCGAACGCCCGCCGTGCCGCCGGACCGCACACGCCGCCGCCCGGCCGGCCCGGCAAGCAGGGCCCGCCGCCCGGTCAGGCCACCCGGGTGGTCCGGCCGCGTCCCGCGGGACCGCCGCGTCCGGGCATGCCCCCCGGCCGGCCGGGGGTCGACCCCAACGGGCCGACCGAGGTCATGCCGCCGACGCACCGCAGCACGGGCCCGGAGCCCGGCCTGCTCACGCACCGCGAGCCGGACTACGACGAGGAGCTGTACGACGATCCCGACCTCGACTACGAGGACGAGGACCAGCCGCTCTCCGCCAGCGACCGCAAGCACCGGCGCAAGAAGATCTGGCGGCGGGTGCGGCGCGGGGGCTACGTGCTCACCGCGCTGATGATCATCGGGCCGCTCATCGGGTTCTTCATCGCCTACCAGACCGTCGAGGTGCCGACACCGGAGTCGGTGGCCGCCCAGCAGCAGCAGGTCGTGACGCTCAAGTACAACGACGGCGCCACGGACTTCTCGAAGATCGTGCCGTCGGACGGCCTCGCCAGGACCTTCGCGAAATACGACGAGATCCCCGACGTGGTCAAGCACGCCGTGTTCGCGGCGGAGGACTCCGAGTTCATGACGAACCCGGGCTTCGACATCAAGGGCGTGCTGAACGCGGGCTGGAACCAGGTCACCGGCGGCAGGGGTGGCGGGTCCACGATCACCCAGCAGTACATCAAGCAGGCCACCGGCGACGACGAGGCCAGCGGTCTCGGCGGCTACAGCCGGAAGGCGCTCGAGGTCGTCAAGGCCTACAAGATGAACAACACGTACTCGAAGGAGGACATCCTCGAGGCGTACCTCAACACGATCTACTTCGGGCGCAGCGCGAACGGCGTCGTCGCGGCCGCGAAGGCCTACTTCGGCAGGGACAAGCAGCTCAAGGACGTCACGCCGTCCGAGGCCGCGCTGCTCGCGGGCATGATCCAGAGCCCCGGCAAGTTCCGGGACGAGGCCTACATGCACCGGCGCTGGAACTACGTGATCGGCCAGATGGCCGAGAAGGGCGGGCTGTCGCCCACCGACCGTCAGGCCGCGGCGTACCCGGCGTTGATCCCGATCGAGGAGTCCCGACCGGTCGGCGTCGACAGCGGCCCGAACGCGCACATCCAGAAGGCCGTGCTCGAAGAGGTCGAGGACGAGACGAAGCTGACCCTCGCCCAGCTGCGGCAGCGCGGCTACACGGTCGTCACCACGATCGACAAGCGCGCGCAGGACCTGGCCGTGGAAGCCGTGAACTCCGTGATGGGGCCTCAGCCGCCCAACCTGCTGCCGGCCCTGGTGGCGGTCAAGCCGGACACCGGCGAGGTCGTGGCCTACTACGGCGGCAAGAACGGCAACGGGCTCGACTGGGCGGCCACCCAGCAGGAGCCGGGCTCGTCGTTCAAGCCGTTCGACCTGGTGGCGCTGCTGGAGACGGGCAAGGGCCTCGGCGAGGTGTACGACGGCAGCTCCCCCCGCCAGTTCGGCGGTCCCGACAGCCCGAAGATCCGCAACGCGGGCAACGACAACTCGTGCAAGCAGTGTCCGGTCTCGCTGGCGATGAAGAAGTCCATCAACACCGTGTTCTACGACATCGCGCTGAACTCGGTCGGCACCCAGGCCGTCGCCAACGCCGCGCACCAGGCCGGCATCGAGACGGACCTCCAGGGCACGAACGGCGGAGCGCCGGACGGCAACATCGCCATCGGTGGTGGCACGACCCGCGTGTCGACCATCGAGATGGCCTCGGCGTACGCCACGTTCGCCGCGAACGGCATCCACCGCAAGCCGCACCTGGTGAGCAAGATCCTGACGCCAGACGGTGGGATCTTCTGGGAGCAGCCCGCGTCGGTCGCGCAGGGCCAGCCCGCGTTCGACAAGGAAGACCTGAACCACAACCAGATGATCGCCCGCAACGTCACCGAGTCGCTGCGGCCCATCCCGAAGTACTCGAAGGTCGAGTGCGCGAACAACCGGGACTGCGCCGGCAAGACCGGTACCCACCAGCTGGGTGAGACCGCGGACAACGCCAAGGCCTGGATGGTGGGCTACACCCCGCAGATCTCGGTCGCGGTGTCGATGGCGGCCGAGGAGAACGGCAAGCAGGTGCCGCTCAAGACCAACACAGGCAGGATCGTCTACGGTGCGACGCTGCCGGGTCCCATCTGGCAGAAGTTCATGAACTCCTACCTGCAGGGCGCACGTAACCAGTCCTTCGGTCCGTACAAGCCGATCGGCAAGCCGGCCAGCGACAAGGTCGGCGGCGACGAGAAGAAGGACGGCGACAACAAGCACTCCGGCGACAACCCGCCGCCGAACACCAACACCCAGACGAACGACCCGCCGACGGACCACCAGAACAACCCGTCCACGGACCCGTCGTCGCCGGGCGGCGATCCCACGGGGACGAGCGAGCCGAACGGCCCGGGCAACAACTGTCCGCCGCTCTGTGGTCCCGGCGGCAACAACAACACCAACGACGGCGGTTGACCGGCCCGCCGGTGATTCGTGACAGAGGCCCCCGTGTGGGGCCTCTGTCCTTTTGTGGAGAGGTATGCGCCCGCAGGAAGATCGAGGCCCCAGTAGCATCGGCCGCGTGACCGAGCCCGCTGACGAGGTCGACGACATCGCAGACGACACCGCGGACCCCACCGGGGACGGTGCCGTCGCGCCGGCGAACACCCGCCCCGGCAACGTCAGCGACACCGCGACGCTCGGCCCGTCGGACCGCGTCGTCCCGACGTGGACCGAGCCGATCGCCCGCGCGGG
This sequence comes from Actinophytocola sp., assembly GCF_035634895.1. GTDB lineage: Bacteria > Actinomycetota > Actinomycetes > Mycobacteriales > Pseudonocardiaceae > Actinophytocola. The sequence goes on along the minus strand of NZ_DASQCC010000004.1, from coordinate 28,522 downwards.
CAGCACGCCGATCGGTGGCCCGCTCGGCGTGCACGCGGTGATCGGGCGGCACTGGTTCTGGACGCCGCTGCGGGTGGCGCTGCTGATCGCGCTCATCGGACTGGCCGTCGGCTGGTTCGGCAAGGCCGCTTGCGTACAGCAGTACTACAACGAGGACTCGAAGCAGCTGGAGCTGGACTGGCGGTCGAACCGGCCGTTCACCGCCATGTGCTACTCCGACATCATCCCGCTGTACTCGGCCGAGCAGCTGGACAAGGGTGGCTTCCCGTACCAGACGAGCTGGTACGACGACGAGGGCAAGCCGACGCAGCACCAGCGCTGGATGGAGTACCCGGTACTGACCGGCCTGTTCCAGTGGGTGAACGCGAAGCTGACCGACGGCTGGCTGAACATCGCGAACGCCGGCTGGCTACCGACCGGCCTGGCTGTGACGGTGTTCTTCGACATCTCGGCGTTCTGGCTGGCCCTGGCGTGGCTGGTGACGATCTGGGCCGTGACGAGAACGGCGCGGCGACGCCCGTGGGACGCGGCGCTCATCGCGGCGTCCCCACTGGTTCTGGTGCATGCCTTCACCAACTTCGACACCCTCGCGACCGCCTGCGCGGCGACCGCCATGCTGGCGTGGGCACGAAAACGCCCGGTCCTCGCCGGCGTGCTGCTGGGGCTGGGCGGCGCGGCGAAGCTGTATCCCCTGTTCCTGCTCGGGGCGCTGCTGGTGCTGTGCCTGCGGGCGGACCGGATGCGGGTGTTCTACCGAGCGGCGGGCGCCGCGGCGCTGACGTGGGCCGCGGTGAACCTGCCGATCGCCCTGCTGTACCCGCGCGGCTGGTGGGAGTTCTTCTACCGCAACAGCCTGCGCGGGGCCGACCCGGACTCGCTGTACAACGTGATCAGCCAGTACACCGGCTGGCAGGGGTTCGACGGTCCACTGGCGTTCGACCAGATGCCGACCTGGCTGAACGCGGTGACCGCACTGCTGTTCCTGGCGTGCTGTGCGGGGATCGCGTTCATGGCGATGCACGCCCCGATGCGGCCGCGGGTCGCGCAGCTGGGCTTCCTCGTCGTGGCCGCGTTCCTGGTGACGAACAAGGTGTGGAGCCCGCAGTACTCACTGTGGCTGGTGCCCCTGGCGATCCTGGCCGTACCACGGTGGCGGTTGCTGCTGGGGTGGATGACGCTGGACGCGCTGGTGTGGGCGCCACGCATGATGTTCTACCTCGGCGACGACAAGAAGGGCCTGCCGATCGACTGGTTCCTGTCGTTCGTCGTGCTGCGGGACCTGGCGGTGCTCGGCCTGTGTGTCCTGGTCGTCTACGAGATCTACCATCCGGCCCGCGACCTGGTCCGCATGGCCGGCGACGACGACCCGACGGGCGGCGTCCTGGACGGCGCCGAGGACAAGGTCGTGTTGAAACGCCGCGAGCCCGTCCCCGTAGCCTGACCCTAGGTGTGGACAACCTGTGGACAACCGCGAGTGGTTGTGGACAGGTCAATGTCGACTAGCGCGACCTGAGGAACAGGCGGCCGTTCGACTTGGTCAGCAGGTCGTCCATCAGATGGTCGGCACGCATGGGTTGCAGGCGGCGGCGCATGGCGTTGAAGAACTGTTCGCCCGGCCACCAGACCGCGGACAGGATCAGGGAGCCGAACGCGCCGATCAGCAGCACGCCGCGTTCCTGGTCGGCCACCGCGATCACCAGGCCTGCCAGCACGGGCAGCTCGATCGCCGGGAGGCGGTACGTGAACGTCCTCGACAGCCAGACGTGGACCTCGCCGGGGGAGGGGAACGCGCTCGGGGTCAGCACCGGGTCCACCACCAGCATCATCACCAGGAAGCCCGCCGCCGCCAGCAGCAGCGGGATCATGGTGCTCGCCGTCATGTCGTGCGGCGCGTCGCGGACGACCACCAGGCCCACCAGTGGGATCGCCACCGCGGACAGCACGAAGGCACTGGCCAGGATCCGCGCGTCAGTGCCATCCGTTGTTTCCATGCGCGCATCGAACGTGTCGGCCGTCACGCTGTCAAGCGTTCGCGGAACGTTTCCTTCGACGTGAGGAAGGCGAAGAACAGGCCGACGAGCAGTGCCGCCCTCCCCCAGACGCCCACCATGACCGCCTGGGCCGCCAGCCCGTTGTAGATGTCGCCGTGCTTGCCGTAGAAGATCTCGTAGTACCAGCGGAAGATCCCGATCCCCATGGCCAGGTCCGCGGCGAAGTACGCCACGATCCAGCCCCAGCGGATCCGCAGCAGCACGAACATCGGGATCAGCCAGAGCGTGTACTGCGGCGAGTGCACCTTGTGCAGCAGCAGGAACCCGCACAGCATGGCCGCCGACACCGGCACCCATGGGTACGTGCCCTCCTTCTGGTACCGCACCCAGCCGACCGTGCACGCCACCACGAACGAGATGAGCATCAGCAGTGGCGACAGCACGCCGATGAGCTCCTGCACCGGCACGTTCTCGGGGTTCGAGTCCGGCCGCAGCCCCCAGAACCAGATCGAGTTCGTCGTGATGTCGGCCTTGCGCAGCAGCTGGAACGTGAACGACGCGCGCCAGCCCTCGAACCCGGCGATCATGAACGGCACGTTCACCGCGATCGCGGTCCCCAGCGTGACGCCCGCGACCCGCAGCGCGCCGCGCCAGTCGAGGCCCTTGCGCCCCTCGACGAACTCGGCGCGGTCGCGGCCACCGGTCAGCACGTACAGCATCAGTGGCAGCGCGAAGATCGCCGGGTACACCTTGAACGCGAAGCCCAGCCCCAGCAGGACCCCGGCGACCGTCGCCCTGGTCGCCAGCGGTCTGCTCGCGCCGCGCGACCCCCAGCCGTGGTGCACCACGTAGATCGCGGCGGTCGCGCACAGGACCACGGGCAGTTCCCAGTTGTGGAACGCGTACAGCACCAGCGGCGGCCCGATCGCCCACAACAGGGCCCGCCAGCCGGACATGCGGCCGAGCAGCCACGCCGTCGCCAGCCCGAACGGCGCCAGCAGCAGTGCCGAGTACAGCAGGAAGTCCGCGTCCGTGTGCGCGAACAGCGCCGACGCCCAGATGAACACGCCGGTCAGCACCGGGTACTCGACCACGCCGCCGACCGGCTGGCCCTTGTTGGTCAGCTTGCCGTGCACGTACGGGAACACGTGCCGGTCGATGTCCCGGCCGATCCACAGGGTCTGGATGTCGGAGTAGCAGACGTCCCGGTACCGGCGCTCGTCGAAGTCCGGCTGGCTGCGGCCCCACTGGTCGAAGCGGGGACCCGTGCAGCGGTCCTTGTTGACGAACCCGAGGACGAGCGTGATCCCGCACAGCGCGATGAGCACGATCAGGCCGAACGAGGTGAGCCGCACACCGACGCTCGGCGGGCGGGGCGCTTCGTCCCCCGCCGCGCCCACCTCCTCGGGCACGTCCGCTCCTGACCTCGGTTGCGACTCGGGTGCCGCCGCGGCGCCGGCCGGCACGATGCTCACCGTCCCGTGGCCTCACGCAGGAACGCGATGTCGTCGGCCTGCCCGTCGGCCGGTGTCTCCACCACGACGGGCGCGCCGGCCTCCTTGACCACCGCGGCGAGCTGCTCGGCGTCGATCATGCCAGTCGCGATGTTCGCGTGCCGGTCCCGCGACGATCCGAACTCGTCCCGCGAGTTGTTCAGGTGCACGAGGTCGATGCGGCCGGTGATGGCCCTGACCCGCTCGACGATGCCGACCAGGTCCTCGCCTGCCGAGAACGCGTGGCAGGTGTCCAGGCAGAACCCGGCGCCGAACTCGCCGACCTCGTCCCAGAGTCGCGCCAGCATGTCGAACCGGCGGGCCATGGCGTTCTCGCCGCCCGCGGTGTTCTCGATCAGGACCGGCAGCGGGAAGCCACCTGCCTCGGCCTGGCGGGCGAAGAACTTGCGCCAGTTCACGAGCCCTTCCGCGGGGTCCTCGCCCTGCGTGACGTGGCCACCGTGCACGATGAGACCCTTCGCGCCGGACTTGGCGGCGGACTCCGCGTACTGGGTGACGGTCTTGCGGGAGGGGATGCGGATACGGTTGTTCGTCGAGGCGATGTTGACCGGGTACGGCGAGTGCACGAACACGTCGATGCCGGCCTCGCGCAACGCGTCGGCCTGCGGATGCGGCGGCTGTGCCTTCCAGCTCTGCGGGTCACCGAGGAAGAACTGCACGACGTCCGCGTTCCGCTCCCGTGCGGCGCCGAGAGGGTCGTCGCTGTGGATGTGGGCGCCGATGCTCATGGCCCGCGAGCGTAGTCGGCCGCGCCGAGGGGAGTATGGAGGTCCCGCCGGTTGGGCCGGACGGCGGAACGCGCGCCGCCCTGGCGACCAATCTGCCTGGTCATCGTCACCAAGTGCGGTTAACGTCGTTGAAAAGGTGTTACCCGCGAGTATCCAGGTGTGTGTCCGGGAGGGAAGATGCGCCGACGTGTGAACAAAGTCGTCTCCGCGGTCGCGCTCGTTTTCGCCACCTCGCTGGCAGTTCTTCTGGCTGGTAGCGGCACGGCCGTCGCGGCGGAGCCGATCGTCATCGGCAGCTGCGCCACCAGCGTCCAGGGCACCCCCGGCCAGCCCGTCTCCCTCGCGCCGTCGGCCGTGCTCGGCATCGTCACCGACGCCGTGCGGGCGGTGCCCATCCTCGGACCGCCCCTCGCGGGAGCCGCCAACCAGGCGTTCGCCGCGCTGCCGCCCATCCCGATCGGCGCGCTGCCCAACGGCACCGGATACATCACCGGCGCCACCATCGCGAACGCGGTGACCGCGGAACTGCGGAAGATCCCCCTGCTCGGCGGCATCATCACCGCGGTCGCCACCGGCGTGCAGCAGCAGCTCACCGCGCTCTGCGGGGTGACCGTGACCGGCGTGAACGGCGCCGCGGCACCCGTCCAGGACGGCGCGAAGGCCGTGGCGGACGCCTCGGAGGCCGGCGTGGGCCAGGTCGTCCCGGGCGCACCGGGCAGCGGCAAGCCCGGCACCGGCGTCAGCCCCGGCTCGAACCCCGGCACCACCCCCGGTGGTGGCTCGCCCTCGCCCAACCAGCCGGTCACCGGCGGCACGAACGGCCTCGGCCTCCAGCTCTACCAGCAGGGCCTGTGGGACTTCGGCCGCTCGCCGATGGCCGACTACTCGAACATCCCGTTCGCCCGCGCCGGCATGTGGGCGCCCTCGCCGGGCGTCCGGTACGGCGGCGGCGTCCCCGGGTACTCCCCGGAGTTCGGCATCGTCGGCGACACCACCGACGACGGCGTGTCGGTGGCCGGCCGCGCGGAGGCGCTGAAACCGCCGATGAACCAGCGGGTCGAGTTCCCGGTGCTCCTGGCCGTGCTGGCGCTGTCCGGCGTGACGGCCGCGCTCGTCCGTACCTGGGTGCTGCGCAGGGCCCCTCAGGTCGCCCTGTAGCCTGTTCGTCGTAAGACCCCTCCTGCCACGGAGAGTCCGTGGCCGCCGAGTCCACAGGAGGTGAGTGGTCTTCATGCGTCATTACGAGGTTATGGTCATCCTCGATCCCACTCTCGACGAGCGCACGGTTCAGCCCACGCTGGACAACTTCCTCAACGTCATCCGCACCTCGGGCGGGAACGTCGAGAAGGTTGAGGTCTGGGGCAAGCGTCGCCTCTCGTTCGAGATCAAGAAGCACACCGAGGGCATCTACGCCGTGCTCGATGTGAACTCCGAGCCAGATGCGGTCAAGGAGCTCGACCGTCAGCTGGGGCTCCAGGAGTCGGTGCTGCGGACCAAGGTTCTGCGGCGCGACCCCGCGGGGGCCTGACACCGGGAGGTACAACATGGCCGGCGACACGGTTATCACCGTTATCGGCAACCTGACCGCCGACCCGGAGCTGCGGTTCACGCAGTCCGGTGCCGCGGTCGCCAACTTCACCATCGCGTCGACGCCGCGCACCCTCGACCGGGCATCCGGTGAGTGGAAGGACGGCGAGGCCCTCTTCCTGCGGTGCAACATCTGGCGGCAGGCCGCCGAGAACGTGGCGGAGTCCCTGACCAGGGGCGCGCGCGTGATCGTCAGCGGCCGGCTCAAGCAGCGGTCCTTCGAGACCCGTGAGGGTGAGAAGCGGACCGTCGTCGAGCTCGAGGTCGACGAGATCGGCCCGTCGCTGCGCTACGCCACCGCGAAGATCAACAAGGTGGCCCGCGGGAGCGGCGGTGGTGGCGGCTACGGCGGTGGTGGCAACGGCGGTGGCGCCCCGGCCGACGACCCGTGGGGCTCGGCCCCGCCGGCGGGCTCTGGCGGCGGGTTCTCGGACGAACCGCCCTTCTGATTCACAGCTTCGGGATTTGACTGAGGAGTAAAGACCAGTGGCAAAGCCACCCATTCGCAAGCCCAAGAAGAAGGTTTGCGTGTTCTGCAAGGCCGAGAAGAAGGCCAAGTCGAAGTCGGACCTTCAGGACATCGACTACAAGGACACCACGCTGCTGCGGAAGTACATCTCCGACCGCGGCAAGATCCGTGCCCGCCGGGTCACCGGCAACTGCAGCCAGCACCAGCGTGACGTCGCCATCGCGGTGAAGAACGCGCGGGAGATGGCGCTGCTGCCGTACACCTCGACCGCGCGCTGAGCAAGGAGTCCGCTGTCATGAAACTCATCCTCACCGCTGATGTGGACGGCCTCGGTGGGCCGGGCGACATCGTCGAGGTCAAGGACGGCTACGGGCGCAACTACCTGCTGCCCCGCCAGCTGGCAATCGTCGCATCCAAGGGCGCCGAGAAGCAGGTGCAGACCATCCGTCGCGCGCAACGGGCCCGGGCCATCCGCGGCCTGGACCACGCGACGGAGGTCAAGGAGGCGATCGAGAAGATCTCCCCGGTGAAGCTGAAGGCCAAGGCCGCCGCGGGGTCCGGCAAGCTGTTCGGCTCGGTCACCACGGCCGACGTCGTCTCGGCGGTCAGGGCCGCCGGCGGGCCGGCGCTGGACAGGCGTTCGGTCGAGCTGTCGGGTCACATCAAGACCGTCGGCAAGCACTCGGTCAACGTCCGGCTGCACCCGGATGTCACCGTCTCCTTCAAGCTCGAGGTCACGGCCAACTAGTTTTGGGTGACACAGAGTAGTTGATCTGCTGGTCAGCCCCGCGCCGGGTAACCGTCCCGGCCGGGGCTGACGGGTCTGTTTCCGGTCATCGTCGGCGGACGCCCCGCGACACGCCGAGGACGCGTTTCACAGCGACACGCCGACCGAGTTTTTCCACACCTCGCCTACCGCCCCTGAGCTGGGGTTTCGTTGGCGATCGCACAACCTGTCCCCAAGTTGTCCACAGGTGCCACGGCAGGCTGTGACTCGTTGGCGTGAGCTGTCCACAGGTCTGTCCACCGGTGTGTTTGCGGACTGGTTCGGCGCACTCTAAGTTCCGCTTGTCCGCTCGCTCTGCGTGTACGGCCGGCCGGGCGTCTTGCCGCGGCCGTCGCTGGTGCTTATCGTTGGTGTTCGAACTTATGTTCGAGATCTGAGGGGGCTATTCGGTGGCTCTGACCGATGACCGGGCAGCCGCGACGGGTCCGCCCGAGAGCGGCAACGGTTTCGACAGGCAGCCGCCGCAGGACCTGACGGCGGAGCAGAGCGTTCTCGGCGGGATGATGTTGTCGAAGGACGCGATCGCCGACGTGGTCGAGGTGCTGCGTCCCGGCGACTTCTACCGCCCGGCGCACCAGCTGGTGTACGACTGCGTCCTCGACCTGTACAGCCGCGGCGAGCCGGCCGACGCGGTGACCGTGGCGGCGGAGCTCGAACGGCGCGGCGAGCTGCGCCGGGTCGGCGGCGCCCCGTACCTGCACACCCTGATCGCGACGGTGCCGACCGCCGCCAACGCCAGCTACTACGCGGAGATCGTCGCCGAGAAGGCGACACTGCGCAGGCTGGTCGAGGCCGGTACCCGGATCGTGCAGCTGGGGTACTCGGGCGCCGAGGGCGCGGACATCAACGAGGTGGTCGACCGAGCGCAGTCGTCGATCTACGAGGTCACCGAGCGCCGGATGACCGAGGACTACGTGGCACTGGAGGAGCTCCTCCAGCCGACCATGGACGAGATCGACGCGATCGCGTCCCGCGGCGGCACCTCGCTGGGCGTCCCGACCGGCTTCGCCGACCTGGAGGCCGTCACCAACGGCCTGCACCCCGGCCAGATGATCATCGTCGCGGCCCGCCCGGGTATCGGCAAGTCGACCCTCGGGTTGGACTTCGCCAGGTCCTGTTCGATCGCGCACCGGATGACCAGCGTCATCTTCTCGCTGGAGATGAGCCGCACCGAGATCGTGATGCGCATGCTGTCGGCCGAGGCGAGGATCCGGCTGCAGGACATGCGTGGCGGCCGCATGACCGACGACGACTGGACCCGGCTCGCCCGCCGGATGAGCGAGGTCAGCGAGGCGCCGCTGTTCGTGGACGACTCGCCGAACATGACCATGATGGAGATCCGGGCGAAGGCCAGACGCCTCAAGCAGAGGCACGACCTGAGGCTCGTGGTCGTCGACTACATGCAGCTGATGACGTCCGGCAAGCGGGTGGAGTCCCGCCAGCAGGAGGTCTCGGAGTTCTCCCGGCAGCTCAAGCTGCTGGCAAAGGAGCTCGAGGTGCCCGTGGTCGCGATCAGCCAGCTGAACCGCGGTCCGGAACAACGCACCGACAAGCGCCCCATGCTGTCCGACCTCCGTGAGTCCGGCTCCCTGGAACAGGATGCCGACATGGTCATCCTGATCAACCGCCCGGACGCCTTCGAACGCGACGACCCCCGTGCCGGGGAGGCCGACCTGATCCTGGCCAAACACCGCGCCGGCCCGACGGCGACCATCACCGTCGCGCACCAGCTGCACTACAGCCGCTTCACCGACCTGGCTCAGGCCTAGGACCGGCCTCCGGGGAAGCCGCACCAAACCGCAACTCGGGGTGTGCGAACGCGGGACTCGCTATGTCTGAACGCGGGACTCGCGCTGAGTGGGTCGGCGGTCGGCGTTTGCGGCGGCACTTGCCTGACCTACCGTTGTGGTCATGGCCGATCGGCGTGCCTCGCTTGGGCGCGTGCAGGTGTACCTCGGGCGCTGCCGCGCCGACGAGGTCGTCGCCAACCGTGAGCGGTTCGGGGGCGTCACTCTCCAGGGCCTGCACGGGTTGGCGGTCGCCACGCGGTTGGCACGGGTCGGCGAGCTGCGCGGGGTCGACCTGGACCCGGCCGCCTATCTCGCCCGTGGGAAGGCGAAGCCGCCGGTGGTCGAGGGGCAGCTGGGATTCGACCTCGACCTGCCCGTCTTCGACTGGGTGACCGCGCAGGCCGAGCTCGGGCTGCCGGTGGTGCGGACGCCCGGGCAGCGGTTGCGGGTGGGACAGCTCGACGAGCTGAAGGCCGAGCTGGCGCGTGACTATCCCGTGCCGGTGTCCGTCACCCTGGTGCTCGACGGCGGATGGCTCGGGTCCAGGCACAGCGGCGTGCTCGCCGAGCAGCTGCGCGCGGCCAACCGGGACGTGTCCCTCGTGCTCGGCGCGCCGTTCGACCCCGTCGACTCCTCGTACAAGGTGCAGGGGCTGCAACGGTTGCTGCGGTGGAGCGCGCGGACCGGCCGGAAGCTCGAGCTGCTGCGCACCGGACCCATCGGGATTCCGGCCATCGCCGCCGGGGCGAAGGTCGCCGCCATCGGACTGTCCACCTCGACACGGCACCTCGGGGGGCCGGTCGCCCGGCGAGCGGACGGGGTGCGGCCAAAGCGAAGCCCGCAGGTCTTCGTGCCGCGGCTGCTGCACTGGCAACGCGGCGTCGACCTCAAGGGCACCGAGGTGACCCACTGCGGATGTCCAGCCTGCGCCAAGGCGGGCAAAGGACTGTCCCGGTTCGATGTCTCCTTCGACTCGGCCGTGCCCACCGCGGTCCGCAACGCCGCGCAGGAACACGACTCGCTCGCGCTCGCGGACCTGGTCCAGTCGGTCATGGGCGCCAGCGACCCCAGGGACAAGCTCGCCCGGCTGCGGGCGGAGGCCCAGGAGCTCGCCGGCGATCTGGGCATGCCGGTGCCGAGGTGGCTCGGCAGCTGGGACTAGCGCACAGGGGAAGGGCCCGGGAGGAGGGGGTGCTCTCCCGGGCCCTTCCTGGTTACCCGATCAGCCGATCGAGTGGGCGGTGAAGAGGTTCGCCAGCGCGGCGCGGGTCGAGTCGAGCGAAGACCCCGCAGACCGCGAGCCGGCCCCCATCGAGGTCACGGTCGGCACGTCGGCGCCGACCGGTGCGGCCGGGAGGACCGGCAGGATCGTCGTGACGTCCGGCATGCTCGGGAAGGCCAGCGTCGGGTCGACCAGGCCACCGAACATCGGCGCGGACTGCAGCGGCGTCTCCGGGTAGGCGCGGCCGCCACCGAAGCCGGACGGCTGACCGGCCGGCAGCGGGGACAGCAGCGAGCCGAGGTCCGGCATCGCCGGCACCGCGGGCTGGCCACCGAAGACGTTGTCCAGCGAGCCGATGCCACCCAGCACGCCGCTGCCGTCCACCGGCGTGACCGAGGCGCTGCGGCCCGCGGCCGGGACCGGCAGGACCTGCGGCACGGCCGCCGGGGTGGCCAGGCCGCCCTGCGACACCAGGCCCGCCAGGCCGGGAAGCCCGGTCAGCACACCGGAGAACACGCCCTGAGTCGGGTCGTCCGCCATGCTGCGCGCGCCACGCCGCAACGACGGCACGTCCGTCGGTGCGATGCCGCCCTGGATCGGCGCGTTGAGCTGGGACTCACCCTCGCCCACCTGCAGGTTGCTCGTGTTGGCCGACTCGGTGATGGCCCTCGCGAGCACCTCGACGGGCACGTCGTACACCGGGGCGTTGGCGCCCACCGGCAGCGTCGCGTCCAGGCCGGACAGTGAGGCGGGGCCCTGGCCGCTCGTGGTGGAGGTGCCGCCGACCACGCCAGTGGTGTCGCCGTAGCCGGCGGCCGCCGACTGGCTGCCCACCGCGGCCACCGCGTCGCCGAACGGCTGCGCGACCGCACCCGCCGGGACGTCCACCAGGTTGCCCGAGATGAAGCCCGAGTCACCGTTGGTGTCGATGTCGCCGCCGGACTGCGCGTCCGTCTTGTTGGTCGCCAGGGAGGAGTTGAGACCGCCGACCCCCGACGCCGCTGCCGCGAAACTCTGCACGAGCGGCATGGCCTGCGGGCTCACCGCGTTTCCACTGACCGTCCCACACTGGCCGCTGGTCGAGGTGTCGCCACCGGCCACCGTGTTGGTGGCCGACCCGACGAGTGCGTTGTTCCTGCCCAGTGCCGCGACCGACTCGCCGTACACCTGGCCGGCACCGCCGGCAGGGGCGGACAGCACGTTGCCGCCGGCGAGTGCGTTCGACCCGTCGCTGGTCGCGTCGCCGCCCGCCGAGGAGTCGATCGTGTTGATCACGGTCTGGGTGCCCGTGGCCGCGCCGCTGACACCGTTTCCGAAACCCTGCAGCGGTGCGGAGACCGGGGTCTGGGCGATGTTGCCGGAGCCGACGCCCGCGGTGCCGGTGGCCTTGCTCGGCCCACCCGCGGTGACCTCGTTGGCGGCCAGGGCGGTGGTCCGGTAGCAGGCCAGCACGCCCGCGCCGTTGCCGAAGGCCTGCGCCGCCGACGCGACCGGGGCGTTCACCAGGTTGGACGACGCCAGGCCGTTGTCGTCGACGGCGCTGCTGCCGCCGCCGCCAATCACGTCCTTGTCCTCGCTGACCGTGGACTCCGCGCCACCGACGCCCGCGACGGCGTTGCCGAAGACCTCACCGGGCATCGTCACCGGGACGGTGCCCATGTTGCCGCCGCCGACGGCGTTGTCACCGGTGCTGCCGGTGTAGCCGCCCGCGGTTGTGGTGGTGGTGTTCTTCGCGGTCGTGGTGGCCTGGCCGACCGCCGCGATCGGGTTGGCGAACACGTCGACCGGGCCGGCCGGCGCGGTGTTGGCGGCGGTGCCGGACAGCACGCTGTCGTGGCCGCGGGTGTAGGAGTCCCCGCCCGCCGTCGAGTAGTTGGTGTTGATGGCGTTCGTGGTGGCCCTGCCCAACGCGATCGGGGCGTTGCCGTAGCCGGAGACCGGCAGTGCGACCGGAGCCGTGCCGATGGCGCCGGAGGCGATCGAGCCGGCACCCGTGCTGCGGCTGACGCCACCCGCGGTCGACCGTGTCGACGTCTCGCAGAACGCGTCCGCGGCACCGATGGCGCCACCGGCGTTGCCGCACAGCAACACGGGCCCGGAGGCCGCGGGCTGCACGATGTTGCCGGCGGCCACGGCCGGGGAGCCGTCGGTCTCGACGTAGGTGGGCACGCCGTACATGCCGGGGCGGGTCGCGCCGGACTGCGCGTTGGCCGTGGTGATCGCCTGGGCGACGGACCTGCCGCCGGCCATGATCGCGTTGCCGTTCGCCTTGACGGGCACCGCAACAGGCACCGGTACGGCGTTGCCGCCACCCACGCTGTCCGCACCGGAGGTGAGGATCCAGCCGCCCGCCTCGCCGGAGGTGTCCGCCGTTGAGCTCGCGGTGGCGAGGCCGAGGGCGGAGATCGCGTTGCCGCTGCCCTGGACGGGCGTCGCGAACTGCGGCGCGATCACGTTGCCGCCGAGGAGGCTGTGCTCACCGCTGGCGATGATGTCGCCCGTCGCCCACGCCTCCTGCGAGCTGTCGCCCGCCGCGCATGCCGTGCCGAGAACCGCGACGGCGTTGTTGGTGAACTGGACGGGCAGGGCCCAGTCCAGGTCGACCACGTTGCCGGAGATGACGCCACCGTCGCCGTTGGTCGCCACGTCGTGGTCGGTGCCGTAACTCTGCGACGAGTCGTTGCTCGTCGCGGCGGCGCCGAGGATCGCGATCGCGTTGCCGGACAGGTCGACCGGCACGACCAGGTCGGCGTTGATCGAGTTGCCGGACAGGTGCTGGCCGCGGGCGTCGAGCGCGGGCACGTTGACCTTGTCCGCGACGGACGGCAGGTGCGAGAGCCGGTCCCCGCCCGGGATACGGCTCAGCTTGTCGGTGACCGGCTTGGTCCGGTCCACGAGCGGGGTGGCCTGGTCACGGGCGCCGCCGGTGACCGAGGCGGCCCCGGACCGGACCTTGTCGACGGCCGGCGCGGCCAGGTTGGCCACGACCTGCTGCGCGTTGTTGACCACCGGGTCCGCGGCCGGGGCGAGCCGGCCCGTCGGCACCGCGCGTGTCACGTCGGAGGCGCGGATCGTGACGTCCCGGTGGACGTTCGGCACGATCTGGGTGCCGAGCGGCGTGCCGATGGCGTTGTTCTGGAGGTGGACGGGGGCGGTGACCGACCCGTCAAGCGGCGTGGCCGGCCTGTCGGGGTTCACGTCCTCGTCGGCAGAAGCGATGCCGGTACCCAGCATCAGCAAACCACCGGTGACTAGCGCGGTCTGGAGTCCACGCTTCGCCCAGGTTTGCATCGTCGGATGCTCCTTTCGGTTGTCCCTTTGGGGGTTGGCGGGTGGCCGGACGCGGGAGGGGGCGCGTCGGGGTGCTTCGGCCACCCGGGTCTGTGTGGTGGCGCGGGAAAGAAGGCCCGCGGGGTGGGAGCGGCGCTCGCGGGAGCGAACGTCCGCCGAAGGCGCGACACCGAGTGGTTCGAGAGGAAGACACGGTGCTGGATCCGCTCGGCCGCGACTGGCCGTGGCGGACGCGCCGGTCAGTGATCAGTCCGGAGCGACGCCGGGTTGAGCGCTCGCGCGACCGGAGGCGGCCGCGTCGGTCCCGTCGGCGATGCCGCCCATGACGAGCTCGCCGGCGGCACGGTCCTGCCACGGCAGTGCCGTGAACAGGTGTGAGTCACCGTCGTTGCCGACGGAACCGTGGTTGCCCGTGGTGGGGATGCCCGTCGGCGTGAACGGCAGCGGGGCCGGCCAGTTCGGCAGGCCGGGGTTGGCCGGCCGCGCCGGCGTGGGGGAACCCCGCCGGCTCATGCCGTCCGCGAACGCACGGTCCTTGGCGGTGTTCGGCGTGAGCGCGTCGACCGCGAAGCCCGGCGTGCCGGTGGTCGCCACCGGCGCGGGCGCCGGTGCGGGTGCCGGCGTGCCGGGCAGGTCCGACCGGTCGAAGCCGTCGACCGGGTACACGTGCTGCTCGTCGTGCAGGCACAGGTCCTCGCACCGCGGCAGCTCCGGGAGGTCGGCACGCGGCTGGAACTGCTCGGCCGCGTCCGTCACCTTCTGACCCAGATCGCCCAGCGGGTCGGTCGGCCGGGGCGGTGAAGTCCGCAGCTGCTGTGCCGCGACGTCGATCGTCTGCTCGACCGCCGGGTGCTCGACCGGCACCACAATCTGCTGGACCAACGCGGGCGCGTCGACCGGGACCTCGGTCTGGGCCGACGCGGACGTGCTGGACAGCAACCAGGCAAGGGCGGTACCGGCGGCAGCGCCGCCGAGCACCGTCAACGCACGAAAGATCATGCGCCGTGCCAATCTCGCCTGTGTCACAGAACCTCACCGCGTAGGGGCCGGGGCAGAGCCGGGAACGAACACTGGGCGATCGACTGATCACATTCGGTCCCGTCCGGCCTTGCAGCGAGACACTTTCATCCCTGACCCCCGCCTCGCACGCCACAAGACGACAGTCCGCCCAATCGAGTGACGCGAGAAGGACATATCGGCTCCCATATGTCCGAGTCGATCGATACCGTCTCCTTGTGACCTCAGAGAACCCCCCGCCGAGGGCGAACCGACGCCGCAGGACCCCGCCGGCCGACGTGACCGAACTGGTGCCGACCGGACTGCGTGTGAGCGCCGCCCTGGCCTGGCGGTTCCTGGTGATCATCGCCGCGCTCTACGTGCTGATCTGGCTGGCCGGCTACTTCTCGCACCTGATGGTGCCGATCGCGATCGCCCTGCTGCTCGCCGCGCTGATGGCGCCCGGCGTCGAGCGGCTGGTCAAGTGGGGCGTGCCGCGCGGGCTGTCGGCGATGCTGGTGATGGTGGCCGGCATCGCGGTGGTCGGCGGCCTGCTCACGTTCGTGATCATCCAGTTCATCGACGGCCTTCCCCAGCTGCAGCAGCAGGTGTCGGACTCGCTCACCCAGATCAAGGCCTGGCTCAAGGATGGTCCACTGCACATCCGCCAGGAGCAGATCACGAACTTCCTCAACAACATCATCGACACGATCCAGAAGAACCAGTCCGCGATCACCCAGGGCGCGATCACCACCGCGGCCACCATCGGCGAGATCCTGACCGGACTGCTGCTCACCGTGTTCGTGCTGATCTTCTTCCTGTACGACGGCGCGGGCATCTGGCGGTTCCTGACCCGCGGCGTGCCGGCGCGGGTGCGCGATCGGGTGGACGTCGCCGGGCGGCGCGGGTTCGGGGCGCTGGTCAGCTACGTGCGGGCGACCGCGGCGGTGGCGCTGGTCGACGCCGTCGGCATCGGCATCGGGCTGGCGGTCGTGGGTGTGCCGCTGGTGATCCCGCTCGCCGCGCTGGTGTTCCTCTCCGCGTTCGTGCCGATCATCGGCGCGGTGCTGGCCGGCACGGTCGCGGTGTTGATCACGCTGGTGGCCAACGGGTTCATCCAGGCACTGATCGTGCTCGCGATCGTGATCGCCGTGATGCAACTGGAGGGCCACGTGCTCCAGCCGTGGCTGCTGGGTCGCGCGGTGCGGCTGCACCCGCTGGCCGTCGTCTTCGCCATCGCCGCGGGGTTGATCGCGGCGGGCATCGCGGGCGCGTTGCTGTCCGTGCCGCTGCTGGCGGTGCTGAACGCGGGCGTCAAGTCGCTGGTGCACGGCGACGAGCCCGAGCCGGAGGACATCGACGTACTGCACCAGGACGCGACCGACCTCCCCGACGGCGAGAAGGAAACGAAGGCGCGCTGGGAACAACCGTGAGCGGAGCTTGCGGAGCGCCCCGTGAGCCGACGGCGTGAGCGGCGTGAGTGGTGGGGCCGTCGTTCGGCAGGGGCAGGACCCGACGCTCCCGTTCTGGCGGGCGGCGGTGATCCTGCGCATCCTGACCCTGCTGTTCGCGCTCGGCGTCGTCTACTACCACCGGACGTTCTACGAGCGGCCGTGGCTGGCGTTCGTCATGGGCGGCGTGATGATCGTGTGGACCGTGGTCGTGTCCATCCGGTACTGGCGGCCGGTCGGCGGGAACCTGCTCGCGTTCACGGTCGTCGACCTCGTGGTCTGCTGCGCGGTGATGACGTCCTCGCGCTGGGTCCTCACGTTCACCCAGCTCAAGGTCCAGGCGACACCGCTCGTCCCCACCATCTGGGTCACCGGTGCGGTGGCGGTCGGCGCGCTCCACGCGGGCGCGGTGGCCGGCGCCGCCTTCGGCGCGGTGGTGGCCGCCTTCAACTACGGGGTGCGCGGCTACTTCGACGTCGACCTGACCCGCGACATGATCCTGCTGGTCGGCATCGGGTTCGCGCTGGGCCTGGCCGCGTCCTCGCTGCGGCAGGCGCGGCGGTCCCAGGAACGGCTGGCCGAGGCGCTGCGGGTCGAGGCGGCGACGGCCGAGCGGGAACGGCTGGCCAGGTCCATCCACGACGGCGTGCTGCAGGTGCTCGCCCGCGTCCGCAGGCGGGGCGCGGAGCTGGGCGGCGAGGCGGCGGAGCTGGCGAAGCTGGCCGGTCAGCAGGAGGTCGCCCTGCGGGCGCTGGTGTCGAGCGCGCCGGCGGCCAGCGAGGAAGGCATGGCGGACCTCGGCGCGCGGCTGAAGGTCCTGGAGACCGACCGGGTGTCCGTGTCCGCGCCGGCCACCGCGGTGCTGGTGCCGGCCGAGACGGCGACGGAGCTAACGGCGGCGGTGCGCGAGGCGCTCATCAACGTGGAAAGGCACGCGGGAGCGGAGGCACGGGCGTGGGTGTTGCTCGAGGACCTCGGTTCGGAGATCGTGGTGAGCGTCCGTGACGACGGTGTCGGCATCGCACCGGAGCGGGTCGCCGAGGCTGAGCGGGAAGGGCGGATGGGGATCGCCAAGTCCCTGCGTGGCCGGGTCGCCGCACTCGGCGGCACCGTCAACCTGGAGACCGCACCGGGGGAGGGTGTCGAGTGGGAGCTTCGGGTGACCCGATGATTTCCGTGATGGTCGTGGACGACCACCCCATCTGGCGGGACGGGGTGGCACGAGACCTGTCCGAACGTGGCTTCGAGGTCAGGGCCACGGCCGGGGACGCGGGCGCGGCCGTGCGGATCGCGCGGACGGTGCGGCCTGACGTGGTGCTGATGGATCTCAACCTGGGCGCGGAGTCCGGGGTGAGCGCGACCGGGCAGATCACCGGCGAGCTGCCGGAGACCCGGGTGCTGGTGCTGTCCGCGTCCGGCGAGCACGCGGACGTGCTGGAGGCGGTCAAGGCGGGCGCGTCCGGCTACCTGCTGAAGTCCTCGTCGGTCGAGGACCTGGTGGACGCGGTGACCAGGACGGCCGCCGGCGACGCGGTGTTCACGGCCGGCCTCGCGGGTCTCGTGCTCGGCGAGTACCGGCGGATGGCGGCCGATCCCGAGCCGAGGGACGCACCGCGGCTCACCGACCGGGAGACCGACGTGCTCCGGCTGGTGGCGAAGGGCATGACCGCGCGGCAGATCGCCACGAGGCTGGTGCTCTCGCACCGGACCGTGGAGAACCACGTGCAGTCCACGCTGCGGAAACTCCAGCTGCACAACCGGGTCGAGCTGGCCCGCTACGCCATCGAGCACGGCCTCGACGCGGAACCCGATGGCGCCCCGCAATAGTCTGGACCCATGCATGACCCGCGGGTACTCCTCGATCCGGCCACGGACGCGGTGCGCAGGCTGGCGCGCCGCGGCTTCGCTCTCGACCTGCCCGCGCTGGAGAAGCTGTTCTCCCGGCGCACCGCGGTGATCGGGCAGACCGACGAGTCCCGCGCGGAGTCCAACCGGCTGGCCAGGGAGGTCGGCGCGGCCGCCAAGCGCGGCGAGGACGTGACCGAGGCGCGCGAGCGGGCCAAGGCGGTCAAGGTCCGCGTGCAGGAGCTGGAGGAGGAGCAGCGGACGCTGGCGGCCGAGCTGGAGGAGCTCCTGCTCGACGTCCCGAACCTGCCCAGCGACGACCTGCCCGACGGCAACACCGACGAGGACGCGGAGCTTGTCCGCACCTGGGGCGAGCCACCCACGTTCGACTTCGAGCCGGCCGACCACGTGACGATCGGCGAGAAGCTCGGCATCTTCGACTTCGCCAGGGCCACCAAGCTGTCGGGCCCGCGGTTCGCGGTCACGCGGGGTGCGGGCGCCCGGCTGGAGCGGGCCATCGCCGCGTTCCTCATCGACCTGCACACCGAGCGGCACGGCTACACCGAGTTCAACGTGCCGGTGATCGTCAACCGGCCGACCATGACCGGCACCGGCCAGCTGCCGAAGTTCGAGGCCGACCTGTTCAAGACCGGCGTGGCGGACCGGGAGCTGTACCTGATCCCGACCGCCGAGGTGCCACTGACCAACCTGCACGCCGGCGAGACGCTCGCCGCGGAGGACCTGCCGTTCGCCTACACCGCGAACACGCCGTGCTTCCGGTCGGAGGCCGGCTCGTACGGCAAGGACACCCGGGGGCTGATCCGGGTGCACCAGTTCCAGAAGATCGAGCTGGTGCGGTTCTGCACACCCGACCGGGCCGCCGCGGAGTTCGACCTGCTGCTGTCGCACGCCGAGACCGCGCTGCGGGAGCTGGGGCTGGCCTACCGGGTGGTGAAGCTGGCCGCCGGCGACATCGGGTTCTCCGCCGAGCGCACCTACGACCTCGAAGCGTGGCTGCCGGGTCAGCAGCGGTACCGGGAGATCTCCAGCGTGTCGGACTTCGGCGTGTTCCAGGCCCGGCGGGCCGGCATCCGGACCAAGGCCAAGGACGGCACGCGCGGTCTCGCGAACACACTGAACGGCTCGGGCCTTCCCATCGGGCGCACACTGGTGGCGGTGCTGGAGCAGAACCAGCAGGCGGACGGGTCGGTCCTGATCCCGCCCGCCCTGGTGCCGTACACCCGATTCAAGCGCGTCAACCCGGACGGTTCTGTGGGGGAGTGAGCGTCATGGCCGAGCAACCGGCACCCGTCGACCCGCGAGAGCTGCGTGTCTCCGACGCGGAGCGGACGCATGTGGTCAACCTGTTGCAGAAGGCCATCGGCCAGGGACTGCTGTCACTGGACGAGTTCACCGAGCGGACCGACCAGGCACTGGCGGCGAAGACGCGCGGCGAGCTGAACACGGTGCTGGTGGACCTGCCCGGGCTGACGCACACCGACCCGACGTCACCGGTGAGAACCCCGCCGGTGGAGCTGCGCGCGAACATGTCCACCATCAAGCGCGGCGGCGCCTGGGAGGTGCCGCGCGAGCTGATCATCCGCAATCGGCTCGGCTCGACCAAGCTGGACTTCTCCGAGGCACGGATCGAGCACGCGGAGGTGCGGATCAAGCTGGACGTGAGTGGCGGGACGGTGAAGCTCCAACTGCCCGAACGAGCGATGGTCGACACTAACGGCGTCCAGGTGATCGCCGGGACGGTGAAGGACCGGGTCGGCGGCACGAGCGGGCGGCCGAGGTTCGTGATCACCGGCCGGATCACCGCGGGCACACTGAAGATCCGCCGGTCCGGCTACGTTCGGATCGGCAACCTGGTGATTCGCTCGCCGTGGAAGATGGGCGTCGCGTCGGACTGACTCGGGAGGAAGTGCGTGAAGGCTCTGGTCAAGGGTGTGCAGGGTCCAGGGCTGGAGCTCACCGAGGTGCCCGACCCGGCGCCTGGCCCGGGTGACGTGCTGCTGCGGGTGCTGCGTACCGGCATCTGCGGCACGGACCTGCACATCGACGCCTGGGACGAGTGGGCGGCGAACACGATCAAGGCGCCGCTGGTGGTCGGGCACGAGTTCGTCGGCGAGGTCGTCGAGGTCGGGGCCGCCGTCACCAAGATCAGGGTCGGCGACCTGGTCAGCGGTGAGGGGCACCTGATCTGCGGGTTGTGCCGGAACTGCCGGGCCGGCCGGCGGCACCTGTGCGCGAACACGATCGGGTTGGGCGTGCACACGGACGGGGCGTTCGCCGAGTACACCGTGCTGCCCGAGCAGAACGCGTGGGTGCACAACTACCAGGTCGACCTGGACGTGGCGGCGATCTTCGACCCGTTCGGGAACGCGGTGCACACCGCGTTGCAGTTCCCCGTGCTGGGCGAGGACGTGCTGATCACCGGCGCCGGCCCGATCGGGTTGATGGCCGCCGCGGTCGCACGGCACGCCGGGGCGCGGCACGTGGTGATCACCGACGTGAGCGAGCCGCGGCTGGAGCTCGCCGCGAAGATGGGCGTGAGCCTGGCGCTGAACGTGTCCGGCACGAAGATCTCGGACGTCTACGGCGAGCTGCGCATGACCGAGGGCTTCGACGTGGGCATGGAGATGTCCGGACAGCCGTCGGCGCTGCGCGACATGATCGCGAACATGACCCACGGCGGCCGGATCGCGATGCTGGGGTTGCCCGCGACGGAGATCCCCATCGACTGGTCGAACGTCGTGCTCAAGATGCTGACGATCAAGGGCATCTACGGGCGGGAGATGTTCGAGACCTGGTACGCGATGTCGGTCCTGCTGCAGGCGGGGCTGGACATCTCGCCGGTGATCACCCACCGGTTCCCCTACACCGACCACGCCACCGCGTTCGCCACCGCGCGCGACGGCCGGTGCGGCAAGGTCATCTTGGACTGGACGGAGGCCTCATGAGCGAAGCTTGCGGAGCGAACGACCAACACCCAGCGGGCGAGGTGGCGTGATGTACGGCGCCATGCGGGAGCACCTGAGCAAGGAGCTGGCGGAGATCCGCTCGGCCGGGCTGTACAAGGCGGAACGGGTCATCTCGACACCGCAGAACGCCACGGTGCGGGTGGGTGCCGGCGACGAGGTGCTGAACTTCTGCGCCAACAACTACCTGGGGCTCGCCGACCACCCGGTGCTGGTCGCCGCCGCGAAGGAGGCGCTGGACCGCTGGGGCTTCGGCATGGCGTCGGTCCGGTTCATCTGCGGCACCCAGGAGCCGCACAAGGAGCTGGAGGCGGCGCTCTCCGCGTTCCTGGGCACCGAGGACACGATCCTCTACGGCTCGTGCTTCGACGCCAACGCGGGCCTGTTCGAGACACTGCTGGGCCCCGAGGACGCGGTGATCTCCGACGAGCTGAACCACGCGTCGGTGATCGACGGCATCCGGCTGTGCAAGGCACGCCGGCTGCGGTACCGGAACCGGGACATGGCCGACCTGGCACAGCGGCTCGAGGAGGCGGCCGACGCGCGGTACCGCCTGATCGCCACCGACGGCGTGTTCTCCATGGACGGTTACCTGGCGCCGCTGGACGAGATCTGCGCGCTGGCCGATCGCCACGACGCGCTGGTGATGGTGGACGACTCGCACGCGGTCGGGTTCGTCGGGCCGACCGGGCGGGGCACGCCGGAGCTGTTCGGCGTCGCCGACCGGGTGGACGTGGTCACGGGAACGCTCGGCAAGGCACTGGGCGGGGCGAGCGGCGGGTACACGTCCGGGCGCGCGGAGATCGTGGAGCTGCTGCGGCAGCGGTCGCGGCCGTACCTGTTCTCGAACTCGGTGGCGCCGTCGATCGTGGGTGCGGCGCTGGCCGGGCTGGAGCTGCTGTCGGCGTCGAGCGACCTGCTTGCTCGGCTGCGGGAGAACACCGCGCTGTTCCGGTCGCTCATGACGAAGGCCGGCTTCGACCTGCTGCCGGGCGAGCACCCGATCATCCCGGTGATGATCGGCGACGCGGCCGCGGCCGGCCGCATGGCGGACCTGCTGCTGGCACAGGGGATCTACGTGATCGGCTTCTCGTATCCGGTGGTGCCGCACGGGAAGGCGCGGATCCGCACGCAGATGTCCGCGGCCCACTCGACGGCCGACGTCGAGAGAGCCGTGGCCGCGTTCGTCGCGGCACGCTCCGCGATGTAGTCCGGATGGCCGCCGTCATACCTGGGGTGAACGTGCGTTCCTCAGACATGTCATCCGGGGGACCGGAATGGTTGTCGATGACGTTGATCAACGTCGTCCACTGGGACGACGGACAGCCGAGACCGGTGAGATGTCGCGTCGGCGTCGTGCGGATGCCGGAGAGCGGCGACCTGCAACTGGCGAGCCAGGTCGCGGGCGCGCCGATGTATCTCCTACCGCCGGGCGCGGCGGCGAAGATGATCGGTGCGCTACGGGAGGGCCTGAGTTCGCCGTAGGCCCTGCACGTGCAGATACGCTTCGCGATCATCCGAACACGACAACGGGGATTTCGTGCGCAAGTGCTAACGATTAGTTAGCACCGCCCGACCGGGGTGCCACAATGTTCGCGCGCGCCGCTGGCCTCGGTCGCGTAGCCCCCCGAGCGATCGATGCCAGCGGCGCGATCCAGTTTCCCCGTGGCACGGGGTCAGACGACCACGTTGACCAGCCGGCCGGGAACCACGATCACCTTCTTCGGCTCGCCCGTGATCAGCGCCGACACCTTCTCGTCGGCCAGGGCCGCGGTCCGCACCTCGTCCTGGGTCGCGGACGTCGGGACGGTGACGCGGGCGCGGACCTTGCCGTTGACCTGGATCGGGTACTCGATCGTGTCCTCGACCAGGTACTTCTCGTCGGCGGTCGGGAAGGGACCGTGGGCCAGGGACCGGTCGTGGCCCAGGCGGTCCCACATCTCCTCCGCGACGTGGGGGCACAGGGGCGCGACCATCAGCACCATGGCCTCCACCACCGACCGCGGCGCCGGCTTGTTGCCGTAGGTCTTGGTCACGTGGTTGTTCAGCTCGATCAGCTTCGCGCCGGCCGTGTTGAACCGCATGTTCGCGTAGTCGGCGTGCACCCCGGCGATCGCCTTGTGCAGTGCGCGCAGGGTCGCCTCGTCCGGCTCGTCGGAGCTGACGTTGACCGCACCCGTCTGTTCGTCCACCGCGTTGCGCCACATGCGCTGCAGGAACCGTTGGGCGCCGACGACGTCCTTGGTCGCCCACGGCCGGGACACGTCCATCGGGCCCATGGACATCTCGTAGAACCGGAACGTGTCCGCGCCGTACAGCTCACACATCTCGTCCGGCGTGACGACGTTCTTCAGGCTCTTGCCCATCTTCCCGTACTCCTGGCGGACCTCCTGGTCCTCCCAGTAGAACCTGCCGTTCCGCTCCACGACCTCCTCGGCCGGCACGTACACCCCGCGGGCGTCCGTGTACGCGTAGGCCTGGATGTAGCCCTGGTTGAACAGGCGGCGGTACGGCTCCTTCGCCGACACGTGCCCCAGGTCGAACAGCACCTTCTGCCAGAACCGCGAGTACAGCAGGTGCAGCACCGCGTGCTCGATCCCGCCGATGTACAGGTCGACGCCGCCCGGGTCCTGCTCGCCGTGGATCTCCGGGCGGGGGCCCAGCCAGTACCGCTCGTTCTCCGGCTCGCAGATGTTCTCGGTGTTGGTCGGGTCCACGTACCGCAGCTGGTACCAGCTCGAACCGGCCCACTGGGGCATCACGTTCGCGTCGCGGCGGTACTTCTTCGGCCCGTCGCCCAGGTCCAGCTCGACCTCGATCCACTCCGTCGCGCGCAGCAGCGGCGGGGACGGCTCCGAGCCGGCGTCCTCCGGGTCGAACGACGCCGGCGAGTAGTCCGCGATCTCGGGCAGCTCCACCGGCAGCAGGCGCTCGGGGATGGCGTGCGGCAGGTCGTCCTCGTCGAACACGATCGGGAACGGCTCGCCCCAGTAGCGCTGCCGGGCGAACAGCCAGTCGCGCAGCTTGTACTGCAGCTTTCCCTCGCCGTGGCCGTGCTGCTCCAGCCAGCCGATGATCGTCTTCTTGGCCTCGGCCACGTCCAGGCCGTCCAGGAAGCCCGAGTTGATCGCGACGCCCTCGCCCGTGAACGCCTCGCCGTCGAAGCCCTCGGTCGGCTGGACGGTCCGGATGATCGTCAGGCCGAAGACCTTCGCGAAGTCCCAGTCGCGCTGGTCCTGGCCGGGCACGGCCATGATCGCGCCGGTGCCGTAGCCCATCAGGACGTAGTCGGCGATGAACACCGGGATCCTGGTGCCGGTGGCCGGGTTCGTCGCGTGGACGCCAACGAAGACGCCGGTCTTCTCCTTGTTCTCCTGGCGGTCCAGCTCGGACTTGCGGGACGCGGCCAGCCGGTAGGCCGCGACGGCCTCGGCGGGCGTCGCGTGGCCGCCGGTCCAGCGTTCGTCGACATCGGCCGGCCAGGCCGCCGGCACGATCCGGTCCACCAGGTGATGCTCCGGCGCCAGGACCATGTACGTCGCGCCGAACACGGTGTCGGGCCGGGTGGTGAAGACCTCGATGGCGTCACCGCCCGTGACCGGGAACCGGATGTGCGCGCCCGACGAGCGGCCGATCCAGTTGCGCTGCATGGTCTTGACCTGGTCGGACCACTCCAGCAGATCCAGGTCGTCGATCAGGCGGTCGGAGTACGCGGTGATCCGCATCATCCACTGGCGCAGGTTCTTGCGGAACACGGGGAAGTTGCCGCGCTCGCTGCGACCGTCGGCCGTGACCTCCTCGTTGGCCAGCACCGTGCCCAGCCCCGGACACCAGTTGACCGGCGTCTCCGACAGGTACACCAGCCGGTGCGTGTCGATGATCCGCCGCTGCTCGACGCGGGTCAGCTCGCACCAGCCGCGACCGTCGGGCGTGCGACGCCTGTCCTGCGCGTACTCGGCCTCCAGCTCGCTGATCGGCCGGGCCCTGTCCTGCTCGGTGTCGTACCAGGAGTTGAAGATCTGCAGGAAGATCCACTGCGTCCAGCGGTAGAAGGTCAGGTCGGTGGTGCTGACGCGCCGGCGCTCGTCGTGGCCCAGGCCCAGCCTGCGGATCTGGGTCAGGTACCGGCTGATGTTCTCCTCGGTCGTCTTGCGCGGGTGCTGGCCGGTGCGCACCGCGTACTGCTCGGCGGGCAGGCCGAACGCGTCGAAGCCCATGGTGTGCAGCACGTTGCGCCCGGTCATGCGGTGGTACCGGGCGAACACGTCCGTGCCGATGAAACCCAGGGGGTGGCCGACGTGCAGGCCCGACCCGGACGGGTACGGGAACATGTCCTGCACGAACAGCTTGTCCTCCGGCACGTCGCCCTTCAGCGGGCCGGCCGGGTTGGGCGCCTCGAAGGTGCCGCGCTCCTGCCAGCGCTCCTGCCACCGCGCCTCGATGGAGTTGGCCAGCGCGGCCGTGTAGCGGTGTGCGGGCACTGCCGCTGGGTCGACGGCCGAGACTTGCTCACTCATCGTCGGGGGTCCTTCCGTGGTTGCTCTGCTCCGAACACAAAAAACCCCTCTGCCGCAGGGCACGAGGGGTTGCCGCACTGACCTCCTGAGGGTCGGTCAGCGCGGCCGGCTAAGGAGCAGGCGTCCGGCGCTCATACCACCAGTCTATCGCGGGCGACAACACCGTTCGTCCGGCCCCGAACCGGACGACATACGATCGTGCGCGTGTCACTCGTCGCGCTCGTGCCGCTGGTAGTCGGACTGCTCCTCGCCGCCGTCGGAACGCTCGGGTTCCTCGAACGGCTGCCGAGGAACCGGTTCGGTGGCGTCCGCACCCCGGCCACCCTGCGCGACGACGAGACGTTCCGGGTCGGCAACAAGGTCGCCGGCCTGCCGGTCGCGGTCGGCGGCGGGATCGGCGTCGTGGGCGGCGCGGTCGCGCTGACGCTGACCGGCGCGACCGCACTGGTGGTCGCGCTCGTCGCGCTCGCCGGCCTGGCGGTCATCGCGACGGCCGGGGGCGTGCTCGGGCACCGGGCCGCCGAGGCCATGCCAGAGCCCATGCCGCAGCCCGCGCCCGAGCTGCCGGCCGGTTGCGCGGGTTGCCAGTGCGGCGGCTGCGGGATCGCGAAGTCAGTTGGTGCGAACGTCGCCGGGGTGGGTGGCGAGTAGCGCCATCGGCATGCCCTGCCGCCGCAGGACGCGGCCCCACAGGTCGTGTTCGGTCGGGGCGAGCACGTCGGACGGCAGCGCCGGCACCACGATCCAGTCACCGCGTTCGATCTCGCCCGCCACCTGACCCACGTCCCAGCCCGCGTAGCCGGCGAACACCCGTAGGCCGCGGAACTTGGGGACCAGCATCTCGGGGTCGGCGTCCAGGTCCACCAGAGCCACCGGGCCACGCACGCCGATCAGGCCCTTGACCCCGGTCGCCTGCTCACCGGTACGCATGGCGGCCAGGCACAACGCGGTCTTCTGGTCGACCGGGCCGCCGACGAACACCGAGCCCGGGTTGGTCACGTGCGGGCCCCAGTTGGGCAGCACGTCATCGACCGGGACCTCACTCGGCCGGTTCAGCACCACCCCGAGGGTGCCCTCGCCCCGGTGGTCGATGACGAACACGACCGTGCGGCGGAAGTTGGCGTCGGTCAGGCTCGGCGCCGCCACGAGCAGCGTGCCCGGCTCGACTGCCGCGTCGGGAGCGTCGGATCGCACAGCCACATGATCCCATCCGGTCGTTCTGAATCCAGCAGGAGTTCACCACACGGGGAACAATCAGCGATACCTCCTCGTTGCAGCAGGTGGCTGGACATCACCGTGTCCCCCGGGCTCAACCAGAATCGCCTTCGCGGAATACCGTTCGGCAGGAGCCGCGTTGCGCCAACCGCCGTGAGGCGACCGGATGTCCGGCCTCCGCTCGGGGCGAGCTGTGTCCGCAGAAAGCGCGGACCAGCTCGCTCCGTTTGTTTTCTGGGGGCGCAACCCCCAGGCCCCGCCCGGCGGGCTCCGCCCCCGGGCCCCCGGTGCCCTGGCTGGGTCCGCGAGGACGGCTCGCCCCTGGACCGCCTGACGCCCTCCTGGGGACCCTTGAGCTTCTCCGCTCCGTGGTGGGGCTGGGTGGGGTGTCAAGTGGCGTTTCGGGATCTTTACATCGTTCGCCGTAGGCTGATTCTTTGTGAGTGAGACGGTGGAGAGATCTTCGCGTATGGGGGCTGACCCCCATCACGTTCGGATCGGGGCGCGGAGGCTCCTGGCTGTCGAGGGGTTTCGGCGGCTGTTGTTCAGCCGGTTCTCGTCGCAGTGGGGGGATGGGCTCTTTCAGACCGGGCTTGCTGGTGCTGTTGTGTTCAATCCGGAGCGGGCGGTGTCGCCACCGGAGATCGCGGCCGGGTTCGTCGTGCTGCTGCTGCCGTACTCGATTGTGGGGCCTTTTGCCGGTGCGTTGCTTGATCGGTGGGACCGGCGTCGTGTGCTGGTCGCCGCCAACGTGCTTCGTGGGACGTTGATCGTCGTGTCCGCCGGCTGTGTGGCCATCGGGGTGGACGGGTTTCCGATCCTGTTGCTCGCCCTCGTGGTGATCGGCATCAGCCGGTTCGTCGGCGCCGGGCTGTCCGCCGCGCTGCCGCATGTCGTGCCCGTGCCCAACCTCGTCGAGGCCAACGCGCTGTCCGTGACGCTCGGCGCGGTCATCTCCGTCATCGGCGCGGGCTGCGCGGTCGGGCTGCGTGCCCTGTTCGGCGAGGGCAACATCGGCTCCGGGCTCACCACCGTCGTCGCGGTCGTCGGGTCCGTGCTCGCCGCCTGGCTCGCCGGGCGGTTCGTCCGGGGCGCGCTCGGCCCGGACCGGGTCGTCGAGCCGGCGACCGCCGTCGCGGCGGTGGCCACCGGGTTGTTCGACGGCGGCCGGGTCGCGGCCCGCACACCCAGCGTCGCCGCCGGGTTCTGCGCGCTCATGGCGCACCGGGCGGCCTTCGGCATCTCGCTGCTGCTGACCGTGATCCTGATGCGCTACAGCTTCGCGGACTGGGGGCCGATCAAGGCCGGCCTGCCCGGACTCGGCGTGGTGCTCGGCGCGGGTGGCCTCGGCATCTTCCTCGCCGGGCTCACCACCGCGCGGCTGGTCACGGCGTTCGGCCGCAAGCGGACCGTGTTCGTCGCGCTCGGGGCCGCCGCGGCCACCCAGTTCGGGCTCGGCCTGCCCATGCTGCTGCCGACGACGCTGGTCGCCGCGTTCCTCATCGCCTACACGGGCCAGGTCGTCAAGCTGTGCGTCGACGCGGCCGTGCAACGCGACATCGGCGACGAGACCCGCGGCCGGGTGTTCGCCCTCTACGACATGCTGTTCAACATCACGCAAGCGCTTGCGGTGGCCATCGCGGCGACCGTGATCCCGGCCAACGGCGAGTCGGTGGGCCTGATCGTGGCCGCGACCATCCTCTACCTGGCCGGGATCAGCGGGTTCGAGCTGGTCAGTCGCCGGGCTCGGCAGGCGGGCCACTGACCCCCTCGGCCTCGGCCCACCTGCGCAGCTCCGCGACCGCCTCGTCGTGGTCCAGCGGGCCGCGGTCCAGGCGCAGCTCCTTCAGGTGCCGCCACGCCCTGCCGACCAGCGGCCCCGGCGGCAGGCCGAGCAGCCGCATGATCTCGTTGCCGTCCAGGTCCGGCCGCACCCGCGCCAGGTCCTCCTCGGCGGCGATGCGGCCGATCCTTGCCTCGAGGTCGTCGTAGGTGCGCTGCAGGGCGGCCGCCTTGCGCCGGTTGCGGGTGGTGCTGTCGGCGCGGACGAGCTTGTGCAGGCGGGACAGCAGCGGGCCGGCGTCGGTCACGTACCGGCGCACGGCCGAGTCCGTCCACTCGCCCTTGCCGTAGCC
>NZ_DASQCC010000003.1:0-17222 GCF_035634895.1 Actinophytocola sp. | reverse complement strand
GCGTGATCGCCCGCATCTACGACCCGCGCCGGGCGGACATCTACCAGGCTCTCGGCATCCCCACCGTCGCGAGCGTCCGCTGGACCGTGAACCGGATCAGCCAGGTGCTCCGGCACCGCCACGTCGACCCGGAGGTCACCTTCGGCAACGGGGAAACCCTGCTGGTGCGGGAGACCCTGCCCACCTGGTTCGCCGGCCGGCCACTGCACGACCTCGACGTGGACGGCCAGATCCGGGTGGTCGCGGTCACCCGCGGCGGGCACTCCTTCCTCCCGGCCGGCGACAACCTCGCCAGGGCCGGTGACACCGTGAGCCTCGCGGTCGCCGCGTCGGCGCTGGACCGGCTGCGTTCCTTCCTCGGCAAGGAGTTGGGCACATGAGTGGAGCTCGCGGGACGAATCATCGATGTTCAGGACGGCACCTCAGCCGCGGAGGGCGCCGGTGGAGCGGAGCCTGCGGAGCGTACCGGCGCCGCGGAGCGGATGAGGGGGCGTCATGAAGGTTCTCGTCGCCGGCGCCGGCCGGCTCGGTGAGCAGGCCGCCCACCTGCTCGCGGCCACCGGCCACGACGTGACGGTCATCGAGCGGGACAGGGCCCGCCTGGCGGAGCTGCCGACCGTGCACCCGGTTCGGCTCGTGCACGGCGACGCGTGCGAGCCACGCGTCCTCGAGGACGCCGGTGTGCTCAACACCGACCTGCTGCTCGCCATCACCGGGGAGGACGAGGACAACCTGGTGATCGCGCTGCTCGCCAAGCGGCAGTTCGCCGTCCCTCGCGCCATGGCCCGCGTCAACGACCCGGACAACACCTGGCTGTTCGACGCCCGCTGGGGAGTCGACGTGGCGCTGCCGGCCGCCGCCTCCCTGGTGTCCCTGATCGAGGAGGCGAGCGGCGCCGCCGACACCGTCGGCCTGGTACGGCTGGCCGACGCGGGCGTCACGCTCATCGAGACCCACCTCGACGACCACTCCAGGGCGGCCGGCCAGGCACTCGCCGACCTCACGCTGCCGGCGGGGACGGTGGTGGCCACCGTCGTCCACGACGCCCAGCCGTTGGTCCCCACCGGCGACTACCGCTTCCATCCAGGAGACACGGTCCTGGTCGTCACGACGACCGCCACCGAGAACGACGTTCACGAGGTGTTCCAGTAAGGGCGACCGTCGAGTCCGCGAGCTCACCGGGGCGAGTGACCGACGCCGAACGTTCAGGCGTCGCGGCCGCCGGGGCCGGCCTGAGCGGCGATGTCGCCGAGCAGGTGGCCGGAGCCACTGGCGAGGACGAGACCGGCGACCACGGATGCGGACGACGCGACCACCGCGACGGCGGCCTGCGGACCCCATGCCTGGTCGGCGAGGCCGGTGACCAGTGCGCCACCGAGGCCGCCGACGAACGCCAGGTAGACACCCACCAGCGCGAAGGCCGTCGAGCGGAGCTGGGGCGGGGTCACCGCCGCGACGACGAGACTCAGCGGGACCAGCCCGGCGAAGGTCACGCCCTGGGTGAGGACCCCGACGACGACGAAGGTGGTGACGTCGGGCGAGTAGGCCTGGACGGCGAACCCGACGCCGAGCGCGGCGAGCGCCGCACTGGCCAGGTACAGGGATCCGGTGGGGCTTCGCCGGAAGAGCCGGTCGCTGTAGACGCCACCGAGGGCGGCGCCGGCCAGCCCACCGACGGCGCAGACCGCACCGATCAGGCCGCGTGCGCCGACGTCCTGACCGAGCTGGTCCTCGAGGATGAGGGTCAGGTAGACCGGCACCGCGATCACGCACAGGCCGAACGCGCCGAGCGCGACCATGACGAAGTAGAAGGTGCGGATCTTCTTCAACCGTGCGAACGCGGTTCGCGGTGACACCAGCGTGGTGTCCTGGTCCGGTAGCGACCGCCTGCCGGGTGGCACGTCCCGTTCGAAACGTCCGCGGACCGGCTCGGGCAGCCGCAGGGTGGCCACGGCGAGCAGCACGCCGCAGCAGGCGAGGAACGCGAACGCCCAGCGCCACGACTCGTGGCCGGCGGGGACCACCGCCGCGAAGGCCGCGGCCAGGACCGGACCGGCGACGATGCCCAGCGGTTGGGCGGCGCGGTGCACGCCGAGCACCCGGCCGCGGCCGGCGGGCGGGTAGGCGTCGGTCAGGATCGAGATCTGGATCGGCCCTTCGTTGGCTCTGCCGATGCCCGCGACGACGCGGGCCACGACGACCTGCACGAGGGTGTGCACCAAGGTGAGCGAGGCCGCCGCGGCGGCCCAGACGAGGGTGCAGACACCGGCGATGCCGATGCGGCGACGCCGGTCGCCGAGCAGGCCGATCGGCAGCGCACCGAGCGAGACCATGACCCCGGCCAACGCTCCGACCACGACGATCTGGGCCGAGGTCATGCCGAGCGACTCGCGGATCTCGGGCGCGAAGACGGTGAACATCGCGTTGTCGATGCTGTCGACCAGCAGTAGACCGAAGAGCAGGCCCAGCGTCGAGCGTCCGCCGACCGACATGACCTCCCGGAAGGTCATGCGTCGCGCTGGACCGGTCCGCGCCACGACGTTCGCCTCCCGCGGGGCGCCGTCGCCGCCCGGGCCGGCGATCGGGGGTCGGGAGAGGTTCGTCCCCGCGCGGTCCTCTTCGCTCATCGGTGCCCTTCCTGAGGAATGCCGGTCGTGTGACGTCGTGCCGCACTCGGCTCTGTGTTGGTCAGCATAGACAATGTCGACGCACTCTTCTATGTTACTCGACACAGAAGTGGGGACGGCGCCCGTTCGGGGAGCGGCGGCCTCGTCCGGGGTCGTCTGGCCGTCGCCTGTCCACGGTCATTGAGGAGTGGTGGTCCTGTGCGGGATTGGGAGAACTCGGTGGCCTTCATCACCGGCGGCGGTCAGGGGATCGGCCTGGGCATCGCCCGTGCCCTGGGCAGGCGCGGCGTGCGGCTGGCGTTGGCCGACGTCGACGAGGCGGCGTTGACCCGCGCCGGGGAGGAGCTGTCGCGGCTGACGGCCGTGGAGACCGTCCCGCTCGACGTCCGGGACCGGCAGGGGTTCGCCTCGGCCGCCGACCTGGTGGAGGCGAGGCTGGGGCCGGTCGACCTGCTGTTCAACAACGCGGGCATCGTCCCGGTCTCGCCGGTGACGGAGCTGACCTACGAGAAGTGGGACCTCGCGCTCGGGGTCAACCTCACCGGCGTGGTCAACGGGTTGCAGACCTTCCTGCCCCGCATGATCGAACGCGGTGCGGGCGGGTACGTGGTGAACACCGCGTCGGGTGCCGGTCTGGTGGCTGACGCGAACGTGCTGTACGTGACCGGCAAGTTCGCGGTGGTCGGGCTTTCGGAATCGCTGCGGCTGGCCCTCGGGCGCTACGGCATCGACGTCAGCGTGCTGTGCCCCGGTCCGGTCGACACCGACATCATTCGCAACACCAGGACGGTGAACGAGGACCTGTTCGCCGGGGTGCCCGGCAGCGCCCTCCGGGACGCCGAGGCGTTCCTGAGAGGAGGTGTCGGTATCGACGCGGTCGGCGAGATGGTCATCGCCGGCATGCGGGCCCGGTCGCTGTGGATCCACACCAGCGACGAGGTGCGGCCCTCTGTGGAGGCGCGGATGACGGACCTGCTCGCGTCCACACCCGTTCCGGTCGTCGACGCGACCAGCTGACCACGGGGGCCGGGACGGTCCGACAGTCCACACAGGACCGGACGGAAGGCGTGAGGTGCCGGGCCTCGCACCCCCGTGCCGACCGCCGCCCCGGTGGTCCGTCAGTCGCGGCTTTGGTTCCGGCCACGGGTCCTCGTGTCCGTGGGCCGGGTGGTGGCCGGGACCGGCAGGGTGCGCCAGACACCGTTGAGGTTGTCGTCGAGCACGGTCGCCAGCGACCGCAGGACCTCGCGAAGGTCGAAACTGTCGGGGTCGACGAGTGACTGGAGGTGGATTCCGAGGAGCGCGCCGTTGAGCGCCACGGCGAACACCCGCTCCTGCTTCGCGGCCGTCTCGGGATCGGCGTCCTTCGGGCGTTGCGCGCGCAACCAGTCCTCGAGGCCGCCGCGTCGCCGGGTGAGGAACTCCTGGTACTGGCCGCGGACGGCCTCCGCACCGCCGATGGCCTTGGCCAGGATCATGAACAGCAGCGGCAGATTGGCGTCCTGGGCCAGTGCCGCGGCGTCGTCGAACAACTCGGCGATCGGCGGCACGGTCTGGTAGCGGTCCGGTGGGATCTCGCGGTTGACGGCGCGTTCCACGACGGCCATCACCAGGCCCTCCTTGTTCTTGAAGTGCCAGGGGATGGAGCCGCGGCTGATGCCGGAGCGTTCCGCGATGTCCACGAAGGACGTACGGTCGAAACCGCGCTCGGCGAACAACTCCTCGGCAGCGTCCAGGATACGGCGACGACTTTCCTCGCCGATCTCGTCGATCCGGCGTCGTCCAGGTGAACCCACGATCGCCAGTCTAGATAGCGTGCCGGCCTCCCGTGTCCTGACGCGCCCACGCGGGGCCACCACTGCCCCGCGCCTGCCTGGGGCATCGCCGGGCGCGCGATGCGCGCCCGGCGATGGCCCGTGACGTCAACCGGGGCGCGATGAGCGGAGGACAACGTCGTCATGAACAGGTCGACACCTCTGGATCACCAGGCCGCCGACCGGACCAGCGCGGCCGCCGGACGGATCCGGGGTCACCGGACGGGATCCGGGGTCACCGGCCGCGCGGAGCGCACCGGGTCGACCAGCCAGGTCCGCGACTCGCCCCCTCGTCCGCGCCGCACTACTCACCGACGACCACCCTCGTGCGGACACGCCTCCCGCGGCATCGCCAGGACCACGCGCTCCGCGGCGAGGTCCACACCGGTCGCGAGATCCCCTCCGCCCTTTGTCGAACGCTCGACCGCGGCCCCGTGGGAACCCCGGACCACCCCGCACGCGGTGCCGGCGACATGACTCGCCACCCCCGCGTCGACACCGGTCGCCTCGTCACGCCCAGCTCAACCACACGGGACGAAGCCTTCCGCGGCGCCGACAGCCGCGTTCCTCGGCTGGTGCTGGCGCCTGTGTCGCCGGTGGCCGGACTCCAAGACTTCCCCCAGAAAACGTGTCGAGACTCGATCGTGTGAGAGCGAGTCAGTGGTTGTGGGCCCTCGTGGCGCTGAACGTGGTGTGGGCCACGGACCTGTTCGTCCTCGGCCACGGGTTCGAACGGTTGGCCGAGCCGGGCGGGTTGCTCATCGCGCTGGGTCGGCTGACCGGGCTCTACGGGGCGCTGGTGCTGGTCGTCCAGCTCGTCCTGGTGGCCCGGCTGCCGTGGCTGGAGTCGCGGCTGGGGATGGACCGGCTCACCGCGTGGCACCGCTGGAGCGGGTTCTGGGTGCTGTGGCTGGTGCTGGCGCACCTGGTGTTCGTCACGCTCGGGTTCGCCGCCCAGGACGGCGGCGACGTGCTCGGCGAGCTCGACACGCTCGTGTTCGGCACCGAGGACGTCGGCCTCGCGACCATCGCCACGGTACTGCTGGTCGTGGTGGGAGTGACCTCCGCGCGCCGGGCGCGCAGGCGGCTGCGGTACGAGTCGTGGCACGCGGTGCATCTGCTGGTCTACCTGGCGGTCGTGCTCGGCTTCCTGCACCAGGTCTCCGTCGGGGAGGACTTCACCGGCTCTCCTGTCGGGCGGCTGTACTGGTGGTCGCTCTACGGGTTCGCGGGTGCCGCGGTGGCCACGACCCGGGTCGGGTTGCCGGTGTTCCGCAACCTGCGGCACCGGCCGCGGGTGGTCTCGGTGGTGCGGGAGAGCCCCGACGTCGTGACGATCTGGATCGGCGGACGGGCCCTGGACCGGCTCCCGGCGCGGGCCGGGCAGTTCTTCCTGTGGCGGTTCGGCAGCCGGTGGTTCCAGGCGCACCCGTTCTCGCTGTCGGCGATGCCGGACGGGCGGTTCCTGCGGATCACGGTCAAGGCGCTCGGTGACGGCAGCGCCTGGCTCCAGCACGTCCGGCCCGGCACCCGGGTGTTCGCCGAGGGACCGTACGGGGCGTTCACCGGCGCACGCGCGACCCGGCGCCAGGTGCTGCTGGTGGCCGGCGGGGTCGGCGTGACGCCGATCCGCGCGCTGCTGGAGGAGTTCGCGCACGCCGGCGCCCACGTCGTGGTGGTGTACCGGGCCAGCACGCCCCGGGACGTGGTGCTCGCCGCCGAGCTGCGGGCGATCGCGCGCTGGTCCGGTGCGCGGCTGCACTTCGTGGTCGGGCCACGCACCACCCCCGGTCTCCCCGACCTGGCCGCACTGGTACCCGACGCGTGGCGCCGCGACGTGTACGTCTGCGGGCCGCCCGGCATGACCGAGGCCGTGCGCCACACCCTGCGCCGGCTCGGGGTCCCCGACGACCAGGTGCACACCGAACGCTTCGCCTTCGCCGGCTGAGGGAGAACCACCGATGCGCAAAGCACTGATCATCCTGGCGCTGCTCTTCGCCGGGCTCGTCCCGCTCATGCGGTACCACCCGGCGACCTCCCCAGCGCCGACCGCCGTCGCCGCGCCGCCCGCCCCGGAGACCGGCACCCCGACGCCGGGGACCGGCACCCAGGGGACGCGAACCGTCGACGGCCCGGTCGTCGACACCGAGTTCGGGCCCTACCAGGTCCGGGTCACCTTCTCCGGCGCCACGATCACCGACGTCCAGATCGTCACCGAGCCCGGCGACGGGCACAGCCAGCGCATCGCGAGCCGGGCCGGACCCACGCTGCGCAGCGAGGCGTTGCGGGCCCAGAGCGCGCACATCGACATGGTGTCGGGCGCGACCGTCACCAGCGAGGCCTACGCCCGGTCCCTCCAGGCCGCGATCGACGCGAACGGAGGCTGACATGCGGTTCGTCGAACAGGTCATGGGCATGCCGGCATCGATCGAGGTCCCCGACCAGGCCGCCGCCGGCGCCGTGTTCGGGTGGCTTCGCCACGTCGACCGCCGGTTCAGCCCCTTCCGGCCCGACAGCGAGGTCCGCACCGGCCGCCACAGCAAGGAGCTGACCGAGGTGCTCGACCTGTGTGCCAGGTACGAACGGGACACCGGCGGCGCGTTCCGGGTCCAGCTGCCCGGACGCCCGCTCGACCCGTGCGGCGTGGTCAAGGGCTGGGCCGTGCAGCGGGCCGCCGACATGCTCCGGGCGGCCGGCGTCACCGAGTTCTGCCTCAACGTCGGCGGCGACGTCGTCGCGGCGGGCAGGCCGTGGTCGATCGGCATCCGACACCCCGACCACGTGCTGCGGGTGTGTGCCGTGCTGGAGGTCGACGAGGGTGCGGTGGCCACGTCCGGCACCTACGAACGCGGCGACCACATCGTCGACGGACGCACCGGCCGACCCGTGCGCGACCTGGTCAGCCTGACCGTCGTCGCGAACGACCTGACCACCGCCGACGCCGTGTCGACTGCGGCGTTCGCCATGGGCACCGAGGGCATCGCGTGGGCCGACGCCCAGCCCGGCTGCCTCGTGTTCGCCGTCGACCGGGACCGCGAGGTGCACAGGTCCGCCGGCCTGACGAGAATGCTCAGGTGAGCGACTCCCCACACCTGCTGCTGGTCGAGGACGACCGGCAGCTGCTGGCGATGCTCGACGCCCTGCTCACCGAGGAGGGCTACCACGTCGACACCGCCGCCGACGGCCAGCAGGGCCTGCACCTGGCCCTCACCCGTTCCTACGACGTCGTGGTGCTCGACCGCGGCCTGCCGGCGATCGAGGGGCTCGACCTGCTCACCCGCCTGCGCCTGCGTGGCGTGGTCACCCCGACGCTGGTGCTGTCCGCACTGGCCAACCCGGCCGACCGGGTCGCCGGCCTCGACGCGGGCGCCGAGGACTACCTCGGCAAGCCGTTCGACCTCGACGAGCTGCTCGCGCGGCTGCGCGCACTGCGGCGGCGGCACCTCGACACCGCGCGGTCCCTGCCGCTGCCCGGCGGACGGCTCGAACTGGACACCCGGTCCGCCGTGCTCGGCGACCGCGAGCCGGTCCGGCTGTCGACGCGGGAGTGCGACCTCCTCGCCGCCTTCGCCACCCGCCCCGGCACCGTGTTCACCCGACGCCAGCTCCTCGCACTCGTCTTCGACGACGCGGAGAGCGACGCCGCGGTCGACACCTACGTCCACTACCTGCGCCGCAAGCTCGGCCGCGCGGTGATCGACACCGTGCGCGGCCGCGGCTACCAGCTCGGCCGCGGCCGGTGAGTGCCCCCGACTCGGCCGACGCCCGCCTGGTCCGCGCGACGATGGTGCGGCTGGGTATGCAGTCCGCAGCCGCGGTGCTGGTCGCCGTGACGCTGCTCGGCGTGGCGGTCGTGCTGATCATCCAGCGCACACAGGCCGCACAGCAGAACAACCAGCTGACCACCGCCATCGCCACCGCCGACGACGTGACCGACCCACCCGCCGGGATCTGGCTCGCCGTACGGCGCGACGGGAGGACCACGGCGACCCCGCACATCCCCAGGGGCCTCCCCGACCAAGGCCTGATCGACGCCGTGGCGGCGGACGGGGTGGCGCGGACCGACGACGTCCACGACGGACGGCAGGAGTACCGGGTCCGCACCGAGCGTCGGGGCGAGGAGGTGGTGCAGGCGGCGCTCGACCTCCGGTACGCCCACGTTGAGCGGGAGCGCCTCCTCAAGGTGCTGCTGCTCGCCGGCGGCGTGGGGCTCGTGCTCGCCGGCGTCACCGGGGCGTGGGTGGCCCGCCGCGCGGTGACCCCGCTGGTGAGCGCGCTCGCCCTGCAGCGCAGGTTCGTCGCCGACGCCGGCCACGAGCTCCGCACACCGCTGACCCTGCTGAGCACCAGGGCGCAGCTGCTGCGCAGACACCTGCGCGACAGCTCCGTCGAGTCCGATGTGGACGGTCTGGTGGCCGACGCGCGCCAGCTGGGCGCGATCCTCGACGACCTGCTGCTCGCGGCCGACCCGCGCGAGTCGGTGCCGCGCCGGCCCGTCGACCTGGCCGCCCTGCTGGGCGAGGCCGTCGCGGCGGCGGAGTCCGCGGCGGACGAGCGCGGCGTGCGACTCGCGGTGACCACGACCCCCGTCACCGTCAACGGTTACGACGCTGGTCTGCGGCGCGCGCTGAACGCCCTGCTGGACAACGGGATCCGGCACGCGAACAGCACCGTCCGCGTGGTGCTCACCCGGACGGGCCAGCAGGCGCGGGTGGACGTGGTGGACGACGGCCCCGGCATCAGCGCGGACCTCCTGCCCACGCTGTTCACCCGGTTCAACCCCGGCCCGGCCGACACCACGCGCGACGAGCGTCGCCGGTACGGCCTCGGCCTGTCGCTGGTGAGCGAGATCGCCGCCCGCCACGGCGGTTCGGTCGCCGCGCACAACCGCGCCGAGGGCGGCGCGGTGCTCTCCCTCACCGTCCCGGTCGAGCCCCGGCGGAGGTGAACCCGCGCCGCGCGCCGGCACGGGAGGCCGTCGACGACGCCATCCACGGCGACAGCGGCCGCGAGGAGTGAAGGAAACGTCATCGTCCGTGATGGACGATCCCGCCCGCGAGCCGGTTCCCCGACACGCCGCCACCCCGCGGCACGCCAGCCTCCCAAGTGGACTGACCACAGTGGACTACACTCGCCGATTCCCGCTGGTCGTGGTCGATTCAGCGAGCCAGAGCGGGGATAGGGACAGGCAGGTCGAGCCGTCCGAACAGGACGGAGTGGCGGAGGTCGCTGTGAGTGTGGACCGGGCGTGGCGGCGGGTCGCCAGGGCGGCGCTGGAGCGTGGCATCCGCTCGGCCGGCCCCTCCTACCCCGCCGGGCACCGCCCGAGCGAGGCCATGGTCAACGCCGACGCCGAACACCCCGCCGCCCAGGGCACGATCACCATCGACCACGAACAGGACGGGACCGGTGGGCCCGGCACCCGGCCGGCGGACCGTGATTCGGACGCGCTGGACTCGGGCAGGCATCAGCTCACGACGGAGGGCACCGGACCGCCTCGCGGCGAGGGCACGCGGTTCCGCACCGACGTGCAGGCCCTGCGGGCGGTGGCGGTGCTCGCCGTGCTGCTCAACCACCTGTGGCCCGGGCGGCTCGCCGGCGGTTACGTCGGCGTGGACGTCTTCTTCGTGATCTCCGGGTTCCTGATCAGCTCGCACCTGTGCCGGGAGCTGGACGGGACCGGACGGGTACGGCTGGGCCGGTTCTACGCCCGCCGCATCCGGCGCCTGCTCCCGGCGGCGTTCCTCGTGCTGGTGCTCACCATGGTCGGCGCCTACTTCCTGATGCCGTACCCGCGCTGGGCCGAGACCGCGCGGCACGCCGTCGCCAGCGCGCTGTACGGGGAGAACTGGCTGCTCACCGTGGAGTCCGTGAACTACTCCGCGGCCGACGCGGCGCCCAGCCTCGTTCAGCACTACTGGTCGCTGTCGGTCGAGGAGCAGTTCTACCTCGTCTGGCCGCTGCTGCTGTTCCTGCTGTTCAAGGTTCGCCTTCGGCGGGCCCGGTTCGCGGGTGTGGCGGTGGTCGCCGCCGCGTCGCTCGCCTTCTGCGTGTACTACACCGCGCACGCGCCGAGCCAGGCGTACTTCGTCACCCCGACGCGGGTGTGGGAGTTCGCCGTGGGCGCGCTCGTCGCGCTGGCGGGCGCGCGGCTCGCGTTGCCCGCCGGGGTGGCTGGCGTCGCCTCGTTCGCCGGCCTGGCGATGATCATCGGTCCGGCGGTCGCCTACGGCCCCACCACCGCGTTTCCCGGCTACCTGGCCCTGGTCCCCACCGTGGGCACGGCGCTTGTCATCATCGCCGGCAACCGAGGCGCGAAGCAGTGGCACACCCCGTTGAGCGCCGCACGGCCGGTGCAGTGGCTGGGCAACATCAGCTACTCGCTGTACCTGTGGCACTGGCCGCTGATCCTGCTGGCGCCCTTCGCGATCGGCCAGGTGCTGACCGCGCGGGACAAGCTCGTCATCCTCGCCGTGTCGCTGCTGCTCGCGGCCGCGTCGAAGGTCCTCGTGGAGGACCGCGGCCTGGCCTGGCGGCCGCGCAGACGCCCCACCGGGCTCACCTTCGCCGCCATGGCCGCCGGGATGGCCGTCCTCGCGCTGGTGGCCGGCGCGCTGAACTGGTCCTACGAGCGGCAGGTCGTCCAGGCGGGGCAGCAGATCGCCTCGGCCGCGCCCAGCTCGTGCCACGGCGCCGACGCCATGGTCTCCCGCAACGACTGCCACAACCGGTTCGGGCCCGCGCAGGTGGTGGCCATGGGCCCGGCCAACGCGTACTTCCAGGTGCCGCGCGAATGCCGCCAGATCGACGACAACATGGCCGGCGCCACGAAGACCACCCTCGTGTGCGACTTCAGCCAACACGATCCGACACCCGAGGTGGTGTGGCTCCTCGGCGACTCCCATGCCCTGCACTGGCAGGGCGCCGTGATGGCGCTGGCCCGCGAGCGGAAGTGGTTGGTCAAGTTCGGCGGCCTCGGCGGCTGCCCGTTCGCGAAGGTCGACTTCACCGGCTACCGCGGCCCGGCCGACGACGGGTTCAAGCGGACGTGCAAGGAATGGACGGAGCGGATGGCCGACGTGGTCGCCGCCGACCGGCCGTCGACGGTGTTCCTCTCCTTCTTCGCCCGCATGGAGCCCGCCGACGACGGCACGGGCCGGTCGCAGACCGCGCAGTACCGCGACGGCCTCGAACCGTACTGGCGTGCCTGGGCCGACGCCGGGGCACACGTGGTCGTCCTGGCGGACCCGCCACTCAACGGCGACGTGCGGCCCGCCGACTGCGTGACCCTCAACCCGGACGACCCACTCGCCTGCGCGGTGGACCGGAACGTCGCGCAGCCCCGGGATCCGCTGGCCGAGGCCGCCCGGTCGAGCCGCGAACCCGCGGTGTCCCTGGTGGACCTGACCGACTACTTCTGTGACCGGCGGAAGTGCTACGCGGTCATCGGCAACGTCGCCGTGTACTACGACGCGAACCACCTGAACCTCGAGTTCACCCGCGACCTGGCGCCGATGCTCGCCGCGGCACTCGACAGGGCCACCGGTCACCAGTGACGCGTTGACGCCTCGCCGGTCACGGCCGGCGAGGCGTCAACGGGTGCTGGTCACGGCGTGTGCGCGGGCCGGTGGGTGCCGGGCAGGTAGTCGACGGTGTCCTCGGTCGCCCGCCGCCGGCTCTCCGGTGGTGGGGGCGCGGCGGTGGGTGCCCAGCCGGTGCGCAGGATCAGATGGGGGTAGGCCGCCCCGTCGAGCACCGGGCCGCGGACGAGGGCGCGGGTGCCGGGCAGTTCGAGTGCCTGCGAGAGCAGGCACGTGGCCAGACCGATGCTGGTGGCGGTCAGCAACGCGACGCTCGCCGCCTCACCGGCGCGCAGCACCGAGACCACGTCGTCGGCGAGTGTCGCGAGGACCAGCAGCTCGCCGCCGTCGGCCTCGTTGCGGCCGGTCCGTGCCTCGGGCTGGGTGCCCTGGGGGAACTCGCGCATGGCGGTGTCTCCGTGGACACGCGCCTGCGGTGGGGTGCTGGCGGCGAGCACACCGTCCCGGGCGAGCCGGTTGCGGCCGCTCCAGGTGGCGAGCTCCGCCGTGTAGGCGGCGTCGTCGTACTGGGCACCGGCGGCCTGGTCGAGAGCTCGGGTGAGCTGCCGGCGGGTGAGCCCGTCGGTCACCGGCACCAGGAGCGCACCGGCCTTCCCGGCTCGCCTGACCATGAGGTCCAGGTGCCCGTCCGGCACAGGCCAGGAGGTGAACCGGCGCCGGTCCGTCCGTCGGCGCGAGATGGCGCCGACGAGCGTGATGTCCTCGGTGGACGGTGTCTTCGGGGCGAACTCCACCGCGGCGAGATGGTCGGGGTCACCCGGGTTCGGCAGGCGGTGCACGATCGCGCGCCAGCCGAGCGCACCCAGCGCGACCCGCAGGTGGTGGAGCGCCGCACCGCAGCTCAGCAGCAGGTCCCGCCCGTCGGGGTCGGTGGCCGGGACGCGCCGGGTCTGGTCGGCCATGAGGTGGATCGACTCCTCGCCGATCAGCCAGCGCCACGGCTGAGTGTTGTGCACCGAGGGCGCGCGGTTGGCCAGTGCGATGGCGCCGAGCACCGTGTGCTGGTCCGGCCTGTGCTCCTTCATCGTTCGGCCTCCTCGCTTCGTGCCTTCCATGCCACCCACCTTCTTGCGC
Organism: Actinophytocola sp.; assembly: GCF_035634895.1. Classification (GTDB taxonomy): domain Bacteria; phylum Actinomycetota; class Actinomycetes; order Mycobacteriales; family Pseudonocardiaceae; genus Actinophytocola. Next base: position 4,106 of record NZ_DASQCC010000003.1, on the reverse strand, counting down.
GCGGAACCTGTCCGCGAGGGCTGTTGTTCCCTGCCCGACGCGACCAAGGACCCGCCCGCCGCATCCCACGGACCCTGTCGGGCCATCCCTGTGTGGCCGACGGTGGAGGTAGGACCGCTGGAAGGAGAAGGCCGTGGTCACGGGAACATCGCCGGTGCGGATGACCGCCCGGCTCGACAGTGAGCCCAGCCGATGGCTGTGGCTGGTGAAATGGCTGCTGCTGGTGCCGCACCTGGTCGTGCTGTTGTTCCTGTGGCTGGCGTTTCCGGTCGTGACGTTCGTGGCGATGGTGGCGATCCTGTGCACCGGCCGCTACCCACGCCCGCTGTTCGACTTCAACCTCGGAGTGCTGCGCTGGACCTGGCGGGTCTGGTGCTACGGCTACGGCGCCCTCGCCACGGACCGCTACCCACCTTTCAGCCTCGACGCCGAGCCGGACTACCCGGCGACGCTGGACGTCGCCTACCCGGAGCACCTGTCCCGTGGGCTGGCGCTGGTGAAGTGGTGGCTGCTGGCGATCCCGCACTACCTGGTGGTCGCGTTCTTCGCCGGGGGTGGCGGGTTCGTGCTCTGGCAGTGGGACAACGGCTGGGACGGCGGACTGGTGACCCTGTTGAGCGTGTTCGCCGGCGTGGCGCTGCTGTTCACCGGCCGCTACCCGCGCGGAATCTTCGACCTGGTCATCGGCATGAACCGCTGGGTGCTACGGGTCGGCGCCTACGCGGCGCTGATGACCGACGAGTACCCGCCGTTCCGCCTGGACCTCGGCGGCGGCGACCCCGCGCCCGAGCCCGTCACGCGGACGGCACACCCGACCGGCGTGTCCCCCGCACGCACGGCCGGCGTGGTCTTCGGCGTGCTGCTGCTGATCATCGGTGCCGGCGGGGCGGCCGGCGGCGGCGGGCTCCTGTGGCTCGATGGGCAGCGCGACACGGCCGGCTACGTGTCCATCCCGGCACAGCGGTACGACGACGGCGGCTACGCGCTGCGGTTCGACGCCGACGACGTGGCACCGGTGGACCGGAACTGGCCGTGGGTGGGCGAGTTTCTCGGCGACGTGCGCGTCGAGATATCCACCGTGGACAGCTCGCCGTTGTTCGCCGGCGTCGCCGACACCGCCGATGTCGTCCGCTACCTCGACGGCGTGCCGCACCGCAGGTTCGGTGACTACCGGGAGCACCGGGGCTACCGCCACATGGCGGTCGCGGGGCCGATGACGGCCACCCGCCCGCCGAGCACGCCGGCAGGCATGGACATCTGGGTCGACTCGGTGTCCGGCACCGGAACCCTCACGCTCGACTGGACCCCACAGCCCGGTGACTGGTCCCTCGTGATCATGAACGCAGCCGCGCGGCCGGAGGTCCGGGCGGACGTGACGTTCGCGGCCACCGCACCCGCGCTGGAACCGGTCGCGATCACCGTCCTGTCCACCGGCGTCGTGCTGCTGTTCGGTGGTGCGCTGCTCGTCGCGTTCGCGGCACGACCGCGCCGGCGTGAGCACGGGGACCTCTCGTGAGTCCGGCCATCCACACCGAGGGACTGACCGATCACTGCCGTCGCAGGACGGCCGTCACCGGGCTCGACCTCGACGAACCGGCCGGTGGTGTGCGGTGGGCGTTCCCCTGGCTGCCGGCGGCCACGACGGTGTTCGTGGCCGCCGTACACCGGCGGCGCCGAGCGCGGCGAGGACCGTGACCGGGAGGGTCGCGGTCCTCGCCACGGCCACTCCTACCCGGCTTGTCTCGGCGGGTGGCACAGCCAGCGCATGACCCGGTGGCCGGGGTCCGAGGCCGGCGGGAACATGAGTGGGCACCCGCCGTCGATCACGGTGACGCCGTGCTCGCGGCCGTACTCGGTCGCGGCCGGCGACACGCTGCCGGGGCCGAAGGAGCGGTGCATCCACACGTACTTCACGCCCAGCTCGACGCACTCGCGCATGGTGGCATCCGCGACCTCCGGGCGCGTGGCGATCACCACCGCGTCCACCCCGCCGGGGATCGACTTCAGGTCGTGGTAGCACCTGTCACCGGCGACCTCGTCCGCGTTCGGGTTGACCGCGAACACCTCGTAGCCGCGTTCCCTCAACCGCTGGTGCACGACGTTGCCGCCGTGCCCCTCGGGCCTGCGTGACACGCCCGTGACCGCGATTCGTCTCGTGTCGAGGAACTCCGCCGCGACCTCGGCAAGCTTCCGCATGGCTTCTCCTCCGTCTTTCTCCCCACCTCGATCCTCAGCCGCGTCCACCGCCCCGGACAGGGACCAAAGACCCTGCGGGCGACGACTTTGGGCAGGTTCGAGACCGCACGGCTCTCGGTGAGGATTCAACGAGTAGCCGCGAACAAGGGGAAACGCATGACCGAGAACCAGCCGGCGCGGCTGCGGCCCGTCAGCCACGACGAGGCACTCGAGCTGCTCGGCAGCGTCCCCTACGGCCGGATCGTGTTCACCGAGCGCGCTCTGCCCGCCGTCCGCCCGGTGAACCACATCGTCGACGACGGCGCCGTGATCATCCGCACCCACGCCGAGTCGGCGATCCTGCGGGCCGTCGGCCAGGTCGTGGCGTACGAGGCCGACCTCGTCAACGCGGACTCCCGGCTGGACTGGAGCGTCGTCGTGCTCGGTGTCGCCGAGGAGGAGGACCACGTCGACGCGGTCGCGCGGTACAAGCGGCTGCTGCGCCCCATGGTCGACCTGTCGATGGACCACGTGATCAGGATCCGGCCGAAGATGGTGACCGGACAGCTCCTGCTTCCCGTGGACGCCTCCACAGTGGACCCCGACGCGGTGCCAGCGGGCGACTCGCCATCGTGACCGCGGTCCCGGTCAGCTCCGCCTCCTAGCGGGTGTCGTTGGTGGTCTCCCCCACCGCGGCGCGGCCGGCCTCCAGCCGTGCGACGGGGACGCGGAACGGCGAGCAGGACACGTAGTCGAGGCCGATGTCGTGGAAGAAGTGGATCGACGCGGGGTCGCCGCCGTGCTCACCGCACACACCGAGCTCCAGGTCGGGACGGACGACCCGGCCCTCCCGGGCGGCAAGCGTAACCAGCCGGCCGACGCCGTCGCGGTCGATGGTCTCGAACGGCGACACGTCGAACACGCCCTGCTCCAGGTACGCCGGGAAGAACGACCCCTCGACGTCGTCGCGGGAGAAGCCCCACGTCGTCTGCGTGAGGTCGTTGGTGCCGAAGGAGAAGAACCGGGCGGTCTCGGCTATGCGGCCGGCGGTGAGGGCCGCACGGGGCAGCTCGATCATCGTGCCGACCTCGTACGGGATTGCCACCCCGGTCTCGGCGGCGACCTCGGCGACGACTTCCCGTGCCCGGGCCGCCGTGATCTCCAGCTCCCGGACGTCGCCGATGAGCGGGATCATGATCTCGACCCGTGGGTCGCCGAACGCGCGGATCCGGGCCGCCGTGGCCTCGGCGATCGCCCGCACCTGCAGGTCGTAGAGGCCCGGTATGACCAGCCCGAGCCGGACGCCACGGGTGCCGAGCATCGGGTTCTCCTCGTGCAGCCGGTCGACCGCGGCCAGCAGGTCCTCGTCCGGGGTGTGCTGGCCGAGGGCCTTCGCGACCGCGACGCGGGCGGTCAGCTCGGTCCGGTCGGGCAGGAACTCGTGCAGTGGCGGATCCAGCAGGCGGATGGTGACGGGCAGGCCGTCCATCTCCTCGAGGATCCGGGTGAAGTCCGCGCGCTGCAACGGAAGCAGTGCCGCGAGGGCGTCCGCCCGCTCGTCGTCGTCCGCCGCCAGGATCAGCCGCTCGACCAGCACCCGCCGGTCGCCGAGGAACATGTGCTCGGTGCGGACGAGCCCGATGCCGCTCGCGCCGAGCGCGCGAGCCCGGTGCGCGTCCTCCGGGGTGTCGGCGTTGGCGCGTACGTCCAGCCGGGCGCGGTGGTCGGCGTGGTGGATGATCCGGTCGACGGCTCGCAGCAGGGCGTCGCGCTCGGGTGGGCGGCGGCCCTCGAAGTAGTCGACGACCGGGGACGGGACGACGTCCAGCTCGCCGAGGTAGACCTTCCCCGCGGTGCCGTCGACGGAGATGACGTCCCCCTCCGCGACGACCGTGCCCGCCGCGGTGGTGAACCGGCGGCCCTTGGTGTCG
>NZ_DASQCC010000002.1:0-37186 GCF_035634895.1 Actinophytocola sp. | reverse complement strand
CCGTGGACGGCGCGATACATGTCGAACAGCGTCGCCCGCTCGGCGAGCTCGACCAGGTCACGGCCGGACTCGGTGAGGAAGGCGCGCGCGTCCGGGTTCCGCACACCGGCCAGCAGGAACGGCGGCAGCAGCGACACCGGCCGGTCCCCGAACCTCGTCAGGAACCGCACGAGCCGGGGCAGCTGCACGGGTGGCGCGAGTGCGATCGTGCCGCGGAAGTCCAGCTCCGGGGCGTACCGGCTGGCCACCAGGCCGGTGAACAGCGCGGCATGCCCGCCCTGGGAGAACCCGGCGACGAGCCAGGTCCGGCCGATGCGGTCGTGCAGGCCGCGCGCCGCGCGGACGACGTCGATCACGTCGTCCGCGACGGCCTCACCGTGGAAGTACGGGTGCGGACCGGCCGTGGCCAGTCCTTCGTAGTCGGTGGCGGCGACGGCGTAACCCGCGGCGAGCCAGCGGGACACGTGCTCGCGCTCACCGCGGGTCAGGCCGACCCGCGACGGCGCGCAGTGGTCGGCCAGCCCCGTGGTGCCGTGGGCGTAGCCGACCACGGGCCAGCCACTGGGCGGCGCCGACCCGAACGGCACGAACACGCAGCCGCTGACCGCACGGGTGGCGCCGTCGTGGCCCACACCCCGGTACATGACGCGGTTTCCGTCGGCGGCGTGTGCGGGCAACAGCTCGTCGGGCATCGGGTGTCGTTCGAGCACGTCGCCGGTTCGCACAGTCTCTGAACGTAACCCGCGCCAGGAACGGAACGAGGTCATGTCACCCCGCTGAACAGCGACATCACTCCGATGCCGCAACACATCCTAGCGGCGGTAGCTCCACCGGCGGCCGTTGCGCACCGGCCTTCTGGTGCCGATCCCGGCGAGGTGCAGGGCCATGCACAGCAGGCCGGCGGCGATGAACGCGCTGGGCCCGACGGTCGCCGTCACGTCGGCCAAGTCCATGATCAGCGCGATGGCGAAGAAAACCGCGGCGAGTATGGCAACCATGTGGTCCATTCCTTTCACAGAGGATCTTCGGCGCCGGGTACCCGCCGGATACCCTTGCCAATCTCGTTGTGCCCAAGTGGATCGGTGAACTTGACAGAGGACAGACCAATTCGCCAGCGGTCGGAGGTGCAGTGGGGCGACCCCGACTTCACCGTCCGCGTCGCCACCACCGACGACCTGTTGCGCATCCAGCGGGAGAACGTCGCCAACGAGTGGGCCCGGCGGTGGAGCTCGGAGGACACGCTGCTGCGGCAGGTGGAGTCGGTCGCCGGGGTGTTCCTCTGCCCGCTGCTCCGCAACGGCGGCCCCACGGCCGAGCCCGAGTCCTACCGGTGCTGGGCGTGGTTCGTGCTGGGCACCGAGGACGGCACCCGCGGCGTGACCCTGCTGGACGTCAGCCGCGCGATCTTCGAGACGTTGCCGGAGTTGGAGAGCCCGACGGAGCTGCGCCGCGTCATCAAGGCGACCATGGCCCGCGTGATGCTGGGCTCCCGCTTCGAGGACATGTGGTGAACGTCCACTGTGGACAGTGGGTGGGCTAGCTCCGGAACATCCGCCTGGCGGCCATGACCAGCGGAATCACCTTCGTGAGCTGGTTGCGCCGCCACAGGGCGAGGCCGGTCGCCGGCACCAGCATGTTCGCGCCGTGGGACACGCTTGCCTGCGCCGTCGCCACCAGCGGGCGGTGCGCCTGCTCGTAGCGCTCGAAGGCGCCGTCGAGCCCGGCGGCTAACGCGTCGGCCAGCCGCGCCGCGCCGACCATCGCGAGCGTCGTGCCCATGCCGGACAGGGGCGACGCGCAGTAGCCCGAGTCACCCACGAGCGTCACGCGGCCGCGTGACCAGGTCGGCAGGTGGACCTGGTTCACCGCGTCGAAGTAGAGGTCGTCGGCCGCCCGCACCGCGTCGAGCAGCGCCGGCACCCGCCAGCCCCCGCCCGCGTAGGTGTCGGTCAGGAGCTTCCGCTGCTGGTCGAGGTCGTGGTGGTCGTAGCTCAGCTCCGGCGACCGGAACATGAACACCGCGTCGGCCTTGCCGTGGTACCGGTACACGCCGGCGAGCCTGCCGGGCACGTTGTGCAGGACGCCCCAGTTCTCCCGGCCCAGCTCCGGGTCCACCCCGACGATCGACACGTACAGTCCGAGGTGCCGCAGGAACCGGGACTCCTCGCCGAACACGAGGCGCCGCACGACCGAGTGCGTGCCGTCCGCGCCGACCACCAGGTCGAACCGCTCCGGGCGGCCGTGCAGGAACGTCACGTCGACGCCGTCCGCGTCCTGTTCGAGTGCGGTCACCGAGTCCTCGAACCGGTAGCCGGCGTCGTCCTTCGTCGCGCCGTACAGCAGGTCGACCAGGTCCGCCCGCTCCAGCTCGACGTCCCGGTCGCCGGCCTTCGCGTACACCCCGGCGGGGAGACTCGCCGTCCGCCGGCCACGCGCGTCGACGCACTCGATCCCCTCGGTGTGCACCCGGGCCCGCTGGACCGCCGGCAGCAGCCCCATTCGTTCGGCCACGTCGACGGCCGGACCACGCACGTCGATCGGCGAGCCACCGGTGCGCGGACGGCGCGCACGCTCGACGACCGTCACCTCGTGCCCCGCCCGGACCAGCCAGAACGCGAGCGAGGGCCCGGCGAGACTGGCGCCCGAGATCAGTATTCTCATGATTTTCTCCCCTTTCCTGACCATCGGTCAGACAAACGGAGACTACATACCTGACCATCGGTCAGACAAGTTATGCTGAGAACATGCTCAGCACCCGTGCCCAGATACTCGCCGCCGCCCGCCGCCTGTTCGTCCAGCAGGGCTACCAGCACACGTCGATCCGCGAGATCGCCGAGCAGCTGGGCATGACCAAGACCGCGGTGCTCTACCACTTCCCCGCCAAGGCGGACATCCTCGCCGCGGTCGCCGAGCCTTTCCTGGACGACATGGCGGCGTCGCTCGCGGCCGTGACGTCCCGCGAGGAGGTGTTCGAGGCCGTCGTCGACGTGTTCCTGCGGCACCGCTCCCTGTTACGGGAGAACGTGATGCACGACCTCGCCCTGCTGACCCAGGCGCCGACGGTCCACCGGTTCACCGAGCTGATGTTCGAGGCCAACCGCCTCGCCGCTGGCCCCGCTCCGACGCTGCGGGACAGGGTGCGCGCGGCGCAGGCGATCGCGGCGCTCAGCGACCCGGTGGTCGCGTACGCGGACGAGCCGGTCGACGAGCTCAGGAAGGAGGTTCTGCGCGGCGTGGCCCGGCTGTACGCCGAGGACTGAGCCACCCGCCGGTCCCTCAGCTCCTGGTGACCTCGGCGTCCGGACGTGGACCGCCGCCGGCCTCCGTGCGCACGGCGGCCCGCAGCGCCGGCACCGCCACCACCAGCGCGAGACCGCAACCCGCGCCCGCCACCAGGAACGCGCCGCGTGGGCCGAGTGCGGCGACCAGCGGGCCGGCGATCACGTACGCGACCGCGGAACCCAGTTGCGCCGCCGTGGCGACGGCGCCGAAGACCCGGCCCAGCATGTGCCGGGGGGTGAGCCGCTGCACGAGTGTCTCCGTCGTGACGTTCTCCACGCCGTTGCCCATCCCGGCGACCAGCTGCGCGGCGGCCACGGCGAGGAGCGTCGGCACCAGGGCGGTCGCGACCGTGCCGGACGCGCTCAGGACCAGGCCACCGATCAGCAGCGCGACCGCTGAGCGCTGTCCGATCGTCAGCAGGCCGGCCGCCACCAGCATGCCGACGCCGAACGCCGCCTGGGTGAAGCCGAACTCGGCCGCCGAGCCGTGCATCTCGTCCGACACCAGGAACACCAGTGCCACGTTGTCGACCGCCGCGAACGAGACCGCGACGAACAGTGACAGAACCAGCGCCCGCGGCCCGGGCGAGCGGGCCACGAACCGAAGTCCCGCGAGCGTCTCCGCCCATAGTCCACTGTGGTCGCCGGCCGGCCGCAGCGCCGGCAGCCGGGTGAGGATCAGCGCGGAGACGGCGAACGTCACGGCGTTGACCGCGAACGCGAGCCGCGCGCCACCGAGCTCCACCGCCAGCCCGCCGACCGTCGGCCCCACGGCGACCTGGATGTTGACGGCCAACCCCAGCAGAGCGTTCGCGCGCCCCAGGTCCCGGCCCGCCACCAGTGACGGCACGGCACTGCGCCCGGCCGGCACGAACGCGGTCGCGAAGGCGCCGCTCACCAGCACCAGGGCGACCAGCACCGGCAGCGGCGGCAGGAACACGGCCAGCGCGAGGAACACCGCCGCCTGTCCCGTCTCGCACACGGCCATGAGCCGCCGCTGGTCGAGCCGGTCGGCCAGCGCGCCGGCCACCGGGCCGAGGAACCGCGGCAGCGCCACGGCCAGCAGGACCAGGCTGACCGCCGCGACACCGTGCGTCGCCGCGTACAGCACGAGGGCCGTACGGCCGATCCCCTCCCCGGCGAAGGAGACCGCCCGCGACCACCACAACACCCGAAACGCCATGCGCACAGGTTGCGTGGACCACCGACACCGAGCCATGATTTCGGCTGAGACCGAAACGGAGAACCAGGTGCCGATCACGTTCCGGATCACCGACCCGGCGTCGTGCCGCTGGGCGATCTCCCCGCTCCGCGAGACGCTGACCGCCGTCCGGCTGCTGACCCAGCCGCATCGGCAGGGCTATCACCAGCCGTGGCTGCGGGCCGTCGCCCCCGCGCTCGACGAGTTGGACCTGACGCCGTTGATGCAGGTCATGCCGCGTGGGGGTTACAACCCGGACTTCCTCATGCCGGCGCCGCCCGGCCCGACCGCCCGCTTCGCCGACGAGCTCAAGCTCGTGCGGCGGACGCCCCACCCGCGGGTACGGGCCGAGCTATCACGCTGCCTGCACGAGCAGCACGGCCAGGTCCTGCCGCCGCCCGCGCAGGGGCTGGTCGACCACCCGGTCCGCGCGCGGAACCTCCTGGCCGACACCCTGGACGCCTGCTGGACGCGGCTGATCGAGCCGTGGTGGCCGCGGATCCGGGACGTGCTGACCGGCGACATCGCGTACCGGACCAGGCAGTTGGCCGACGGCGGCCTCGCGGCCGTCCTGGCGGACCTGCACCCGAAGATCCGCTGGCAGCACCCGACGCTGGTGATCGACCTGCCGGGCACGGGGTTCCGCGACGTGGAGGCGGGCCTGGCGCTGATGCCGAGCGCCTTCGAGTGGCCCAACGTGGGCGTGATCCTGGACAAACCCTGGCTGCCGACGATCGACTACCCGGCCCGCGGCATCGCCGCCCTCTGGGAGTCACGATCCGACCCCCCGGCCGCACTCGCCCGCCTACTGGGCCAAACCCGCGCGACCCTCCTGGCCGCCCTGACCGAACCCACCTCCACCACAGCCCTCGCCCGCCGCTGCACCCTGCCAAACAGCACCGTAAGCGAACACCTCACCGTCCTACGCGACACCGGCCTGGTCACCACCCACCGCACCGGCCGCTACCTACAACACACCAGAACCCCCCTAGGCACCCAACTATCCGCAACAACCTCCCACTAACCACCGCGAGTCCCGCGTTCAAACACCGCGAGTCCCGCGTTCCCGCATACCGAGTCCCGTTTTCGTGCATACCGACTCCCGCGTTCGGGCATACCGAGTCCGGCGTTCACGCAAACCGCGTCTCGCGTTGAAACAGCGCGAGTCTCGCATTCAAACAGCGCGAGTCTCGCATTCAAACAGCGCGAGTCCCGCGTTCGCACAGGCCGAGTCCCGTTTTCGTGCACGTCCGGCGCTGTCAAAGTCCCGACTCTGTCACCAACTGCGTGATCAACTACATTGTGCAGCCCGAATTGATGGACGCCTGAATCGAAGAACGTTGGGCTCAGACCGCAGAGGCGTGCCTGCCGGGCCTCGGGATCAAGGTAATTGATCAACATGCCAGGGACAGCGCTGAACGGTTTTCACGTCCTCGACGACTACGAAGTCCGGCGGGCATAGCGGCCTCGGCGTCGCGGTAGTTGATCACGCAACCAGCGGCGGAGCCGAACGTTCCGCAGTCCCGTTTTCGTGCACCTCCCGCCCGGAGGCCGGGCTTACGAAACCGCAACTCGGTATGCCCGAAAACGGGATTCGGCATGTTTGAACGCGAGACTCGCGAGGGTTTGAACGCGGGACTCGCGGTGTTTCGACGCGGGACTCGGTATGCGTGAACGCGGGACTCGCGCTGTTTGAACGCGGGACTCGCGGGTTTGGGTGTGGGGGGTGCGAGGGGTTTGCGGGGTGGAGTCGAGGTGGGGGTTGGGGTGGGGGGTTAGCGTGGGGTTTATGAGTGTTGAGCGGGTTGGGCGGATTTTGGCGGAGGCTCGGTATCTTTCGCTGTCCACTGTGTCGGGGGATGGGGAGCCGTGGTCGGCTGTGTTGCAGTACGCGTGGTTGGTGCGGCCGTTGCGGTTCTTGTTCGGGTCGGCGACGGGGGCGCGGCACTGTCGGGACGTCGAGGCGCGGCCTGCGGTGAGCGGGTCACTGTTCGTGACTGGTGACGGGGACCTCACGGATGTCGATGGCGCGCAGTTCAGTGGGACCTGCCGGGAGCTTACCGAGGCCGAGGTGCGCGAGCACCACGCCACGTTCTACGACGCCCTGCTGCCGGACGAGAAGGATCGCGCCGAGTACACGCTTCCCGTCGAGGCGCTCCTCGCGCCCGCGGACCACCGCATCTACCAGATCACGGTCGACCGCCTGTGGATCGTGGACACCAGCACCTGGATCGAGGACCGCATCGACCGCCGAGTCGAAGTGACACTGCCCTAACCCACCAACACGGCCGACCGGGGATCGTCGACACCGGCACCTGGATCGAGGACCGCATCGACCGGCGGGTCGAGGTGACGCTGCACTAGCCCGCCAGTGTGGCCCAGAACGCCGCCTCGTACGCGTTGACCATCCGGGCGGCGCGTGACAGCACGGTCACGGAGTCCCCTTCGGACAGTCCATATGCGACAGTATCCGCCGCCGCCTTCAGCATCTCGTCCGGGGTCTCCGCGAAGAAACGGAAGTGTGCGACCGCCTGCTCGGTCAGCCCGTACCGGGTCATCAGGGCATCCGCCGCGCGGGCGTAGTAACGGCCCGACTCCTCGACGTTCACCAGCAGTGCCAGCGGTATCGCCGACCGTGGACCGAAGGCCGCCGTCTGTGCGAGGAAGGCCGGGTACGCCTGGGCGAACGGCTCCGGCTCGTACGCGTCCAGGTCCGCGCCGACGGCCGCCGCGAAGTCCAGCAGCAGACCCAACGCCTCCTTCTCGCCCTCGGCCATTCCCGGGAACAGCGGCACGGTCGGGAAGCGGGACGCCAGCAGCTCGCAGCTCCGGAGATCGCTCGACACGAGGTGGTACAGCTCACCCGCCAACATCCGCAACCGCTCGGGCGCGACCGTGCCGGCCTCCAGTGCGTCCAGGAAACGGTTGGGCGCCTTGACGATCGACTGCTTCGTCCGCGCCACCAGCGACTCGACGTCCATCACTGCCTCCGGATCTCGCGACGCAGGTTCGGCCGCGTCGACGGACCCGGCGCCGGGTCCGCGATCCACGGGCCCTCGATCGACGGGTCCAGCACGCCCTCCTCCAGCCACGTGTAACCGTCCGCCAGCACCCGGGCCGCGACCACGGCATCGTGCTCGTCCGTGTTGACCCACAGCTGGTCCCACAGCTCGGCCACCCGCCGGCGCGACTGCCGGCAGAACGCGTCGGCCAGCTCCACCGCCGAGTCGTCCAGTGCCTTGGCGTACACGCAGGCCGTGCTCATCGCGTACAGCTCGGCCGCGATGTCGACCACCCGGCCCAGGAACAGCTGCCGCGTACCGATGCCGTCGCCCCACCGTGCCTTGCCGGTGTCCAGCTGTCGCGCGAGTCTCCTGGCCGAGCGGTCCAGGAAACGCACGTGCTGTGCCAGCGGACCGTACGACGGCGCCAGCTCGCCGGGCCGCTCAGCGGTCCCCGACAGGCCGTCCGGGGTCAGCGCGTCGGTGGCGACGAACACCCGCAGCGCCTCGGACGAACCGTCGAAGACGCGGCCGATTCTGGTGTCCCGCAACAACTGTTCGACCGGCACGCCACGTTCGCCGCGCCTGGCCGCGGACTCCGCGGTCTCGTACCCGCGGCCGCCGCGGATCTGCACCAGCTCATCCGCGATCCGCCATGCCTTCTCCGACGCGAACAGCTTCGCCAGCTCGCCTTCCATGCGGGTGTCGAACCGGCCGGTGTCCGCGCGCCCGCCGGTCACCTCGACCATGGCCTCCAACGCGAAGGCGGTCGCCGCGATGAAGGCGATCTTGGCGGCGACGGCCTCGTGCTCGCCGATCGGCCGGTCCCACTGGACGCGGACGCGGGACCACTCTCGCGCGATCTTCAGGCTCCACTTGGCCGTCGCGGCGCAGACCGCGGGCAGCGACAGCCGTCCCGTGTCCTGCGCGGCCAGTGCGACCTCCAGGCCCTGGCCCTCCGGGCCGATGATCCGGTTCGCCGGCACGAACACCTCGTGCAGCCGGATCACCCCGTTCTCCAGGCCACGCAACCCGAGGAACGAGCTCCGGTGCTCGACCGCGAACCCCGGCGCGTCCGCCTCCACCAGGAAGGCCGACATCCCGGCCGGCGCCATCGCCATCACGACTAGGAAGTCCGCCAGCACGCCGTTGGTCGCCCACAGCTTGACCCCGTCGAGGACATACCCGCCCTCGACGGGCGTCGCCGTGGTTCGCATGCGGAACGGGTCGTTGCCGATGTCCGGCTCGGTGAGGATGAACCCCGAGATCTCACGCACACACCTGGGCAGCAACGCCTGCTTCTGTTCGTCGGTGCCGAACAGCCGCAGGGGCTGCACGAGCCCGATGGCCTGGTGTGCGCCGAGCAGCTCGCCGAGCGACGAGTGCGTGCTGGACACGATCATCAGGGCACGGTGGTAGCACACCCCGGAAAGCCCGAGACCGCCGTACTCCCGGGGAATCTTGATGGCGAACGCGCCGAGGTCCTTGAGCCCGTTGACGATCTCGTCCGGGATCCGGTCGGTGCGCTCGATGAGCTGTGGGTCCACCTTCTCCGCGCAGAACGTGCGCAGCCGGGCGAGGAACTCCTCGCCCGCCGCGTCGACCGCCAGGGACGGCAGCACGTCCAGGAGGTCGAGCCGGAGCCGGCCTGAGAACAGCTCCCTGCCAAAACTCGGTCTGGTCAACGCTTCTCCTCAGGCCGGCCCCGTCACTCACGCGTCTACAGTGGACTTCTCCGGCTCGTCGTGAGCGGCGGCGCCCGTCGCGGGCACGTGCTTGAGCCGGACAGCCGCGAGGACCGCGCCGGCCACGGCGATCACCGCGGCGATCAGGGCGCTCAGGTTGAGGCCGCTGGTGAACGCGGCCCGCGCCGGCTCCAGCACCGTGTTCGCCACCTCCGCCGGCAGGCCCTGCGCGGCGGACACCGCGCCGTCGAGGCTTTCCCTGGCCGACGCGGCGACATCGGCCGGCAGCCCGCCGGGCAGTGTGATGTCGTTGCGGTAGGCCGCGACGCCGATGCTGCCGATGAGCGCGACACCGAGCGAGAGGCCGAGGTCGTTGGCCGTGGTGGACAGGCCGGACGCCGCGCCGGCCTTCTCCGGCGGCACCGACCCGACGACGAGGCCGGTGGTGAGCGCCATGGCCGGGTTCACCGCCGGGTACAGCACGATGAAGCCCGCGAGCAGCAGCGGAAGACCCGCCGTGGCACCGGCATCGGCGCTGACCTGCGTGAGCATCAGGTAACCCACGACCTGCACGGCGAAGCCGCCGGTGATGATGTAGCCGGGCCGCACGCGGCGCGCGAGGATCGGCGAGAACATCGACACGCCGACGAGCACGAGTGCGGCGGGCAGGATCGCGAAGCCGGTCTGCATCGGCGAGAGGTCCGCGACCAGCTGCAGGTACCGCGTGAACATCAGGTACATGCCGCCCATGGCGAGCGCGGCGAGGACGTACACCGAGAGCGCGCCGGACACCGTGCGGTTGGCGAACAGGCGGACATCGAGCAGTGGCGCGCTGGATCGCAGCTGCCGCAACACGAACCACACCCCGAACGCGACGCCGACGGCGATGGCCCCGACCGCGACGACGCCGGAGTCGTCCTTGGCGAGCGTCTTCACGCCGTAGATCAGGGGCAACAGGGTGGCGAGGAGGAGGCCGACGCTGAAGAGGTCGAGCTTGCCCGCGTTGCCGTCCTTGTGCTCCGGCAGGACGAACGGCGCGCCGACGGCGACGATGGCCATGACGGGCACGGCGACCAGGAAGGTCGCGCGCCAGTCGAACACCTCGATCAGCACGCCGGACAGGAGCGGACCGAGCGCGACGCCGACCGAGATGCTGGCCGCCCACGCGCCGATCGCGATGCCACGCTGCTTGGGGTTGAGGAACATCGAGAAGATCAGGCCGAGCGTGGCCGGCATGACGGCCGCGGCGGCGACCCCGAGCACGGCGCGCCAGAAGATCATCCAACCCGGGTCGCCGGTGTACGCGGCGACGAGGGAGACGACCGCGAAGACGGCGGACCCCGCGGTGAACACGAGGCGGCGCCCGACACGGTCGCCGAGAGTGCCCATGGCGACGAGGAAGCCGGCCATGAGGAAACCGTAGATGTCGACGATCCAGAGCATCTGCGTGCTGCTCGGCCGGAGATCGACCGCGATGTGCGGGATCGCGAGGAACAGGATCGTCAGCATCATGAACAGGAGCAGTGACGGCAGGACTAACAGCCCGAGACCCAGCCACTCCTTGCGTCCGGCTCGCACTTGCGACGGGTCATTGGTGGTGGACATGGACCAGACCTTCCTCAGTCATGATTGATTACCCCCAGGGGGTACCTGTTCTCTCGACGGTACGGACCGGGGGTAACCGCTCGGTAATTCTCAGGCCGCCCTGGCCGCCTCGGCGCGGAGCAGGACCGGGAGGCAGGCGACGTCGTTGGCCATGAACGAGCGCAGCGGGGGCACGTCCTCCGGAGCGACCGCCAGGGCCAGGTTCGGGTACCGGGCGAACAGCGCCGGCACCGCGACGGCGGCCTCCAGCCGGGCGAGACGCGCGCCGGGGCAGAAGTGCGGCCCCGCACCGAAGGCGATGTGCTCCTTGTTCTCCCGGTTCACATCGAACTTCTCCGGGTCCGGGAACACGTTGGGGTCACGGCCGTGCGCCAGGTAGCTGATCATGATCGCGTCGTACTTCCGGATGACGACGCCCTCACCGAGGTCGATGTCCTCCTTGGCCCACCGCATCGGCAGGTGGCCGACCGGACACTGTAGACGGAGCGACTCCTCGACCGCGTCCGGCCAGCGGCTCGGGTCGTTCAGCACGATCGCGAGCTGGTCAGGGTTGGCGAGCAGCTCACGCACGGTGTGGTCGATCAGCGACACCGTGGTCTGGCTGCCCCCGCCGATCAGCAGGATCAGCATGTCGACCAGCTCCTGCTCCGACAGCGGCGCCTCGCCGTCGACGCGGGCCGCGATCAGGTACGAGGTCAGGTCGTCGCCCGGCTCGCGGCGCTTGCCCTCGATGAGGGTCCGCATCGCGATGCCGATGTCGACGAACACGCGCGCGGACTCCTCCTCCGGCACGTTGTCCGTGTTCAGCACGATGCGCAGGATCCGCAGCACCTCGGCCCGCAGGTCCTCCGGCACGCCGAACAGGTCGCAGATCATCCGCGTCGGCAGCTGCTGGGAGAACCGGACGTGCAGGTCGAGCGGCTCGTCGCCGGGGTGGCCCGCCAGGTCGTCCAGCAGCTTCTCGGCGATGGCCTCCAGGTGCGGCCGCATCGCGTCGATCCGCTTGGGTGTCAACGCGGGCGCGATCAGCTTGCGCAGCCGCTGGTGCTCGCGGCCCTCCGCGGTGGACATCGACTCGACGTCCACCCACGGCGACAGCCACGCCACCTCGCCGGGCTCGTACATCGGCACGTTGTTCTTGAGGTTGCGGGAGATCCCGGGGTGGGTCAGCAGCCTGCGGACCACGTCGCCACGCGTGACGGACCAGACCACCACGCCCTCGGGCAGCTCGACGGCCACCGCGGGGGCGGACTCCCGGAACCGGTCGAGCTGCGCGTACATGCACTTGCCGCCGCCGCTGTCGATCTTCTCACTCGGGGCGGTGCTGAAGGGAATCATGTTGGTACTCCCGGGAATCAGGCGGGCACGGCCGTGATGACGGACAGCGGCCCGGCCGCGTTCCTGCCCACGGACCGCACGGTGAAGCCGGTGTCGGCGAGCAGGGTCCGGAACTCGCTCTCGGTCCGCTCGCGGCCGCCCGCGGTGACGAGCATGTTGGCGTCGGTCAGGAACATGACCGGCTCGTCGGTCGTCGCGGTGTCGGTCAGGACCGACCCCACGATGACCAGCCGCGCGGTCGCGGGCATGTTCGCGCGGACGGTCCGCAGCAGGTTCGCCGCCGGCTCGTCGTCCCAGTCCTGGAACACGCTCTTGATGATGTACAGGTCCCCGTCCGCCGGCACGGCGGAGAAGAAGTCGCCGGCCACGACCTCGCAGCGGTCGGACAGGCCGGCCTCCTCGAGCACGCCGGGCGCCTCGGCCACGCCGCTGGGGCTGTCGAAGCACACGCCGTCGAGGTGCGGGTGGCTCGACAGGATGGCCCTGAGCAGCGTACCGTCGCCGCCGCCGATGTCCACGACGGTCTTGACGTCGGCGAAGTCGATGCCGGCCGCGACGTTCGCCGCCGCGATCCGCGACTCCTGGCTCATCGCGTAGTTGAACAGCTGCGACAGCTCGGGCTGCTCCGACAGGTAGACGTAGGCGTTCTTGCCGTACACGTGGTGGAACGCGTCCTCACCGGTCCTGATCGAGTGCCCGACCTGTTGCCACGACGTGAAGAGCGCGGGGTCGGTGAAGAACAGGGTGAAGGCGTGCAGCGAGTCCGGGGAGTCCGAGCGCAGCTGCTCGCCGACCGCGGACAGGCCGAAGCGGCCCGGCTCCGGCTCGGTGAGGATGCCGACCGCGGTGAGCATGCGCAGCAACCGGTGCAGCGACGGCGTGTGGGCGCCGGTGGCCTCGGCGAGCGTGGCGCTGGTGTCCACGCCGTCGTGGATCAGGTCGGCGATCTTCAGCTCGGCCGCGAAACGCAGCGCCTGCGACGCCATGTACCCGCCGATCACCTGGATCAACGCGGCACGGTTGCGGATCTTCTCGGCCTGGTCGGGCAGAGTGCTGGTCATGGCTCGGGCCTTTCACTTGTTCAGGCGGTGTCGGATCCACACGTTGGGTTCGATGTAGACGGCGCGGTCGTGCGCCACGCTGACCTCGACCGGGGTCAGCGCGCCGGGCACGGCCACCGGTCCGTCGGTGTCGAAGGGGAGGCCGGTCCACTCGCGCCACTGGGCGAGGCTGCCGGCGATCGCCATGGAGGCGGGGCAGATCTTGATGATCTCGCCGCCCGCGCGGACGTGCACGCGCAGCCAGGCGTCCGCCGGCAACCCGTCCGGCCGCGTGCGCGCGGCGTACTCGGTGATCGGCACCTCCGGCTCGATGTGCTTGTTGCTCGGCCGGACGGGCGCCATCACGTCGGCGTGCCCGCGCCGCCGGGCGTTGTCGTTGAGCGCGGCGAGGGTGTGCGCGGACAGGTTCCTCGCCTGCAACCCCGGCACGATCGCGATCTCCAGCGCGCACACGGCGGTGAGCTCGCGGCCGGCGTAGGTGTCGGTCATGCTCTGGCGCAGCACCTCGTCCCAGCCGGTGTCCGGCAGGGAGTCCAGGTCACCGTCCCAGTGGAACGGCACGCTGGCGGCCCGCGCGATCACCCGCTCGTCGTCGTCCAGCACCACGAGCATGTACTCGGCGTGCCGCTCGAACGCCCAGTTGACGAGCAGCGGCTCGGCTCTGACGTAGGCGGGCCAGGTCGCTTCCATGGTCAGCATCGCGGTTGCCAGGTCGGGCCGCTCAGCCAGACTGACCACGCGCAGGTTCGTGGCTACCGACACGGTGACTCCTTCGCGAGCGGGTGCATCAGGCAGTGTCACCTGGCGTTCTTGTGCCAGACCCGCGCCAGACTCGCCCGTCGCGCCAGTGGGTGTCTCTCATCACGCCGCCAACCCGTCGATGACCACCGGTTCCGCGAGCCGGCGGGCCGGCAGCCGCCCGGCCGGCAGTTCGCCCCCGTCGTTCGCGTGTTTCGCAAGCAGGGCAAGGTAGTCCGCCCTCGGCACCGGCTCGGCGCCGATCAGCTTCGCGTGGTTCCCGTCGTGCTGCACGTCGACCGCCACGCCACCCGCGTCCGCGACCCGGCGGACCAGGCACGCCACCGCGACCTTCGCCGCGCCGCTGACCAGCGTGAACTGCGAGTCCGCACTGAACACGCCGCCGACCCGCACGCCGAACGTGCCGCCGATCAGCTGGTCGCCGTCCCACACCTCGACGCTGTGCGCGTGGCCCTCGGCATGCAGCGCCAGCAGTCCCGCCACGAGCCGGTCCGTGAGCCACTGCGGTGCGCGGCCGGCGCGGCAGTGCTCGACCACGCGGTCGAAGCACACGTCGAGCGTCGTGGTCCAGTCCACCTTGCGCAGCTGCTGGCGCAGGCTGCGCTGCACGCGTGCCCGGCCGGCGCGGATCACCGGCCGCGGGTCCGGCGAGCACCAGGCGACGCCGTACGGGTCGTCGCCGAACGCCGGCACGAAGCCCTCGTAGGACACCTCGCTGAGGATCTTCTGCTCCTCGGTCTCCGCCGGGAACGGGTAGAGCCCGTGCCGGTAGGCGTCCAGGAGCACCGCCGGCGACAGGTCGTCGCGGAAGGCGACCGGTCCGTCGTCCGGCGCGCTGGCCAGCTCCAAGTCATCCCAGAACATCACTCCTCCTCACCCCCTGCTGGCGCCGGAACGGCTCGCGTGCTCCGCTCACGCCGCCGCCTTCAGGAAGTCGATGGCCGTCAGGTAGCCGATGTAGCGGTCGAGCATCGCCGCGTCGACCGGTGGGATCTCGATCCCGCTGCCCCGCAACGCGTTCGTCACGTTGGTGCGGGAGAACGCCGGGAACGTGTCCTCCAGGTACATCTCCGCGACGCTCATGACGCCGGTGGCGCAGCGGTCGATGAACAGCGGCGCGAACGGGGTCATCGGATGGTCGGGCTGCTCGATCGCGATCCGCACCATCTCGTCGATCCAGTCGGTCCACGACACCTCGCGGATCTGGTGGCCGTGTGCGCGCAGCCGGTCCACGAGCACCGAGATGTTGACCTTGCCCGGGTTCGTCAGGTGGTAGACGTCCCCACGGGGCAGCGAGGTCGCCGCGATGTGCGCGACTGCGGCGGCGAACACGTCGACCGGGGTGTAGTCCAGCGGCAGCTCCGCGACCGGCGCCATGCCCGTGTCCACCACGAACTTCTTCATCGCGCACATCTCGGTCGAGAGGTTCCACGCGCCGTGTTCGCGGTCGCCGGAGATGTCGGCCGCCCGGTAGATCGCCACCGGCAGGCCCTGCTCGGCGGCCTTGAGCAGCAGCGCCTCGGCCACCCACTTGCTCTCCACGTAACCGACCGAGAGGTGGTCGGCGTGCGCGAGCGGGGTGTCCTCGTCGACGTGCCGGACCCCGGCGGTGCCGAACCCGGCGAGCACGGCCATCGTGGACGTGTAGTGCACCGGGATGCGGCGGTACCGCGCGGCGAGCCGGATGATCTCCCGGGTGCCCTCCACGTTCGCGGGGCGCATGTGCGAGTACGGGTAGATGAAGTTGACCAGCCCGCCTGGGTGGTGGATCACGTCGACCGTCGCGGCGAGCCGGTCGAAGTCCTCTTCGGACAGTCCCAGGTTCGGCCTGGCGAGATCTCCCGGCACGGCGACGATCCGGTCGGAGTACTCGGCGAGGTCGTCGCCGAAGTACTGCACGGCGGCGGCACGCAGGCGGGCCAGGACGGCGTCGGCGTCCGCGGCCCGGACCAGGCAGTGGACCGTGGCGTCCGTCGTGGACAGCAGCTCGCGGAGGAGGTAGACGCCCAGGAAGCCGGTCGCGCCGGTCAGCAGGATGTGCCGGGGGTCGGCCCAGGCGGCCTGGTCCCGCACCTCGCCGGGGATCTCCACCCCCAGCTCGGACTCGGCGGCGAAGTCGACGCGGGCGCGGGTGTCGTCGCCGGCGAGCGTGCCGGCCCGCGCCTCACGCACGGCCTGCGCGAAGCTCGCCAGCGTGGCGTCCTGGAGCAGCAACCGGATCAGCGGCCGCACCTGGGTGATCATCACGCCGAGGGAGCCACGCACCTTGGCCATCAGCTCGGCCGCGAGGATCGAGTTGCCGCCCTTGTCGAAGAAGTTGTCGTCCGGGTGGATCCGGTCGACCTTCAGGACCTGGCGCCACACCCGCGCGACGGCCCGCTCTAAGAGGTCGACCGGCGCGTCGGCGTCCCGTTCGGACGACCGGGCCTCCGGCGCCGGCAGCGCCGCGAGGTCGACCTTCCCGTTGACCTTCAACGGCAGCTCGGGCAGCCGCACGAACTGGGACGGCACCATGTAGTCGGGCAGGTAGCCACCCACGTACTCCCGCAGCTCGCGGACATCCAGCTCCGGCCCCGTGTAGTACGCCGCGAGGCGGCGCTGGCCGTGCTGCTCGTAGGCGTTCACCGCGACACCCGCGATGTCCGGGTGCCCGGCCAGCACGGCCTCGATCTCGCCCGGCTCCACCCGGTAGCCGCGGATCTTGAGCTGCCGGTCGATCCGGCCGACCACCTCGAGGTTGCCCTCGAGGGTCCAGGTGCCGAGGTCGCCGGTCCGGTACCGCCGGGCGCCTGGCTCGCACGAGTACGGGTCGAGCTGGAACCTGCCGCGCCCGTCCTCGCTGAGGTAGCCGCGGGCCACGCCGCGCCCGCCGATGTAGATCTCGCCGCGCTCCCCGGGGCCCACCGGCACGCCGTGCTCGTCGAGCACGTGGATCACGGTCCCGGGGAGCGGGCGGCCGACCGGGGCCGCGCCGCGGGCGGGCAGCACGTCCCCGGTCAGGTCCATGACACACGAGGTGATCGTGGTCTCGGTGAGGCCGTACGCGTTGACCAGCCGCACGCCCGGCAGCAGGTCGAGCGCGGTGCGGCAGTCCTCGGCGTTGACCGCCTCGCCGCCGACGATCACGAGCCGCACCGGTAAGTCGCCGGCACCGCTCGCGACGGCGGAGAGGAACTGCCGCCAGTACGCGGGCGTGAGGTCCATGACGGTGATCTCGTGTGCCCGCGACTTCTCCGCCAGCTCGCTCGGCGCCCACGCGTGGTCGGGCAGTACGAGCGTCGCGCCGCCGAGCAGCGCGACGGTGATCTGCTCGATGGAGGTGTCGAAGGACACCGAGGCGAACTGCAGGACGTTGTCGTCCGGCGTGATGCCGTACCGGCCGACGAGTTCCCCGGCCAGGTAGGACAGTGAGTGGTGCTCGACGAGCACGCCCTTCGGCGTGCCGGTGGAGCCGGACGTGTAGATCACGTACGCGGCGTCGCCGGCCCCGACGCGGGTTTCCGGTGTGGTCGTGGGAAATCCGGCGCCCGCGGCGGTCGTGACGGCGCTGACCGGGAGGCCGGCGAACCGCGGCAGGTCGCGGTCGTGGGTGATCACGGTGGCGCAGCCGGTCTCCTTGACGAACGTCGCGAGCCGGCTCTCCGGCACGCTCGGCTCGACGGGAAGGTAGACGGCGCCGGCCTTCCAGATGGCGAGCAGGCCGACGATCGTGTCGATGGACCGTTCCAGGTGGACCATGACCACGGAGTCCTGGCCGACCCCCTGGCTGTTCAGGTAGTTGGCGAGCCCGTTCGCCCGGCGCTCCAGCTCGGCATAGCTGATCCGGGCGTCGCCGTGCACCACGGCGGTGCGGCCGGGCGATGCCGCCGCCCTGGCGGTGAACAGCTCGTGGACGCGCTGCTGCCTACGGATCTTCATAGGGAGGCCCCTCGGCGCTGGTTCGACGATTTCGACTGACACCAAGGTAGCTTTTCCGGCCCATTCACATCGACTACCAAAGTGAGCGGGTCAGTCCACAGGTTCCCTACTCAAGTTAGTAGTGCATGTGTGCCGTGTGAATTCATCACTTGAGTCGGCATTGCACATCACTCACGCGGCCGTGGAATTCGGCACGTGCCGCACCAGCTCCGCGCGGGAGGAGATGTCGAGCTTCCGGAACAGCACCCGGAGGTGGTAGTTCACCGTGTGCGGCGAGAGCCGGACCCTGGTCGCGATCTGCCGGTTGGTCATGCCGTCGGCAACCAGCCGCGCGATGGCCCGCTCGACGTCGCTGAACGAGTCCCACCGGGACTGCTCGCGTGGTTCGCCCGCCTCGCCGTCGAGGCAGGTACGCGCCTGCGCCGCCGCGTCGGCCAGGGTGGCGAACCCGGGGTTGCCGGCCGCCAGCTGCTCCGCCTCCCGCACGATCGCCCCGGCCAGCTCGGTCTCCTCGGCGGCCAGCGCGGTGCGCACCAGCCAGGCGGCGGCCTCCGGCTCCCCGATGAGCAGCCGCGACCGGGCGGCCGGGTCGGAGAGCACGGCCAGGGCCTGGCGCGGGCCCTGGCGGCGGGCGGCCAGCCGCACCCGCACCCACGTGTACAGGGTCGCCGGGAAGCAGTCGGCGACGCCCCGCACGGCCTCGCACTCGGTCAGCATCAGCACGGCCGTGTCGAGGTCGTCCGCCCGCAACGCGACCGCGGCCTGTACCGCCAGTCCGTGCGGTACGAACAGCGGGCTGCCCGCCTTGCGTGCGGCGGCCACGCCGGCCCTGGCCCGCGTGGCGGCGGCGGCGTGCTCGCCGGCGGCGAGCAGGAGCTGCGCCTCGATGATCACCCGGTTGCCCTCGTAGACCCGCAGGCGCGCGGAGTCGGCCTGGGTGGCGTTCATCAGCTCGTTCGCCTCGTCCAGCCTGCGCAGCAGCCCCAGCTTCTCGATCAGCCCGAGCCGCTGCCACAGCCACCAGTGCGGCGCGACGCCGCTGCGCGCGCGGTGCCGGGCCATCCGCAGCGAGTCGGCCAGCCTGCCCCGGTCCCACAGGATGTTGGACAGCACGAACGCGGCCGCCACCGCGCCGCACGACGGTGACGCGGTCGCGAGGACCTCCTCGGCGGCCGTCACGGTGTCCGGATCACCGGACAGCGCCATGGCCGCGAGGCGGGTGGCGGCCGCCTCGTCGGCCAGCCGCGCGTCCGGCACGACGAGCACCCGCTCCGCGGCGGCCCGTGCCGTCGTGCCCTGTCCCTTGAGCAGCAACAGGTTCGCGAGCAACGCGTGCAGGTCGTCGGCGAGCCGGGCGGCACCGGGCCTGGCCAGCGCGGCCCGCACGAGCGCGATCGCCCGCGACAGCTCGTCGCCGGCCGGCTCCTGCCGGCCGGCGCCGCGGATCCGTTCGACGTCGGCACGCAGGGCGGCCAGCACGACCGGCGGCAGGGCGGCGTGCGTCGCCCGCCACACCGCCTCTCCGCAGAACTCGAGGCAGTCCTCGGCCCACTCGAGGAGCCCGCGGTCCAGCAGGGGATCCATGGCCGGCAGCAGCTCCACGACGCTTCTGCGCATCATGGAGGCCAGCTCGGCGAGCTCGAACCTGCGTCCGAGCACGGCGGCGACCCGAAGCAGTTGCCACGATTCCTCGGACAGCCCGTCTCGCACCAGGTCGCTGTCCACGACCTCATGGTGAATTGCGCGGTCCTTACCGACAACCGCACTTACCGTCGAATTGCTCGCGCGATTACCGAATGGTGGATCGGCCGCCGCGACGGCTTACTGGCCGGTTACCCGTGCTTGTTTGAATCTGATCAGGAAATCGAAATTGGAGCCGGAGATGACCGAGGGCCGCGTGCACACCGTCCACGACGTGCTTGCCCGCCACGCACGGGAACTGCCGGACCACCCGGCGATCATCTGCGCGGACCGGCGGCTCACCTATGGCGAGCTGGACGTGGTGAGCAACCGCACGGCGAACGCGATGCACCGGTCCGGTGTGGAGGCCGGCGACCGGGTCGGCTACCTCGGCAAGGAGTCCGAGCAGTACTACGACATCCTGTTCGCCTGCGCCAGGACCGGCGCCGTGCTCACCCCGATCAACTGGCGCCTGCGGCCCGCCGAGATCCACCACATCCTGCACGACTCCGGCGCGACCCTCCTGTTCGCCGACGACGAGTTCCTGACGCTGGCCGCGAAGATGAAGGCCGACCTCCCCCGGCTGCGCCGCATCGTGCCACTCGCCGCGATCAACGAGTGGCGGGGCGCCGACGGCACCCCCGTGCCCGCGCAGTTCGACGCCGAGACCCCGCTCGCGCAGGTCTACACGAGCGGCACCACCGGCAAGCCGAAGGGCGCGGTGCTCCCCCACCGCAGCTTCTTCGCGGTCCGCGCGGCGCTCGCGGAGGCGGGCCTCGACTGGATCGACTGGCGGCCCGACGACGTGAGCCTCATCGGCATCCCCGGCTTCCACGTCGGCGGCCTGTGGTGGGCGGTCCAGGGTTTCTGCGCGGGCATCACGATGGTGTCGGTGCCGGAGTTCGCCGGGCCCTCGGCGGTGCGGCTGGTACGTGACCTCGGCATCACCACCGCGTGCGTGGTGCCGGCGCAGATGCAGATGATGCTCGCGCCGCCGCGGCCGAAGCCGGCGGACTTCGTGTCGCTGCGCAAGGTGGTCTACGGCGGCTCGCCGATCTCCGAGGCGTTGCTGGGCCGGTGCATCGAGATGTTCGACTGCGAGTTCGCCCAGATCTACGGGCTGACCGAGTGCGGGAACACGGCGGTGTGCCTGCCGCCGGCCGAGCATGTCGTCGGACGGCGGCGCATGCAGGCCGCGGGCCGGCCGTACCCCGGGATCGAGCTGAGGATCGTCGGTGAGGACGGCCGTGCGGTCCCGTCAGGGGTGGTCGGCGAGGTGTGGCTGCGCAGCCCGGCCCTCATGCTGGAGTACTGGGGCCTGCCGGAGGCCACCGCGGCGACCATCGTGGACGGTTGGCTGCGCACCGGGGACGCCGGGTACGTGGACGAGGACGGGTTCCTGTTCATCCGGGACCGGGTGAAGGACACGATCATCGTGGCGGGCGAGAACGTGTACCCGGCGGAGATCGAGAACGCGGTCGCCGCGCATCCCATGGTCCTGGAGGCGGCCGCGGTCGGCGTGCCGAACGAGCACTGGGGCGAGGTCGTGCACTGCTTCGTGGTGCCGAGGCAGGGCGAGACCGTCGGGACACGCCAGCTCGTCGGGTTCCTGCGCGGCCGGATCGCGGACTTCAAGATCCCGTCGAGCTTCGAGCTCGTCGAGTCGCTGCCGCGCAACCCGAGCGGCAAGCTCCTGCGCCGCGAGCTGCGCGAGCGCTTCTGGGCTCATCTCGACCGGCGAGTGGCATAGGAGACGGCGATGGCCAGGAAGCTCGTACCGACCACGTCCGTCCACCCGAGGTGCGCACGACCACGAAGCGGCGTAAGGCCGTTCAACCGAGAAAGGGGCTGGATACCATGAGCACGGCGGCTGTTCCGGAGTTCATCACGTCGTTCCTCGAGTCGAAGTGCCCGGATGTCGGGCCCATCGGCGTGGACGAGGATCTGGTGCTGACCGGTGTACTGAACTCGATGCACTTCGTCGAGCTGCTCTACCTGATCGAGGCCGAGACCAACATCGAGATCTCCCTCGACCAGGTGACCACGGACGACTTCCGCACGATCGCCAACATCCGCGACCGCTTCTTCCCTGAAGCGGCCTAGCTTTCCGGCGCGGCGGCGCCCTGAGCCCGCACGTAGCTCAACAGCACCGCGCGGTCGTCGAAGGCGCGGGTCCCGGCGAGGGTCAGGTTGAGCCGTTCCCGTACGGGAAACACCCGCTTGCCGCCGCCGAGCACCACCGGGTGCACCACGACCTGGTACTCGTCGATCAGGTCCAGGCGGGCCAGCTCCGCCGCGAGCGTGGCGCCGCCGGTGACCATCAGGTCCTTGCCGGGCTCGGCCTTGAGGGCACGCACCGTGGTCTCGACGTCGGCCGTGACGCGGGTGTGCCAGCCCGCCGCCGTCAGGGTGCGGGAGAACACCACCTTCGGGGTCGCCCGCCAGATGGGGGCGAACCGCACGTTGTGCGGGTGGTCGGAGATCTGGTCGGCGGTCGGCCAGTAGCTCGACATCAGCTCCCAGACCACCCGTCCGTACAGGAACGTGCCGACCCGGTCGGCCAGCACGTCCGAGTACGCGGACAGCTCGGGCGTCAGCTCCGGCCAGTCGAACTCCCCGTTCGGCCCGGCGATGAAACCGTCGACGGACGTGTGGACCCAGTAGATCACCTTGCGCATGACTCGCTCCTCGGCTCCGGTGTGCACGGAACCAGGTCGGAGTCACGGCACGGCTATCGACATCCGCGGGCCAGCGCGTCCGGGAGCACGAACCCGTCCGGGCCGGGCGGGAAATCGTGCACCTTCACCACGGCCTCGGGTGGGATCACGCCGTACACGTGCGGGAACCAGGCCCCGTTCGGGTCCGGCGGCGCGCCGGGCTCCCAGCGCAGCGGCACGTCGAGCCCGGCCGGGTCGATCTCCAGCAGCACCAGGTCCGTCCGGCCCGCGAACAGCCGGTTGGCCGGCAGGTGCACGGTCCCGAGGTCGGAGCAGTGCGCGAAGCCCTCGGTGTCGAGCGACGCCGCGCGGTAGGGCTCCCCCGCCCGGTACTCGGCACGGGTCGTGATGTGGAGGATCATGCCGGCAGCGTAAAGGGCGCACTCTGTACGGGCCCGACCGAAGGGAAGTGGCATTGCCCCGCATCGGCATCACCGGACACACGAACCTCACGCCGGCGTCGTTCCCGCTGGTGACCGATGCCGTGCGGGCCGAGCTGACCGGCTACGCGAGAACCGAGCTGGCCGGTGTGACGTGCCTGGCCAGAGGATCCGACCAGCTGTTCGCCCACGCGTTGCTCGACCTCGGCGGCACGCTCCACGTCGTCCTGCCGGCCGCCGACTACCGGGACCACCTGATCGCCCCGGACGACCTCGACGAGTTCGACGCCCTCCTCGACCGCGCGGCCACGGTCCACACGATGCCCTTCCCCAGCTCGGGCCCGGCCGCGTACATGGCGGCGAGCGAGCACATGCTGGCCAGGATCGACTCCCTGCTCGCGGTCTGGGACGGCCGGCCGGCCGGCGGGTACGGCGGCACGGCGGACGTGGTGAGCGCGGCCCGCCACCGGGGGCTGCCGGTCACCGTGCTGTGGCCCGCCGGCGCCGCACGCGGCTAACCCAGCATCTCCGGTGGTTGCCACCTCGCGCCGAGCAGGTGGTGCGCCAGGAAGGCGAGCACGGTCTCGTACCAGACCTTCACGTGGCCCGGCTGCTCGATCCAGTGGCCCTCGTCCGGGAAGTACAGGAACTTGTGCTCGCCGGCGTTGCGCGAGGTCAGGTCCCACCACAGGGTCAGCGCCTGGCCGATGGGCACCCGGTAGTCCTTGTCCCCGTGGATGACCAGCATCGGCGTGCTGACCCGGTCGACGAACCGGTGCGGGGACTGCTCGGCCGCCTTCTCGGGGGTCATCTCGCGGACCCACTCGTAGGCCCCGTCCGTGGTCGAGCCCATCTGGTCCATGTGCCACAGCGACGCGTGCGTCACGATCGCCCGGAACCGGTCGGTGTGGCCGGCGACCCAGTTGGCCATGTAGCCCCCGTAGGACCCGCCCATGGCGGCCGTGCGGGTCTCGTCGATGTTGGCGCGGGCGACGGCCGCGTCGGTGATCGTCATCAGGTCCGTGTACGGGGTGCCGCCCCACTGGCCCCAGCCGCGCTGGATGAAGTCCAGGCCGTAGCCGGTCGAGATGGCCGGGTCGGGCAGGAGCACGGCGTAGCCGCGCGCGACCGCGACCCACGGGTTCCAGCGCCAGTGCCAGTCGTTCCACGAGCCGATCGGGCCACCGTGGATCCAGAGCAGCATCGGCGCCGGTCCGTCCGTGTCCGGCAGCGCGAGCCAGGCACGCAGCGGGACGCCCTCCGCGGTCGCCGCGGTGACCTCCTCGATCGTGCCCGGCACCTGCACGGCCGGGCCCGGACCCTGGAGCGGCTGGACCTGGCCGTCAGTGGTCACCCGGCAGGGCGCGGGTGGGTGGTCCACGCCCGAGTGCAGTGCGTAGATCGTCCCGTCCGGGGCGATCTTCGGTGCGCTGAACGCACCGGTCTCGGTCAGCCGGGTGACCTCGTTCGTGGCGATCGTGATCCGCCACAGCGGTGCGTGGCCCCGGTGGTCCGCGACGAACACGAGCGCCGTGCCGTCCGGCGTCCACTGGGCGGAGTGCGGCCAGCGGTCGCCGTTCTCGAGCCTGCGCGCGGTCCCGCCCGCCACCGGGACGACGGCGAGCCAGTTGTCGCCGATGCGTTCGGCGGTCGGGCGTTCCCGCACGACGACCGCGACCAGAGTGCCGTCGGGTGAGATGCGTGGTTGGTCGTACTCGTGGTCGTCGTCGGCGAGGACGCGACGGGCGCCGGTCTCGACGTCGATCGCGACCAGGGTGGCCCGTTGCGAGGCGCCCGGCTCCGCGACCGCCCAGGTGGTGACGATCGTGCGGCCGTCGGGGGTGATGTCCCAGCTGGCGTCGTCGTGGATGGCTCGGCCAACGTGTCCCGTGAGGTCGCGCAGGTCGCGCAGGTCGCCGGGCCGGCCGGCGAGCAGGCGGGTGCGGGCGGGCCCGAGGTCGTGGTCCCAGTAGCGGACGGGGAACTCGTCGTGGAGGATCGCCTTGACCGCGGCGTCCCGGCGACGTCTGTGCAGTTCCTCGTCCTTCTCCGGACTGTCCGCCGAGGGCAGCATCGGCGCGCCGAGCACGACCGTGCCGGCCTCGCGGGCGACCACCACGCCCCGCACTCCGCCCGGCGGCGCGGCGAGCAGCTCGGGCTCACCGGTCCGCGGCAGCCGCCACAGGGCCAAGCTGTCCTTCTTGTCGGGCCGCGGGCGCGCGGAGACGAACAGGACGTCGCCGTCCTTCGTGAACGCGGCTCCGCCTTCGCCCTCGTCGCTGCGGGTCAGCCGGCGCGCGGGCCACTCGCCGGCCGGGTCGACCTCCCACAGCGCGGACACGAACCTGGTCCTGTCGTGGTTGAGCGTGGACACGCCGACGACGAGCCGCTGCCCGTCCGGCGAGAGCCACAAACCGGCCACGCGTGGCAGCGTCACGAATCCATCGAGGTCAGCGAAAAGATCACCCGTGGTCACCTCGCCTTCCTACCACGCGGATTTTCCTGGCGGCACCGCCGCCGGTAATGTCGGAATCATCATGGGGAGCGCGGGACCCCGTCGACCCACGAACAGGAGCAGAACGGGTGTCACAGCAGACCAACTGGGTGCCGACCTCGGTGAACACCGACAAACCGAGCGCCGCGCGGATGTATGACTACCTACTGGGCGGCAGCCACAACTTCGCGGTTGACCGGGAGTTCCTGGAGCAGCGGATTCTGGCGATCCAGCCGGACGCCAAACGCTTCGCGATCATGAACAGGTCGTTCATGCGCCGGGCCGTGTTGTTCATGCTCGACCAGGGCATCCGGCAGTTCCTCGACCTCGGGTCGGGTATTCCGACGGTCGGCAACGTGCACGAGATCGCGCAGGGAGTGGACCCGTCGTCGCGCGTGGTGTACGTCGACAACGAGCACGTCGCGGTCGCACATGGTCAACTCCTGTTGGAAGGCAACAGGAACGCCGTGATCGTGCAGGCGGACATCACGAAGCCCGGCCTGGTGCTGAGGGACAAGGAGACGCAGCGGGTCCTCGACTTCACCAAGCCGATCGGGCTGCTGGCGATCACCATCGGCCACTACATCCTGGACGACCAGGACCCCGACCGGATCTTCCAGGCATACCGCGACGCACTGCCGGCGGGCAGCTACCTGGCGATGACCCACCTGACGAACGACTTCGCGGTGGTGAAGGCCGAGGAGCTGACCGAGGCGATGAAGAGCTCGCAGAACCGGGTGCGGGCACGGAGCCGTGCCGAGGTCTTCGGTCTGTTCGGTGAGTTCGAGCTGGTGACTCCCGGGTTGGTCACCACCTCCCAGTGGCGTCCCGAGATTCCGGACCAGGAAGACCCGGAGCGCGACGGTCTCTACGCCGGGGTCGGCCGGAAGGGTTAGCACGTCGGAACGGCCGGGTTGTCCCGAAGGGTAGTTCGGGACGACCCGGCCGTCGTCGCGCGACCGTCAGGTTCCGGTGGCTGCTTCCACCCTCGACCGTCCGCGGGTGAACTTCATCGCGCCGTCCTCCACCTTGCCGTGGCGTAGGGTCACCACGTCGTGGGCGTAGCTCATGCCCAGCTGCCACGGGCTTCGCGAGCCCGCTCTCGGGAACTCGTCCATCGACCGCAGTACGTAGCCTGCCTGGAAGTCCATCAGCGGGCGTTCCGTCACCGTCGGGTCCTCGTTCGTCGGGACGAACTGGCGGTAGCCTCGCGCGTCCAGGTGTTTCAGCAGCCTGATGGTGTACTCCACCACGAGGTCCGCCTTCAGGGTCCACGACGCGTTCGTGTAACCGATCGTGAAGACGAAGTTCGGTACGCCGCTCAGCATCATTCCCTTGTAGGCCATGGTCTTTCTGAGCTCCACCGGCTTGCCGTCCACGGACAGCTCCATGCCGCCGAACGCCAGCAGCCGCAGTCCTGTCGCCGTCACCACGATGTCGGCGTCCAGTTCGGTGCCGGACTCCAGTGCGATGCCCGTCGGCGTGAACTCCCTGATCCGGTCCGTCACCACCGACGCCCTGCCGTGGCGGATCGCACTGAACAGGTCGCCGTCCGGGACCAGGCACAGTCTCTGGTCCCACGGTTGGTACCTCGGCTTGAAGTGCTCGTCCACCTCGTAGCCCGGTGGCAGCATCTTCACCATCGCCTTGCGGAGCATGGACTTCGCCACCTCCGGGCGGCGGCGGCTCAACTGGTAGAAGAACGTGCCCACCAGGACGTTCTTCCATCTGGTCAGGAAGTACGCCCGCTCCGGGCCCAGGATCCGCCGCAGCGTGTTCGCGATCTTGTCCTCCGCCGGCAGTGCCATGACGTACGACGGTGACCGCTGGAGCATCGTCACGTGTGCCGCCCGGTCGGTCATGGCCGGGACCAGCGTCACCGCCGTGGCGCCGCTGCCGATCACCACCACCTTCTTGTCCGTGTAGTCCAGGTCCTCCGGCCACAGCTGGGGGTGGACCACCGTGCCCTCGAACCGGTCCACGCCGGGGAAGTCCGGTGTGTGGCCCGCGTCGTAGTGGTAGTAGCCGCTGCACATGTACAGCAGCGACGCGGTCGTCGTCACCGTCTCGTCCCCGTGGACCGACTCCACCATCCAGCGACTGTCCTCCGTGGACCACGCCGCCCGCACGACCCGGTGGCCGAAGAGGATGTGCCGGTCGATCCCCGCATCCCTTGCCGTCTCGCGGACGTACTCCAGGATCGACGGACCGTCCGCGATCGCCTTCGACCGGGTCCACGGGCGGAACCGGTAGCCCAGCGTGTGCATGTCCGAGTCCGACCGCACCCCGGGGTACCGGAACAGGTCCCAGGTGCCCCCGATCGTCTCCCGCGCCTCCAGGATCTTGTACGTCCTACCCGGAAACGCCTTCTGCAGCTGGTGTGCCGCGCCTATGCCGGACAGGCCGGCACCGACGATCAGCACATCGACGTGGGTCACACGGTCTCCTTCTGTCGCGCGCGCATGGCGTTCATCACCCGCGCGATGACGTCGTAGTAGTGCGTCGGCGCCATTCTCGCCAGCGCGTCGAACAGGTACGCGTCCGGGCCCACCAGGATCCGCGCCCTCCCCCGTTCCAGTCCTTTGTGGATGATCTCGGCCGCCTTGTCGGGGGTGGTCATCGTCATCGCCTCGAACTGGGCGGCCATCTGGTCCTTCGTGCGGCCCAGGCCCTCCGGGTCCCTGCGGATCCGCGCGTTGCGGGCGATGTTCGTCGTGATGCCGCCCGGGTGCACGGTGACCGCTCGTACGCCCGTGCCCCGCAGCTCCTGCCGCAGCGCGTCGGTGAACCCGCGTACCGCGAACTTCGCGGCACAGTAGGCACTCTGGTACGGGACGCCCGCCAGGCCGTACACACTCGACGTGTTCACGATCGCGCCGGAGTCCTGGTCGGCCAGGATCGGCAGGAACGCCCGGGTTCCGTTGACCACGCCGTGGAAGTTGATGTCCCACAGCCACTGGTCGTCCTCGGGCACCGCGTCCAGCACCGACGACGTGACCGCCACGCCCGCGTTGTTGAACACCGCCGCCAGCGGCGCGGGGAGCCAGTCGCGTACCTCGCCGGCGAAGCGTCGCACGTCGTCGGCGTCGCGGACGTCCAGGACCCGGCTCAGGACGCGGCCGCTGAGCGAGGTCTCGGTCTCCTTCAGGCCTGCCTCGTCCACGTCCGCGATCGCCACCGGCGAGCCGAGGCGGGACAGGCGCCTCGCCAGCCCGCGGCCGATGCCGGACGCGGCGCCGGTGATCATGACGGGACGGCCGGTGATG
Organism: Actinophytocola sp.; assembly: GCF_035634895.1. Taxonomy (GTDB): domain Bacteria; phylum Actinomycetota; class Actinomycetes; order Mycobacteriales; family Pseudonocardiaceae; genus Actinophytocola. The sequence goes on along the minus strand of NZ_DASQCC010000002.1, from coordinate 8,799 downwards.
TCAAGCCGTGGCATCGGTGCTCCTCTGGGTCGCGTGGCTGTCGATCAGGTCCAGCAACCGTGGCCACGCCCCCCGCGGCAGGTCGTGGCCCATGCCCGGGATGGTCTCCAGGCGTGCGCCGTCGATCGCCCGCGCCGTCGCCACGCCGCCCGTCGGGTGGACCATGCGGTCACGGTCGCCGTGGATGACCAGGGTCGGCGCGGTGACCGACGCCAGCAGCCGGGTCCGGTCACCCGAGCGGACGATCGCGCCCAGCTGCCTGGCCACGCCCGCGGACGACGGGTCGCGGTCCCAGCCCTGACCGGCCAGCTCGCGGACCCACGCCTCGTCGAACGGGTACCCGTGCGAGCCGATGTGCCGGAACATCCGCACCGCCCGGTCCTGCGCCGCCTCGCGGGTCCGGCCCGGCCTGCCCGCCATCAGCAGCCAGGTCGACAGCGCCGGCCGGCCGGCGCGGCGGGCGCCCGTGGTCGACATGATCGACGTGAGCGTGCGGACCCGCCCGGGGTGCAGCGCCGCGACCGTCTGCGCGATCATGCCGCCCATCGACGCGCCGACGAGGTGTGCGTCCGCGAGGTCGAGGACGTCGAGCAGCCCGACCGTGTCGGCCGCCATGTCGGTGAGGTCGTACTGCTCCGGCGACCAGCGCCGCCGCAGGATGGCGCCCATGCCCGGTGGCCGGAAACCCAGGTGGGTCGAGCCGCCCTCGTCGCGGTTGTCGAACCGGATCACCCGGTGGCCGCGCTCGGCCAGCCCCTCGCAGAACGGTGTCGGCCAGCTGTGCATCTGCTGGCCGAGGCCGGCGACCAGCACCAGCGCCTCGCCGGTGCCGAACTCCTCGTAGGCGAGGGAGATGCCCCGGCCCACCTCGGCGACCCGCTCGGTCACTGCTGGGCTCCCGTCGCCGCGGCCGTGGCGGACGGCACCGCGCCGGCACCGCGGCGGCGCACCACCGCGATGCCGCCCTTCGCGGGGGCGTTGGCCACGCCGCGGGAGTGCCAGCGCTCGGCCGGCTCGCTCGTCGGCGCCAGGGTGAAGTCCCGCAACATGGTCCGCAGCACCACGTTCATCTCCATCGTGGCGAACGCGGCGCCGATGCAGCGGCGGGTGCCGCCGCCGAACGGGATCCACTGGTACAGGTCCGGCCGCCTGCCCATGAACCGCGACGGGTCGAACGCGCGCGGGTTCGGGAACACCGCCGGGTCGTCGTGGATCAGGTCGATGCTGACCAGCACGTTGGTTCCCTTCGGCACCGTCCACCGGCCCAGCTCGAAGCCGTCCACCCTGATGTTGCGGCCCACCAGGTCGATGACCGAACGGTTGCGCTGCACCTCGGTGATCGTCGCGTCCCGCAGCTCCCGGCCGCCGGCGTCGACCTCCTCGACGAGGCCGGCGAGCACCGTGGGATGCCGGCGCAGCCGCTCGACCGCCCAGGCGAGGGTCGTCGCCGTGGTCTCGTGGCCGGCGGCCAGCAGCGCGAGCAGCTGGTCGGCGATCTCGCCGCGGGTCATCGGCGAGCCGTCCTCGTACCGGCTCTGCAGCATCATCGCGAGGACGTCGTTGCGTTCCTCGATCTCCGGGTCGTTCGCGACCTTGTCGATCAGCTGGTTCACGACCATGTCGTACTCGCGGCGCATCGCACGGAACCTGCCCCACGGCGTCCAGCTCGGGAGCCGCGTCTTCGGCATCGGCAGCAGGACGATCGCCGAGCCGACGGTCACCAGCCGCGGCAGCAGCTCACGCAGCCGCTCGAACTCCGCGCCCTCCGCGCCGAACACCGCGCGCAGGATGGCGTTGAGCGTGATCCGCATGGTCGAGGGCAGCACCGGGAACGGCCGCCCCTCCGGCCACGACGCCAGCTCGCGCTCCGTCTCCTCCTCGACGATCCGCTCCATCGCCGCGAGCCGGCGGCCGTGGAACGGCGGGACGAGCAGCTTGCGCTGCGCGCGGTGTGCCTCCCCCCGCAACGCGAACATCGAGCCGGGGCCGAGGATGCGGCCGAGGTTCGGCTCGACGTTCTCCGCGATGTCCGGAGAGGTCTGGAACAGCTGCCTGATCTCAGCGGGATCGCTGATCACGAGCGCCTGGCCGAAGACCGGCGTCTTCACCAGGAAGGCGTCGCCGTAGCGGGCCCGCAGCCTGCGCATGCCGCGATACGGCGTGAGAATGGAGAAGAGCGCCTGCACCAGCCGAGGACTCGTCGGGCCCGGCGGAAGCGTGGTCATCGTGAACCCCCCTAGATCCGGTACGCCGCCGTACCATGCCACGGTACGCCGATGTACCATCCCGCACAAGTGGAGGTGTACTAGCGTGATGGCAGTGACGACGCAGCTCCAGGAGGCCTTCCGGCGTCGGCTGCTGGACGGGCTCGCCGAGTCCATTGTGGACGTCGGCTACCGGAAGACGACCGTGGCCGACGTCGTCCGCCGTGCCCGCACGTCCCGGCGGACGTTCTACGAGCACTTCGCGAGCAAGGAGGAGTGCTTCGTCGAGCTGCTGCGGGACGCCAACACCGAGATGATCCGGGCCATCAGCGCCGCGGTCGACCCGGCCGAGCCCTGGGCGACGCAGGTGCGGCAGGCGGTCGAGGCGTGGATCGGGTGCACCGAGACGCGGCCGGGGATCGTGGTGAGCTGGATCCGGGACGTGCCGGCGCTCGGCACCTCGGGCCTGGACCTGCAACGCGAGCTGATGGCGGCGTTCGTCCGCATGGTCCAGGAGCTGTCCATGACCCGTGAGTGGCGGCCGATCCGGCCGGACGGGGTGCCCCGGCAGCTGGCGATACTCCTGCTGGGCGGCCTGCGGGAGCTGATCGCGACCACGGTCGAGGAAGGTGGCCGCGCGTCGGACATCACCGAGGTGGCGGTCCAGGGGTCGATCGCACTGCTCGCGCCGCCCGGCCGGTTGCCGTCGTGAGCGACGGCGTGCCTACCCGGTGGGTGTCGTGGCCGACGTCGGCCACGCGATCTCCTTGGCGGACAAGGACTGCCACGTCTCCGGCGACACCTGTCGGGGGCCGCCCTCGTGGACGTCGAGCCGGCCCTCGGCGACGTCCAGGCTGATGGTCGCGAGGCTTTCGCAGCGCGTGTCGGGCGCCGTGCGCTGCCGCGGCGGCAGTTCGGCGACACCGGCCGGGCTCAGCTCCAGGCCGCGGATCTCGTCTCCGGTCACGATGGTGAACACCGACGACGCCGACAGGCGCGCCGAACGGGCGATCTCGGTCGCCTCGTCCACCGTGTACGCCTCGTCGAGGATGCGGCGGGCGACCACGTGGACCGGGACGCCGATGTCCGCGTGGTCGCTGTCGTGGCGCAGGACGCTGAAGTGGACGCCGAGGCCGGCCGAGTTGACGCCGATCTTGCCGACGATGCCGAACTCGGTGAACGTGCAGACCGCGAAGCCCGGCCGGAGGGTGATGGCGCACAGCAGCATCACGTGCCGGAGCGTGTCGTGCCAGTCCCAGGTCTGGATGGTGTGCGGGCCGGTCGCGCCGGCGCCCACGGAGGTCGAGCACTCACCCTCGCCGGTGGCGGCGAGGATCTCGGTGCGGGCGTTCAACGCCCCGAGCTGCCAGGGGTCCAGCCCGGCGCCGACGGCGATGCCGTTGATCTCCCTGGCGAGCTTGGGCGCCCAGGCACGGGTCTCGGCGAGTGCGTGCTCGCCCCACTCGCGGGCCTGCGTGTGGCTGACGCCGTGCGCGGTGAAGAGCGAGGCGTAGGAAGCGTAGGTGCGCTCGATGTCCGGGCGCAGGGAGGCGCCCAGCACCAGGCCGCGCTCGGCCGGCGACCGCTCATGAGAAAAGTGGACGGGAATCATGCCGCGGACCGCTTCTGGGGGTGTGGGGGACGTGCATCATGCCACGCTGGACAGTACTGCGTCCCACGCCGCTTCTGAAGCCGGCGTGTCCATCCCGGACGGTGTGTGGGACCCGGCCGGGCCGGCCGGGTCCCACACGTGGCTCAGAGCAGGGACACGGCCATGGCCAGTCCCGGGTCACGGCCGGCGGACAGGTCGGCGGCGGTGGTCGGGGCGTAGTGGTCCGGCGCGACGCCCACGGTGTCGATGATCTCCTTGTTCGCGGCGAGTTCGTGGGTCTTCGGCAGCAGGAGCCCGCTTCCGTCGTTCAGCGCGTACCGCTCCCCCGGGCCGGACACCGCACCGGCGGTGCGGGTGCCGACGAGCTTGCCCAGCCTGAGGTCCTTGACCGCGCTGGCGAACGAGTCGCAGGCTGACGCGCAACGCCGGTCGGTCAGCGCGACGAACGGCAGGTTCAGCAACGCCACCGAGTCGTCGGTGCGGTTGGGCGTGCACCTGTCGCGCACGTCGCACCAGTAGCTCGTGACCTTGCCGTGCGCCAGCGCGCCGAGCAGCCTGGCGACCGCCGCCGGATCGCCGCCGCCGTTGCCCCGCAGGTCGAGAAGCACGCCACGCAGGTCGGCCTGCGACCGCAGCGCGTCGACCGCCGCGAGCACCTGGTCGGCCAGCTCCGGGTCGAAGCCCGGCAGGGTCACGTATGCGACGTTCCCGTCGACGAGCCTGGACGTCACGGCCGGGCGCGGTCCCGGTGCGCGGGCGGCGGTCGCCGTCACGGTGAACGTCTCGCCGGTGGCCGGCCGGTGCACCGTGAACGTCGTCGTGGCGCCGACGTCTCCCCTGGTCAGCCAGGCCAGCACCCCCTTGTTGAACACGCCGTTGGTGAACAGCGGGACGCCGTTGACCGCGAGCACCTCGTCGCCCAGCCTCAGGCCGGCGGCCGCGGCCGGGCCGTTGGGAGTGATCGCGTTGATGTACGCCGGCTCGGTGGCCACCGGGTCGATGTCGCCGGGACCGACGATCACCGACAGCATCAGCGCGTAGAGGTTCCGCAGGCCACCGTCGAGCCAGCGTGCGTGGTCGTCGCCGAGCGCGGTCACCATGGCCCCGATCGCGGCGCCGGCGACGGCATCGCGCACCTCGTCGTCCGGCAGCGCGTTCGCGACCCGCTGGTAGACCCTGCCGAACGCGGCCCAGTCGGCGTCACGACGGCCGGTGAGCGCCGGCAGCGTGGCGTCGGCCTGGTCGAGACCCCGGCGCTGCAACTCCCGCGTGACCGCCGCGAACGCCGGCACCAGGAGCGTCCGGCTGTCGAGCACCGGCCCGCCGTAGTAGTTGTCGAAGATGCAGTGGTACGCCTGCGCGACCGTGGTGAGCGAGGTCGGCGCCGGCGTGGGCGGCGGCTGGCTCGGGTCCGGTGTGGCACAGGCCGCCGGCCTGCGTGGCGCGGCGGACGTCGCCGCCGCCAACGAGCTCGCCCCCACGCCGACGAGCGACGCCGCCACGGCGAGCACGGCGAGCACCGCTGTTCCCCATCTGTGTCTCATGACGTTCCCCTTGGTATCGCGGATGATCCGGAGCGATTTCTACGGGGACGGCGGTTTCGGCGAGGTATCGCTCGAATGAGACCTCGCCGAAACCGGCCGGCCGCGATACTGGCGCGCGTGCGGGTGCTGGTGGTCGAGGACGACGAGGAGCTGGCGGACACGGTCGCGGCCGGGTTGCGGCGCGCGGGGATGGCGGTCGACGTGGCGCTGGACGGCGGGAGCGGGCTGGAACGCGCGCTGTGCAACGACTACGACGTGATCGTGCTGGATCGCGACCTGCCGGTCCGGCACGGCGACGACGTGTGCGCGGAGCTGACCTCGGCCGGCACCCGTGGCCGGATCCTGATGCTGACCGCGGCGGCCACCACCGAGGACCTGGTCGACGGCCTCGGTCTCGGCGCGGACGACTACCTGCCCAAGCCGTTCGACTTCCGGGCACTGGTGGCGCGGATCGGCGCGCTGGCGCGGCGCGCGCACCCCGCCGTGCCGCCGGTGCTGCGGCACGGTGACCTGCTGGTGGACACGGCGCGGCGGCGGGCCGTGCGGGGGACCCGGGCGCTGGAGCTGGCGCCCAAGGAGTTCGGGGTGCTGGAGCTGCTGCTGGCGGCGTCCGGGCGGGCCGTGTCGGCGGAGGAGCTGCTGGAACGCGTGTGGGACGAGGCGACCGACCCGTTCACCAACGCCGTGAAGATCACGGTGAGCCGGCTGCGGGCCAACCTCGGTGACCCACCGGTGATCGAGACCGTGACCAGGGGCGGGTACCGGATCTGATGCGCTGGACCGTGCGACTGCGGCTCACTCTCCTGCACGGCAGCCTGTTCCTCGTCTGCGGCGTCGCCTTGCTGGTGCTCACCTACACCCTGACGCGGCACAAGGTCGCCGCGGGCACGCCGTTCGTCCCGGTCCCCGACGCGCCCCCGAAGCCCGGGCTCGGCGACCGGCCGGCGAAGCCCGATCCGGTGGTCCAGGAGGTCCAGGAGGTCGTCGCCAAGGCGCTGCACGAGCAGCGGACGGACGTGCTGCACCAGCTGCTCGTGCAGTCGGGGATCGCGCTCGTGGTGATGGCGGTGCTGTCGCTGGCACTGGGCTGGTGGTCGGCCGGCCGCATCCTCCGCAGGCTGCGCACGGTCACCGCCGCGGCGCGGGAGATCTCCGCGACCAACCTGCACCGCCGGCTCGCGCTGCCCGGTCCGAACGACGAGCTGAAGGAGCTGGGCGACACGTTCGACGCGCTGCTCGCCAGGCTGGAGACGTCGTTCCAGGCACAGCGGCGGTTCGTCGCGAACGCGTCGCACGAGCTGCGCACACCGCTCGCCCGGCAGCGCGCGATCGGGCAGGTGGCACTGGCGGATCCCGACGCGGACGTGGCGACACTGCGGGCGGCACACGAGCGGGTGCTCGCGGCGGGCGCACAGCAGGAGCGACTGATCGAGGCGATGCTGACGCTGGCCCGCGGCCACGCCGGCATCGACATCCGCCGGCCGTTCGACCTCGGCGAGGTGGTCCGCGAGGTGCTCGACTCCCGCCAGGAGCCCGTTCGGACGTCGGTCGGGCCGTGTCCCGTGTCGGGTCACCGCGCGCTGGCGGAGCGGCTGGTGGCCAACCTGGTGGACAACGCGTTGCGCCACAACGTCTCTGACGGGTGGGTGTCGGTGTCGTGCGGTGACGGCGTGCTCGTCGTGACGAACACCGGCCCGGTCGTGCCGCCGGGTGAGGTCGAGCGGCTCTGCCAACCGTTCCAACGGCTTGGGCCCGCCAGGACCGGCGAGGGGCTGGGGCTCGGCCTGTCGATCGTGCGTGCCGTCGCGGAGGCGCACGACGCATCGGTGGCGGTCCACGCCCGGCCGGAGGGCGGCCTGGAGACGACCGTGCGGTTCCCGACGGTGAACCCGCTCAGCTCCGGTCGAGGATGATCTCGGCGAGGTCGGCCGGGCGGGTGAGCTGGGGCCAGTGACCGGTGGGCAGGTCGACGTACTCGACGTCGCGGATCCTGCTGAACTCCCGCACCGGCGCCATGTCCGCGGCGATCCACGTACGCAGCATGGCGGTGGTGTACTCGGTCGCGACGGCGGTGACCGGCACGTCGTAGCGTCGCTCGTCGGTCAACCGCTGCGGGCCGCGGATCACCTGTGCCGGCGAGGAGACCGCCCGCGCGCGGAACGCGTCCCGGTCCAGGTCGGCGAGGTCCTCCTCGGTGAAGACCGACCAGCCCGGCAGGGGCACCGCCCCGTTCGCCTCGGGGAACTCGTCGGCGAGCCGCCCGCCGTCGCCGGTCGGGAAGCCGGCGACGTGGATCGCCCGCGCCACCCGGTCCGGACGCGCGTCGACGGCCGCGTGGCAGATCCCGCACCCGGCGGAGTGCCCGACCAGCACGACCTTGTCCGCACAGGAGTCGATCGCCGCGACGACCGCGCCGACGTGGTCGGCCAGGGTGACCGGGCCCGGGTCCTCGCCGGGGGCGAGCCCGGGCAGGGTCAGCGCGTGCGCGCGGTGCCCGGCGGCCTCGAGCGCGGGCACGACCCTCTCCCACGACGAGCCGTCGAGCCACAGGCCCGGCACGAGAACGATGTCCAAGTGATCCTCCACCCGTCGCGGTCGCCCGACCCTACAGTCCGGGACCGACACCGGCGGATCAGACGTCGTTGCCCGCGATGTAGCCGAAGGTCATGGCCGGGCCGATGGTCGAGCCCGCGCCCGCGTAGCTGCGGCCCATGACCGCCGCGCTCGCGTTGCCCGCCGCGTACAGGCCCGGGATGACCGAGCCGTCCGCCCTGAGCACGCGGGCCCGCGCGTCCGTGCGCATGCCACCCTTCGTGCCGAGGTCACCGGGCACGATCTTGAACGCGTAGTACGGCGGCAGCCACAGCGCCGCGAGGCACGAGTTCGGGAACACCCCGGGGTCGGTGTAGTAGTGGTCGTACGCGCTGGCACCCCGCCGGAAGTCGGCGTCGGCGCCGCTCCACGCCAGGCTGTTGAACCGCGTGACCGTCCTGCGCAGTGTGGCCGGCGGTATCCCGATCGCGCCGGCGAGGCCGTCGACCGTGGACGACCTGAACACCGCGCCGGAGGCGTACCAGTCGTTCGGCAGCGGGAGGGTCGGCAGGACGTCCTTGAACAGGTACCGGTTCCGGTAGTTCTGGTCGACGATCAGCCAGGCCGGGATGCACTGGTCGTTCGGGTTCCGGTCGTACATGACATGCACGACGTCGCTGTAGGGCGCGGCCTCGTTGACGAACCGGTCGCCGCCCGTGTCGACGATCAGGCCGCCGGGCAGGGTGCGCTCGGCAAGGCAGAAGTAGGGCTGGTCGGGCAGCGGGATGGCCGGGCCCCACCAGGCGTCGTCCATGAGGTCGAGTGCCGCCCCGGCACGCTGGCCGGCGCGGATGCCGTCGCCGGTGTTCTCCTTGGCGCCGACGGACCAGCCGGTCGGCTGGCGCTG
>NZ_DASQCC010000001.1:0-91011 GCF_035634895.1 Actinophytocola sp. | reverse complement strand
TTCCTCGCGGCGTAGATCCCGTGGTCGGTGGCGGTGGGGGCGTCGCCGCGGCGGGGTCGAGTGGCGGCCGCGGCCTACGATGCGGTTCGAGGCGCCGGCGACCTGCGACTCTCAGTGGAATCTCAGGTTCTCGGGCGCTCTCAGGGCCATCTCAGTAACCGTGCGGCAACCTCAAGGTCACAGGCACGAGAAAGACAACGAACGAGGGGTGCACATGAACTCGAGGAAGACCGCGCTGTCGTTCGCGGCGGCCGGGACCGCGGCGGGGGTCGTCGGGTTGGTGTTGCTCGCGACGCCGGCCGGTGCCGGGGAGGCACCGCCGGCGTTGCCACCGGTGAGCGCCGAGTCGCTGGTCCAGTCGGTGCTGAACACCGAGATCCCGGCCTTCGCCGGGTCCGTCGAGGTGCAGAACCATCTCGGCCTGCCGATCCCGGGCATTCCGGCCAGCCCCAGCAACGGCAAGGCCGCCGAGGTCTGGGCCGACGGCTCGGGCAAGGCGCGCCTGGCCGTCCCGGGCCGCCAGAGTGAGATGACCATCGTCGACGACGGGTCGACCGTCTGGGTCTGGAACTCCGAGGACCGGACGGTCACCAAGGTGCCGCACCAGGAGAACGCCGGCCAGAAGCCCCTGGAGGGCATGTTCGCCGACCCGGCCAAGGCGGCCGCCCAGCTGGTCACCGCCATGCAGCAGGACTCGACGGTCACCGTCGACGGCACGGCGCGTGTCGCGGACCGGCCCGTCTACCAGCTCGTCCTCACGCCCAAGCCGACCGAGAAGACGCTGCTTCGCGAGATCCGCGTCTCCATCGACTCCGAGCTGCGGATCCCGATGTCGGTCGAGGTGCTCGCCAACGGCCAGGCCGACCCGGCGGTGAAGATCGGCTTCACGGACTTCACCCACGCCACGCAGGACCCGAAGCTCTTCGCCTTCACCCCGCCCGCCGGCGCGTCCGTCTCCGAGGAGAAGGTCCAGGACGAGGTCCACGGCCAGAACCTCGAGGACTGGCTGGGCAAGGTCGACATGAAGACCGTCGGCCGCGGCTGGGACATCGTCGCCACCGGCAAGATCCCCGCCGAGTTGATGAACACGACCGGCGAGCGGTCCGGCCAGGACCTCACCGCGCTGCTCGGCACGTTCGGCAAGGAGGTCCACGGGGACTTCGGCACCGGCTACGTGATCTCCGCCAGCGTCGGCACCGCCCTGATCACCCAGGACGGCCAGGTCGCGGTCGGCGCGGTGCCCCAGCAGGTGCTCGTCGAGGCACTCAAGACCGTGAAATGAGTACCGTCACGGACATGACGGAGACTGAGGAGGCCCCCGCGACGACCACCGCGGGGGCTCCCCCCCGTCTCGCCGCCCGGACCCGCAACCTGCGGAAGGTCTACGGCAAGACGGTCGCGGTCGACCACGTCGACCTGGAAGTGCCGATGGGCGCGGTGCTCGGCATGCTCGGCCCCAACGGCTCTGGCAAGACCACCACCATCCGCATGCTCCTCGGCCTCGTCCTGCCGACCGCCGGCTCCGTCGAGCTGCTCGGCCACAAGATGCCCGAGGGCGCGGGCTGGGCACTCCCGGAGGTCGGCGCGCTCGTCGAGGGCCCCGGCTTCCACCCGTTCCTGTCCGGCCGGGAGAACCTCCTGCGCGTCGCGGCCGCCGAGCCGCACCTCGCCGCGAAGGACATCACCCGCGCGGTCGGCCGGGCACTGGAGCGCGTCGGTCTCACCGCCGCCGCCAACCGGCGCTACCGCGGCTACTCGCTCGGCATGAAGCAGCGGCTGGGGCTCGCGTCCGCGCTGCTCATCCCACGCAGGTTCGTCGTGCTGGACGAGCCGACCAACGGGCTGGACCCGGCCGGCACCCGCGAGGTCCGCGCCGTCATCGCCGACCTGCACGCCGCCGGCACCACCGTGCTCGTCTCCTCCCACCTGCTGGCCGAGGTCGAGGCCACCTGCACGCACGTCGCCGTGCTGCACAAGGGCTCCGTGGTCGCGCAGGGCGAGCTGGCCGAGCTGCTCGAGGCCGGCGACGCCGGGCTCATGGTGTCCACCCCGGACGTGACGGTCGCGGTGAACTCCCTGCGGGACAACAGGATCCCCGCCCGCGAGGTGCCGAACGGGGTGCACGTCGACCTCGCCGCGACGACCGCGCCCGAGGTCGTGGCCACGCTGGTCGGCGCGGGTGTCTCCGTGCACGAGGTGCGCAGGCAGCGGACCGGGCTGGAGGAGCTGTTCGCCCGGCTCACCGACTCCGCCGAAAAGGGCGACGGCCTGTCCGATGTGGACACCTTCGAGGAGCCCTCATGACGCTCGCACTCGACGCGCCGATCGTCACCGAGCACCGCACCAAGGCCCCGATCGGGCGGCTCCTGCGGTCCGAGCTGCGGTTCATGTTCCGCCGGCCACGCACGCTCGTCGCGCTCGGCCTGCTGGTCCTCGGGCCGATCCTCGCCGGCATCGCCATGGCCGTGGCGACCTCGGCACCCACCGGCGGCCCCGGCGACCAGGTGATCCAGGGCGTCGCCGCGCTGGTCGCCGACAACGGCCTGATCCTGCCGGTCTTCGTGCTGATGCTGTGCATGGTGATGCTGCTGCCGATGCTCGGCGCCATGTGGTCGGCGGACGCGCTGGCCGGCGAGACCCAGACCGGCGCGCTGCGCGGGCTGCTGCTCGCTCCGGTGAGCCGGGTGCGGCTGCTGGCCGTGAAGGCGTTCGGCGTCGCGGTGCTGACGTTCGTGGCCGTCGCGATCATCACGGTCGTCGGGATCATCGCCGGCCTGACGATCCTCGGCGGTGACGGCCTGCTGACCATGTCCGGCACCACGCTGCCGTTCGGCCAGTCACTCGGCCGGATCGCGCTGATGGCCGTGCTGGTGACCGTCCAGGTGTGGGCGGTCGCGGCGATCGCGCTGGCGATCTCGGCGGCGACGGAGCATCCGCTGGTCGTGATGGCCGCGGCGCTCGGCGGGATCATCGTGTTCACGATCCTGAACAACATCTCGGCACTGGACTGGCTGCACCCGTTCCTGCTGACCGACGGCTGGGACGGCCTCGCCGACGTCATCCGTGACCCGATGCCGACCGACGGCATCATGACCGGGTTGCTGCGTGCCGCCTGCTACATCGTGATCGGCTACTCACTGGCCCTGGCCCGCATGGCCACCAAGGACGGCTAGCCCGTCCGGGTCCAACCTCAGCCGGACGTGGTCGCCCGGTGTCTCCGCGATGCCGGCGACCGCGTCCACCAGCTGGTCGGAGTCCAGCCGGACCTGCAGGCGGACGTGGTCGCGGCGGTGCACGGACCGGACGAGCTTCCCGGAGATCCCGCCGTCACCGAGCCGCAACGCGGCCGGCCGCAGGCCGAGCGTCACCGAACCCGACGGCGCCCACGGCAGAGCCACCGACCCCAGTGCGCACGTCGCGACGCCGTCCGCCACCACCGCCGGCAGGAACAGGCCGCACCCCAGGAACCGCGCGGTGTCCTCGTCCGCAGGCCGCCGCCACACCTCCTCCGGCGGTCCGGTCTGCGTGATCCGGCCGGCCCGCATGACCGCGACCCGGTCGGCGAGGGTGAACGCCTCGTCGTGATCGTGCGTCACCACCAGCGCGGTCGCCCCGGCGATCCGCAGCAGCCCGGCCAGGTCCATCGCCAGCTGCTCCCGCAGCGCCCGGTCCAGCGCGGACAGCGGCTCGTCCAGCAGCAGCAACCGTGGCCGCGGCGCCAGGGCCCGCGCGAGCGCCACCCGCTGCTGCTCGCCACCCGACAGCTCGGTCACCCTGCGCCGCTCGTAGCCGCCGAGACCGACCAGCTCGAGCAGCTCCGCCACCCGCGTCCGCCGGTCCGCGGCGGGCACGTGCCGCATTCGCAGCCCGAACGCGACGTTGCCGGCCACGTCCCGGTGCGGGAACAGCTGCCCGTCCTGGAACACCAACCCGAAGCCGCGGCGGTGCACCGGCACGTCCGCCAGGTCCGTGTCGTCCCAGCGGACCGCGCCGGAGACCGGCGGCTCCAGCCCGGCGACCGCCCGCAGCAGCGTCGACTTCCCGCAGCCGGACGGGCCGAGCAGCGCCAGCACCTCGCCGTCCGCCACCTCGACGTCCACTTCGGACACCGCGGCCAGCGCGCCGTACCGCACGGTCAACCCGGTCACCGCCAGCATCAGAACTCTCCCACCGGCACGCGCACCCGCTCGACGACCGCGACCACCGCGACCGTCACCACGACCAGCAACGTGCAGGCCGCGTACGCCATCTGGTTGTTCAGCTCACCCGGCCGCGAGATCAGCCGCGCGATCGCGACCGGCAGCGTCGCGGTGTCCGGCCGGGCCAGGAAGCTCGTCGCGCCGAACTCGCCCAGCGCCACCACGTACCCGAACGCGGCGGCGGTCAGCAGCGACCGGCCGGCCATCGGCACGTCCACCTCCCACCACACCCGCCACGGGCCGGCGCCCAGCGACGACGCCGCCTGCCTGAGCCGCTCGTCGATCGACCGCAGCACCGGCAGCATGATGCGGATGACCAGCGGCGTCACCACGATCGCCTGCGCGAGCGGGACGAGCACGGGTGACGTGCGCAGGTCGCCGGGCAGCAGGTCGAGCGTGATCAGGTAACCGAAGCCGACGGTCACCGCGGACACGCCCAGCGGCAGCATGAACGCGGTGTCGACGACCTCGGTGAACCTGACCCTGTTGCGGGCGAAGGAGACCAGCACGACGCTCGCCATCGTGCCCAGCGTGACGGCCAGCAGCGTCGCGTCCGTGGCCGCGGCGAGGGAGTTGCGGACGGCGTCGAGCCCGGAGATCTCCAGCGAGCCCCGGTAACCGAAGCCGGCCAGCGCCCGCCAACCGTCCACAGTGGAACGTGAGACCAGGGAGACGACCGGCACGAGCAGCAGCGCGACCACCGCGAGTGCCAGCGCGACCACGAACCACTCGCCGCCGGCGGGTTTCCGTGCCGACTCGGCCTGGCCACGCAGCCGCAACGCCGTCTCCCTGCGCCGCCGGGCGAGCGCGCCGATCGACAGCACGGCCACGACCGCGCCGAGCTGCAGCAACGACAGCGCGGCGGCGCCGGACAGGTCGAGCAGCTCGACCGTGCGCAGGTAGATCTCGGTCTCCAGCGTCCGCAGCCGCGCTCCGCCGAGGATGAGTACGACGCCGAAACTGGTGGCACAGAACAGGAACACGACCGCCGCGGCCGAACCGAGGGCCGGCGCGAGCGCGGGCAGCGTGACCGACGTGAACGTCCGCAGCCGGGAGGCGCCCAGTGCGCGCGCCGCGTCCTCGGCCCGCCGGTCGAGGTGTGTCCACAGCCCGGCCACCGTCCGCGCCACCACCGCGACGTTGAAGAACGCGTTGGCCAGCACGATGGCCCACACCCCGCCGCCGGGCATGAGCGCGCGGAACGCCAGCCCCACCACCACGCTCGGCAGCACGAACGGGACCAGGATGATCACCCGGACGAGCCCGAGGCCGGGCAGGGCGGTGCGGGCCAGCAGGAACGCGACCGGCAGCCCGGCGAGGACGGCCACCGCCGTCGCCCCGGCCGCCTGCGCGACGGTGAACCCCACGAGCCGCCACACCTCGGCCGTCCCGAGCGTGGCCAGCACGCCGCCCTCGTCGAGGCCGAGCCGCAGGATCGCGACCACCGGCCACACGAAGAAGACCGCGAGGAAACCCAGCGGCACCAACGCGAGGAGCGCGACTCCCCGCGGCCTCAGCCCTGGACTATGCCGCGCCACTCGGTGATCCACCGCTCCCGGTTCTGCTGGATGTCCCGCACGGGCAGCCTGGCCGAGTCGTCCGGCAGCGGCGCGGCGCGCAGCCACGCCGCCGGCAGCGCGACGCCCGCGCGGACCGGGTAGACGTACATCTGCGCCGGGACCTGCGACTGGAACCGCTCCGACAGCAGGAAGTCCATGACCTTCCCCGCGTCGCCGGCGTGCTTGGCGTTCGCGAGCACGCCCGCGTACTCCACCTGCCGGAAGCACGTGTCCAGCACGGCCTTCGTGCGCGGGTTGCCCTTGTCGTCCACCTCCGCGGACGGTGAGGACGCGTAGGAGACCACGATCGGCCGCGGCCCCTTGCCCGACGAGCCGGAGAAGTCCTGCGTGTAGGCCTCCTCCCAGCCGCTGACGACCTTGACGCCGTTGGCCTTCAGGGACTTCCAGTACTCCTCCCAGCCACCGCCGTCGCCGAGCCTCGTGATCGTGCCGAGCAGGAAGGCGAGGCCGGGCGAGGACGTGGCCGGGTCCTCGACCACGAGCATGTCCTTGTACTGGGGCTTGACCAGGTCGGCGTAGGTCGTCGGCTCCGGCACGCCCTTCGCGGCGAAGGCCGCGGGGTCGATGTTGAGGCAGACGTCGCCACGGTCGACCGCCGTGAGCCGGTGGGTGTCGTCGAGCGCGTAGGCGTCCTCGCCGCCGCCGCTCCCCTTGACCTGGTACGGCGCGAACACGTCCTCGTCGAGTGCCCGGGACGCGAACGTCGTGTCGACCCCGAACGCGACGTCGCCGATCGGGTCGTCCTTGGTGAGCACGAGCTGGTTGGTGAGCGCGCCGGCGTCGCCGAGCTTGCGGACGTCGATCGTGATGCCGGTCCGCTTCGTGAAGTCCTTCATCACGGCGTCGTCCATGGCGAACGAGTCGTGGGTGACGAGCACGACCTTCCGCTCGCCGCCGCCGTCGTCGCCACCGCCCAGTGAGCACCCGGCGAGCAGCAGCCCCAACACCGCGACGCACGCACGTAGCCGCATCGTTGCCTCCCTCCCTGCGCCGGCATGACCCGGATCAGGTTCGAACGGTCGAGGGCGGCCGCCCTCCTCTCAGCCCGGCATTCCGGACTCCCGTGTGTCTGCCGAGCGTACCTGTGCACGCGGTGGTCCGACCCGTCACCATGGAGGCATGCCCGAGCTGCTCAGAGACGAAGAAGTCGGCAAGGCCCTTGGCCGCCTCCAGGGCTGGTCCCTCGACGAGGGTCCGGTGCGCGCGTTGCGCCGGGACGTGGAGCTGGCGAGCTTCCCGCAGGCCATCCAGGTCGTGAACCGGGTGGCGGAGATCGCCGAGAACGACAACCACCACCCGGACATCGACATCCGCTGGCGGACGCTCACGTTCCGCTGCAGCACGCACTCGGAGGGTGGCATCACCGCGCTGGACGTGTCCATCGCCGAGGAGATCGAGGGTGTGCTCGACGCGGTCAGCTGACCGCGATGGCCACGACCACCGCGACGAGGATGACGATGGCGATCACGTTGATCGCCATGATCGCGGAGATGCCCCGCGTCCCCTGCGGCGCGAAGCCGATCGACCCCTGCATCCCGATGACGGCCGGCGGCCGGTAGTAGACGGTCGTCTGCTGGCCGGGGTAGATCGTCACGGGCAGCTCGGCGGGCCCGAAGTCGCCGAGGTACCGCGTGGACACCCGCAGGTGGTGGTTCCCGGCAGGCAGGTTGAACGGCGCAGTGCCCCAGCGGACGCTCGCGGGGTGTCCGTTGATCGTCACCCGGGGGCCGGTGAAGGCGAGCATGAACGCCATCGCGTTGAACGACGAGTGCACGAGGAGCTGCCCCATCGCGGGCGGCGACCCGGCGGGGTAGCCCCCTTGGGGCGGTCCGTAGGTCATGCACCCATTGTGGTCAGGTCAGGGGGACCTTCGCTATCGCTGTCAGGCCGGAGTCGTCCGCGCGTTCCAGCACCATCTCCGCGGTCCGTCCGGACGCCCGCAGGGCCGCGACCATGTTGCCCATGTGCGGCCCGGTCACCTTCTCCCACGTCACCGGCATCGGGTCCACCTTGCGCAGCAGCCGCCACCGCAGCACCGCCGCGAGCGGCCGCCACCAGGCGAGGAAGAAGACCGGGCGGAACCACCTCGGCACCCGGTTGTGCAGGGGCGAGCACACCAGCTGGTAGACGGCCGCGTTGACCGGCGACGAGAAGCGCACCTTCGCCGCGTACCCGTGGTGCACGTCGCCGGACAGCACGCTGACGGTGGCCGTGTCGGTCTTCGCGATCCGCTCGACCAGCCGCGCCAGCCGGTCGCTCGACGCACGGAACGACGGCCAGTGCTCCAGGTCCGCGGCCTGCCGGAGCTTCTCGGCGAGCCGGCCGCCGTCCCGGGCGGCGACCTCGTTCAGCGATTGGAGGTGGCTGATGGCGTAGGGCATCAGCCAGGGCAGGGAGGACCCGATCAGCAGGTGGTCGAAGTCGCCGGTCGCGTTCTCCTCGATCCACTCGAACTCGGCGTCGCTCACCATCGACCGCCGCCCGTCGGCCAGGATCCGGCCCGACCGCGTGTCGATGACCAGCAGCCGGACGTTGCCGAAGTCCCGCCGGTAGCTCCAGCGGGTGCCCTTGCTCCCGTCGACCTCCTGGCGGGCCCGTTCGGCGAAGTCGTGCAGGAGGTCCTTCGCGTCGCCCTCCCGGGTGGTGACGGCCCGGTACAGCTCGTCGTCCGCGAGCTCGGCCGGGCTGAGGTTGCCGATGTGCTGGTAGATCCAGTAGCTGGCCAGCGCGCCGCGTTCACGGTCGTCCCACCAGGAGGTGGCGGCCATCTGGTCCCGCCAGGTCTGCGAGGTGTTCCAGTCGTCGCGCACGTCGTGGTCGTCGAAGATCATCGAGGTGGGGACGGTCGACATGAGCCAGCGGACCCCCGGCTCGGACCACGACTCGTGGTAGAGGTGGGTGTACTCCTCGAAGTCCGCGACCTCGACGCCCGGCGGCTCGTCCAGCGACCGCCGTTTCGAGATCCACTCCCTGGTCGCCTCGGACGTCTCGTCCGCGTAGACCTGGTCGCCGATCAGCAGCAGCGAGTCCGGCCAGTCCCGCTCGTCCTGGTCGAGCATCCGTTTCGCGTAGGCGCCGAGCGCGTCGGTCCCGTACGCCGTGCCGTCGGGCATCCGGCAGGACCCGAACAGCAGGAGGAACTCGTCGCCCTCGGCGCTGGTACGGATCCGGCTGGGTGGGAAGCCTTCCTGGGGCCAGACGACGTCACCGTCGAGCGTGACCTCGTAGGGCGTGCTGGTGCCGGGTGACAGTCCGTCGAGCACGACGAGCGCGTAGTGGTGTCCGCCGACGGTGAACGTGTGTGCCTCGCTGCCCGCCACCGTGACCGTGCAGGGCTGGTCGGTCTCGACCCACACGGTGGCGGAGGTGGCGTCGACGTGACGTAACAGCGGTCCGATGAGGAGTGCGGGCATCCCCCCATCCTTCCCGGTCCCGTCCCGCCCGGCGCGATGACGCCCCGGCAACACGGCCTCCGGTCGGAGGAATGTCGGTGTACCCCAATAAGGTGTCACCCACCCAGGTAGCTACCGCATGAGGGAGCGGCGATGTCTGAGGTTCTGGAGCTTCGGCAGTACACCCTCCACCCCGGCCGGCGGGCTGAGCTGGTCGAGCTGTTCGACCGCGAGTTCGTCGAGACGCAGGAGGCGGTGGGCGCGCACGTCCTCGGTCAGTTCCGCGACCTGGACGACGAGGACCGGTTCGTGTGGTTGCGCGGCTTCGCCGACATGCCGACCCGCGGCGAGGCACTGCGGTCGTTCTACGGCGGCCCGGTCTGGCGCGCACACCGCGACAGGGCCAACGACACGATGATCGACTCGGACGACGTGCTGCTGCTCCGCCCCGTCACCGGCCTCGACCTGGCCGGCCGCACGCGGGGTGGCCCGACCACGCTCGTCACGATCACGCTCTACCACCTGCCGGCCGGCGGCGAGGACGCGTTCCTGGACTTCTTCGAGTCGGACGTCGCCCCCATGCTGACGGCGACGGACGCCCCGCCGCTGGCCGTGCTCAGGACCCTGCGAGCGGAGAACAACTTCCCGGCCCTGCCGGTCCGCGAGGAGGCGAACGTCGTGGCGTGGGTCGCGTCGTTCCCCGGCCCGGCCGAACTGGCCGAGCATGTCCGGCTGCTCGGCCGCGAGAACCGGTGGATCCACGACACCCTGCCGGTGCTGACCAAGCAGCTGGCCCGGCCGCCGGAGCAGCTACAACTCGCGCCGACGGCACGCTCACTACTCCGTTAGCGAGGTCTGGTAACGGAGTTCCCCACTTGTGCGACCCTCCGGACAGTACGGCGACAACAGGTCGCAAGAGCGGACACGGCGACCGCGGAGCCTGCAGGGAGACAGTCATGAGTGCGCAGGAAGTTTGGGAAGTACCCGTGGTCGACGCACTGGAACGCGACCGCACCCTCATGGTCACGGTCTCCGACGGCCGGGTGGCGGTCGTGCCACCCCCCGGCGAGGGCTTCTACCTCCCGGCCCAGTCCGTCTGGCAGCTCCACGAGGCCATCCGCGCCGCGGCCATCATCGCCACGAAGGCGAACAACGGCCGCGCGGCGGTCTGACCCGCGTCAACCTTAGGAGCATGACCTCGCTGCCCGACTGGATGCCCGCCGCGCCCGGAAGGCTGGTTCGCGGAGGACCTGGACCGTCTTCCCGAGGCGCCACGCCACACCGAGCTCATCGACGGAGCGCTCGTCTTCATGATGTCACCGCGGCGGATCTGGCATTCCCACGTCGTCACGGCCATTACCAACGCGCTCACGGCTCAGGCACCAGGCGATCTCGAGGTCGACCGAGAGGTGACCATCCGGCTCGACAACCGCAACCGGCCCGAGCCGGACGTGGTCGTCACGACCACGCGGGTTGGTTCCGACGGGACCTGGTTCGCGCCCGAGGACGTGTTGCTCGCCGTCGAGGTGACCTCGCCCGAGTCGGAGCACCGCGACCGCACCGTCAAACTGCGCAAGTACGCCGAGGCGGGGATCAGGCCCTACTGGCTGGTCGAGGAGGAAGACGACCGGCGCGTGGTGCACGTTTACGAGCTGGACGAGCCGACCCGTGCCTACGCGCCGGCGGGCATCTTCCGTGGCAAGCTCGAGCTGTCCAGGCCGTTCCCCGTCGTCGTCAGCCTGGACAGTCCGTTCCGGCCTACACGTTGAAGCGGAACTCGACCACGTCGCCGTCGGCCATGACGTAGTCCTTGCCTTCGATCCGGACCTTGCCGGCGGCCTTGGCGGCCGCCATCGAGCCGGCCTCGACGAGGTCGGCGTAGGACACGATCTCGGCCTTGATGAAACCGCGTTCGAAGTCCGTGTGGATCACCCCGGCCGCCTGGGGGGCCGTCCATCCCTTGTGGATGGTCCACGCCCGCGACTCCTTGGGCCCGGCCGTCAGGTAGGTCTGCAACCCGAGCGTCGAGAACCCCGCGCGCGCCAGCGAGTGCAGCCCGGGCTCCTCCTGCCCGATGGACTCCAGCAGCTCCCGCATGGACTCCTCGTCGTCGAGCTCCAGCAGCTCCGCCTCGACCTTCGCGTCGAGGAAGACCGCCGCGGCCGGTGCGACCAGAGCGGTCAGCTCGGCGCGACGTGACGAAGATGACAGCACCTCCTCGTCCGCGTTGAACACGTAGAGGAACGGCTTCACGGTCAGCAGGGAGAGCTCGCGGAACAGCGAGACATCCACTTCGGACTGCGCGGAGAACAGCGTCCGCCCACCGTCCAGAATCGACCGGGCGAGGTTGACGGCCTCGAGCGCCGGCCTGGCCTCCTTGCGGGTCCGCGCCTCCTTCTCCAACCGGGGCAACGCCTTGTCCACGGTTTGGAGGTCGGCCAGGATGAGCTCCGTGTTGATCGTCTCGATGTCCGCCGACGGGTCGACCTTGCCGTCGACATGCACCACGTTGGGGTCGTCGAACACCCGGATGACCTGGCAGACGGCGTCCGCCTCGCGGATGTTCGCCAGGAACTGGTTGCCGCGGCCCTGCCCTTCGGAGGCGCCGCGCACGAGCCCCGCGATGTCCACAAATGACACTGTGGCGGGCACGGTCCGGGCGCTGTCGAACATCTTGGCCAGCACGTCCAGCCGCGGTTCCGGCAGCGGCACGACGCCGACGTTCGGTTCGATGGTCGCGAACGGATAGTTCGCGGCCAGCACGTCATTACTGGTAAGGGCGTTGAAAAGGGTGGACTTGCCAACGTTCGGCAGGCCGACGATCCCGAGGGTCAAGCTCACTGGCGTAACTCTACGTGGGCTCCAAACCTCCTCGACGTGCACCTCAGGAACGGATTACACCGTTTGGGCCCTAGCCAGTTCGCAGCCGCTCAACAACACTCCGTGAGCACCTGTGGACTCGATCAGGGGCCCGGTTACAACGAAGAGGGACTTTGGGATGACCCAACGTGAATCGCGCCGGCGGGGAATCGGCGCGGCGTTCACGGCGGCGGTGCTCGGCTTCTCGCTGGCCGCCTTACCGTCAACCGCCAACGCCGCTCCGGCGCCCCCATCCGACACGGGGAACCTGCTCGGAAAACAGGATCGCGACCTGCTCATCCAGGCGCGGCAGGACGGCGAGAGCACCGTCACCGCGCTCGTGACCGCCAAGGACGGCCAGACCAGCCAGAGCATCGACCAGCTGAAGAGCCTCGGCGCGAAGATCGAGTACCACGCGGACCGGGTGGGTTACGTCCGCGCCCAGATCCCGACCGACAAGGTCGAGAAGGCCGCCAGGCTGTCCGCGATCGAGGGCTTCGACCTCAACAGGTTCTACAGCCTCGGCGAGCCGCGCCCGGAGGGCATCCAGAGCCCGTCCCCGCAGCCGGCGCCCGGCGCGAACACCCCCGCGGTCAACCCGTACATGCCGACCGGTGACACCGGCGCCGCGCAGTTCGTCGAGCAGAACCCGAAGTTCGACGGCCGCGGCACGACCGTCGGCATCATCGACACCGGCGTCGACCTCGGCCACCCGGCCCTGACCACCACGAGCACCGGCGAGTCCAAGATCGTCGACTGGGTCACCACGACCACTCCCGACGACGGTGACCCGACGTGGATCGACATGAGCAACCCGGCGCCGGGGCAGCCGTCCCAGTTCCGGTTCGGCCTGTTCGACGAGCGCGACCCGAACCTCGCGGGTGAGCTGGGCAACGACGTCAACCGGGACGGCAACCCGGCCGGCAGCATCGGCACGTTCGGCGTCCTGTGGGACACCGCCACCAACACGGTGTGGGTGGACACGAACCAGAACAAGAGCTTCGGCGACGAGAAGCCGATGACCGACTACAAGGTCCAGCACGACCAGGGCGAGTTCGGCGAGGACGACCCGAGCACCCCGGTCCGCGAGTCGATGCCGTTCGTCGTGCAGACCGACCCGGCCAACGACCGGGTGAACATCGGCATCGTGTCCGGTGAGCACGGCTCGCACGTCGCGGGCATCGTGGCCGGCAACAAGCTGTTCGGCGGCACCATGAACGGCGCGGCGCCGGGCGCGAAGCTCCTCTCGGTCCGCGTCTGCCTGTTCGTCGCCGGCTGCTCGCGCGGCGCGATGGACGAGGGCATGATCTACGCGGCCTCGCACGGCGTCGACGTGATCAACATGTCGATCGGCGGCCTCGGCGCGCTCAACGACATCGAGAACGGCCAGGACACCGACAGCCAGACGCTGTACAACCGCCTGATCGACGAGTACGGCGTGCAGATCTTCATCTCCGCCGGCAACGACGGCCCCGGCCAGAACACCGTGAGCGACCCGTCGCTCGGCACCAAGGTGATGAGCGTCGGCTCGTACATCTCGAAGGCGTCCTGGCAGCGCAACTACGGCTCGGACGCGGCCCAGGAGGACAACCTCCACCCGTTCTCGTCCCGCGGCCCGACCGAGGAGGGCGCGTTCAAGCCGGACATCGTGGCGCCGGGCTCGGCGATCTCCACGATCCCGACGTGGATGGTGGGCGGCCCGGTGGGCGGCACGTACGCGCTGCCGCCGGGCTACGCGATGCTGCAGGGCACGTCGATGGCGTCCCCGCAGGCCGCGGGCGCCGCGGCGCTGCTGTACGGCGCGGCCAAGCAGAAGAACGTCTCGCACAGGCCCGACCAGGTCCGGCAGGCGTTCAAGTCCTCCGCCAGGTACCTGAGCAACTACCAGGCCTACGAGCAGGGCAACGGCCTGATCGACGTCAAGAAGGCCTGGAACCTGCTGAAGGCGGACATCAGGACGACGAGCATCACCTCGTCCGTGCCGGTGCACACCGTCCTGTCCGACTTCCTCACCACACCCGGTGTCGGCCTTGGCATCCACGACCGCGAGGGCGTGAAGGCCGGCGACCGGTACGTCCGCGAGTACACGTTCAAGCGGACCTCCGGCGCGTCGAGCCCCCAGACCTACAAGGTCGACTGGGTCGGCAACGACGGCACGTTCAGCTCGGCGTCGACGATCCTGCTGCCCCTCAACAGCGCGGTGAAGTTCCGGGTGACGGTGAACCCGCAGGCAGCCGGCGCGCACTCGGCGATCCTGAACCTGGACAGCCCGCTGTCCACCGGCATCGAGTACCAGACGCTGAACACGGTGGTCGCGGCCGAGGACTTCACGTCGGGCAACGGCTTCCAGATCAAGCACGGCGGTCTGGTCGCCAGGAACGACTGGGAGAGCTACTTCGTGCGGGTGCCGGCCAACACGCCGGCGCTGAAGGTGGACCTGCAGGGCGGCGGCACCACGCCGGGCGCCGGGCAGATCCGGTTCCTGCGGTACCACCCGTACGGCACGGCGTTCGAGTCGAACACGCAGACCACGAACTGCTACAACCCGCCGGTCCCGCCGGGCAACGCCTGCAACGCCGGTGACAGCCCGACGAGCCGCACGGCCACCAACCCGACGGCCGGTGTCTGGGAGATCGTGGTCGAGGGCCGGCGCACGTCGGACGCCGCGCTGGCGCCGTACACGCTGACCGTGGCGGTGCTGGGCGCGACCGTGTCCCCGAACCCGGACACGATCCCGTCGGCGCAGCTGAACCAGCCGGTGTCGCGGCAGTACACGCTGACGAACTCGCTCGGCCCGTTCACCGGCCGAGCGGTGGGCAGCAACCTGGGCAGTGCGCACGTCGAACGTCCGACGATCGCGCAGGGCCAGCAGGTCAGGTTCCCGATCACGGTGGCGGCCGGCGCGACCCAGATCCGGGCGAAGATCGGCAACCCCGCGGACCGGGGCGCCGACCTGGACCTGGGCCTGTACCGGTGTACGACGGGCAGTTGCCTGCTGGTGGCGAGCAGTGCCGACGGCGACTCGGAGGAGGCGGTCGCGCTGGCGAACCCGACTCCGGGCCAGTGGGAGGTCCGGGTGACCGGGTTCGCGGTGCCGGCCGGCACGACGGCGTACGACTACCTGGACGTGTTCAGCGGCCCGGCCTTCGGCAACGTGGCGGTCACCGACGCGAACGCGCCACGCGCCGCCGGATCGTCGTGGACGGTGACCGGCGTGGTGACCGCGAAGGCGGTGCCGGCCGCCGGCCGAGTGCTGCTGGGCAGCGTGGAGGTCCGCACCGACTCGAACATCCTGGTCGGCAGCGGCGACGTGGTGGTCCAGTCGGTCTCGTAGGCGAGAGCTGACGACGGCCGTCCCTCCACCGGAGGGGCGGCCGTCGCCATGTCCGAAAGTGGCGAGCCACGACCGGTTCACGCTGGCAGCATGGTCGACGTGCTGATTGACGAGGAACAGGGCTACCTGGCGTCGATGTCGAGGGACCCGAGGTTCGACGGCCAGTTCATCCTGGCGGTCCGCACGACGGGGATCTACTGCCGCCCGTCCTGTCCCGCGATCATGCCGAAGCGCACGAACGTGGTGTTCTTCTCGACAGCGGCGGCGGCCCAGCAGGCGGGGTTCCGTGCATGCCGCAGATGTCTTCCGGACTCGGTACCGGGTTCCCCCGAGTGGAACCTGAGGGCGGACCTGGCGGGCCGGGCGATGCGGCTGATCACGGACGGCACAGTGGAACGCGAAGGCGTTCCGGGACTGGCCAGACGCCTGGGGTACTCGGACCGCCACGTGACGAGGGTCCTGACGGCGGAGTTGGGCGCGGGCCCCTTGGCGTTGGCACGTGCCCACAGAGCCCACTCGGCCCGTCTGCTGATAGAGACGACGATGCTGTCGCTGGCGGACATAGCCTTCGCGTCGGGTTTCGCGAGCGTCAGACAGTTCAACGACACGATCAAGGCGGTCTTCGCGACAACCCCGACGGGTTTGCGGGAGGCGGCAAGACGCCACGCGACCCCGACGACACCGGGAAAGGTGACCCTGCGCCTACCGTACCGAGAACCGTTCGACCACGACGGCCTACTGGGCTTCCTGAAGGCGAGGGCGATCCCCGGCGTGGAGGCGGTGGTGGATGGTGTGTACGGCCGGTCGATGCGCCTGGCACACGGCACGGGCACGGCGTGGCTCACCCCGGCGGCGGCCCACATCGACTGCACACTGTCGTTGACCGACATGAGAGACCTGAGCAGCGCGGTGACAAGGATGCGGCGCCTACTGGACCTGGACGCCGATCCGGGGGCGGTGGGAGAGGTGCTGGGGACGGACCCGCGACTGGAGGCGCACGTCCGCAAGAATCCGGGCCTACGCCTACCCGGAGCGGTGGACGGCGCGGAAATAGTGACAAGGGCCCTGATAGGACAGCAGATATCGGTGGCAGCGGCCCGCACGGCACTAACCTCGCTGACCGCCACCCTTGGCGAGCCGCTGCCAACCCCGGACGGCCCACTGACAACCCTCTTTCCCACCCCAACGGCAATAGCCGAACGGGGACAGGAGGTACTGACAGGCCCCCGCCGCCGCATAGAAACAATCCAGACGGTGAATGAGGCCCTGGCAACGGGCGCGCTGGACGTACACGTAGGCGCGGACCCCGCGGAACTGTCCGAATCCCTACAAGAATTCAAAGGCGTAGGCCCGTGGACAGCGGGCTACGTGCTGATGCGGGTACTGGGCGCCCCGGATGTCCTCCTCACGGGCGACGTAGCCCTGAGAAAGGGCGCGAAGAACCTGGGCCTCCCGTCAACTCCAGCGGAACTGGAGGCGTACGCGAACAAGTGGCGCCCATGGCGCAGCTACGCAGGCATGCACCTCTGGTCCGCCGCGTAAACCCTGAGTTCCCACGCCAGTTCCACCCTCACGTTCGACGTGCTTCACCAAAGCTCGCCCAGAAATAAGCAGTTCGGCGCGAAGAACTCACTGCGGCAATCGTGACCAGAAATCGCACAGCCTCACGCCAGATCCCGATTTGACGCCCCTCAACTCCCCAGATATCCCACGAATTAAAGAAATTTTGCCAAAATCGCCCCCAGAACGTAGGTAAACCCCCACCCAGTCCCGGGGGCGTCCCGCCGTGCCAGTCTACCGGTATCACCCGACGGATACCTCGAAGATGATCTTGACTGTGGATAACCGGGGCGGTTGTGGATAACTTCGACGGGTTTGTCGGTGCCTCGTGAGAAAATGGAACCGGGGGCCGGAGGCCACGCCTACAGGCCGCACCCGCACGAGTTCCGGTGCATGAACGTCGTCGGCAGGCGGGCGGTTGTCGCCTTTCGGGTGGGGTCCGCGATCTGCTCCAGCAGCATCCGCACCGCCGTGCGGCCCATCTCCGCGATCGGTTGCGCCACGGTCGTCACCGGTGGGTCCACCAGGTCCGCCCAGTCCACGTCGTCGTACCCGACGACCGCCAGGTCCCGCCCCACCTTCAGCCCCCGTGCCCGGCACTCGTGCAGCACCCCGGACAGCATCACGTTGTTCCCCGCCACCACGGCCGACGGCGGCGACGGCAACGCCAGCAACTCCCCGAGCGCCGCGGCTGCCGGCGCCGCGGCGGACGCGCCGGGCACCACCAGCGACGGGTCCCACGTCAGCTTCGCCCGGCCCAACCCCAGCCGGTACCCGAGCACCCGCTCGGTCGTCGTCGCCAGGCCGTCGATGCCGCTGATCATCGCGATCCGCCGGTGCCCGACCGACGCCAGGTGCTGCACCAGGCCGGACGTCGCGTAGATGTTCTCCGGTCCGACCTGGTCGACATCCTGCGCCGTGGTCAGCCGGTCCACCAGCACGAGCGGGATCTTCAGCTGCCGCAGTTCGCGAAGCACGGAGGCGCCCGGCGACGGCGTCAGGATCAACCCGTCCACGCGCCGGGACCGCAACGTCCGCACCGCCGCCTGTTCCACCGACGGCTCGTCATGCGTGTCCGCGAGCACCAGCGTGTAACCGGATCGGGTGATCTCGTGCTCCATGGATCGCAGTAGGTCCGCGAAATACGGGTTCGCGACAAGCGAGATCGCCACGCCGAGGGTCCGGGTGCCGCCCGTGACGAGGGACCGCGCGATAGCGTCTCCCGTGTACCCGGTCTGCTCGACCGCGGCCAGGACCCGCGCCTTCGTGTCGGGCGCGACGGACCTGGTCGAGTTGACCACGTGCGACACGGTGGTGATGGACACGCCGGCCAGTTCGGCGACCTCCTTCATCGTGACCACGGCCAGCTCCTTGATCGAGGAAGGCGCAAGCGTTTGCGCAAACGGTTGCGTCACGGTACTGAGCGCAATAACTTCCCCGCAAACCAGCCCTGTCACGGAGGTTGCCATGGGACGCCGAGGTCCTGCTCTCCTCGCGGTTCTCGCGGTCGCCGCGCTCGCGGTCGCCTGCACCAGCACCAAGTCCGGATCGGACGCGTCCACTGGGGACGGCAAGGTCAAGATCGGCTTGGTGACCAAAACGGACAGTAACCCCTACTTCGTCGCGTTGCGGGACGCCGCCAAGGCGGAGGCGCAGAAAAAGGGCGCCGAGGTGGTCGCCCTCGCCGGCAAGTTCGACGGCGACAACGACGGCCAGGTGGCCGCCATCGAGAACCTCGTCCAGCAGGGCGCGAAGACGATCCTCGTCACCCCCAGCAACTCGACCGGCATCCTCGGCGCCATCAAGAAGGCGCGCGACCGCGGCGTCCTCGTCATCGCGCTCGACACCGAGACCGACCCGCAGGACGCGGTCGACGCGACCATCGCGACCGACAACACCGAGGCCGGCCACCTGCAGGGCCAGTACGTCAAGGCCGCGCTGAAAGGTCAGCCCGCACGCTCGATCCTGCTCGACGGCACGTCCGGTTCGACCGTGTCCGAGCAGCGTCACAGCGGCTTCGTCGAGGCGGCCCAGCCCGAGAACCTCGGCACCGAGGAGACCAACGGCGAGCAGAACGCGGCACAGCAGGCGACCGAGAACCTGCTGCAGCGCGTCGCGGCGACCGTGAACTCGGTCTACACGATCAACGAGCCGGCCGCGCGTGGCGCGTACGCGGCGCTGAAGGCGAAGAACCTGACGGACAGGGTCGTCATCGGCTCGATCGACGGCTCGTGCGACGGCGTCAAGGCGGTGAAGAACGGCGAGATCGCGGTGACCGTCATGCAGTTCCCGAAGAAGATGGCGCAGCAGGGCGTCGACTTCGCGGTCGAGTTCGCGAAGTCCGGCAAGAAGCCCAGCGGGTTCATCAAGACGGACACCGCCGTGATCACCGACAAGCCGATCGACGGCATCGACAGCCACGACACCGCGTGGGGCCTCGAGAACTGCTGGGGCTGACCGGATGACGACCCGCGTTTCCCCGAGCGAGCTCATCCTCCGCACTCCCGCGATCGGCCCGGCGATCGCACTCGTCGTCGCGATCGGCGTGTTCGGGCTGACCACGGACACGTTCCTGAACGTCGACAACCTGTCGCTGGTCGTGCAGCAGTCGCTGGTGATCGGCACGCTCGCACTCGGGCAGACGCTCGTCATCCTCACGGCGGGCATCGACCTCGCGAACGCGGCGATCGCGGTGTTCGCGACGCTGCTGATCGCGAAGCTGACCCTGACCGGCACCAACGGTGTGGTCGCGTTGCTCATCGGCATCGTGGCCGCCGGCGCGATCGGTTGTGTCACCGGCGGTCTGGTGACAGCACTGCGGCTGCCGCCGTTCATCGTGACGCTCGGTCTGCTGACGATCGTGACGGCGGTGAGCCGGCTCTACGCGCAGGGGCAGAGCTTCCCGGTGACCGACGGGACGCTGGGCTGGCTCGGCACCACGCAGTACCTGTTCGGGCAGGTCGAGGTCACCTACGGCATGGCGGTCATGCTCGCGATGTTCCTCGGTCTCTGGTACGCGCTGTCGAGAACCGCGTGGGGCAAGCACGTCTACGCGGTCGGCAACGACCCGGAGGCCGCGCGGCTGTCGGGCATCCACGTGCGCCGCACGGTCCTGTCGGTGTACCTGGTGGCCGGCCTGATCTACGGAATCGCGGCGTGGCAGGCACTCGGCCGTGTGCCGAACGCCGACCCCAACGCGTTCCAGCTCGGCAACCTGGACTCGATCACCGCCGTGGTCATCGGCGGCACGAGCCTGTTCGGCGGCCGGGGCAGCGTGCTCGGGACGCTGGTGGGTGCGCTGATCGTGGCGGTGCTGCGGTCCGGGCTGACACAGGCCGGCATCGACAACCTGTACCAGGACGTGGCGACGGGCGTGCTGGTGATCGCGGCGGTCGCCGTGGACCGGTTCTCGCGGGGGAGGCAACGATGAGCCCGGTGCTGGAGGCCCACGGACTGGTCAAGCGGTACGGCCGGGTGACCGCCATGGACGGCGCCGACTTCGAGCTGGAGGCCGGCGAGGTCCTGGCGGTGGTCGGCGACAACGGCGCCGGCAAGTCGACGCTGATCAAGGCGTTGTCCGGCGCGGTGATCCCCGACGCCGGCGAGATCCTCGTCGACGGTGGCCCGGTGCGTTTCCACGGCCCGCTGGATGCCCGCCGCCACGGCATCGAGACGGTGTACCAGGACCTGGCACTGGCGCCGGCGCTCGACATCGCGACGAACCTGTTCCTGGGCCGGGAAAGAAGGCGCCAGGACCCGCTGGGTTCGATCTTCCGCCGGCTGGACACGAAGGGCATGCGGCGTGAGGCGCGGCGAGTGCTCGACGAGCTGGGTATCGACGTGAAGTCCATGACCCAGCTGGTGGAAACCCTGTCCGGCGGCCAACGGCAGGCGGTGGCGGTGGCCCGGGCGGCGGCGTTCGGTTCCCGGGTGGTGATCATGGACGAGCCGACCGCCGCGCTGGGCGTCCAGGAGTCCGGCAAGGTGCTGGAGCTGATCGGCCGGATTCGTGAGCGTGGGCTGCCGGTGGTGCTGATCAGCCACAACATGCCGCACGTCTTCGAGATCGCCGATCGCGTCCACGTACATCGCCTGGGCAAGCGCGTCGCGGTGGTGTCCCCGAAGACGCACTCGATGAACACGGTGGTCGGCCTGCTCACCGGCGCCCTGCGCATGGCGGAGGACGGATCGATCGAGGAGGTCGGCCTGACCACCGGCCTGAGCCGGTGACCCTGGTCGTGGCGGTAGGCCTGTGCACGGTGGATCTGGTGCAACGTGTGCGGGCGTTGCCCACGCCGGGCGAGAAGGTGCAGTCGCTGTCGGTGGAGGTGGCGGCAGGAGGCCCGGCCACGAACGCGGCGGTGGCGATCGCCGCGTTGGGCGGCCGGGCCAGGCTGGTCACGGTGCTGGGCGAGCACCCCCTGGCCCGCCTGGCGGCCGAGGACCTGGCGACCTGCGGGGTGGAACTGGCGGACGCGCTACCGACCCGTGCGGCGCCACCGCCGGTGAGCGCCGTATCCGTCAGGACCACAGACGGCGAGCGAACAGTGGTCTCCCACAACGCAACGGGCGTGCAGGCCCCGCCCAGGGCCGACCTGGCGGACGCGGACGCCGTACTGGTGGACGGCCACCACCCGGAACTGGCGCTGCACGCCGCCCGCACGGCGAAGGATCGCGGCATCCCGGTGGTGCTGGACGCGGGCAGCTGGAAGCCGACAATGCCCGACCTGCTGCCGTACGTGGACATCGCCGCGTGCTCGGCGGCGTTCACCTCGCCGGAGCCACTGACGACGCCGGTCGTGATCAGAACAAACGGCCCCAACCCCGTGACGTGGTCAACGGTCGAGGCAGACGGCGAAGTGCCGGCACCAGAGGTGGTCGCGAAGGACACGACAGGCGCGGGCGACGTCTGGCATGGCGCATTCACCCTGGCGGTGGCAAGACTGGGCCGAGTGCCGAAGGCCGCAGAACTGCCATCGGTGATTGAGTACGCGAACCAGGCGGCGGCCATCCGAATCCAGCATGAGGGAGCGAGGGCGTGGGTGGAACCAATGCTGGACCTGATGCAGTGAGGTTCACCGACCTGGTGACACGAGCACGCGAACTGGGTCCGGGTCGAGTGCTGCTCGGTATCTGCGGTGCCCCCGGCGCTGGAAAGTCCACACTGGCCGCACGCCTGGTCGAGGCACTGGGAAGAGAGTCCGTGTACCTGGGAATGGACGGCTTCCATCTCGCACAGGTAGAGCTGAACCGACTGAGCAGAGCCGCACGAAAAGGCGCCCCGGACACCTTCGACGCGGCGGGTTACGTAAACCTCCTGTCCAGACTGGCGGCCGAAACAACGACCACGGTCTACGCCCCAGAATTCCGCCGCGAGATAGAGGAACCAATAGCGGGAGCCGTCCCAATCACCCCCGAACACCGAATAGTGGTGACGGAAGGCAACTACCTGCTGCTGAACGAAGAACCCTGGGACCAGGTAAGGACCTACCTCACCGAAACCTGGTTCCTGTCCCCGGACGAAACCGTGCGGCGGGACCGGTTGACCGCCCGCCACCAGGCATTCGGCCGCACGCTGGCGGAAGCCCGCGAACGCACCCTGGGCTCCGACGAACGCAATGCCGTACTGATCAACGCGACGCGCCCAACGGCGGACCTGGTACTGAGCGCAGTACTGGATTAACGGTCCCCACCGACGACCAGCCGCCACGCCTTCAGGCGATGAGCTCCACGCGCGACCCGGTTCGCGTCTTGTGCACCCGCAGCCGAGTGGGAATGCGATCCCGCAGCTCCTCCACATGGGAGACGAGTCCCACCACGCGACCACCCGCACGCAGTTCGTCGAGCGTGTCCATCACCTCGTCGAGAGTGTTGGCATCCAGCATGCCGAAACCCTCATCCACGAACAAGGTGTCCAGCAGCGCCCCACCGGTCTCGGCGGCGACGACGTCCGCCAGCCCGAGTGCCAACGCGAGCGAAGCCAGGAACGTCTCTCCGCCCGACAGCGTCTTGGCCGACCGCGCGTTGCCCGAGTAGGCGTCCAGCACGTCCAGACCCAGCCCACCACGCGTACCACGCGGCCCGGCCACATCCGTGTGCACGAACGAGAACCGACCGTCGCTCATCTTGCGCAGCCGAACCGACGCCGCGATCGCGACCTCCTCCAGCCGCGCCGCCAGCACATACGCCCGCAGCGACATCTTCCGCGCGTTCTGCCCACGCCCGTTCACGACGTCGGTGAGCGCCGACAGCTCCTCGAACTGCGCCAGCGCGGGCCCCAACTCCGCCCACGCCGCTCGCAGCCGCGCAGCCAGCTCCCCAACGTCCGCCGCGCGCCGGCGCGCCAGGCGAGCCGCCACGACCGCGGCGTTCACCTCGTCCCGCGCCACGGAATAGGCGTCCGCGACGGCCCCGACCTCGACCCGCTGGTCCGGGTCGACCCCGGCCAACTCGGGATCGGCGAGCACCTGCCGCACTCCGGCCTCACGCGCCGCCGCGTCGTTCAGCCGGTTCTCGAGCACGGCATGGTCCGACCGCGCGGCCGCGAGCGCCGCCGCCACGTCCGGGAACCCGGCCGCCTCAACGGCTTCACGCACCACGTCGCCCTGCTCCTCGACACGGCCGTGCACCACGACCTGCTCAGCCAGGGCCGAAGCCAACGCATCCAGCCGATCAGCGACCGACAGCAGATGCGCCCGCCGCGCCGCCACGTCAGCGTGCTCACCACGCGCGACCGCCAACCGCTCGGCCCGTTCAGTTATCCGTTCGGCCAACGCAGCCCGCTCACTGGCGTAGCCGGTCACCTCCTTCTCCGCGGCCCGAAGCCGCGCGGTCACCTCCTCAGACTCGTTTTCCAGCACCCGCACCCGCTCCCGCAGGCTTCGATGCTCACCGGCGAGCCGCACGGCGTGCTCATGTGCCTCGACAGCCGCCCGCAGCGCGTTGCCGAGCTCATCGGCGTCCCGGCCGCGCAACCGGTCCAGCAGCATGCCCAGCGTCTGCTCGGCACCCGCCAGCTCGCGCGCCGCCTTCTGCCGCACGACGTCGGCGTCCTGCTCCCGCACGGCCGCCGTCCGCTCGTCCGCAGCGGTGACCTGCGAGACCGCGCCGACCGCCGGCAACGGGTGGTCGGTCGACCCACACACCGGGCAGTGCTCGCCGCCGACAAGCCCACCCGCCAGTTCGGCCGCCATCCCGAGCAGCCGCCGCTCCCGGATGTCCAACACGGACTCCCGGGCGGCCTGGTGCGCGTCAACCGCCGCCCGCGCCGCGTCGGTCCGGTCGCGCACCACACGCCGTGCCACCGGAACCTGCGCGGCGTCCAGAGCCAACGCGGTCAGCTCCTCCCGCGTGGCCACCAACGCCGGCAGCTCCGCGACAGCCCGAGCTGCCTCGGCAAGCTGCTCCCGCGTGCCCTCGATCTCACCGGGCAACACGGAAAGCCGCTCCCCACAGGACGCGACCGCCGCGTCGGCACGCTCCTCGAGCCGCCGCAACTCGTCGACGCGCTTCTGGTCGGCCGCGTGCAGTCCGGCTTCCTCGACGAGCCCGCCCAGCGCACCGGCGACCTCACGCAACCGCCCGGCCCACACCCGAGGCGCAAGGCCCGCCGGGCCACGCTCACCGGAGTCCGTTGGCCCAGGTGCTGACCCGGCGCCGTCGCATTCCGCGACGGGCGGCCACGGCCGTCCGGCGAACCCGCCGGGCTCGGTCCACGACGAAGCACCGGCGAGAGCATCGAGGGAGGCAATGCCAGTGGTCCGGTCACCGGCGCCGTAGCCAGCGACCAGGCCACGCAGCTCCCCGACAGTCGGCGCGTCCGCGACAAGCGTCACGATCGCGTCGTCCGCCGCACGAGCCAGCGTCTCGACTCGCACGAGCTCACGATGCGCGGGCACGACCGGGGCTGCCCGACGGGCCGCCGCCAGTTCCTCGGCCCACGCCGCCCGGCTCTCCGCCTCCGCCGACAGCACAGCCAACTCGGCATGTGCCGCGGCGACACGGCGCACCCGGTCCGCCAGCTCCCGGCGTGCGAGCAGCTCTGCCTCGGCCTGATCCCGCACGACCGCGGCCGCGAGCTCATGGGTGGCGGCCTCCTCAGCCGTCACCTCGGTCGCGGCGACGAGCGACGCGAGCCAGGCCTCGTCGGCTACATCGTCGGTAGGGGGTTCCGAGCCGACCGCCTGTGCCAGCCGGGCGACCAACTGAACACACCGCAGCCGTCCGGCGTCCAACACACGGCTCTGCTCTACACGCCGGTTCCGGAACCACTCCTCGACCAACGCGAAGTGCTGCGTGCCGAACAACCTCTCGAGCAGCTTCTCCCGCTCGGCGGTCTCCGCACACAGGAAGCGTGCGAAGTCTCCCTGCGGTAGGAGAACCACCTGGAAGAACTGGTCCTTGCTCATCCCGAGCAGCCGTTCGATCGTGCGGCCGACCTCGTCGATCCTCGTCAGCCCGTCGGGCGCGTGTCCGCTCGGCGCCGGGCCGACCCAGGTCAGCGACGCCTTCGCGTTCTGCTTCGTATAGCCGTCACCTCGTTTCTTCGGACGTAGGTACTCAGGGCTCCGTACCAGGCGGAGCCGATGTCCGCGCACGCTCAGCTCAAGCCGCACCTCGGTAACCACGCTCGGTTCCGCGTAGTCACACCGCAACCGCTTCGCCTGGTCGCGTACGCCGGGCACGGCGCCGAACAAGGCGAACGCCACCGCGTCCAGCAGCGTCGTCTTGCCGGCACCCGTGTCACCGTGCAGGAGGAACAGCCCGTCCGCGCCGAGCCGGTCGAAGTCCACGACCTCACGACCGGAGTACGGCCCGAACGCGGTCAGTTCCAGCCGATGCAGCCTCACCGCTTCTGGCTCACGGCCGCTCCTCGCAGATGCCGTGGCGCGCACGGTCACCGCTGGGTACGAGGTTCGTCCGTACCGTGGTGGCGCCGCGCATGCTCGGCGCCACCACGAGCCGGGCGGCCGGCGGTAAGCAGTCTTCGCTCATGCGGCCTCCTTCCCCCCGCGCTGCCGCGCGAGCTCCGCGCGCTCGTCGTTCGCCACCGCCGCCAACGCCTCACGCAGGAGGGCCTGCTCGCGCTTGGTCGGCTCCGCACCCCGGCAGTCGGAGACGAAACCGCACGCTACGTCGTGGTCGGACCGGTCGCGCACGGTCGTGGCGTATCGCAGTGGCGTGGCCAGCGGGCCGCTCGCCGGCCGCCACTCGACGTGCACGGCATGCGGGAACCGCTCCTGCAGGCGGCGTAAAGCGTCCGTGGGGCGCACCCGGTCGGTCAGCTCCACCGACAGGTACGCGTCGGCAAGTCGCTCATGTGCCGGCGAGGTGAGCAACTCGTCGAGGCTCCCACGGACCGTGGCGAGCGGGCGCGGGACGGGCAACGGGCGCCGCTCGACTCCGGCAAGTCCGCCGGCGTCGAGTTCCACGAGCCACACCGACTTGCGGTGCCGCGCCTCGGAGAACGAATACGCCAGTGGACTGCCGGAGTAACGCAGGTTCTCGGCCAGCCTTTGTGGCCCGTGGAGATGGCCGAGCGCCACGTAGTCGACGCCGTCGAACACGGTGCCGGGTACCTGTTCGACACCACCAACCGAGATCGTCCGTTCCGACGCGCTCGGCGCGCCACCGGTGACGAACGCGTGCGCGAGCACGACCGACCGCACGCCCGGTCCACGTGCGGTGAGGTCGGCTCGGACACGGCGCATCGCCTCGGTGAGCACACCGGCGTGCCCGGTCGTCTCGATCTCCAGCGAATGCCGCGCGGGCTCCGGCTCGAGATACGGAATCCCATACAGCGCAACGGGTCCGTGTACATCCTCGAGCAGCACGGGACGGTCCAGCTCCGCGACCCGCGTGCGCAGGTGCAGGCCGCCCGCCGCCGCGAACTCGGCGAACGCGCCGAGGCGCGGTGCCGAGTCGTGGTTTCCCGGCGTGATCACCAACCGCGCACCGGCGTCACGGATCCGGTCCAGCACCCGGGTGCAGACCGAAACCGCCTCGCCGGACGGCACCGCGCGGTCGTAGACGTCGCCGGACACCACCACGACGTCGACCTGCTCGTCGGCGACCAGGTCAGCCAGTCCGCCCAGCACGGACTCCTGGTCGGCGAGCAGGTCTCGGCCGTGGAACATCCGTCCCACGTGCCAGTCGGAGGTGTGGAGCATTCGCATGCGGCCCAAGTTAGGCGGCCGGGACGACGAAGGGAGGGAGGCGCGCCACCCGATCGTGGGACAGGCCCCAGGAAACCGGCCAGAAATTAAATTCTCCAAACCTTCCATTCGCGCGCGGAAACCTTCCATTCGCGGTTCGCACGCCGGTGTC
Source organism: Actinophytocola sp. (assembly GCF_035634895.1). GTDB lineage: Bacteria > Actinomycetota > Actinomycetes > Mycobacteriales > Pseudonocardiaceae > Actinophytocola. The sequence goes on along the minus strand of NZ_DASQCC010000001.1, from coordinate 63,761 downwards.
GTCGCGGAATTGTCGGTCCGGTGGGTCATGATGCGTCCACTCGATCCGACCCGACGAAAGGGGACATCAGTGGCAGCGGTGTTGGGCACCGTCGCGTTCGTGTTGTTGTTGCTGCTCACCGGCGGCGCGGCACTGTTCCGGCGGCTGTACAACGACAGCCAGCGCAGGCTGGACGACGCCGTGCTCGCCGTGCGCGAGGAGCGCGACCGGTCCGACGCGCACGCGACCGCCCTCCGTCGCTACGAGGTGATGTTCGCGTCGATCAGCGGGCGGGGCGAGCTCGGCGAGCAGGTGCTGGTGGAGACCGCGCGTTCGCTCGGCCTGCGCGAGGGCCTGCACTTCGTGTTGCAGGCCGATGTCGCGGGCGGTGGGTCCGTGCGGCCGGACATGTTGCTCTCGGTCGGCGACGGGCGGCTCGTGCCGGTCGACGCGAAGATGACGATCGCCTGCTGGATCGAGGCGGTCGAGACCGAGGATCCGGAGGAGCGGGCGGACGCGCTGCGGGTGCACGTGCGCAACATCCGGTCCCGGGCGGCGGAGCTCGCGGGCAAGGGATACCAGCGCTGGGCGGACGCGATCTACGGCACGATCATGTTCGTCCCGTCCGACGCGGCGGTGGTCGCCGCGTTGGACACCGATCCCGACCTGCTTCGCTGGCTGCTCGACCGGCGGGTGTTCGTATGCGGGCCGACGGGATTCGCGGTGATCGCGTCGGCGGCCATGCTCGCGGCGAGCGAGCGGGTGCTCGCGGCGGACATCGACGCGTTGCGTGGGCAGGCGCTCGCGGCGCATCGGGCGGCGGAGAGCGCGGTGGACGCGGTCAACGTGTCGAGCACGCATCTGCAGCGGTTCCTGCAGGCGCGTCGGCGTGAGCTGGACGCGCTGAACCAGTTCACGGTCGCGGTGGCGCCGCTGACGGACGCCGCGGCGAGCCCGACCCCGCTGCCAGCGGTGCGGCGGTCGGACGAGTTCGTCGCGAACACGTCGCTTACTGCGCGTGATGACCAGCCGTCCGAGCAGTACGACGAACTGTCCGATGGGGAGGTGTCCATAGAGCGTTGACCACCGACAACTCAATACGGCCGGTGGCGCGGACCCCGGCAGCGGACAGTGAACGTCGGCGTTCTGGTTCACATCATGGTGTGGATTCAGGCGCGCCGTTTCCAGAACGCTCGTCAGGTTAGCCCGCGGACCCACTAACCTGTGCCCGTGACCGCGACCCGCGATCGCAGGAGCGATCCTGAAATAGACGCCGGACCGGCGTGGGATGACCGTCCGATTCTCGGGCAGTTCCGTGGACTGCCTTGGTGGGCGGCAGTCCTGCTCGCATTCGGCGTGACGGCGATCGCCGCGTTCGTCGACATGCAGCGGCAGAACTCGCTGGGCCGGATTTATCAGGGCGCCTTCGTGGTGGGCTGCGTCGTCGCGGTCTGCATCGTGCGAAGACGCAGCCTGTTCGGCCCGATAGTGCAGCCACCGTTGGTCTTCGCGATCACCGCTATCGGCGCGATCGTGGCGCTGGGCCCGAAGTCCGGCGCTGGCGGCCTGAAATCGCTGGTCATCTCGGTGGCGCTGCCGCTGACCAGCAACTTCCCGACGATGGGCATCACGACCGCCGTCGTGGTCGCGATCGGTCTGTTCCGGTTGTGGCGGGAACGTGATCCCAACCCGGAGGTGCGTCCGAGCAAGCCGGTCAAGCAACCTGCCGCGCGTGATGGTGGCGGTGGGCTGGCCGACGAGCCTGGACAGGGCACCGGTGGGCGTGATCCGCGGGAAAGGCCGAGCAAGGACCGGGCCGCGGCGCCGGCTCGTCGCGGCAGGCCTGAGCCGGAGGACGCGTCGGCGGACGAGCGCGGTAGCCGCCGCACGCCCGGGCGAGGACCACGTCCGTCGCCATCCCGTGAGGCGGGTGGCCGGGACGGCGTCCGCGACGCCGGCCGGGAGGCTGGCCGCGACCCGAGGCGTCGTGACGCGGCGGGCCGGGGCGAGCGAGGTCGCGTCGAGCCATCTGATGGTGCGCGAGGTCGCGTCGAGCCGACGGACGGTGCTCGGGGTCGGGCCGAGCCGCCTGATGGTGCGCGGGGTCGAGGCCGTGGCGGTGAGCCGCCGGTGCGTCGTCGTGAGCCGGGTGTTGAGGGTGGTTCGCGTGACGAGCGTGGCGCCGGTCGGCGGGATCCTGGGCGCGACGGTGGTCGGGATGGCCGCGGCGGTACGCCGCCGGGGCGTCAGCCACGACGTCGTCCGCCTGAGGACGACTACCGCTGACGGTTGGCCGCGCGGTTGGCCTGAGCGGTTGGCGTGCGGCTTGCCTGGGCTCAGGCCGTCCTGGGCTGGGTGCTGGGCTCGGTGGTGTTTCGTGGGCTGGGCGCAAGGTGTGCCTCAGCGCGACGTGGTTTGAGAGGTCGGGTGAGGCGGCGGCTCGCAGTTCTTCGCCTGCCGACTGTTGGGCCTGGGGAACCGCTCCAGTGCCGTGTGCGCCACGGCGCCGTGTGTCCGGCGCCGCGGGAATGCCACCTGCCTGTCGAACTGGGCTACCTGACGCCGTCGAGCACGTCGTTGTCCTTCAGGGCCTTGCGCAGCTCGCGTGGAAGGGCGAAGGAGACCTTCTCGTTGGCGGTGGTCACTTCCTGGACGTCGGCGAAGCCGCGCTCGGCGAGCCAGGCCAGGAGGTCCATGACGAGGATGTCCGGGACAGACGCGCCGCTGGTCACGCCGACCGTCACGACGCCGTCGAGCCAGACGGGGTCGACCTCGCGGGCGTAGTCCACCAGGTACGACGCTCGCGCGCCGGCCTGCAGAGCCACCTCGACCAGTCGCTTCGAGTTGGACGAGTTCTGGGAGCCGACCACGAGCACCAGGTCGCACTCGGGGGCCATCGCCTTCACCGCGACCTGGCGGTTCTGCGTGGCGTAGCAGATGTCGTCGCTGGGCGGATCCTGCAGCTCGGGGAAGCGGTCCTTCAACTGGTTGACGCGCACCATCGTCTCGTCAACCGAAAGAGTGGTTTGCGACAGCCAGACGACCTTGGACGGGTCGCGGACGGCGACGGTCTCGACGTCCTCCGCGGTGTCGACCAGCTGGACGTGCTCGGGTGCCTCGCCGGCGGTGCCCTCGACCTCCTCGTGGCCCTCGTGGCCGATGAGCAGGATGTCGTAGTCGTCGCGGGCGAAGCGCTTGGCCTCCTGGTGGACCTTCGTGACCAGTGGGCAGGTCGCGTCGATGGTGCGCAGCTGCCGGGTGGCCGCCTCCTCGTGCACCGCAGGCGACACGCCGTGCGCGGAGAACACCACGAGCGCGCCCTCGGGCACCTCGTCGGCCTCGTCGACGAAGATCGCGCCGCGTTCGGTCAGGGTCTGGACCACGTGCTTGTTGTGGACGATCTCCTTGCGCACGTAGACCGGGGCACCGTAGGTCTCCAGAGCCTTCTCGACCGTCACCACGGCGCGGTCGACCCCGGCACAGTAGCCGCGCGGCTTGGCCAGCAGAACTCGCTTGGTCATGCCACCCAGCGTACGTACCGGACTCCCGTGTAGGCAGATCGGCTGGACTGGTGCAGGCTAGGCGCATGAAGTCACTCCCGCTCCCGATCAGGGTTGCGGCCGGCCTCGCCGTCACCGCCGTGGAACAGGCCCGCACGCTGCCCGCCAAGATCGCTGGGCTGCCCGTCACCGTGGCGAGCCAGGCCTTGCAGGCATCCATGCGCGTGCAACAGCAGGTCACCGAGCTGGCGATTCGCGGCGACGAGGTGCTCGCCAGCTTCCGTCCGGTCGAGGACACGCCCGAGTGGACCACGTTCGACGAGGACGTCCAGGACGACGGGCTCGACGTCGCCAAGCCCACGCCGTTCGACTCGGCGTTCGACCGGGCCGACGACGAGGAGGCGCGGCGTAACGGGCAGCTCAGCGACACCGGCGAGACGTTCGCCACACCCGATCCGTGGACGCAGGAGGAACAGGCGCTCGCCGACGAGACCGGGGCGCACGAGTTCGACGTGTACGAGGCCGGCGACGACGGGGTCGACTCCGACGAGACCGTCGCCGAGACGGACAACCGGCCGCTGCCAGAGGCCACCGGCTACGACGACCTCTCGCTGCCGCAGCTGCGTGCCCGGCTGCGCCGTTTCTCCGCCGACGAACTGGCCGAACTGCTCGAGTACGAACGCACGCACGGCAACCGCCCGTCGTTCGTCGGCATGCTCACCCGCCGCATCGCGACGGTTCGCGACCAGACGTGACGGAACCGGCAACCAGTCCCGAGAAGCCCTGGCCAGTACGGACGGTCGCGCGCAAGGTCGCCGACTGGATCAACCGTCTCGGTGACGTGTGGGTCGAGGGCCAGGTCACCCAGATCTCCAACCGTCCCGGCACCGGCACCGCGTTCATCACGCTGCGTGATCCGGCCGCGGACGTCTCGATGAGCGTCACCTGCTCGACCGGCATCCTGCGTGAGCACCAGCCACCCCTGACCGACGGGACGCGCGTGATCCTGCACGCGCGTCCGGCGTTCTTCATCAACCGCGGCACGCTGTCGCTTCGGGCCGACGAGATCCGCGCCGTCGGCATCGGCGAGTTGCTTGCCCGGATCGAGCGGCTCCGCAAGCTCCTCGCCGCGGAGGGGCTCTTCGACCCGCGTCGCAAGAAGAGGCCGCCGTTCCTGCCGCACACCGTCGGACTGATCACCGGTCGCGCGTCCGCCGCCGAGCATGACGTGCAGGTCAATGCCCGTGCCCGCTGGCCGGCGGTCCGTTTCCGGATGGAGAACGTCGCCGTGCAGGGGGCGCTGGCGGTGCCGCAGATCGTCGACGCGCTCGGTGCGCTGGACCGCGACAAGAACGTCGAGGTCATCGTCATCGCGCGCGGTGGCGGGAGCGTCGAGGACCTGCTGCCGTTCTCCGACGAGACGCTGCTGCGCGCGGTGTCGGAATGCCGCACGCCGGTGCTGAGCGCCATCGGGCACGAACAGGACACCCCACTGCTCGACCATGTCGCGGACGTCCGCTGCTCGACGCCGACCGACGCCGGCAAGCGGGTGGTGCCGGACATCGTCGAGGAGACCGCGCGGGTTCGCCAGCTACGTGACCGTGCCCGACGGGCGTTGCACGGATGGGTGGATCGCGAACGTCGTTTGCTCGACGCACTGCGTAGTAGGCCGGTTCTCGCGGACCCGTTGACACCGCTCGAACAGCGAAGTGCGCAGGTCAGGATGCTCGTGGAGCGATCAAGGCGGGCCGTGGCGGCCCTCGTCGCCGCGGAACGGTCGACCCTGGACCACACAAAGGCCCGCTTGACGACGCTCGGACCAGCCGCCACGCTTGCCCGCGGGTACGCGGTCGTGCAGTGGGTGGACGCGGAAGGAAACCCACGAGTGCTCCGCTCGACGGCAGAGGCGCCGGACGGAACTCGCCTGCGGGTTCGTGTCACCGACGGCGCGGTGCACGCGATCGCGTCCGCCTGGGGTGACGCGAGCGGAGGTAGCGGTGCCGAGACCGGATCGTGAGCCGACCTTCCTGCCGTTGACGATCGACGCGACCCGTGCGGTCGCGCGGGCCATGGAGCACGAGCCGGCGTTACGCGTCCCCGCAGACGTGGTGTCCCGCCGTGCGCGGGAGGCCAACGCCGCGGCCGCGGAATGCTGGACCGCGTTGCTGGCCGGCTGTGACGCGCCCGGCTGCCGGAACCTGCCGATCCGGTTGCGTGCGCTGTCCGAGGCGACGTCCGACTACGCTGGCATGCGCTGGTGGCTCGGCCGCGGCTCGCAGCACCGCCATCGGGTGAGCCGTGCGCTGGAGCGGATCGAGGAGGCGGTCGTCGAACGCGACGGCGCCGACTTCGCGGAGGCGTTCGTCGGCTACGACCAGGCCGTGGCCGCCGCGCTTGTGAACGCCCACAGCCGATTGGAGACCCAGGCGCAGTGAGTGCCGACTCGACCCTCGACTACGAGGCAGCCCGCGACGAGCTGGCGGAGGTGGTGGCCAAACTCGAGGCGGGCGGCCTGTCGCTGGAGGAGTCGCTGGCGCTGTGGGAACGCGGTGAGGCGCTGGCCAAGATCTGCGACCAGCACTTGGCGGGAGCGAAGGAGCGCATCGAGTCCGCACTGGCCGCCGCCGAGTCGGAAATCTGACCTCGCGAAACCTTCCATCGGCACCGCGACGTGCGTTCGTCCGTCGCGACGGATGTTCGATTTCCGTGCCGTATAAGGAAAGTTGTCGCTCGGAGCTAGTTATCCACAACCGCTCCAGTTATCCACAGGCAAGATCATCTTCGGGGTATCCGTCGGGTGATACCGGTAGACTGGCACGGCGGGACGCCCCCGGGACTGGGTGGGGGTTTACTTACGTTCTGGGCGCGATTTCGGCGAAATTTGGGTTTTCGGGGGATGGGAGTTGGGTGCCTGGCTGGTTGCAGCGGGATTGGCGCCCTGGGGTGTAAGGGATTGGGAGCTGACCGCTGAGGACTCGGCGGGCGGCAACGGCTTGGGTCAGTGGCCGGTGAAGGTGGGGGTTCGCTTGGCTATGAAGGCGTCCACGGCTTCTCGGTGGTCCGTGGTCGCGCCCAGGGCCGACTGGGCCGCGTCCTCCTCCGCCAGGGCCTGTTCCAGGTCCGTGCCCGCCGCCGTCAGCAGGGCCTGCTTGATCTTGGCGTAGCCGGTCGTCGGGCCCGTTGCCATGCGGGACGCCAACTCCTGGGCCGTGGACAGGGCCTCGCCGTCGTCCACCACCTCGGTTGCCATGCCCATCGCCACGGCCTGTTCCGCCGTCACCGGCTTGGCCAGCAGCATCAGTTCCATGGCCCGTCCGTAGCCGATCAGCCTTGGCAGCGTCCATGACGCGCCCGAGTCCGCGGTCAGGCCGATCGTCGCGAACGCCATCAGGAACTTGGCCGAGCGGGCCACGATGCGTAGGTCGCACGCGTACGCGAACGACGCCCCGGCCCCCGCCGCCATGCCGTTCACCGCGGCTATCACCGGCTTGGGCATCGACGTTATCGCCCGGACTATCGGGTTGTAGTGCTCGGCCACCGTGCGGAACGGCGCCGGGTCGTCGGACTGCAGGGCGGCCACGTGCTCCTTCAGGTCCTGGCCTGCGCAGAACGCCTTGCCGGCGCCGGTCAGGACCACGGCGCGTACCGCCGGGTCGGCCACCGTGTCCGTCAGCGCGTCGCGCAGTGCCTCCTTCAGTTCCGCGGTCAGGGAGTTGTATGCCTCCGGGCGGTTCAGGGTGAACGTGCGTACCCCATCACTGTCGTCCACCAGCAGCGACGTCACCTACGGCCTCCTCAGGCGCTCGACCTCGTCCTCGTGCCCCGGGTGAGGCAGTCGGTCAGATAGCTCTCCGCGGCCGGAGCCAGCCGCGCCGTGTGCTTGTCGAAGAACTCCGCCGCCACGGTGCCCGGCCAGTCCGGCGGCAACACCGGTGCGGGCAGGCCCGGGTCGCGGAACAGGAACTTTCGCCACGCGTGCAGGAGGCGCTGCGACGCCGCGAAGGCCTCCGCCGGCCCCGAACCGTCCACTGCGGACACGACGGGTAGCCACTCGGTCACGAAGACGGCGTAGTCGGCGCCCAGTGTGTCCAGGTCCCAGGCCCGTGCGGCCAGTTCCTTGTCGTCGCCCTCGTGCTCGCCGTGGAACACCCGCGCCGGCACGTCCTCCAGGATGTCCGTCAACTCGGCGGACGGCCGTGGCGCCACCCACGTCGTCGGGCCCAACGGTCCGTAGCCGATCAGTCGCAGGGAAGAGTCGAGCCTGTCGCGGTAGCCCCGGTTCGGGAGCTCCTCGAGCACCAGCACGTGCCAGCGGCCGTCCCATGTGGAGGGTCGGGTGCGGTAGATCCGCGAGGCGGCCTCGTCCAGGCGGCGTTCGGCTCGCCTGGTCAGCGCGTAGCCGGGGCCGTCCGGCAGCCTGACCGGCCGAAGCCAGTCCTGTCGCACCATTCTGGACACGGCCGTGCGGATGGCCGGCGCCTCGAAACCGAGCGGCTCCAGCAGCCGTACCAGCGCGGCGATCGTCGCGGAGCCACCTCTGGCTCGGAGGTAGCTGCCGTAGACGTCGAACAGCGCGGAGCGGGCTCGCACGGTTTTCGAGTCTAGTGCGGGTCCGTCGCTCGTCTTGGCCGGTCATCGACACGCAGGTGATCGGTTCGATTTCACCGGCGAGATGCCATAGGGGAGAATGTCAGGGTCTTTGGTCGGGTGGGTCCGGCCAGGGTGGCAGGCTATGACGGAGGGAGCACGCTATGGCGGCCATGAAGCCCCGGACCGGGGACGGTCCCCTCGAGGTGACCAAGGAGGGTCGGGGCATCGTGATGCGCGTCCCACTCGAGGGTGGTGGGCGCCTCGTCGTCGAGATGTCGGCTGAAGAGGCTTCTGCCCTGGGTGACGCGTTGAAGGTCGCCGCTGGCTGACGGGTCCAGAGTGGAGGTTCTGTTCCGTCGAGTATGGAGGTCCGTTGCGAACTTCGGTGCCCGCGATACCGACGGCGCTCCCCGACGTGGAGGTGATTTCCGCACCACGGCGGGCTACGCCGCTCGCCGTGGTGTGCCGGGCCGGCGACGCGGCGCCGGCCTCGCTGTCGGCCAGGGGGGACGAGCTGACCGGCGAGTGGATGCACGCCGTGGCGCTCACCGGCAAGGCCGGTGAGGTTCAGCCGGGTCCCGTCGGGTCGTCGGTCCGCTGGGTCGCCGGGGTCGGGGATGGTGCCCCCGGCCAGTGGCGTACCGCGGGCGCGGCACTGACCAAGGCGCTGAACGCGCGGATCGCGCAGGACGTCGACGCCGGCCGCGCCGCGGAGCGGACGCTGCAGCTGGAGCTGCCGTCCTCGGTCGGGCCGGACGAGATCGCCGAGCTGGTGTGCGGGTTGCGGCTTGGCGGCTACCGGTACGAGGTCACGGCGCAGACGGCTCCGCCCGCCGTGCGGACGATCCGCCTGCTCACCGCCGACCCGGCGCTCGACGCGCCGGTGCGCCGGGCCGCGGTGCTCGCGCAGGCCACGGCCCTCGCCCGGGACCTCGCGAACACGCCGTCGAACATCAAGGACCCGGAGTGGCTCGCGCAGATGGCCGTGCGCACCGCGGGCAAGGTCGCCGACGTCGTCGTGCGGGACGAGAAGTGGCTGGCCGAGCAGGGCTTCGGCGGGGTGCTCGCGGTCGGCGGCGGCTCGGCGCGGCCACCGCGGTTCGTCGAGCTGTCCTGGAAACCCAAGGCCAGGGCGCCACACGTGGTGCTCGTCGGCAAGGGCATCACGTTCGACACCGGTGGCGTGTCGATCAAGCCGGCGGACGGCATGCACCTGATGCGCACGGACATGTCCGGTGGCGCCGCGGTCATCGCCGCTGTGGAGGCGATCGCGCGGCTCAGGCTGGACGTACGGGTGACCGGGCTCGTGTCGTGCGCGGAGAACCACGTGTCCGGGTCCGCCTACCGGCCGGGTGACGTCGTGCGGCACTACGGCGGCCGCACGACCGAGGTCACCAACACCGACGCCGAGGGCCGCATGGTGATGGCCGACGCGCTGGCCTACGCGGTCGACCGGCTCAGGCCCGACCTGCTGGTCGACGTCGCGACGCTGACCGGGGCGATGAAGGTCTCGCTGGGGCTGCGGACCGGCGGCGTGTTCGCGTCCACGGACCTGGTCGCGTCCCGGGTGCTCTCCGCCGGGGTGGCGGCGGGCGAGCGGTGGTGGCGGATGCCGCTCGGCTCGGACCTCGGCTCGGTGGCGGAGGAGTTCGCGGAGTCGGTGCGTAGCCAGATCGCGGACGTGCGCCAGTGCCCGCCGGGGCCGGGTGGCATCGCGGCGGCAATGTTCCTGCGTGAGTTCACGGGTGGTCTGCCGTGGGCGCACCTCGACATCGCGGGGCCGGCGCGGGCCGACCGCAACTACGACGAGGTCTCAGCAGGCGCGACCGGGTTCGCGGCACGTACGCTTGTTGAGTTGGCCGCCCAGTCCTGAACTGGCAACTTTAGGCCCCGAACGGCCGATATCGGACAAACCGCTTAAATACCCAGTTTCATCGGTTGTTGCCCACACCGGGCGACCGTTCCCTCCACCCTACGGGGCGTACGAGGGAGAAATCCTGATGAGACAACTCACCCTCCCAAGGCTGCTCGGCGCCGCCCTCCTGGCGGCCGGCGCGGCCCTGACCATGTCCGCTCCCGCGAACGCGGCACCCACGACACCCGCCGACCCGGCCGCGGCGGTCACCTCGCTCAACACGGCGGCCGCGAGCCGGCCGAGCACGGTGACCGGCTGGTACGTCGACGCCGCGACGAAGTCGGTCGTGGTGTCGGTGCACGGCTCCGACCGGGGCGTGGCCACCTGGGCCGCGGCCGCACACGCGGGCGCCATCACGATCGAGCACGTCGCCGAGGCGCCGAAGCTGCTGTGGAACCTCATCGGCGGCCAGGCCATCTACACGGGCGGTGCACGCTGTTCGCTGGGCTTCAACGCCACCTCCGGCCGCAGCCGGTACGTCATCACGGCCGGTCACTGCACCGCCGCCGGCGCCGGCTGGACCGGAACTGGCGGCACCATCGGCAGGCGTGCGGCCTCGTCGTTCCCCACGAACGACTACGGCGTCATCCGCGTGACGTCCTCCCTCGCCGTGCCGACCCCGCTGGTCGACCGGTACTCGAGCGGAAGTGACGTGACGGTCACCGGCCCGGTGACCGCGACGAACGCACTGGCCGTGTGCAGGTCCGGGTCCACCACCGGCTGGCGGTGCGGCAGCGTCACCGGCGTGAACGAGACCGTCTGCTACCCCCAGGGCTGCGTCTACCAGCTGATTCGCACGAACGTGTGCGCCGAAGCAGGTGACTCCGGTGGCTCGTTGGTGACCAAGCCGGGTTCGGGTTCCACCGTTCGGGCGGTTGGCATGACCTCCGGCGGGTCCGGCGACTGCACCAGCGGCGGCACGACCTACTTCCAGCCCGTCACCGAGGTACTGAGCGTGAACGGTCTCACGCTTGTCACCGGCTGACCTCGACCCGGGCGGGCCGGCCCTCCCCTGCCGGCCCGCCCCGGTCAGCCGGCCAGCGCGAGCGCGGCGTACCTGCGCTCGGCGCTGGCGGCGAAGACCCGGTCGAAGATCGCGAACTTGGCCACGAACACCGGGCCGCTCGCCGCGAGGTAGCTCAACGTCAGCGCCACCGGCTGCCACCCGGGCGACAGCAGCGGCAGGACCAGCAGGTCGGCGGCCGTGGTCAGCGCGATGGACGCCGCGCCGCCGACCATGGTCACCGTCAAGTACGTCGCCAGTTGGGCCCGCAGTTTGCCCGGCGGCCACGCCCAGTGGCGGACCATCAGGAAGTGTGGCACCGAGCCGGCCAGGAACGCGGCCGTGCTCGCGACGGTCGCGTCGAACGGGGTCCACGCGTACAGCACCAGCAGCACCACCTGGCTCAGGCCGGTGGCGATCGCCGACGCCACCGTGAAGCGGGCCAGCCTGGTGCGGGAAGGTGCCATGCGACGACGCTATTGCGCCCAGGCTGAACGGGTTCTCAGGTAGATCCCTGAGTTTCCCCGTAGCAACCCCCGGTCAGGGGGTGAGTCGCCAGATGATGTCCACGCCGTCCTCGCCGGACGTGAGCGGCTCCTGTGGCGAACGTCGCTCCACCTCGGTGAAGCCCAGGCGCCTCGGGACGGCGGCGCTACGGAAGTTCGCGACGTCGGTCACGATCTCGACGCGGCGAACGCCGTTGCGGAAGGCCTCCGTCGCCAGCAGTGACGCCGCTCGGGTCGCGGCGCCGTGGCCGACGAACGACGGGTGCAGCCAGTAGCCGAGCTCCAGCCCGCCCGGGCCGACGCGGTCCATCAGGCTGGCGGCGCCAGCGAGCCGGCCCTGCACGAAGATCGCGTAGTTGTACGCCGCCCCGCTCGCCCAGTCGTCCCGCGCGCTGGCCAGGAACTCGACCGCGGCCTGCGGCGAGTAGCCGTCCGCGACCCATGCCATCCACGGCCGCAGGTGGTCGAGCGACTCCAGGACGACCTGGTACAGGTCGTCCGCGTCTGTCTCGCGCCAGCGACGCAGTGTCACCTCGCCCGCGCCAAGTTGTGCCCGCATGGGTGATTAGTCAAGCACTGACCGGTAGACCGCGACCGTCTGCTCGGCCGCGGACTCCCACGAGAACTCCGTGACCGCCCGTTCCCGGCCCGCCACGCCCATGGCCTTCGCCCGGTCGGGGTCACCCAGCAGGGCGTTCACGGCGTCCGCGAGACCGACCCTGAACGTCGACTCGTCGGCCGCGTCGTAGTGCACCAGCAGGCCCGTCCGGCCGTCGTCGACGACCTCGGGGATCCCGCCGACGTCCGACGCGACAACCGCCGTGCCGCACGCCATGGCCTCCAGGTTCACGATGCCCAGCGGCTCGTACACCGACGGGCACACGAACACCGCCGCGTGGCTGAGGAACTGGCGCACCTCGGCCGGTTGCAGCATCTTCTGGATCCAGAAGACACCGGGCCGGGCGGCTGCCAGCTCCGACACCGCCTCGGTCGTCTCCCTGGCGATCTCCGGCGTGTCCGGGGCGCCCGCGCACAGCACGAGCTGCGCGTCGTGGTCGATCTGGTGCGCGGCCGCGACCAGGTGGCCGACACCTTTCTGCCGGGTGATCCTCCCCACGAACACCACGATCGGGCGGTCCGGGTCCACCCCGTAGTGGCGCAGCGCGTCCGACTCGGTCACCGGGTGGTACGACGACGCGTCGATGCCGTTGCGGACGACCTTCACCCGGTCGGGGTGCAGCGACGGGTAGCAGTCCAGCACGTCGGCCCGCATGCCCTCGCTCACCGCGATGATCGCGTCCGCCGACTCGTACGCCGTCCTCTCCACCCACGACGACAGCCGGTAGCCGCCGCCGAGCTGTTCGGCCTTCCACGGCCTGCGCGGCTCCAGCGAGTGGGCCGTGACCACGTGCGGCATGCCGTGGAGCAGCTTCGCGAGGTGGCCGGCGTGGTTGGCGTACCAGGTGTGCGAGTGCACGAGGTCGAGGCCGTCCACGGCAGCGGTGATCGACAGATCGACCGACAGCGTGCTCAGCGCCTGGTTCGCGTGCTCCATGCCCGGGGCCGGCCGGTGCGAGTGGACACCCTCGCCCGACCGCGGCCCGCCGAAGCAGTGCACGTCGACGTCGACGAGATCCCGCAGGCGAGGCACGAGGAACTCGACGTGCACGCCCGCGCCACCGTAGACCTCCGGCGGCCACTCACGAGTTAACAGCCCGATACGCACGAGCCTCAAGGTAGCCGTACCAGGCCGTACGCCGTTAGGGTCAGCCCCGTGAAGTGGCAGCAGCCGCACGTGCTCGCGATCGTGCTCGCCGGTGGCGAAGGTAAGCGTCTGTGGCCGCTCACGGCTGACCGCGCCAAGCCGGCCGTCCCGTTCGGGGGCAACTACCGGCTGATCGACTTCGTGCTGTCGAACCTCGTGAACGCCGGCTTCCACCGCCTGTGCGTGCTCACCCAGTACAAGTCGCACTCGCTGGACCGGCACATCTCGACGACCTGGCGGCTGTCCAGCGTGCTCGGGCAGTACATCACCCCGGTACCGGCGCAGCAGCGGCTCGGGCCGCGGTGGTACACGGGCAGCGCGGACGCGATCTACCAGTCGCTGAACCTGGTGTACGACGAGCGACCGGACCACATCGTCGTCTTCGGCGCGGACCACGTGTACCGGATGGACCCGGCGCAGATGGTGGAGCAGCACGTCGACTCGGGCGCGGGGGTGACCGTGGCCGGGATCCGCGTGCCGCGCGCGGAGGCGAAGGCGTTCGGCTGCATCGACTCCGACGCCGACGGCAGGATCACCCGCTTCCTGGAGAAGCCGGCGAACCCGCCGCACGTGCCGGACGACCCGGAAGTGACGTTCGCGTCGATGGGCAACTACGTGTTCCGCACGTCGACGCTGCTGGAGGCGCTGCGCGAGGACGCCGCGAACCCCGAGTCCATGCACGACATGGGCGGCGACATCATCCCGATGCTCGTCGGGCGGGGCGACGCGCGGGTGTACGACTTCGACGACAACGCGGTGCCCGGCGCGACGGAGCGTGACCGCGGGTACTGGCGCGACGTCGGGACGCTCGACGCGTACTACGACTCGCACCTGGATCTCGTGTCGGTGCACCCGGTGTTCAACCTGTACAACCACCGGTGGCCCATCCGGACGGCGACGCCGCCGCTGCCGCCGGCGAAGTTCGTCAACTCCGGCAGCGCGGTCGAGTCGATCGTGGGCCCCGGGACGATCGTGTCCGGTTCGACCGTGCGCGACTCGGTGATCAGCGCGGACGTGATGATCGAGGACGGGGCGCTGGTCGAGGGGAGCGTGCTTTTGCCCGGCGTGCGGGTCGGCAAGGGCGCGGTGGTCCGGCGGGCGATCCTGGACAAGAACGTGCAGGTGGCGGAGGGTGCGGAGATCGGCGTCGACCTGGCGGCGGACCGGCAGCGGTGGACCGTCAGTAACGGCGGGGTTGTCGTTCTGGGCAAGGGTGAGCGAGTCGAGTGATTCGGTCCCACTGAGACGGACGGGATGCCTACCCTGGGGGTATGGAGCCACCTGGGGGAGAGAACGACCCGTACCGGTCCGTATGGCAGATGTCGCAGGTCGGCGGGACCGGCGGGCGGCGGGACCGGCGCATCCGGTGGCTGCCCGGGATCCTCACCGGGCTGGCCGTGTTCGTGCCGTTCGGCCTGGTCGTGGTCATGTGGGAGTTCACCGGGGTCGCCGTCGCGGTCCTGATCATCGGCCTGTCGATCGCGGTGACCGTGGGCGGCTACGTGGCGACCGGCGAGGAGTAGGCGAGGAGTAGGTCAGCGGGCCTTCGCCGCCACCAGCAGGCCGTCGCCGAGGGGAAGCAGGACCGGGACCAGGCGGTCGTCGTCGCGGACGATCCTGGCCACGTCGCGCAGGGCGACGGTCTCGGCGTCGCGCCGGGTGGGGTTGGCCACCAGGCCCGACCACAGGACGCCGGCGAACGCGAGCACGCCGCCGGGACGCAGCAGCCGCACGCCCTGCTCGTGGTAGCTCGGGTACTCCGGCTTGGCCGCGTCGACGAACAGCAGGTCGTAGGCCTCCTCGGTCAGCCGGGGCAGCACGTCCAGCGCCCGGCCCATGATCAACCGGGTGCGGCCGGGGGCGACGCCGGCGGCACTGAACGCGCGCTTGGCGGCCGTCTGCCGTTCCGGATCGACGTCTATCGAGGTCAGCACCCCGTCCGTGGCCATGCCACGCAGCAGGTACAGGCCGCTGACGCCCGCGCCGGTGCCCACCTCGACCACGGCCTTGGCCTGCAGTGCGGTCGCCAGGAACCGCAGGGCGGAGCCCGAGCCGGGGGACAGCGGGCCGGCGCCCAGCTGGTCGGCCCGCCTGCGGGCGGCGGCCAGCGCGTCCTCCTCCGGGAGGTAGCCCTCGACGTACGCGTGCACCGCGTCTGAGTCGATCGTCGGCGTATCGGATGCCACGAGTTGTGAGATTAGCGTTGTCGACCCCGGAACCGGGTGATAAGGCCCCGGTCGATTCTCAGGCGCTTCTCAGTCGACTCTCACTAGCTTCACACCAGCACCCGAAATGATCCTGGGTGAGACAACGACACAGGTCGGGGGATGGGGAACACGATGAGCGCGGCACACGTTGAGAAGTTGAGTGGGTTTACCGACCCGGAAGAGGTGGCACAAGCGCCTATGTCTACGCAGACAGCCGACGCCGCGCCCGTCGCCCTCGACGACGCCGCCACGTGGACGCCGCCGTCGTGGGACGAGGTCGTGCGGGAGCACGCCGACCGTGTCTACCGTCTGGCCTACCGCCTGACGGGTAACGCGCATGACGCCGAGGACCTCACCCAGGAGACCTTCATCCGGGTGTTCCGCTCCCTCGCGAACTACAAGCCCGGCACGTTCGAGGGCTGGCTGCACCGCATCACGACCAACCTCTTCCTGGACATGGCGCGTCGTCGCTCGCGGCTGCGCATGGAGGGGCTGCCGGAGGACACCGACCGCCTCGCCGGCGACGACCCGAGCCCGGAGCAGGTCTACGTGTCGAACCACCTCGACCCGGACCTGCAGGCCGCGCTGGACGAGCTGCCCCCCGAGTTCCGTGCCGCGGTCGTCCTGTGTGACGTCGAAGGTCTGTCCTACGAGGAGATCGGCGCCACGCTCGGCGTGAAGTTGGGTACTGTTCGAAGCAGGATCCACCGGGGGCGGCAGGCACTTCGTGCGTCGCTGGAGCGGCGCCGTGAACTCGTAGGGGAGGGTAGGTCGTGACCGACGAGCGCGGTTGGGGTCTGTCCGAACAGCACTTGCTGCCGGACGCGGTGGTGGCGTTCGTCGACGGCGAGCTGACGCCGACGGCCTGCGACCGGGCGTCCTCGCATGCCGCCAGGTGCGGCGCCTGTGCCGCCGAGATCGCGGCGCAGCGGCAGGCGGCGGCCGCCGTCCACGCGGCGAACGCGTTCTCCGCGCCGGCGGGTCTCCTCGCGAGCCTGCGGGCCATCCCGGAGCAGATCGAGATGCCGGCGATGCCCGACGGCCTCGCCGTCACCAACGACGGCCAGCTGGTCGCCGTCCAGCGCCCGGACCGGGTTGCCGCGCTGGGGGGCACCGCCCCGTTGGGCACATCAACCAAGCTCGGCGAGGGCAGCACCGTCCTCGGCCGTAGTCCCAGCCGTCGTGCCGTCCAGGGCGCCGGTGTGGTCGTGTCCGGCCTCGTGCTCGGCGCGCTCGCACTCGCGGCGACGGCCAGCGGCGGTGGCGCCGAGCCGGCGCCGAGGTCCCCGGCCGGCGGCGAACGTCCCGCGGTGGTCGGCGGCAGCATGCAGCAGGTGGGTTACGCGACCCTGCGGTCCGCCAACCGCCGCTGACAGCACAACCCGTGTGAAGTCGCTGTGAGGCGCCTGGCCGGGAACAGAACGCTGACTTCACCATCCCTCCGGCACGCTTGGCGACGATGAGCAACCAGTGGAACCCCGAGCCGGGCACGCCGTCGAACGGCAGCGCCGTTCCCGGCACGGACGATCGGCCGAGGCTCGGGCCACGGCCGTTGCACCGCCCCGACATCGACCCGGGCGCGGCCGCCGTGTTCGGCCGGCCCACTGGCGTCGACGGGGCGTTCTCCCCGCAGGCCGGGCGGACGCCCACGCTGGGTGAGCTGAAGACCGCGCCCCCGGCCCCCGAGTCGCTCGCGTCGGCGTTCGGCCGGCCCGAGGGCAGCGCGGACCTGCTGCAGCGCCCACCCGCGGACGAGCACGGCGCCAACGGCGTCGACCCGTGGGACCCGGAGGCCGCGCACGACCCGTGGCGCGACCCGTCGGCCGGTGCCGTGATCGGACCGCCCGCCGTCGGCCCGGACCGGGACGGCGACGAGGACGCGAAGTCCGGGACCAAGCCCTCCGGCCAGCTGCTGAGCCTGACCGAGGTGCTGTTCGGGCGCCGGGTGAAGGTGTCCGCGCTGGTCGTGCTCGGGGTGCTCGCACTGGTCATCGGGGGCGGCGGCGGGGTCGCCGCCTACTTCCTCGCGCAGCAGGGCGACCAGCTGTACAGCGACACGACGCTTGCCGAGGTCCAGCCGGCGAAGGAACGTCCGCCGGGCTCGATCGCGGACATCGCGCGGCGGGTGCGTCCGGCGGTCGTCACCATCGAGGTGCGCACCGACCAGGGCACCGGCATCGGCTCGGGCGCGGTCGTCGACAGCCAGGGCTACATCGTGACCAACGAGCACGTGGTCTCCCTCGGGGGCGCGGTGACCAAGGGGCAGAAGATCACCGTCGTGTTCAACGACCGGCGGCGGGCCAACGCTCGGCTCGTCGGCATCGACCCGAAGATGGACCTCGCCGTCGTGAAGGTGGACGCGGACATCAGCACCGTCATCCAGCTCGGCAAGTCGGCCGACCTGGCGGTCGGGGACACCGTGCTCGCGATCGGCTCGCCGCTGGACCAGGCGGACACCGTGACCGAGGGCATCGTCAGCGCGCTGAACCGGCCGGTGGTGCTCGGCGGCGAGGACGGCCAGCCCGCGGCCTACGACGCGATCCAGACCGACGCGGCCATCAACCACGGCAACTCCGGTGGTGCGCTGGTCGACGCGACGGGAGCGCTGGTCGGCATCAACTCGTCGATCATCTCGACGTCCGAGGAGGGCGGCAGCATCGGCCTCGGCTACGCCATCCCGATCGACGACGTGCGGCCGGTGGTCGACTCGCTGATCAAGACGGGCAAGGTCAACCACGCAGACCTCGGCGTCAACGCGTCGTCGGTGTCGGCGGAGACGGCCGAGGGCGCCCGGGTGCAGAACGTGCGCGACGAGGGTGCCGCGGCCAAGGCGGGCATCAAGCAGAACGACGTGATCCGCAAGGTCGGCGACCGTGTCATCGCGAACGCCGCCGAGCTGATCGTGACGGTTCGGCACTACAAGATCGGCGACACGGTGCCGGTCGTGCTCGCCCGGGACGGGCGAGAGCTCACAGTTCAGGTGACGTTGCAGTCCGACTGAGCGGCTACGCTGAACAACGGACTGCGGGGGTTTTCGTCGCGGGAGGGCGGCCACAGTGTTCGACAGCATCGGCTGGTCCGAGATCCTGATCATCGTGGTCGCGGGCCTGTTCATCCTCGGCCCGGAAAGGTTGCCGTCCGCGGCGTCCTGGCTGGGGCGCAACGTGCGGAAGCTCCGCGAGTACGCGACCGGCGCACGCGAGCAGCTCCGCAACGAGATGGGCGACGACTTCGAGGAGCTGCGCAAGCCGTTGCAGGACCTGCAGCAGCTGCGGAACTTCGATCCCCGGCGCGCGGTGGCCCGCCACCTGTTCGAGGACGTCGACGTCTCCAACGGCGGCACCAAGCCGAACGGGCACACGCCACCGCCCGCGACGCCGGCCCCGGTCCAGGACGACCCGAAACCTCCCGCGACCGGCGAGGCCAAGTTCGACCCCGACGCGACCTGACGCGGCCGCCTCGAAGGCGCCGGACCCCACGACGTCCGCGCCGAGGATCTACTGGCCCTGAGGGGACGTCTCCCGGGACTGTCAGGCCGGGGAGACCGACAGCATGCGGCCGGCGAGGCCGCGGGCGCGGGTCGACAGCTTGGCCGCGATCCGGGTCAGCTCCTGAGCGGCCGCGGAGTCCGGGTAGGACATGACGATCGGCTTGCCGCCGTCGCCCGCCTCGACCACGCGGGGGTCCAGCGGGACCTTGCCCAGCAGCGGCACGTCCGAGCCGATCGTCCTGGTCAGCGACGACGCGACCGTCTGGCCGCCGCCGGAGCCGAACAGCTCCATCCGCGAGCCGTCGGGCAGCTCCAGCCACGACATGTTCTCGATGACACCCGCGATGCGCTGCCGCGTCTGCATGGCGATCGCGCCCGCGCGCTCGGCCACCTCGGCGGCCGCCTGCTGCGGCGTGGTCACGACCAGCAGCTCGGCGTTCGGCAGCAGCTGGGCCACCGAGATCGCGATGTCGCCGGTGCCCGGGGGCAGGTCGAGCAGCAGCACGTCCAGGTCGCCCCAGAACACGTCCGCCAGGAACTGCTGCAGCGCCCGGTGCAGCATCGGGCCGCGCCACACGACGGGGGTGTTGCCCGGCGTGAACATGGCGATGGAGATGACCTTCACGCCGTTGGCCTCGGGCGGCAGGATCATCTTCTCGACGCGCGTCGGCCGGCCGTCGGCGCCCAGCATGCGGGGGACGGAGTGGCCGTAGATGTCCGCGTCGACCACGCCGACCGACAGGCCGCGGGAAGCCATCGCGACGGCCAGGTTGACCGTCACGCTCGACTTGCCCACCCCGCCCTTGCCGGACGCCACGCAGTACACCCGGGTCATCGAGCCCGGCTCGGCGAAGGGGATGCGTGGCTCCTCGGACGTGCCACGCAGCTTCTGCCGCAGCTCGGTGCGCTGCTGGTCGGACATGACGTCCATCTCGACGGTCACGTGGCGGACCCCGTCGACCGAGGAGACGGCCTCGGTCACGTCGCGGGTGATCTTGTCGCGCAGCGGGCAGCCGGACACCGTCAGGTAGATCTCGACGTGCACCGTGCCGTTGTCCCCGACGGACACGTTCTTGACCATGCCCAGGTCGGTGATCGGCTTGTGGATTTCCGGATCTTGCACGTCGGCCAGTGCCGTCCGCACAGCCTCGACATCTGGAGTGGTCACCCCACCATGGTACGGATCGGTTCCGTACCATCCTCCTCGTGCCTGAACCCGGGGTAACACGATTGCCGACCACGACCGAGCTCCACGCCTGGCGATCGTTCCTCCGTGCGCACGCGCGGCTCATACGTGTGCTGGAGACCGAGCTGGTGGCCGAGCACCCCATCACCCTGGGTGCCTACGACGTGCTGGTGCAACTTGCTGAGTCCTCCGAACGGCGACTGCGGATGGCCGAGCTGGCCGACGCGGTGCTGCTGTCCCGGTCCGGTGTCACCCGGCTGGTGGACCGCCTGGAGGTGGCCGGCATGGTTACCCGAGAACGCTTCGACGGCGACGGCCGCGGCGTGGTGGCGGTGATCACCACCAAGGGGATCGACACGCTGCGCCACGCGGCCAGGACGCACCTCTCGGGCGTCGTCCGCCACTTCGTCGAGCACCTGGACGGCGACGAGCTGGCCTCCTTCGGCGACCTGTGCTCCCGCCTGGCCGGTCCGCCTCCCGGGATCCCCTAGTGGAGGGTCCCGGCGAAGCTGGAGACCGCCGGACGAGGGTCCACGGACGGGCTCAGGTCTCCGCCCAGCGGTGGTCGTCGCGAACGGCCTCCGCCGACGGGCGGGGCTTGCGGGGCCTGCGCCCGTCGAGGTCCGTGCGGAGGCGGTCCAGCTCGCTGCGCAGGTAGTCCCTGGTCGCGACCTCGCCGATGGCCAACCGCAGCGCGGCCAGCTCGCGTGCCAGGAACTCGGTGTCCTCCTTCGTGCGGGTCGCGCGTGCCCGGTCCTCCTCCAGCGACACCCGGTCCCGGTTGTCCTGGCGGTTCTGGGCGAGCAGGATCAGCGGCGCCGCGTACGCAGCCTGGGTCGAGAACGCCAGGTTCAGCAGGATGAACGGGTAGGGGTCCCACCGCAGCGACACCGCGGTCAGGTTCAGCACGATCCACACGATCACGAGCACCGTCTGCCAGAACAGGTACTTGCCGGTGCCCAGGAACCTCGCCAGCCGCTCGGACATCCGGCCGATCATCTCCGGGTCGATCGACACCCGGAAACCCGGTGTGCGCGGCTGGTCGAGCCGGCGGCGGGCGAACAGTTCAGGCATCGGCCGGCTCCTCGCTGTTGGTCTCGCGCCACCCGGTGGGCAGCAGGTGGTCCAGCACGTCGTCCACGGTCACCGCGCCCAGCAGGTGCTCGTTCTCGTCCACGACGGGCGCGCACACCAGGTCGTAGGTGGCGAAGTAGCGGGTCACCTCGTTCAGTGACGCCGCCGGTGACAGCCGGGCCAGCTCGCTGTCCACGACGCTCGCCACCAGCTCGCTCGGCGGCTCGCGCAGCAGCCGCTGGACGTGGACGCAGCCGATGTACCGGCCGGTCGGCGTCGCGGACGGTGGACGGCAGACGAACACCATGCTTGCCAGCGCGGGCGTGATGTCCGGGTTGCGGATCATGGCCAGCGCCTGGGCGACCGGGGCGTCGGGCATCAACACCAGCGGCTCCGGCGTCATCAGCCCGCCCGCCGTGTCCGACGAGTACGCCAGCAGCCGGCGGACCGGGTCGGACTCCTGCCGCTCCATCAGCTCCAGGAACCTCAACCGGTCCCGCTCGGGCAGCTCGGCCAGCAGGTCCGCGGCGTCGTCGGGGTCCATCGCCTCCAGGACGTCCGCCGCGCGTTCCTCGTCGAGGTGCCCGAGCAGGTCCTTCTGGTCGTCCTCGGACAGCTCCTCGAACACGTCCGCCAGCCGCTCGTCGTCGAGGCCGTCGATGACCTCGTAGCGGCGCTTCACCGGCAGGTCCCGCAGTGCGGTGGCCACGTCCGCGGCCCGCATGCCCTCGAACACGCTCAGCAGGTGCGTCGTCTCCTGCGGCGCGGACGCCAGGTCCGTCACCCCAGGCGGCTCGAGCTCCTCCCAGCGCCGCACCTGGATCGGGCCGCGCCTGGACAGCCTGCCGGTCCGCTCGCGGATGGCGAGCCGGGAGATCACCCAGTCGCGGGTCCGCGTCAGCTCCATCGCCGCGTCCACGATCATGGCGGGGTGCCCGGTCTCGACGACGACCGCCCGCGCGTCCAGCAGCTGACCGACGACCAGCACCTCGTTGGGCCGCTGGTTGAAGCGCCGCAGGTTCACCGAGCCCGTGGCCAGCGTGACCGCGTTCGCGTCGATCGAGGTGACCCGCAGCATCGGCACGAAGATCCGCCGGCGGGTCGCGAGCTCCACGACCACGCCGAGCACGCGCGGTGGCGTGCGGTCGGTACGCAGCACGGCGACCACGTCCCGGATCTTGCCGATGGACTCCCCGTCGGGCCCGAACACCGGCAACCCGACCACCTGCGCCACGAAGACCCTGCTCACGCCGCAAGGCTAGCCGTGCCGCGGTCCGTTCACCCGGCGGTGAGCCCCGCGCGCGTCGGGTCAGCCGGGGCCGGCGAGCACCCCGGCGATCCGGGCGCACCTGTCGCCCAGCCAGTGGTCCGGGCCCGCGTAGAGCCAGTTGTCGACCGCGCGCACGAACGTCCACTTCCTGGCCAGCTCACGGTCCAGCCCGGCCATGTCGACGACCACCGCCAGCCGGGCCAGCAGGGTGGCCTCCTCGAACCGGTTCCACAGCAGCTGGCAGAGCCCGAACTCCCGGTCGCCCGCGACCGGCTTCGGGTCGATCACCAGCCACGGCGCACGCTCGCCACGCAGCACGTTCTGGAAGTGCAGGTCCTCGTTGACCAGGTGGTTCCCGGCGGTCGGTCCCAGCTCGCGGCAGTAGGCGACGGCCTGTGCGACCACGTCGTCAGGCACGAGGCCGTCGTTCTCCGCGGGAAACTCGCGAACCCAGCGGGCGGCGACGTCCCGCAGGTGCCTGACTCCCGCCGGCGCCGGCCGGTCGAGCCGGCGGATCATGCCCGCGAGGACCGCGAGCGCCTCCGGCAGCGGCTCGCTCTCCAGCGTGACGGCCGGGTCGAGGCGTTCGAGCAGCAGCGCCCACGCGCCAGGATCGTGTGCCAGCAGGCGGACCGAGCTCGCACCGTCCCAGATGGACAGTGCGAGGGCCTCGTGCTCGGCCTCCTCGTGCGGCCACGTCACCTTGAGCACGGCGGGTTCGCCGCCGGCCCGGCGCACCGGCAGGACGAGCGCGCACGCGCCGTGCATGGGCTCGCCGTCGACCGTCAGGTCCCAGTTGGTGAGGCAGGACTCGGCGAGCGCGGGGAGCCGCGCGAGCCAGTCCTGGTCTTCGAAGCCCGCCGCGAGGCTTTCTGGCACGGTCAAGGACACGTCCCCAGGGTGGCGTAGCCGACACGTGCACGGCGAACCAGTTTTCGAGCCCCTATGGTTACTGGCAAGTAGCGTTGGGAGGCTCGATGAGGTCACCGAAGGACTTCTTCCGTCCGCTCGCCGTCGGCGCACCGGAGCCGTTGCGGCAGATCCCGGTCCGGCCCTCCCGGATGATCCACTTCTTCGACCCGGGCAACGAGAAGATGGCGGCCAAGGTCCCCGGCATGGCCGGGCAGGCCGACGTGCTGCTCGGCAACCTCGAGGACGCCGTCCAGGCCGACCGCAAGGAGGCCGCCCGCGCCGGGCTCGTGCGCATCGCCCGCGAGGTGGACCTCGGCGACACGCAGCTGTGGACGCGGATCAACAGCCTCGACTCGCCGTGGGTGCTCGACGACCTGTTGACGCTGGTCACCGAGGTCGGCGACAAGCTCGACGTGATCATGGTGCCGAAGGTCGATGGCCCGGAGGACATCCACTACGTCGACCGGCTGCTCGCCCAGCTGGAGGCCCGCGCGGGCCTGCGGCGCCCGCTGCTCGTGCACGCGATCCTGGAGACCGCGAGCGGGGTGTCGCGTGTCGAGGAGATCGCCATGGCCAGCCCGCGCATGCAGGGCATCTCGCTCGGCCCTGCCGACCTGGCCGCGAGCAGGCGGATGAAGACGACCCGGGTCGGCGGCGGCCATCCCGGGTACCTGGTGCGGACGGACCCCGTCGGCGACGACCTGTCCGAAGGGCGCACCACCTACCAGCAGGACCTGTGGCACTACACGGTCGCGCGGATGGTCGACGCGTGCGTGCGGGCCGGGATCCTGCCGTACTACGGGCCGTTCGGCGACATCCGCGACACGGTCGCGTGCGAGGACCAGTTCCGCAACGCGTACCTGCTCGGCTGTGTCGGCGCGTGGAGCCTGCACCCGGCCCAGATCGCCATCGCACGCAAGGTCTTCTCGCCGGACCCGGCCGAGGTGGGATGGGCGCGGCGGGTGATCGCGGCCATGGGTGATGGCACCGGCGCGGTGATGCTCGACGGCAAGATGCAGGACGACGCGACGGTCAAGCAGTGCCAGGTGATCGTGGCCCTCGCCGACGACCTCGCGGCGCGGGACCCGGAACTGGCCGCGCTGTACAAGGAGGCTGCCGAATGAGGCCGCGCAGGTCGGTCCTGTACATGCCGGGCGCCAACGAAAGGGCGCTGGAGAAGGCGAAGACGCTGCCGGCGGACGCGTTGATCCTCGACCTGGAGGACGCGGTCGCGCCGGACGCGAAGGCCGCGGCCCGGGAACGGGTGTGCGCGGCGGTCGGCTCGTACGGCTCGCGCGAGGTGACCGTTCGCGTCAACGGTCTCGGCACGCCGTGGCACGCCGACGACCTCCGCGCGGCCGGCGAGGCGGGCCCGGACGCGGTGGTGGTGCCGAAGGTGAACTCCGCCGAGGAGGTCCACGCGATCGAGAAGGCGCTGTCGCACGCCCCGGACCACACGGCGATCTGGGCGATGATCGAGACACCGGTGGCGGTGCTGAACTGCGCGTCGATCGCGGCGGCGTCGGACCGGCTGACCGTGCTGGTGCTCGGCACGAACGACCTCGCGAAGGAGCTGACGGCGGCACAGGTCCCCGGCCGCGCGCCGCTGCTCGGCCCCCTGTCGACGTGTGTGCTCGCGGCCCGCGCGACCGGCCGGGTGATCCTGGACGGCGTCTACAACGACGTCCGTGACCTGGACGGGTTCGCCGCGGAGTGCCGCCAGGGCCGGGACTTCGGCTTCGACGGCAAGACGCTGATCCACCCCGGCCAGGTCGAGCCGTGCAACGAGATCTTCGCGCCGTCCGCCGACGAGGTCGCGCACGCCCACCGCGTGATCGAGGCTTTCGAACAGGCCCAGCACGCGGGCCGCGGCGTGGCGACGGTCGACGGCCGCATGATCGAGAACCTGCACGTGGTCGACGCCCAACGGATCCTGGCGCTCGCGGCGGCGGTCAAGGGCACCTGACCGCAATTGTCGGTGCCCACCGGTAATGTGGAATCCGGGGGACCCCCGGGCGCACGAAAGTCCCTTTCGCTCGGGTTGGGTGGGTGAAATTGCTGCCGGGGTGTTCAGTGGCTCGCCAGCAGTGCGGGAATCCTTGTGGTGTTGCGACGCAAGCCGTCGTGGACAGTGTCGGATTGTTTCTCCTTGGGGTTGAGCCAGTGTCTTGCTGGGGGTGGTCGTTGGCCGGGCGGTGACGAAGTCGGTGCCTTTGGGGAAGGACTGGTGTTCCCGGCCGACACCCTCGCTGCCAGGCGTGGGTGCGCCGCAGTGGCGAGGCCGCGAAGGCCGGGGTTCTACGCGCCGTCGGTCGCCGGCCTGATCTCCGCGTGCCAGGCCAGTGACCGTCTGGGCGGTGGTGATCATCGCGCACCGCCGCGCTGGCGTCGTAGCCGTCCGGGAGGTGATCTCCAGCAGATCAGGGAGCGGGGGACGGCCGAGCTTGTGCTCACCAACGCTGGAAGCCCCCGTTCGGTGTGCAGTCAAGCGGGCCAACTGGCGACACCATGCCCCTCGGCGCACGAAAGTCCCTTTCGCTCGGGGAACTGCTGGCCGGCGCGTTCAACGGCCCGGAATTGTCGGTGGCTCCCGGTAGCCTGAAAGCAGGGGTCCCCCCGGCGAGCACAGCGGCCGTTCGGGTCGGTGATTTGCTTTTGTGAGTTGGGATGCGGGCTGGATCCTTCTGCGGCTTTCCCCGCATCTCCGGGCGTAGCATCGGTTGCGAGGGGTGGTTGACCGCGGAGGCGCCAATGGTTGCCTACATTCTCCTGCTGATCCTCGTTGTGGTCGTGATCGGAGTCTCCTCCAGCGTCCGCGTGATCAAGCAGTACGAGCAGGGCCTGATCTTCCGGTTCGGTCGGGTCCAGCCCGGCATCCGCGCACCCGGCCTCGCGTTGCTGGTACCCGTCGCGGACAAGCTGCAGAAGGTCAACATGCAGATCGTGACCATGCCGGTGCCCGCGCAGGAGGGCATCACCCGCGACAACGTCACCGTGCGGGTCGACGCGGTCGTCTACTTCAAGGTGGTCGACCCGGTCGCGGCGGTGATCAAGGTCGAGGACTACCGGTTCGCGGTCGGGCAGGTCGCGCAGACCTCGTTGCGTTCGATCATCGGCAAGAGCGACCTCGACGACCTGCTCGCGAACCGCGAGCGGCTCAACCAGGGCCTCGAGATGATGATCGACAGTCCGGCCCTGGAGTGGGGCGTGCACATCGACCGGGTCGAGATCAAGGACGTCGCGCTGCCCGAGTCGATGAAGCGGTCCATGTCCCGCCAGGCCGAGGCCGAGCGGGAGCGCCGCGCGCGCATCATCTCCGCGGACGGCGAGTTCCAGGCCTCGCAGAAGCTCTCCGACGCCGCCCGGGTCATGAGCGACACCCCGGCCGCGCTCCAGTTGCGACTGCTGGAGACCGTCGTACAGGTCGCGTCCGAGAAGAACTCGACCCTCGTGTTGCCCTTCCCCGTTGAGCTTCTCCGCTTCCTCGAACGAACCGGGCACCCGACGCTGGCCCCCAGGCCCGAGGAGAAACCATCCGAATAGGGTGACGCGGTGGGGTTGTTCAGCCGAGGCCGCGAACCGGACGAACCGGCCGACGAGGGTCTGCCGGAACTGACGGTGAGCCGCGCGCAGCGGCTTCGTGATCTCGTCCGCGGCAGCATGGCCGTGGCCGGCTACGAGGTGACCGTCTACGCCGGACATGTCGAGGACGCCGACGGTCGCCAGTTCGGGCTCGGCAGCCTCGCGCGCCGCCTCGCCGACCCCCGCGTGTCGGCGAAGAAGTGGCCGGCGATCGTCGACGACCACATCAGCCGCCTGCTCGCCAGCATCGACGGGCCGGACGAGTTCGACGTGCCGACCGAGGACCTGCTCGAGCGCACGTACCTGCGGCTGTACGAGGCGGGCGCGCTACCCGACGGCGACTGGTGGTCCTACGGCCGCGAGGCCCTGCCCGGCGTGCTGGAGCTCCTGGCGCTCGACCTGCCGGACTCGGTCGCCACGTTCAACGACGAGCAGGTCACCAAGCACGGCCTCGGCCGGCTGCGGTCGGCCGGCCTCGCCAACCTGCGGCGCGAGGAGGCCGACGAGCGCGCGACCTACGACGGTGTGGAGATCCTCGTCGGGTCGATGTTCATGGCGTCCACGGCGCTCGTGCTGCGGGACGTCGTGCTGCGCACCACCGGCGAGGCCCACCTGCCCAACGGCGTGCTGGTCGCGGTGCCGTTCCGGCACCAGCTGCTGTACCACGTGCCGCGGGACTCCAGCGTGGTCGAGGCGCTGAACGCGATGGCCGGCAACGCCGCGGCCGGGTACGACATGGAGGTCGGGCCGATCAGCCCGCATGTCTACTGGTGGCAGGACGGGCAGTTCCAGCAGATCACCCAGCGAGACGATGATGGCCGGATCGAAGTCCACGTCGAGGGTGGCTTCGGCGAGGTGTTCGGCCGCCTGTTTCCTGAGTCGTGAGGTGACTACGTTATGCAATAGTTACTACCCTCCAGAAAAACGACGTCACGGATCGTCGAAGGTTGCCGTGATATAACGCACAGATAACGACGAATACTTGGCACTCACCCACTCCTCCGGGTGAAGCTGTCGGGCATGGGTAAGCATCGACTCGGCAAGGACGATGGAAGTGGGCCACGTCTGTTCAGCCGTTCCCGCCGCGACGAGCTGTTCGAGCGCAGCTTCCGTCCCTGCCGTGACTGTGGTGCCGACGTGTACGTCCTCGTCGACGAGTGCCGAGACTGCGGTTCTCCCGCGGTGATCGGCGTGGGCTGAGCGCGGGTACCGTCTCTAGTGGTACTGCGCACAACCTCCCCGCGAACGAGCGTTAACCGGTGGATACTGGCCGGTAACCACCGTCGCCCGGGAGGGAGCGCCCAAGATGGCCCGCCTCGCTCAGACCGCCGGCCTGACCGACATCCAGCAGGAAATCCTTGCCACGGTTCGTGATTTCGTGGACAAGGAGATCATTCCGCACGCCCAGGCCCTCGAGCACGCGGACGAGTACCCGCAGGACATCGTCGACGGGATGAAGGAGATGGGGCTGTTCGGCCTCACCATCCCGGAGGAGTACGGCGGGCTCGGCGAGTCGCTGCTGACCTACGCGTTGGTGGTCGAGCAGATCGCGCGCGGCTGGATGAGCGTCTCCGGCGTGATCAACACGCACTTCATCGTGGCCCACATGGTTCGCCAGCACGGCACCGACGCGCAGAAACAGAGCCTGTTGCCGCGAATGGCCACCGGTGAGGTGCGCGGTTCCTTCTCGATGTCGGAGCCGGACCTCGGCTCGGACGTCGCGGCGATCAAGACCAGGGCCAGGCGCGACGGTGACGAGTACGTCGTCGACGGCGCGAAGATGTGGCTCACGAACGGCGGCAGCTCCAACCTGATCGCCGTGCTGGTGAGGACCGACGAGGGCGCGGAGAAGCCGCACGAGAACCTGACGGCCTTCCTGGTGGAGAAGCCGACCGGGTTCGGCGAGGTGGCGCCGGGGCTGACGATTCCCGGCAAGATCGACAAGATGGGCTACAAGGGCGTCGACACGACCGAGGCGGTGTTCGCCGGCTACCGGACCGGCGCCTCGTCGGTGCTGGGCG
Organism: Actinophytocola sp.; assembly: GCF_035634895.1. Taxonomy (GTDB): domain Bacteria; phylum Actinomycetota; class Actinomycetes; order Mycobacteriales; family Pseudonocardiaceae; genus Actinophytocola. Next base: position 34,761 of record NZ_DASQCC010000001.1, on the reverse strand, counting down.
GCGCGCCGGGGCGTGGTTTCGCGCAGATGATGGACGGCGTCGAGGTCGGCAGGGTCAACGTCGCGGCCCGCGCGTGCGGCATCGCGATCCGCGCGTTCGAGCTGGCGGTGGAGTACGCGCAGCAGCGCAGCACGTTCGGCAAGCCGATCGCGCAGCATCAGGCGATCGCGTTCAAGCTGGCCGAGATGGCCACGAAGGTCGAGGCGGCCCACCTGATGATGGTGAACGCGGCCCGCCTGAAGGACTCCGGCGAACGCAACGACGTCGAGGCCGGCATGGCCAAGCTCCTGGCCTCGGAGTACTGCGCCGAGGTCACCCAGGAGTCGTTCCGCATCCACGGCGGCTACGGCTACTCCAAGGAGTACGAGATCGAACGCCTCATGCGCGAGGCCCCGTTCCTGCTCATCGGCGAGGGCACGAGCGAGATCCAGAAAACGATCATCAGCCGAGGCCTGCTACGCGAGTACCGCTCCCGCTGACCCCGCGAGTCCCGCGTTCGCACACACCGAGTCCCGCGTTCGGGCACATCGAACTGCGGTTTAGTGCAGGTCCGTGTGCACGAAACCGCAGTTCGCACTGCTTGAACGCGGGACTCGCACTGTCTGAACGCGGGACTCGCGGGGTGGGTAGGTGTCGGGTTAGCACTGTTTGCCTCGTGTTGGCAGGATGGTGGCAACTGCTGAACAGAGGTGAGCAACGGTGACCGGTTCGTTCTCCGGAGGGGCACGCGGGAGCCAGGCGCTCCCCAAGGTGCCGACCCCGCCGACTGGCTGGCCGATCGGGTCCTACGGCACCTACCAGGAGGCCCATCGCGCGGTCGAGTATCTGGCCGGCAACGAGTTCCCCGTGCAGGAGGTCACGATCGTCGGCGTCGACCTGATGCTGGTCGAGCGGGTGATCGGGCGCCTGAGCTGGCCGAAGGTGCTGGGGACGGGTGCGCTGTCCGGCGCGTGGTTCGGTCTGTTCGTCGGGCTGCTGCTCGGCCTGTTCAGCTCACAGACCATGTCGTTCGCGCCGATCCTGGTCGGGTTGGTGGCCGGTGTGGTCTTCGGGCTGGTCTTCGCCGCGGTCGGGTACGCGACCACGCGGAGCGCGGGCCGGGAGATCGCGTCGGCGAGTCAGCTCGTGGCCGGCCGCTACGACGTGCTCGCCCAGCCACGCAACGCCGAGAAGGGCCGCGACCTCCTCGCCAGGCTCGCGATGCGGCCAACTCCCGCGACGGACTAGCTGCCGGGCGGGAGCTGGCGGCCGGGCTGGGAACTGGCGGCTGGTGCGGCGGCCCAGCTTCCCGCTGGTGGCGTTGCCGGTCCGCCCTTGTGGTCCAGTACGAGGGCGAACCGGCGCCTTGTCGGTGGAAAGCTGGATCCACCGACTCAACCAACGCATCCCCGGGGCGGCCCGCTAGCGTTACAGGCCTTGACCGGATCGTTGCTCCTCTAGGTTGCGGTCCGTGATCATGAGGCCTAGGTTCGGTTCACCGTGAAACACGCATCCCCCAGGCACGACGAGGTGCCCCGCGCCTCCCGTGCAGGCGGGAAGGGAGGCAGGGTTCTCATGCGATGGCGGATGCTCGCCGTCAGCGGAGTCGCACTCGCCGTGGCGCCGTTGGTCGCTGCTTGCGGCTCGGACGGCGGCACTGAAATCAACGTCTACTACGCGCCGGAGGAGCACTTCCAGTCGGTCATCGACCAGTGCAACCAGAAGGCCGACGGACGCTACGAGATCGTCTACCGCAAGTTGCCGCGCGACGCCGACGGCCAGCGCGAGCAGATGGTCCGCAGACTCGCGGCCGCCGACTCCGATCTCGACATTCTCGGGCTGGACGTCACGTGGGTGCCGGAGTTCGCCGAGGCGAAGTGGCTCGAGGAGTGGACCGGCTCGAACAAGAGCGAGGCCGAGGACGGCGTGCTCGAAGGGCCGCTCAAGACGGCGATGTGGAACGACAAGCTCTACGCGGCGACGAAGAACACCAACGTCCAGCTGCTCTGGTACGACGACTCGGTGACGCCGCAACCACCGCAGACGTGGTCGGAGATCATCACCACGGCGAAGCGGCTCAAGAGCGAGGGCAAGCCGTACCGGGTCGTGTTCACCGGCGCGCAGTACGAGGGCCTCGTGGTCACCTACAACACGATGGTCGCCTCCTACGGCGGGCACATCCTGTCTGACGACGGTAAGAAGGTCGTCATGGACCAGGGCGCGGTGGACGCGCTGAAGCTGCTCAAGGAGGTCACGACGCAGGGCATCACCGACCCGTCGCTGACCAACACGCAGGAGCAGCAGGTACAGCAGGCGTTCGAGGCCAAGGACAGCGAGGCCGCGTTCGAACTGAACTGGCCCTACGTCTACACCGCCATGCAGACCGGGAACCCCGAGCGCGCCAAGCACTTCAAGTGGGCGCGGTACCCGGGCATCGACGGGCCGGGCAAGGTGACGATCGGGGGCTACAACCTCGCGGTCAGCGCGTACTCGCAGCACAAGCCCGAGGCGTTCGAGGCGGCACTGTGCCTGCGCAGCGCGGAGAGCCAGCGGTACTCGGCGATCAACGACGGCGTGCCGCCCACGATCGAGTCGGTCTACGACGCCGGCGACGCGGACTTCATCAAGGCGTACCCGATGTGGCAGACGATCCTCGACGAACTGCAGGACGCGGCGGTCCGCCCGCTGACCGTGGTGTACCAGAACCTTTCGACGGTCACGTCGAAGGTGCTCTCGCCACCGCAGGACATCGACCCGAAGTCCACCGCGGACGAACTGCGTGACCAGTTGCAGAAGGCCCTGGACTCCAAGGGGGTGTTGCCGTGAGCGAGCTCGCGAGCGAACCATCGGCGCAGAGCCAGACCGCCCCGGCGCCGGTGGCCGAGGCGCCGGGGAAGAAGCCGGCGCTCTCCGAGGGCAAGAAGGCCGAACGCAGACTCGGTCTGCTGCTGTGCGCGCCGGCCGCGATCGTGATGATCGCGGTCACCGGCTGGCCGATCATCTACTCGATCTGGCTGTCCCTGCAGCGTTACGACCTCCGGTTCCCGGACCAGCGCCAGTTCGTGGGACTCGACAACTACGTGGCGGTCCTGTCGGACGGCTACTGGTGGACCGCGTTCGGCGTCACCGCGCTGATCACCGTGATCTCGGTGGTGATCGAGCTGGTGCTCGGCATGCTGCTCGCGCTGGTCATGCACCGGACGCTCGTCGGCCGTGGTCTGGTCCGCACGGTTTCCCTCATCCCGTACGGCATCGTGACCGTCGTGGCCGCGTTCTCCTGGTTCTACGCGTGGAACACGGACACCGGCTGGCTCACCGCGTTGTTCGGCGCCGACGCCCCACTCACCGACCGGGTCGCGTCGCTCGCGATCATCATCCTCGCCGAGGTGTGGAAGACCACGCCGTTCATGGCGTTGCTGCTGATGGCGGGTCTCGCGCTGGTGCCGGACGACCTGCTGAAGGCGGCGTCGATGGACGGCGCGTCCGCGTGGCAGCGGTTCACCAAGGTGATGATTCCGGTGATGAAGCCGGCGATCCTCGTGGCGCTGCTGTTCCGCACGCTCGACGCGTTCCGGATCTTCGACAACATCTTCGTGCTCACCAAGGGCGCCAACGACACGTCGTCGGTGTCCATGCAGACCTACAACAACCTGATCAAGGGGTTGAACCTCGGCATCGGGTCGACCATGTCCGTGCTGATCTTCATCGCGGTGGCGATCATCGCGTTCATCTTCGTCAAGCTGTTCGGTGCCTCGGCGCCCGGCAGCGACCCGGGAGGTAGGCGCTGATGGCCGACGTCGTTGTTGCCCCCACCACCGAGCGGCCCAAGCCCGCGCGTGCCAAGTCCGCGGGTCCCACGCTCGCGGGCCGCAAGGCCCGCTGGACCCTTGTGGACGTCGTGGTGGTGGTCTACGCGCTGGTTCCCGTGCTGTGGACGCTTTCCCTGTCGTTCAAGACGCCGGAGGCACAGACCGACAAGTACTTCTGGCCGACCTCGTGGACCTGGCAGAACTACAAGGACATCTTCACGACGAGTGAGTTCATCCGGGCCCTGATCAACTCGATCGGCATCGCGATCATCGCGACGCTGATCGCGGTGGTCCTTGGCACGATGGCCGCGTACGCGATCGCGCGCCTCGACTTCCCCGGCAAACAGCTCCTGGTCGGCGTGTCCCTGCTGATCGCGATGTTCCCGCAGGTGTCGCTGGTCTCGCCGCTGTTCGAGATGGAGCGGAACCTGGGCCTGTTCGACACGTGGCCCGGCCTGATCCTGCCGTACATCACCTTCGCCCTGCCGCTGGCGATCTACACGCTGTCGGCGTTCTTCCGGGAGATCCCCTGGGAGCTGGAGAAGGCGGCCAAGATGGACGGCGCGACGCCCGCGCAGGCGTTCCGGCGGGTCATCGCCCCGCTGGCAGCGCCGGGCGTGTTCACGACCGCGATCCTCGTGTTCATCTTCTGCTGGAACGACTTCCTGTTCGCCATCTCGCTGACGTCCACCGAGGCGTCGCGCACGGTGCCGGCCGCGCTGTCGTTCTTCACGGGCGCCTCCCAGTTCGAGGCCCCGGTCGGGACGATCTCCGCGGCCGCCGTGGTGATCACCATTCCGATCATTCTGTTCGTGTTGTTCTTCCAGCGCCGCATCGTCGCGGGGCTTACGTCGGGTGCCGTGAAGGGCTGAGGGAAATGGCTGAGATCGTCCTTGACAAGGTGACCAAGCGGTACCCGGACGGTGCCCTTGCCGTGTCCGAGGTGAATATCGAGATCGCGGACGGCGAGTTCATCATCCTCGTCGGCCCGTCCGGCTGCGGTAAGTCCACGATGCTGAACATGATCGCCGGGCTGGAGGACATCACGTCCGGCGAGCTGCGCATCGACGGCGCGCGGGTGAACGAGAAGGCGCCGAAGGACCGGGACATCGCGATGGTGTTCCAGTCCTACGCGCTGTACCCGCACATGAGCGTGCGGGAGAACATGGCGTTCCCGTTGCGGCTGGCCAAGGTGGACGACGCGACGGTGCGGCAGAAGGTCGAGGAGGCCGCGAAGATCCTGGATCTCACGCAGCACCTGGACCGCAAGCCGGCGAACCTGTCGGGTGGACAGCGCCAGCGCGTGGCCATGGGGCGGGCGATCGTCCGCAGCCCCAAGGCGTTCCTGATGGACGAGCCACTGTCCAACCTGGACGCCAAGCTGCGCGTGCAGATGCGCACGTCGGTGTCGAAGCTGCAGAAGCAGCTCGCGACGACGACCGTCTACGTGACGCACGACCAGACCGAGGCCATGACCCTGGGCGACCGGGTCGTGGTGCTGCGCGGTGGTGTCGTTCAGCAGCTCGGCTCGCCGCAGTTCCTGTACGACAACCCGCAGAACCTGTTCGTGGCCGGCTTCATCGGCTCCCCGGCCATGAACTTCCTGCCGGGCGTGCTGGAGAACGGCCAGCTGTCCACCGGTCTCGGCCAGGTCGCCCTGTCCGACCGCGTGCGGCGGCTCGCTGAGACGGCGAACGCGCCACGCGAGCTGATCGCGGGCATCCGCCCGGAGCACTTCGAGGACGCGAAGGTCCTCGACGACACCACGCTCGCCGGCGGGAGCACCTTCACCGCGACGGTGGACGTACTCGAGTCGATGGGCTCGGACAAGTTCGCCTACTTCACGGTCGAGGGCGAGGCCGCGACGGCCGCCGAGCTGGAGGAACTGGCGGCCGACGCCGGCGCGACGGACGTGCCGGCGAGTGGTTCGCAGCTGGTGACCCGGCTGTCGGCCACGTCGGGCGCGAAGGAGGGCGCGGAGCTGGAGGTCTGGTTCGACGCGGACAAGATCCAGCTGTTCGACCCGTCGACGGGCAAGAACCTGACCTACGCCGAGTGATCTCGTTGTGAGCCCGGGCGTCCTGCCCGGGCTCACAACGCGAACAGCAGCGCCGAGCTGACGAGCACGACCACAGCGGTCGCGAGGTGGACACCGAACGCGATGGCCTTGGTGCCGCCGTTGCGGAGCACGACGACCGTGTCGCCGAGCGGCACGAGCGCGACGAGCAGCATGAGCCAGGCCTCTGCCTGCGCGCCGGCGAAAGCGAGCAAGGCAAGGCCGATGAGGCCGTAGCTGCTGTCGCGGACACCCTTGATCGTGAGGTAGGCCCGGTCGTGCGTGGCCGGCACGCCGTAGGCGGTGGCCGCTGCCCAGGGCACGATGAGGAAGCGGCCACCGATGAAGAGAATCATCAGGTCAAGGACGATGGCCAGCCCGTAGGCGATGGTGGTGAGCATCTCGATCTCCGCTTGCTAGCAGTGCTAGGAACAAGAACAAAGCTAGCATAACGGCGACAGTTTGCCTAGCGTCGCTAGGATCAGAAGCATGTCCATTCAGACGCGCCGGGAGCGCGAGCGTGCGGAGCGCGAGAGGCTGATCGTCACGGCGGCCCGCGACCTGGCCGAGACAGAGGGCTGGGAGGCGGTGACGACGCGCAGGCTGGCGGAGCAGGTGGAGTACAGCCAGCCGGTGCTGTACAGCCATTTCAAGGGCAAGGACGCGATCATGGCCGCGGTGGCGGTGGAGGGCTTCGCCGACCTGGGAGCGGACCTACGCAAGGCACGCGAGGCGGCCGATGACCCACTGGCGGCGGTGAGCACGGCGTACCTGACCTTCGCGGACCAACGCCCAGCCCTGTACGACGCGATGTTCAACCAGGCGGTGGCCCTACCGTTCGCCACCCCCGAAGCCCCACCGGCGTTGCATGCTGCCTTCAACGAACTGCTGGCGGTGGTGACCCCCCGCGCGAACGAGGAACCGGGCCTGCTGACGGAACTGTTCTGGGCAGCCCTACACGGCCTGGCAACCCTGACCCGCGGCGGCCGCCTACCCCGCGAGCAACAGGCCCGAAGGCTGGAGCTACTACTGACGCGCTTCAGCACAGATTTTTCTTGATCAACGCCAACACAGATGGTTGCGTAGGCAGCCCCCACCCGAACCCGGGGGCCGCCCCGATGCCCATTTTACCGGCTGGCACTGACGAAACCCCTGGTCGGCGGGGGCTGTGGATAACTTTCACCCGGTCAGTGCGGGCGAATGGGACATTCGCGCCGGGCTGCGTCGTTCGTTCGGCGATCTTTCCGGGCAGGGCGGATCGCCGCGCCTTCCGGTGCTGTTGTCAGCGGCGGGAGATGGCGCGGAACAGGTGACGTTCGGCCGAGTGTGGGGTCGCTCTGGACGTCGCTTCCGGATGGTGGCGGGCGAGCAGCACCACGCCGACGACCGCCACCGCGGCGCCGCCGGCCAGGCCCACGCCGGTCCAGCCGCCCGCGTCGGCCGTCTCGTCCAGTAGGGCGATCGCGAAGGCCGTGGCCACGAGCGGGCTCAGCACCGTCTGGCAGCCCACCACGATGTCCGGTGGCCCGCTGGCATACGCGAGCTGGACGAACCACGACCCGATCGCGAACGTCACGACCAGCCCGGTGATGGACAGCGGCGGGATGCCGCGTACGCCCTCGGTCTGGAACGTGTACGTCACGTCGCGGACCAGGATCGACACCAGCCCGTAGGCGCTGCCCGCGCCCGTCGCGAGCAGCACGCACCGGACCAGGCCCCCGGTCAGCGCCCCGGCCACGCCGAACAGCGCCACCGCGCCCGCGGTCAGCTGGCATGCGAGCAGCACCGCCGAACTCGGGAAGTGCACGGCCGTCGCGTGGCTGGACGCCAGCGCGACGAACAGCGCGACGCCGAGCGTGCTCGCCCCGATCGCGATCATGGCCGTCGTGTCGAGGCGTTCGCCGGAGGACCGTGCGTTGAGCACGGCGACCGCCGGCAGCGCGAGCACGACGATCGGCGCGACGATCGTCACTGGCGCGAGCGCGAGTGCCAGGATCTGCAGCACCGCGCACGCGAACAGCACCGCGAACCCGAGCAGCCACGTGCGGTTGTGCACCAGCGCCGCCGCACCACGTAGACGCAACCCCGTGTCCTTGGTCGCGGTGCGCACACCCTTGTGCTGCAGGTGTGCCCCGACCGCGCTGCAACACGCGCCGAGCACGGCGAACACGATGGCGAGTGCGATCATCCGGTGGCCTCGGCTCTCGCTGGCTCCCTACGCTCGCGAGCCGCGCCGACCGTGACCCGCAACAGGTGGACCGCGAGCGCCATCAACATCAGCATCTCCAGCCCGAACAGTGCGCGCTGCACGAGTCCGGAGACACCGCGTCCGTCCAGAATGCCGGGAATCGCCAGTCCGGGGAAGATGTCCGGCAGTCTGGTCGCCAGGTAGACCGCGGCCAGCCCCATCGCCACCATCGCCATCCGCCGCACGATCAGACCGACGCGCGCCCAGTGCAGGTCGGCGACGAGGCGCTTCGCGAGCGCCAGGCCGGCCAGCGGCAGGCTCACGAACAGCGACGCCCCCGCGACCTGATGGATCAGGCCGGACACGCTGGTGATCGACTTGCTGTTGTCGGTCGGGAACATCGCGCACAGCGTGAGGCTCGTGCACCACACCCCGAAGAACATCCCGGCTCGTGCGCCGAGGCGCAGACCCGCGACCCGTAGGCCGAGCAACGTGGTCAACGTGCCACCCGCGAGGACGATCACCGCCGTCGCGAACTCCTCACGGCCGTCGCCGTAGAACACGTAGTAGCTCACCGCACGGGAGTACGGGTCCACCTCGGCGCGGAAGTGGATGTTGAGGTAGGTCATCGCCGCGAGGGACCGGACCATCGCGATGATGGAGACCACCGAGAGAACGGCGGTCAGCACGAGGAAACCACGCAACAACGGGCCACGGCGGGCCCGTGTCGAGTCTGGGTCGTGGTTCATCGCCCCCACCCCCTACGCGGATTTAACACACGTACGTGTCGTCAGATTCCCGCATCGGAGCTGAGATGGGCCTCAGGTGAGGTGCCGACGCACTCGGACGAGTGATCGGTGCCTTGTTCAGTTAGGGGCTTGGTTCATGCGACTCCTTTGCCAGGGATGGAAGTTGAGGGCGGCTGCCCAGCGCGGACCAGAGTGCGCGGCGTGGGTTCGAATGGCGGAAGTCCGGATTTGGTCAGGGAGACCTGGTTACGCTCGGCTCCTGGGAGGTGAGCGGATGCCCGGCCTGATCGGACGCGGATGGGTGCCCGCCTCGTCCGGACGCAGGCTGGCGCCCGGCCCGATAGACGCGGATGGGTGGCCGCCTCGTTCGGACACAGGCGGTGCCCGGGCTTCGATGGACCTTGACGCTAGCCCGGCCCGATCGAACTTGGGCGGGCGCCGCGATCGGACAGAGGTTGGTGCCCGGCCCGATCGGACGTGGACAGGTGCCGGACCCGATCAGACGCAGGCGGGTGCCCGGGCCTGATCGGACGTGGGCGGCGTGCCCGGCCCGATCCGGACAGGGACGGACGTGTCCGGCCCGAACGCGAACGCAGACGTGGTGCCTGCTTCGGATCGGGTCCGGGAACGGCGCCCCTGCCCGGAGTGTGAACGTGACCTAGACCCAACGCCGGTCGTTCCGGTCGTCAGGGTGGCCGCAACCACAAACGTTGATCTTGGCCAGGTCTAGTCCGCTGGCGGCCACTCGGCGAAGTTGGTCCTGCTTCGGCCAAACGACCGGCATTGGACCTAGCCCTCCCAGATCTGGACTCCCTTCACGACGTACGGGGCATCGGGGACGAAGGTGCCCCCGCCGGGGTAGGTGTCGAACTCGCCTTCCGTGGAGCAGTCCCGTCCCTGGTAGACGGTGACGGCTCGTTTGGACCTGTTGACGAAGGAGCGGCCGTCGAAGTCGTCCGGTAGCGGTATGCACTCGTTCGGGTTGGCGTTCTCCAGGGCTACTCGAACCGCCTCGCCCTTGTAGGACTCCGTGTCCCATAGGCAGAACTCTCCGCTCTCGCAGAGTTGTGGGTCGGCGTGAGCAACGGACGTGGCGGCGCTGACCAGCAGCCAGGCTGTGACTATGACCGGGATGGCTAGCATTTTCATTCCTGTGGATCCCCTCTGTGTCGAGCCGCGGAAATGCGGCTGACAATGAGTTTCGGGGGGTGTGCGCGAATGGCAAAAAAAGTTGTCCACAGGGGAGAGTTGTCCACAGCTCAGGATTGTGGACTTGACACGCTCAGAATCAGCGGTTCTTGCTTTCGCGGACCGCGGTGATGATTTCGTCGTCCCAACGGTGGGCGCGGATCAGGCGGTAGCGCTCACCCGCGACCCACATGTACGCCTCGGCCTCGGTCTGCGTGTCGATCATCCCCGCCTGCCGCAGCATGCGGACGACGGGCACGAACTCCTCGTCGTACCAACGCTGTGCCACCGTCGGCCGGTCCAGATAACCGCCCTCGTCCTGCATCAGGCGGAAGCCCCACGCCTCCACCGACTCCGCCAACTCCGTGTAGTCCCACGCATCCGTCAGCATCACGGCCTTCCTGGCCTCGCCCACCAGCGGGACGCGGTCCAGGAAGATCCGCCGGTAGTCCTTCACCAGCAGGTCGCCCCGGTAGCGGATGCCGTTCGGGGACAGGCGGGTGACGACCTCCGTGACGAACGCGTCGATCGTCTTCAGGCCAAGGGCATGCGCCACCGACACCCGGTGGTGGCCGTCCAGCACGAAGTGCATGTCGCCGACCCGGTACACGTCGATCGGCGGGATCGGCTCACCGCGCCGCTGTGCCAGCGCCAGCCGTTGCCACCGTTCACGCACCTGTCCGGACGTCGGCCGGAAGCGGCGGTCGAACTCGCGTGACCGGTCCACACTCCCGACGATCGAGTCGAGGGTGATGACCTGCAGGCCCAGTCGCCGCTCGCCCAACCGCCCCAGCGCGGCGACCACCTCGTCGAACGGCAGCATGATGTTCACGTCGTCCGGTGCCCGCCGCAACCACGCGGCCAGGCGGGACAGGACCTGCCTGCGGCGCGCCCGCAGGAAGTCGTTCTCGGCGTCGGCTATCGGGAAGCCCGTGTCTCGCTTCATGGCATGTCCAGGATGCGGTATCCGACCGTGTTGAGCACTCGGGTGTCACCCAGCACACGGTCCGGCACCGGCTGGCCGTGCGGGTGGATGTGGCCGTGCACGAGAACAACTGGTTTCAGCCGGTCGACGACCATGTGAAGACAAGCGAAACCGCGGTGCGGCGGATCCTCGCGGTCGCCGACGTCGCGGGGCGGCGAGTGCGTCAGCAGCACGTCGATCCGCCGGCGCCGGGCGGCGCGGACCAACCGTGCCGCCCGGCGCGTCTGCTGTCGTTCCGTCCACTGGTTGGGGCCGTCGTTGTAGCGGATCGACCCGCCCAGCCCCGCGATCCGCAGGCCCGCCGCCTCGACCACCAGGCCGTCCGCGTTCACCGCCCCCACCGGGCCCGGGTAGCGCGCGGGGAAGCCCGATCGCAGCCACAGCCCGCGCCGGTTCGTGTAGCCGGACAGGTCCGCGTCGTGGTTGCCGGGCACGAACACCAGTGGGCGGTCGAGGGTCGAGGCCAGGAAGTCCAGGTAGTCGAACGGCAGGTCCCCGGCCGCGAGCACGAGGTCGACGTCGCCGTGACGTTCCGCTACCCGGTCCGTCCACAGCGACTCGACTATCTCGTCGGAGACGGTCAGCACTCGGGGCACGTCATCGAGCGTACGGCGGGCGTCTGATCAGACTAGTGCCGTCACCGTGCGCGACCCATTACAGTCAGGTGCGAATGTCGGGGCAAACGGGAGCGGGGAACCCAATGGGGAACACCGGGGACCTATATGTCGACGGCGGGGTGAACTGGGGCGCGTTCACCCTCGAACAGCTGGTCGGGATGGTGTCGGACAAAGCGAGCGTGCCGCAGTTGGAGCGGCTCGCCGACGACTGGCGGGAGACCGGCGAAGGGGTCATCGCCGCGGCCGACTACCTGGCCGACGCGCTCGACGACCTCATGAACTTCTGGTCCGGCGAGTCCGCGGAGCAGGCCAGGCAGACGGTCGCGCTCAACGCCCAGTGGGTCGGCGACCTCGGCGCCACCGCACGAGGCATGGGCAGCCCCATCGAGGAGGCCGCCGGCGCGCTCAAGTCCGCGCAGGAGGCCATGCCGAAGCTGCCGACACCGGAACAGGCCGTGCCGGGGTCGGCGCCGCAGGGTGCGGACGCGGCCTCGAACGTGACCGGTGGCAGCCACCTCGGCGCCGCGGTCGGCGCGACCGCCGCCGGCTCGGACAGCGCGTTCCAGGCGCAGGCCGAGCAGGAGGACATGAAGCGGGTCGCCATCGAGACCATGCAGCGCTTCGAGGCGGCCGCCCTCGGGATCGACCAGGCCACGCCCCAGTTCCAGAGCCAGAGCGACGTGCTGCGGCCGCGGGTCGACGTCGACGTGGTGACCGGCGGTGACGGCGTTTGGCTCGACAGGGTGAAAAAGACGACCGGGGTGGACGCGCGTTTCCAGGCGCTCACCGGGTTGACCGACGCCAGCGCGGCCAAGGCGCCGCGGTTCGGCGCCGCCGACTTCGGCTTCGCCGGTGCCGGCGGCGAGGCCGCTGACGTCGGCACCGTGGGTGCCCCGGCGGGCGGCGGCGCGATCGGTGGCAATCCGGAGCGGGGCGGTGGCGTGAGCGGCGCACGGCCTGGTCTCGCGGCCGCCGCGACGTTCGGTGCGGCGCCCGGAACGGCGCCGGGTGCGGGTTCGGGGACGTCCGGGCCCATCGGCGGCGCGCCGATGGGTGGGGCCGGCATGGGTACGCAGGCCGACGGACAGCAGCACCGCAGACGCGTTCCCTTCGACGGCGAGGACCCGTTCGACACGGGTCAGCAGGCGTCGAAACCGGTCATCGGGATCTAGGGAACCAAGGGGAACGACATGCCTGCCGACAACGTCACGGAGCTGGTGACCGAACCGGCCACCGGCAGCGGGAGTCTCGCGGACCGCCTGGACGGCACGGAACCGGCGGACACGCCGCCCCAGATGCCGGCCACCGGAACGGTCGTGCCGCCGGCCACGGACGGGTCGACACCGCCGGCGATGCCGACCCCGGACCCGTCGGCCAGCGCACCCGCCGTGCCGGACCAGCAGGCCACCACCATGCAGGTGCCGGCCACGACGGTCGCCCCCGTCAGGAAGCCCGACGGCTGGGAGGTCGACTCCTACCAGCTCCGCGCCTTCTCGGACGCCGTGGTCCGGGCCCGCTCGTACCTCGACTCCGTGCACGCCAAGGCGGACCGGATGCAGGGCGCCGAGCTCGACCCGCAGCTGGGCACCAGCCCGGTCGGCACGCAGCTGGCCAAGAAGTTCGACGACCGGCTCAACTCCACACACGGCTTGCGCGCGATGCTGGCCGAGGCCATGAAGCGGATGGACGACTTCGTGGCCAGCGCGGAGAAGGCGGCCCGTGCCTACGAGGAGAACGAGCAGAACGCCGTCGACACGTTCGGCAAGTACGACGTCGTACCACCACAAGACGACAAGCGGGGCTGATGATCATCAGCGCCAGGTCCGCGGTGGCGATGGGCGTGGCGGAGGTCGACCTGCTGTGCGCGGCGGCCAACTCCGCTCCGCCGTTCCCGCTGCGGGTGACGTCCGACGGCGTGACCGGCACCGAACGGCGTGCCGTGCTGCGTGCCGCCGGCGAGCGGCTCGCCGCCCGCGGTCTCGCCGACGAGCGGGGGCCGCTGGGTGTCGCCGAGGCGTTCGCCTACCTCCTGCAGGACGCCCCGATGACCCTCGACCTCGTCCTTTCCATCGGCGGTGACACCATCGGCGTGGTGCTGCTGGTCCGGCAGGACCTCGCCGTGCTCGTCACGCAGGAACTGTCCAAACCGGACAACGTGAGTATGGCCGAGCTGCCCTTCGACGACGCGGTCGACGAGCTGATCGGGCTCATCCCGGACCACGACGCGGCGCTCGCGGCTCCGTTCTCCCTGCCGAAGGCCGCGCTCGACCAGGTGTACCGGGCGCTCCTGCGGCAGCAGGGACGGCCGCTCGGCGTCGGTGAGTGGGAGGAGCTGCTGGCGCGGCACGGCGTCACCGACCGGCTCGCGCGGCGGCTCGTCACACATCTCCAGCCCGTGCTCGGCAACGGTCAGATGGGGCTCGCGACCCGTGGCGGCTACGCCAACCAGTGGCGGCGTGCGGGCGCCGAGCTGCGCTGGCTGGACACCGAGAAAGGAAGGTTCCAGTTGGTCGACACGGACGAGGGTGGTTGGCTGTCGGTGAACCCGCTTTACGGGCAGGATCTGGCCGCTTCCGTGCGTGGGCTCGCCAGGTCGCTCAGGAGATGAGAGGCGTGCGATTGTTTGCCTGCGGAAAGTTGAGGTCGATTCGCCTCCTTTGTGTCGGTGCAATCAAGTAGCGTGACCGTCGGAATCGATGATCGGAGGGTTGGGGCGTGGTCTTCGAGCAGCTCCTCCAGATGGTCGCGGACGCCCAGGCACGTGCCGCGGCTGCGGCGCAGGCGGCGCAGGACGACCGAACGCGCCGGCGCGAGGAGAACGACCAGTGGGTCACCGGCGGGGTCAACTGGAACGGCTTCGGGCTCGAGTCGCTGATCAGAATGGTGGCCGACAAGTCGAGCGCACCTCAGCTCGAGGCCCTGGCCGGGGAGTGGGAAGTGCACGGCCGCGCGGTCACCTTGGCCTCCGACGACCTGCAGCGCTCGCTCGGCAAGCTGATGCACTTCTGGAGCGGCCGGGCCTCCGACGAGGCGGTCCGCACGGTCATGACCAACGCCAGATGGATCGGTGAGCTCGGTACGACCGCCCAGAAGATGTCGCCCCCGATCCAACACGCGGCGGGCGCGTTGCGGTCCGCGCAGTCCACGATGCCCGGCATGCCGAAGAACAACTGGCTGGCCACCGCGGGTGGCGGCGCCGCGGCCGGGTTCGCGGTCGGTGGCCCGGTCGGGGCCGCGTTCGGCGCGGCCATCGGTGGCATCGCGAGCGCGTTCGGCTTCGGCAACAAGAAGAAGAAGATGAAGCGCAAGGCCGTGCAGACCATGGAGCGCTTCGAGGACGCGATACTCGGCGTCGACCAGAACACCCCCCAGTTCGGCGGCCCATCGGACGGCGCAAACCCCGGTGGTCCCGGCGAGTCCCGGCCGGACCCGGGCATCGGCCAGCCGGGCATGCCGGCCCCGCCGCCCGGTGGTGGCGTGGTGCGGCCGGGCCCGCCCCCGATGGACGGCAACCACGTCACCGACCCGTCGTTCGCGCACGGGCCGGAAGGGCGCTGGCAGTCGCTGACCGGGCTGGGCCCCAACGTCTCCGGCGTGCCCGGTCTCGGCAGTGGCGGTGGCGGTGCGAACAGTGGTCTCGGTCTCGGCGCCGGGGCGTTCCCCGGGATGCCGGGCATGAGCGGCCGGGGCGCGGGCGCGATGGGTGGCAGCCCGTACGGCCGAGGCGGCGCCGGTGGACGTGGCGCGGGCGGCCGGGGCGCCGGTGGACGCGGTGGCGGGTTCCCGGGCGGCGGTGGCGCCGGTGGCCGGGGCGACCGCGAGTACCGCGGGCGTGGCCGGTTCAGCAAGGCGGGCGCGTTCGGCAAGTCGGGTGGGTACGGTCAGGGCGGCGCGGGCGCCGGCCGCCGGGAAGAGGGCGAGGAGGACGGCGAGCACCGCAGGACCGTGCCGCTCGAGGAGGACCTCTTCTCGTCGGATCTGAAGGCCGCGCCACCGGTGATCGGGCTCTAGGGGGTAAGGGATGTACGTCGACGGACCCACTGACGAGACCTCGTCGGCCGGTGGCTGGGCGGTCGATCCTTCGCAGGTCCAGGCGTTCGCGGACGCGGTGGCGGAGGTGCGGACGCAGCTCGACAAGATCATGGGCGACGTCGCGGAGCTGGCCACACCGAACTTCGCGCCCATGCTGGGGACGAGCTCCGTCGGCCAGGAGTTGGCGGAGAAGTTCACCGACCGGCTCGGCAGTGAGCGGGGACTGCGCGGCCAGCTGAACATCGCGGTCCGGCACATGGAGGAGTTCGTGCTGGCGGCCGAGAACACCGCACGGACCTACACCCAGGTGGACACGGACAACCTCACGAAGTTCAACTACAGCTGATGGATGTGCGAGTCAGCGCCGGGGCCCCGCTGCACCCGGTCGAGGTCGATCTGCTGTGCGTGTTCGCGGAGGTCGAGGCGCCGTTCCCGCTGGAGATCCCGGCTTCCGGGCAGACCGACGTCGAGCAGCGGTCACTGTTCGCCGCGGCGCGTGAGCAGCTGACCGGGCGCGGGCTCGCGGACGAGAACGGGCCGCTGGGCGTGGCCGAGGACTTCGTGTTCCTGCTGCGGTCGTGCACCGGGGTCGTCGACATGGTGCTGGCGAAGGAGGAGCCGACGCTGGCCGCGGCCGTGCTGGTGCACCGGGACGAGGCGCTGCTGGTGACTCAGGACCTCACGTCGGCCGAGCGGATGGTCCGCATGAAGCCGGTGACGCTGGACGAGGCGCTCGACGACCTCGTACGGCTCGTGCCGCGTGCGGACGCGCCGCTGACCGCGCCGTTCAGCCTCCCGAGGCAGGCGCTGGACGCTGCCTTCAACGCGCTGATGGAGCGGAACGAGCAGCTCACGACCCAGGAGGTCGACGAGGTGCTGCGCGCGCAGGGCATCGACGACCGGATCGTCCGGCGGATGGTGTCGCACCTGCAGCCGGTCCTGGGCAACGGTCAGGTCGGCGTCGCCCGGCGCGACGAGACCGAGGACCAGTGGACCCGCGTGGGCGAGGAACTGCGCTGGCTCGACACCGAGCGCGGCCGGTTCCGGCTGGCCGGCGACACCGAGTGGATGAGCGTCAACCCCCTGCCGCGTGACGACGTCCGCGCGGAGCTCCGCAAGCTGGCCATGAAGGCCCGCTGAGGAACCCCCCTCAGAGGTGCCGGGGTCCGGGTTCCTCTTCTTCGCGACGGTTGCGGCGGACCGTGTGCACCACGAACAGCGTCAGCAGCAGCACGCCGACCCCACCGCCGGAGCCGATCATCGCGACCCGCATCGGCGTCCAGTCACGGGTGTCGGGCGGCGGCATCCTGAACGGCTCGTCGACCGCCTTGTCCGGAGCGATGCCCTTCTCGGACGGGATGAACGCGGTCAGCGCCGCGACCGGGTTGATCATCCCGTAGCCGACCAGGCTGTCGTGGCCACCGCTCGCGGCCGGGTGCGCCGCTGTGGTCTTGATCCGGTTCATGACCTGCTTGGCGGTCAGGTTCGGGTACTTCTCCCGCACCAGCGCGGCCAGCCCGGCCACGTACGGCGCCGCGAACGACGTGCCCTGGATCGGGCTCGCGTTGCCCTTGTCGTCGTACTGCTGGGTCGCCAGCCCGCCGGTCGTGCTGGCCGGGGCCAGCGAGGTGATCTCGGTGCCCGGCGCCGCGACGCTCACCCACGGCCCGTTGAAGGAGAACGGGGCGACCTGCCCGTCCCGCCGCACGGCCGCCACCGACAGCACGTACTCCGAGAACCACGGCGGGATCACGAGCCAGGTCGGGTTCTGCGGGTCCGCGTTGTTCTGCTCGGTGCAGTCGCTCTCCGGGATGTTGCCGGCCGACGCGACCACCACGATGTTCTTCTGCTCGACGGCGTAGCGCAGCGCCGCCTGCACACCCTTCTCCGGTTCGGTGATCGGGCCGGCCGAGGTGGGGCGGCAGGAGTCCACCGACATGTTGATCACGGTGACGCCGGCGTTCGCGGCCCGGATGATCGCCTTGGCCAGCGTGGTGAGGTTGCCGGCCGTGAAGGTCTGGTTGCTGGCCTGGTCCTTGAACTCGTAGTTGCTGCTGGACTGCCGGATGCTGACGATCTCGGCGTCCGGCGCGATGCCGCGGAAGCCGATGCCCGGGTCGGTGGGCTTGGCCGCGATGATGCCCGCGACCTCGGTGCCGTGCCCGTCGCAGTCCTCGAGGCCGTTGTTGTCCTGCTTGACGTAGTCGCCGCCACCCGTCAGCCGGCCCGCCAGGTACGGGTGCGGGAACACGCCGGTGTCGATGACCGCGACCCGCTGGCCGGCGCCGGTGACCCCGAACCGCGCGATCTCGTCGAAGCGGAGCAGGTCCTGGCCCCACGGCTTGGTTTTCAGCGGCTGGGAGTCGCGGGACTGGACGCACTGAGTCTTCTGCGTGTACTCGCGGTCCGGCTTGCCGTCGTCGTTCGGCAGCGGGTAGTCCGCCGGCAGCGGTGGCGGGGCCGCCATGTTCGCCGCGGGTGCGGTCGTCGACGGTGGCGCGGACGACGAGGACGCGGAGGACGGCGGCTGGGAGGAGGAGGTCGGCTGCGCCGCCGCGGGCACCGCCGGCGCGAACGCCAGCAGGGTGGCGGCGAGCACGGACACGACCCGGTTGGTGCGGGAGACGGCCATCAGTGGGAGTCCTCAGTTCGCCGGCAGGATGTTCGCGTGCCGCAGCGTGCCGTACAGGTTCATCACGGCGAGCGCGAGCGGCAGCATGACCGCGATGCACACCGCCTCGATGATCTCCACGGTCCGGCGCAGCGGCGGCGAGAAACGCTGCTCGGGGAAGATCACGCCGAGCACCAGCGCCGCGGCCGCGATCAGCACGAGCGAGCCGAACACCAGCAGCAGCCGGCCGAAGGTGTCCGCGGTGACCAGCCAGCCGATCATGATGCCGGCGGTGGAGAGCATGCCGGTGGCCAGCAGCGCGATGGCCTGGCTGCCGTTGGCGTACGTACGGGCCCGCAGCAGCAGCACCAGCGTGGCGGAGATGGCCGTGAGGATGGCCCAGACGTCACCCTTGCCGGCCGTGATGATGGCCGAGATCGCGGTCGTCGTGCCGAGACCGACGATCATGCCGGTCATGTACTCGTGCGCGAGGCCGGCGCGGCGCTCGATGGACCGGTAGTCCGGGAAGCCGCTGTCCTCCTTGAGGTCCTCGGCACTGCCCGGCACGTTCGGCAGCGGCAGCCTGGCCAGCTGGATCGTCACCCTCGGCAGCACGGACAGCGCCGCGAGCGAGACCGCGGCGGTGCCGGCGGCGATGCCGGGCGCGGGGTGCGCGATCAGGGTGGCGATGGTGAACGCGACGACGCCGACCAGCGCCGCGGACCCGGCCGCGACGAACACCGTCACCCCCGCGCCGATCAGCATGATCGAGGCGGACGCCACGATCAGGACCAGGGCGCACCCGAGCAGCAGGCTGGCCCGCCCGGTCGCGCCGGGCACGATGTAGAGGCCGGCCACGAAGGCCATCGGCAGACCGCCGGCCGCGGCGATCAGCACGCCGGCCGTCTCCGCCTGGTAGCCGCGGGCGATGGTGGCGCCGACCGCGACGCACACGATCGCGGCCGCGCCGGCGGCGATCGCGGCGGGCAGGGCGTCGCCGCCGAACAACGGGCCGCCCATCAGCACGGCCACGGCCCCGAGCAACAGCGCGAGCGCGCCCGCGATGTAACCGATCCGGTTCGCCGTCTTCTTGGTCCAGGGCCGGTAGCTGTCCGGGGTCGACTCGGCGATCGCGTCGACGACGTCGTCGTACAGCGGGGGCGGTGGGTTCTCGGCGCGCTTGCGCAGCTGGAGCAGCTCGCCGTCGACGACGCCGAGCGAGGCCAGCGTGCGGCTCGGGTCGAGCGGGGACTCGCCCAGCTTGGCGAGACACCAGCCGCCGTGCCGCGCGCCGCCGTCCGGGGTGGCCTCCTTGGCCATCTCGAGCAGCATCGGCAGCAGGTCGGCCACCGCGACACCGGCGGGGAGCGCGACGTCGATGCGTGTTCTCGGCGCGACCACCGTCACGCGGCTGAACACAGTCGTCCCGGTTGCCACCCTCGAACCCCCGCTCACCAGTCGTCTCTCGATAACCACCCCTTGCTGTCGGTGGCGGCCCCTAGTATGGCCTTGCCGGTGCTCCCGCGTGCGCGGGTTCCGGCAACAAGGGGTTCGGACCAGGGTGAGGGGTAGTTCGGTGAGTACGCTTCAGTTCAAGCGTTCACCTCGGCTTGCCGCGCCGCGGCAGCCCGGCGGCGAGGTGCATCTGGAGCCGCCGCCCGAGGTACCCCGCGTCATCCCCGGCAACATACTGATGAAGTTCATGCCCGTCGTGATGGTCATCGCGATGCTCGGCATGATGGCACTGATGTTCACCGCGGGCGGCGCGGTCGGCCGCAACCCGGTGACGCTGCTGTTCCCCATGATGATGATGTTCTCGATGGTCGGCATGTTCGGCCAGAACCGCGGTGGCGGCCCGAAGAAGGCCGAGATGAACGAGGACCGCAAGGACTACCTGCGGTACCTCGGCCAGATGCGTGACCGGGCCCGCGAGGCCTCGCTCGACCAGCGCGCGGCGCTCGAGTGGGTGCATCCCGACCCGCAGGCGCTGTGGTCCATGGCCACCAGCCGCCGCATGTGGGAGCGCCGCCAGTCCGACCCCGACTTCTGCCACCTGCGTGCCGGCCGCGGCTCGCAGCGCCTCGCGACCCGGCTCGTGCCGCCGCAGACCGGTCCGGTCGACGAGCTGGAGCCGATCGCCACGCTCGCGCTTCGCCGGTTCGTGCGTGCCCACTCGATCGTGCCGGAGCTGCCGATCCAGATCGCCATCCGCGGGTTCGCGGCCGTTGGCCTCACGGGTGACAAGGAGCTGACCCGCGGCCTCGCCCGCGCGCTGCTGGCCCAGCTCGTGACGTTCCACACCCCCGACGACGTGCTGATCGCCGTGGTCACCTCCGGCCGTGCGAAGGCCGAGTGGGAGTGGGCGAAGTGGTTGCCGCACACGCAGCACCCCACGATGGTCGACGGCATCGGCCAGATGCGGATGATGGCCGGCTCGCTCACGCAGATCGAGGACTGGCTGGACGAGGAGCTGCGCGACCGGCAGCGGTTCACCCGCAACGCGCCGCCGCAGCCCGACCAGCCGCAGGTCGTGATCGTGATCGACGACGGCGAGGTCACCCGCGAGGAGCAGATCATCCTGGAGGAGGGGCTCGTCGGCGTCACGCTGATGGACCTGTCCGACAGCCTCGGCAACCTCACCGCCCGTCGCGGCCTGCGGCTCGTGGTCGAGGAGGACCGGATGGGCGCCCGCAGCGCGAGCGGCGTCGAGTGGTTCGCCAAGCCGGACACGATGACGGTGGCCGAGGCGGAGGCCCTGGCCCGCAAGCTCGCGCCGTACCGGCTGGGCGCCGCGGCCGCTGACGACGGCGGCGAGGAGCCGCTGCTGTCCAACCCGACGCTGCTGGAGCTGCTGGGCATCCCCGGCGACCCGATGACGTTCGACGTGCAGCAGGCGTGGCGGCCCCGGCCCGTCCGCGACCGGTACCGGGTGCCGTTCGGCGTCGGCGAGTTCGGGCAGCCGGTCGAGCTGGACATCAAGGAAGCGGCGATGGAGGGCATGGGCCCGCACGGCCTGTGCATCGGCGCCACCGGCTCCGGCAAGTCCGAGTTCCTGCGGACGCTGGTGCTGGGCATGCTGGCCACGCACTCGTCGACCAACCTCAACTTCGTGCTGGTCGACTTCAAGGGTGGTGCGACGTTCCTCGGTCTGGACAGCTCGCCGCACGTCGCGGCGGTCATCACCAACCTGCAGGACCAGCTGACCCTGGTCGACCGCATGAAGGACGCGCTCGCCGGTGAGATGAACCGGCGGCAGGAGGCGCTGAAGAACGGCGGCAACTTCAAGAACGTGTGGGAGTACGAGAAGGCGCGCGAGAACGGCGCCGACCTCGACCCGCTGCCCGCGTTGTTCATCGTGGTCGACGAGTTCTCCGAGCTGCTGAGCGCGAAGCCGGACTTCATCGACCTGTTCGTCGCGATCGGACGGCTCGGCCGGTCGCTCCAGATGCACATGCTGCTGGCCTCGCAGCGCCTGGAGGAAGGCAAGCTGCGCGGCCTCGACTCCCACCTGTCCTACCGGATCGGTCTGAAGACGTTCTCCGCGGCGGAGTCCCGCGCCGCGATCGGCGTGCCGGACGCGTTCGAGCTGCCGTCGATCCCCGGCTCCGGCTACCTGAAGTACGACACGTCCACGATGGTCCGGTTCAAGGCCGCGTACGTGTCCGGTCCGTACCGGCCCGCCGGCATCCAGACCGCGGGCCCCGCGGCGCCGATCTCCGGCGACCGCCGCGTGAAGCTGTTCGTGCCGGACTACATCGAGATCCCGAAGGAGCCGGAGAGGCCGGTCGAGTCGGTGGCCGAGGCGCCGCGGCCGGAGATCAGCGCGCCGACGGAGCCGAGCGAGCTCGACGTCATCGTGGGCCGGCTGGTCGGCCAGGGCCCGCCCGCGCACGAGGTGTGGCTGCCGCCGCTGGACGTGTCCAACTCGCTCGACACGCTGCTGCCGCCGCTGCAACCGACGGAGGACCGCGGGCTCTCGCCGGCCGGGTTCTTCGGCAACGGCCGGCTGCAGCCGCCGCTCGGGCTGATCGACAAGCCGTTCGAGCAGCGTCGCGACCTGCTCTGGGCGGACTTCTCCGGCGCGGCCGGTCACGCGGCCGTCGCGGGTGGTCCGCAGTCCGGCAAGTCGATGCTGCTGCGCACGCTGGTCATGTCGATGGCGCTGACGCACACGGCGGAGGAGGTGCAGTTCTACTGCATCGACCGTGGCGGCGGCACGCTCGGCACGCTGCAGGGGCTGCCGCACGTCGGTGGGGTGGCCGGCAGGCTGGACCCGGACAAGATCCGCCGCATCGTGGCGGAGGTGGCTGGCGTGATGGCCGGGCGCGAGGAGCTGTTCAGGGACAACTCGATCGACTCCATGACCGACTTCCGCAACCGCAAGCGCCGCGGTGAGCTGAAGGAGGACCCGTGGGGCGACGTGTTCCTGATCATCGACGGCTGGATGAACTTCCGGCAGGAGTTCGAGGCCGTTGAGCCGCAGGTGCTGAACATCGCGGCGCAGGGCCTGTCCTACGGCGTGCACGTGATCGTCACCGCCAACCGCTGGGCGGAGATCCGCCCCGCGATGAAGGACCTGCTCGGCACGCGGTTCGAGCTGCGGCTCGGTGACGCGAGCGAGTCCGAAGTGGACCGCCGGGTCGCGGTGAACGTGCCGGAGGGCCGGCCGGGCCGGGGCCTGTCCCGGGACAAGCTGCACTTCCTGGTGGGCCTGCCGAGGATCGACGGCTCGAGCAACGACCAGGACGTGGCCAACGGCGTGCAGGACGCTATCGCCAAGATCAACACCGCTTGGCGGGGCAGGCGCGCGCCGCAGGTCCGCCTGCTGCCGGAGAAGCTGCCGTACGAGGAACTGCTGAACCAGGACACCAGGCGCAACACGAAGCTCGTCCCGATCGGTGTCAACGAGGACGAGCTGGCGCCGGTGTACCTGGACTTCGACGCCGAGCCGCACTTCTTCGCGTTGATGGACGGCGAGTCGGGCAAGACGAACCTGTTGCGCACGATCG
This sequence comes from Actinophytocola sp., assembly GCF_035634895.1. Taxonomy (GTDB): domain Bacteria; phylum Actinomycetota; class Actinomycetes; order Mycobacteriales; family Pseudonocardiaceae; genus Actinophytocola. The sequence continues at coordinate 11,538 of NZ_DASQCC010000001.1, read as the reverse complement.
TGCAGGGCATCACCGACCGGTACACGAAGAAGGAGGCGCTGGTCCTCCTGATCGACTACCGGCGCACGATGCTGGGGTTCGTCAAGAGCGACCAGCTGCTCGGGTACGCGGTGTCGAACCAGCAGCTGAACGGCATGATCAAGGAGATCAGCGGGTCGATGCGCAAGCGGCTGCCGGGGCCGGACGTGACGCAGGAGCAGCTGCGCAACCGGTCGTGGTGGAAGGGGCCGGAGCTGTTCGTCATCTGCGACGACTACGACCTGGTCTGTCCACAGGGGACGAACCCGCTGGCGCCGTTGGCGGAGTTCATCCCGCAGGCCAAGGATGTCGGGCTGCACGTGATCGCGGTGCGGCGTACCGGTGGCGCCGGCCGGGCGATGTACGACCCCGTGCTTGGCAAGCTGAAGGAGATCGCGACGCCCGGGTTGCAGGGGTCCGGTTCCCGGGACGAGGGCGCGTTGATCGGCACCGTGCGACCGTCGGCCATGCCGCCCGGGCGGGGGGTGCTGGTGACTCGCAAGGCGGGGCAGCAGCTCATCCAGGTCGGGTGGATTCCGCCGGAGATGTGATGTCCCCTTCCGGCCGCGCGCTGGGTTGGCAGGTGGGCGCCGGTGCCGCGATTCCGTCGATTGTGTGATCCCTTACGACCGTTTGGCCGGTCCTCCGGTACGACGGACGCACTTCACCGGCGCTCCCCCTACCATCAGGCCTGGGACCACGATGGTTACCGGGGGTGTGGATGACACTGCGGGTCGCGGTCGACTTTGGGACGTCCAGTACGTGCATCGCCGCGTCGTTTCGTGGGCGGGAGCCACAGGTCGTCGCCGTTGACGGGGCGCCGCTCATGTCGTCCGCCGTCTACGCGGCGGACGACGGCACGCTCTTCGTCGGGCAAGAGGCCGATCGGCATGCCGCCGTCGATCCTGCCCGCTACGAACCCCACCCCAAGCGGCGCATCGACGAGACGGAGCTGCTTCTCGGCGCCAGTGTGCTCAAGGTCCGTGACGTCATCCGGGCCGTGCTGTCCCGCGCGGTCGCCGAGGGGCAGCGGGTCGGCGGCGCCCCCGTCGACCAACTCGTCCTCACCCACCCCGCCGACTGGGGCGGCATCCGGACCCGGGTGCTCCGCCAGGCCGGCAACGGGCTCGGCGCCCGCCTCGTCCTCGTGCCCGAACCCGTTGCCGCCGCGGTCTTCTACGCCGCGAGCTTTCCCGGGACGCGGCACGACCGGCCCGTCGCCGTGCTCGATCTCGGGGGTGGCACCGTCGATGTCTCCGTCGTGCGGGCCAACCGGCCGCTTGCCACGCGGGGCGACCCGACCTTCGGCGGCGCCGACATCGACCAGCTCCTGCTCGAACATGTCGGTGGGCTTGTCGCCGGCACCGACGAACAGGCCTGGCGCGCCCTCGTCGAAGGGCGCGAGCTTCCCGACCGGCGCCGGCGCCGGGTCATCCGCCAGGACGTCTGTGGGGCCAAGGAGACGCTGTCCCGTCATCCCTACACCGACGTCCCCATGCCGCCGCCCTTCGCCGACGCGCACGTCACCCGGGCGGACCTCGAACGGCTGATCGCCCCGCACATCGAGCGGGCCGCCGAGCTCACCCTCGCCACCATCCGTGAGGCCGGGCTCAAGCCCGTCGACCTCGCCGGCATCTTCCTCGTCGGCGGGTCCAGCCGGATCCCGCTCGTCTCACAGCTCGTCCACAAGCGCTGCGGGGTCGTCCCCACCTCGCTCGACCAGCCGGAGACCGTCGTCGCCCGGGGTGCGCTTCGAGCGGTGGCCGGCAGCGGCGAGAGCACGGGTGACCTCGCCGTGCCGAAGGTTCCGCCGCACCGGCCGCTGCCGCCGCGAGCCCAGCCCAACCGGCCACCGCTCCCGCCGCCGCGGCCCCGGCCGGCGTTGCCGCCCACGCCGGCGGTCGGCAACACGAAGCGACGCTCGGCCCTGCTGCTCACCGGGGCCGCCACGCTCGCCGCCGCCATCGCGATCGTGCTGGTCGTCGTCCTGACCCAGGGCGGCGGGCCGCGGTCGGGTGCCACCCCGGCCCCCACGACGACGCAGGTCAAGGGCAAGTTGATCGCCCAGTACGAGTACCAGTTCACCCTCCCGGACGACTGGCTCCAGACCGGCGGCGACGCCACCCGGCTCCAGACCGAGGTCAAGCCGGCCGACGCCCAGGACGGCGACGACCTCGTCCTCGTCCAGCAGGCCCGCCTCTCCTTCGACAGTGACGCCGACCGGGACCGCGCGGTCGGCAAGCTGCGTGACGACTTCGACGCCGCCGGTGACAACTTCACCGGCTTCGACGAGAACTCCCGCTACGCGGGCCGCGACGTCATCCACTACCGGCAGGCGCTGCCGAACAAGGACGCCACGGTCGAGTGGTACGTCGTCTTCCACCGGGAGACGCAGGTCAGCGTCGGTTGCCAGCGGGAGAACGCCGGCAGCCGGGCGAAGGAAGTTTCCTCGGCTTGCGAGATGATTGTGCGCACACTGCGCATCACCGAATAGGCTCGTTGGTATGACCGGGCAACAGGGCGGCTTCCGACAGGCCGCGGCGCGGTTCTCCGCCGAGGTCCAGTGGGCGCTCACCAGGGCACGGCGGGCCGCCCGTGACGCCAAGGCCGAGAGCGCGGGCTTCCGCCAGCGCACCGAGGAGCTCGCCACCCAGGCGAAGAAGAAGGCGCTCCGTCGCGGCCAGGCCACGCCGACCTCGCCGGCGGCCCGCGCGGACGCCACGAAGTTCCGCACCGACAACGGTTTGCCGGTGCCCGACCTGCCCGAGGCCGACGAGTTGACCGGCCGGCCGAACCGCCCGCCGGCGCGGCAGGAGAACGACGACACCTCCGAGATCACGGTGCTGTTCGACGTCGACACCGAACCCACCCGGCCGGGCCCGGAGCCCGTGGTCGAGCCGGTGGAGGAGCCGGTTCCCGGGCCCACTCGCCCGAGGGATCGCGAAGACGACTTTTCGCAACAGCGAATTCTCATGGACGCGACGGAAGAGACCTACCGTCCTGATGAGATCCTCGACTCCGTCTTCGACACCGACGACCCGCGAAACCGCAGGTAGCGCCACAGATCCGGCGGCTCGACCCGATGTTGGTGGGCAGGCCGGGACAACCTCCCCGCCCCCGTCACCCGAGCCCGCGGCACACACCCGTGCCCACGTGGGGCGTTCACTGTCGCAACGACCTCCGACCAGATGGCGACAACGCGGAACCGAACATGGCAGGGTCTACGTCGCAGGAGGCGTACGAACTGAAAAGGTTCGTCCCGCAGACAGAAATCTGAAGGGGGTAGTTCCCAATGCCAGACGGCTACGCCGGTACACCGCAGGAATTCACCGCGGCGCACCAGAATGTGGTGAAGGTCAAGGAGGACGTCGAGGGCGAGCTCTCGAACCTCTGGAACGCCATTTCCCAGCTGCAGGGCCTGTGGGCCGGTCCGGCCCAGAAGGCGTTCACGACCATGATGCACCGCTTCGACGACGACGCCAAGCGCCTGAACACGGCCCTCGAGGGCATCGCCGAGCAGCTCAAGGCCGCGGGCTCCACCTACGAGGAGTCCGAGCAGTCCCAGATGGACGTGTTCGGCAACCTCTCGTCTCAGCTCGACGGCTGACGGCGCTGACGCTTTCCCACAAGCGACGCACACAGACTTTCGGCAACGTCTTCCAAAAGGGGAACAGAAATGACCTCATCTTCCGGTGGATACGGCGGCGGCATTGACGCCGGCGACACAATCAAGGTCAGCTTCGCCGGCCTCTCCCAGGGTGCCTCCGACATCGGCCGCTCGGCCTCGATGATCCAGTCGCACCTGGACCAGCTCAAGCGCGACCTCCAGCCGCTGGTGACCAACTGGACCGGTTCCGCCTCCGACAACTACAAGCACTTCCAGGGCGAGTGGGACAAGGCCGCCGCCGACCTGCAGCAGGTGCTCGCCTCGATCGGCACCGCGGTCTCCCGCGCCGGCGAGGACTACGCGGACGGCGAGCGCAACAACGCCAACCGCTGGACCTGAGCCACGCGGCACAGCTCGACCGAACGGCTACGGCAGGGCCCCGGAAGCACTTCCGGGGCCCTGCCGTGTCAGTTCTCCGGCGTCCGGTCGTTGAACTTGTCGAAGAAGGCGTCGACCGCCGCCTTGTCGGTGATCGCCGTGATCTGGGCCGCCGCCGGCGTGTCCGGGATGTCGTCCTTCGAGGCCGGTCCGACCACTTCGTACTCCAGCTGGATCTCGAGCGCCGTCGCGTCGCCGTCGGTGATCGAGTCGCGGATCTCGAACCCGGTGAAGTTCATGTCCTTGTCGAACTTCAGCACGACCGGGACGACCTTCCGCAGCTGCCGTTCGGTGAGCCCGTCGCGTTTGTCCTCCGGGATCGAGATGAAGCCCTCGGACAGCATGATCTTCAGCTGCGCGCCGGTGGTCACCTCGAAGCCGTCGCCGGTGGACCGGGCCTCGCTCGGCTGCTCGTCGCCCGCGTCGAGCCTGGTCTGCCCGATGGCGGTGTCCAGGTGGCAGGCGACCCACGCGGTCAGCACGAAGCAGTTCTGGAAGCCGTCCTTGTACAGTGACGGCACGGTGACCCACGGTGTCGGCGCCAGGAACGCGTGGTCGGGGTCGAGCTTGATGTAGTCCACTTCCGACTCCGCAGGCGTGACCTCCATCGACCAGTCGCCGTCCTGGGAGTAGCGGCGCTTGTAGAGGATCGCGGGCGGGCTGCCGACCTTGTAGGACTCGTGCTCGGTCGTGATCTTGAGGTCGCCGTAGTTGAGGTAGTTGTAGACCCTGGCGTGCTCGTTGCCGAGGTTGACGAAGTGCGACTGGAACGCGGCGAGGCCGCGCTTCACCGCGTCCGCCGTCGCCTGCTGGGCCGACGCGCGGTCGGCGACGGGCTGGCCCGCGGTCGGCTGGGCGCAGCCGGCCACGACCGCGACGCAGAGGGCCGCGCCGGCCAGCCGCGCAGATCGGGTGACGGTCATCTCAGCTACCCCTGTCCGAATCCCCTGGAACACGCCGTTCGACGTGCACGATAGTGCGCCGGTCGAGCCAGCAGGTGGGGGCCGCTTTGACCCCCCGCGAACCCGCCAGGTATCTTTCTATGTTGTTGCGCGGCGCGGGCCCATGCCCGTTTGAGCGCATATGCACCCTGACGCGAATGACGACGAGGTAGATCCGTGCGCACGTACAGCCCGAAGCCAGGTGAGGTGGCCCGCACCTGGCATGTCATCGACGCAGAGGACGTTGTCCTCGGCCGGCTCGCCTCGAACGTCGCCACGCTGCTCCGGGGCAAGCACAAGCCAACCTTCGCACCGCATGTCGACACCGGTGACTTCGTCATCATCGTCAACGCGGAGAAGGTCGTGCTGACCGGGAACAAGCGCGAGCAGTCGTTCGCGTACCGGCACAGCGGCTACCCGGGCGGTCTGCGCAAGCAGTCCTTCGGCGAGCTGCTGGACACCCGTCCCGACCGACTGCTGGAGAAGGTCGTCAAGGGCATGCTGCCGAAGAACAAGCTCGGCCGTGCCCAGGGCAAGAAGCTGAAGGTCTACGCCGGCCCGGACCACCCGCATGCCGCGCAGCAGCCGAAGCCGTTCGAGATCGCCAAGGTCAGCAGGTAGATGAACTTGCTGGTAGCCATCAAGTCGAGCACAAGCGAGGATCATTGAGCACCCCTGAGACCACCGAGGCTCCCGCCGCCGAGGAGGCTGCGGCGCCCCGTCCCGTGCGAGTGAGCGGCGAGACCGCCCAGACCGTCGGCCGCCGCAAGGAGGCCGTCGTCCGGGTGCGCCTCACCCCGGGTAGCGGCAAGTTCACCCTGAACGGCAAGACCCTCGAGGACTACTTCCCGAACAAGGTCCACCAGCAGCTCATCCGTGAGCCCCTGGTGACCGTCGAGAAGCCCGAGGCCTTCGACGTCCGCGCGAACCTCAAGGGCGGCGGCATCACCGGCCAGGCCGGTGCGCTGCGCCTCGCCATCGCGCGTGCGCTCATCGAGCTCGACATCGAGGACCGCCCGGCGCTGAAGAAGGCCGGCTTCCTGACCCGTGACCCTCGGGTCAAGGAGCGCAAGAAGTACGGCCTGAAGAAGGCGCGCAAGGCGCCTCAGTACTCCAAGCGCTGAGGTTCGCGTCCCTGCCCGCCGTGCCCGCCCCTGGGCCGGGTGTGGCGGGGCCGGTCATCTCGGTTGGCCGGCATGGGACGCCCTACGCGTCAGTGGCCCTGCTTGCCCGGGGTTGTCGGGTACTGCTGGCTTGTTTTTCTCAGTGGAACGCCGCGTTCGGTACATGAGATGCACCGGGCGCGGCGTTTTCCGCATCCAGAACACCTGTTGCGGAGGTTCCCTCGACGATGGCTCGCCTTTTCGGTACCGACGGTGTTCGTGGGCAGGCGAACTCCGAGCTCACGCCTGAGCTGGCCCTGTCCGTGGCGGCGGCGGCCGCGCGGGTGCTGGTCGAGCGCGACAGCTCCCACCGGCCGGTCGCGGTCGTCGGGCGGGACCCGAGGGCGAGTGGCGAGATGCTGCAGGCGGCCGTCGCCGCGGGCCTGACCTCGGCGGGTGCGGACGTGATGCAGCTCGGCGTGCTGCCGACGCCCGGGGTCGCCCACCTCGTCGGCGACCTGGGCGCCGACCTCGGTGTGATGATCTCCGCGTCGCACAACCCCATGCCGGACAACGGCATCAAGCTGTTCGCCGCGGGCGGGCACAAGCTGCCGGACGCCATCGAGGACGAGATCGAGGCGCACATGGGCCTCTCCTTCGACCGGCCCACCGGCGCCGGCGTCGGCCGCATGTACGACATCGCCGACTCGGTCGACCGGTACGTCACGCACCTGCTCAAGGCGTCCACCCACCGCCTCGACGGCCTGCGGGTCGTCGTCGACTGCGCCAACGGCGCCGCGTGGGCAGCCGCCCCCCGGGCCTACCGCGAGGCGGGTGCCGAGGTGATCGCGATCCACGCGCTGCCCGACGGCGAGAACATCAACGAGAACTGCGGCTCCACCCACCTCGAGAACCTCCGCGAGACGGTCCTGGCGGAGCAGGCCGACCTGGGCATAGCCCACGACGGTGACGCCGACCGCTGCCTGGCCATCGACGCGGCCGGCGACATGGTGGACGGCGACCAGATCATGGCCGTGCTGGCCCTGGACATGAAGGAAAGCGGCGACCTGGTCGACAACACCCTGGTCGCGACGGTCATGAGCAACCTGGGCCTGCACCTGGCGATGCGCGAACACGGCGTGACCCTGCAGACCACGGCGGTGGGCGACCGCTACGTCCTGGAGGCACTGCGCGAGAACAAGCTGTCGCTGGGCGGTGAGCAGTCCGGCCACGTGGTCATGCCGGCCCACGCCACGACGGGCGACGGCCTGCTGACGGCCCTGCGCCTGATGTCGAGGATGGCGGCGACCCGACGTTCGCTGGCCGACCTGGCTGGCGTGATGACCCGCCTGCCCCAGGTCCTGAAGAACGTGAAGGTCGCGGACAAGGCCGCGGTGGCGAGGTCGACGGCGGTGAGCGACGCGGTCGCCGAGGTGGAGTCCGAGCTGGGCGACACCGGCCGCGTGCTGTTGCGTCCGTCAGGCACCGAGCAACTGGTCCGCGTGATGGTCGAGGCGCCGTCGCAGGAAGTAGCCGAAGCGGCGGCCCAACGCTTGGTGGTCGTGGTCAGCTCGGCCACCTGACCTGCGCTTTCCTTTGGCGAATCCCCCAAACCGCCCCGTGCGGGGCGTTGGCTGGGTATGTTGCTAGCTGTGTGCGCAGGCGTACGATCCGTGCTTGCGATCACCGATGGGACACCTGGTAGCGGAACATAGGGGACATGATGTCCGGAGGCTTCGAGGCCAACCCTGAGGCGATTGGCGCGCTCACCACCGCATTCGCCGAAGCGCAGCAGCAGACCGACAAGGTCAAGGCCGCGCTCGAGAAGCCGCATGCCGAGCAGAAGGACTTCGGTCGTTCGTGGCAGGACCCGCTCGGCCGGGACTTCGTCGAGTCCATGGGCGCCATCGCGGCCGACCTCGCCAACCTGTCGAAGCTCTTCGCCGACGTGCAGGCACAGCTGGGACAGATGTCCGAGGTGATGGTGGCGGGCGAGACCACACAGGTCGGGACGTTCCAGGAGCTCGGCTCGGACGGCGGCTCGGGCAGCGAATCCAGCAGCGACTCCAGCAGCGACTCCAGCGGGGACTCCGACAGCGGCTCCGACAGCGGCTCCGACAGTGGCTCGACCTCCGGAGGCGTCTGACATGACCATCAGGATCACCCTCCCGGCCGCGTGGGACGCCTTCCGCGGCGAGGCCAACAAGAAGGACTCGACCAGGAACGACCAGTGCTGGGACGTCGTCGGCGACCCGCTCAACACGCCGGTCAGGCACGTGGTCGCCTCGTACTACGAGAAGCTGGAGCTCGGCGACAAGAACATCGCCATGAGCAAGCGCGGCGAGATCCTCGACCTTCACTGGGGCCGCGTCGAGCAGGACGCCGCGGCGCTCAACGGGCTCGGCAAGGCGCTCGAGAATCTCTCGGCCGCCATCGACGCCAACGTCACGGCGGTTTCCGCGCAGTGGTCGGGTGACTCCTTCGACGCGTTCAAGACCGCGATGGACAAGGTCAGGACGACGCTCGACGCGTACGCCGCGGGTGCGACGAAGGTCGGCGGCATCCTGCTGGAGGCGATGACCCAGGCCAGGTCCATGTACCAGGACTACGCCAACGCCACCGAGCAGACGCTGAGCTTCAGGGAGATGTCCCCGCCGGAGCAGTGGCACAAGATGGACGAACGGACCGGCGAGCACCTGGCGAACGTGTGCCCGACCGGAGGCGTCGACGACTGGCTCAGCTGCAAGAAGAACGACGGCGAGGTCGCCCCCGTGCTCAAGGGCCGGTTCGCGACGTCCCACCAGCTGTCGGTCTGCGAGGCCGACCCGTGCGAATACAACCTCGAACGGGTCCACATCATGTACGACAACCTGGTGAAGGCCGGCAAGGAAGGCCGCGAGAAGATCCGCACGATCGTTCGTGACTGGTGTGGCGCCACGGACGACTTCAAGGAGAACGTCAAGGACGTCCTCAAGGTCGCCGTGGACAACGTGCACGCGCTGGCCCAGTCGCAGGCGTTCAGCAGCCTGCGGGTCGTCGGCGCCGCGGGCGGCGGACAGCCGGCGCCCGGTGGCGGCGAGACCGGCGGCTACCCGGGCGGCGACACCGGCGGCGGTGGTTACCCGGACAGCGGTGCGCAGACCGAGCCGATCGCCGACCCGGCCACCACCCCCGCGCCGGAACCGGCGCCCGAGCAGGCACCGAACACCGCCGTCGCCCCGCCTGCGGAGGCGACGGATCCGGCGGAGGCGACGGATCCGGCCGCCGACGCCAGCACGGTCACGATCGACGACGGGGACCGCAAGATCGGCGTCAGCGACGCGGGTGCCGGCCACGTCAACCTCACGGTCACCGACGCGAGCGGCGCCACCAGGACCTACGACCTCGACTTCGACGCCGCGAGTGGCCTGTCCCGCTCGACCGACGGGCAGCCGGTGCCCGAGGGCGTCGAGCAGGTGTCGGCCCGGACCGACGGCAAGTGCGTCCTCCAGGACGGCGACGTCACCATCACCGCGGAACGACCGCTGTTCGCACCGGACCAGATCACGCTCACCGTCGACGACGGCACCGGCAAGCCGGCCTCGTACACGGTCGACTTCCCCGACACCGATGACGAGCAGCCCGGAACCCAGCCACCCGCCGAGGCAGGCCCGGTCCCGGGCACGGACACCAACGGCTCTCCCGTTCCCGCGGCACCCGCCGACTCGTCGACCCAGACCGGTGCCGTACCCGGCGCGCCGGCCGGGCCGGCTCCGGACGTGACCGCCGGTGCCCAGCCGGTCTCGACGCCGCAGACGGCCGGCGACCAGGTCACCTCGCCGCAGGCTGCCTGGTCGGAGGACGCCCGCGGCTCGGTCTCCGGCGTGCTCGCGCCTCACCAGTCGGACGGCGAGGCCGTGCTTGCCGCCGCGCCGGACGACGCACAGCACGACGCGTCGGGCATGGCCGGCGGTGGACTGCCGGTGCTCGCACAGGCCGGCGGTGGCGCCGGCGACAGCGGCCGTGCCGGTTCCGGCTGGAGCGTGCACGGGGACCTGTTCGACTCCGGCGAGCCCGTCTACAGCATGCACGGTGTGCTCGGCAACGACGACTACGAGCGGACCGACCGGTAGCCATGACCCTGATCGACATCGACGACGCGGCGGCCAGGAAGCGGCTCCAGGAGATCGCGACGGCCAGCAAGGCCGCGCTCGACGCCCACGTACGGCAGGCCGCCGAGCTGGCCGAACAGGCCAAGGCGGCCTTCGAGCGCGAGGAGGCGGACCTCGCGGCCGCGCTCAAGCGAAAGGCCGAGGCCGAGGCGGATGCCGCGCGGCCAGCCGCCGAGCAGCCGGAGCCGGAGGACCAGCCCCGCCCCAGGCCGAAGACGACGCTCTCCCTCGGTGGCGAGGAGTTCCAGCAGGCCCGCGAGACCAAGCGAGCCGAGGCCGAACCGGTCGACAACCCCGAGCCCCGGCCAGAAGAGGCGCAGGCGACGGAGGAGCCCCGGCCCAACCGGACGCTCAAGCTCGGCGCGCGGGACGACGAGGACGCCCCCAAACAGGACAAACCGGTCCGCAGGAAACCCCCGCGACCCGAGGCGGACGACGACATGTCCGGGCGGACCTGGCTGCGGTAACGGAAGCAAATTCCCCGGTTGTGCTCGTCGCCACCTGCGGATAGGTACATTCTGTGTGCAGATGTGACGGCACCAACCGTCGCGCGCGTGCGTCCAATGCGGGCGAACCGCGCCAGCACGATCGTGAGGGGGACCGCCGACCATGAACACGCCGCCGACGAGCGCGAACTCCGGGGTGAACGCACCGGACGGCTACAAGACCGACACGGGCTCGATGTCGTCGTCCGGCCGGACCATCAGCACCAAGGCGGAGGACGCCAAGGACGACGTCGACAAGGTCAAGCCGACCAAGCTCCAGGCCGCCGACTTCGGGCAGCACGCCGACCACCAGGCCTGGCAGAAGGACTACTCGGCCGCCATCGACCAGCTCGGCGCCGGCTCGGTGGCCATGTGTGACAACCTCCTCGCCTTCGCCGGCCAGCTCGGCGGCAACGCGTCCAGCTACAACGAGACCGAGGCCGGTGCCGCGAGCACGGTGACCCAGCCCGGGGGCCAGCGGTGAGCAAGTCCTGGTCCGAGGTCAAGTCGGTTCTGGACGATCCGTACGTGGACGCGGACACCAAGGAGCATCTCTACGCGGCTTATCTTCGTGACCAGGGGTACGCGACCTCGTACAACGGCTATGAGGGCGGCGGCTACGACCAGGGTCCGTTCTATGTGAACGAGGGTCGTCTGCCGCCCGAGGTTCGCGACTACTACAAGAAGTACAAGCTGGATCCCGGTGACTACCAGCAGGGTGACGTCGACAAGATCTACGGCGACGCGCAGGCCGAGTCGGCTGAACACGGGTACAGCAACAAGCTGAACGACGAG